>CAYUQV010000084.1:0-13019 GCA_964446885.1 uncultured Methylocucumis sp.
GTTTGCCTATTGGCTCAAACTGGGTTTTGTCAGCTTCGGCGGCCCTGCCGGTCAATTTTAAACGCGCGTCAACACCATATCTGGGCAGGATGAACCAATCCACCAATTATCTGGTCGTGAATTTGAGGTATTCAGGTTGTTGGCAGAGGGGAAAAAAGTCGAAGAAATAGCAGAAATGCTAAAGATTAGTCAAAAAACCGTAGCCAATTACTACACCATAATTAAGCAAAAATTAGGCGTATCCAGTCCTATAGAAATGCTGCGTTTGGCAATGCGACATGGTTTGCTTGAAAGCTAAATAAATGTTGAATGAAAGCAAAACAAGTTAGAAAATTCAAAACCCTGCAGTCTTTATTCACTAAGGAGGCAAAGACAATCAGGGGGATCTTGCGCTTATCATGGCTGCAGATGAGTGACAGGATGCAATCGCCATCACGAGACGATGCAAATGAAAAGACATCATCGCCGATGAAAGGCGGTTGTAATGTCAGGAATAAATCCTACTAAAATCCAGGATTTTCTGTCTATCAAGCTAGCCAAGCAAGCACTACGATTTAGTTATTCACTCTCCAAAGTGATAAACCAAACGCCTGATCCGTGTTTGGTTTTTTTATTCCAAGCTGAATCGAAAATTGTTGATTGACTTCTGAAAGAAAGTTAGCTCTTCACAAAATACCGATTTTACTAAATAGCATGAAAAAATCTTGTCCATTTGATACGTTATCTTTCCAAGCAAGGCCAGCCTCAATGAACGAGTGCATGGTTAGCAAAGCATAAAGTTCTCTAATCTATCATTGAAGAAGGCAGCCACAAGCATTGCAATGGGTATAAAAAACCCCATTCCCAAGTTGGCATGATGAGTCTGTTTTCTGCACTCAAAACTGAACAAGCGTGCAACTAGGTATAAACATAATGCCAATAATATCAATTTAGGCAGCGCATCCAACCCAAACCAAGCTCCAATGACAGGGATTAATTGAAGATTTTTGTCTGCATAATTTTCTGTCACTAAATTCGAGTGGAAGATCCAATCAAGTAATGTGATTATGAAAAACCCACTTAAGGTTGCGATTATAGCCGTTTGTAAATTAGCAAAACCCATCCCTAAATTGCACAACAAACCAAACCAAACCAATGTAGGCGCGAATTCATAGGGTGGTCGCCCAGAATCAAGCTCTATCAGACAGTAGGTTATTAGTGAGCAGGCTAAGATGAAAGAAAATACGGTTAAGCCAGACCAACCGAATTGCCAAGCAATCAAACCAAATAAGACGCTGGTGAGTGCTTCAACAATCGGATAGCGTAGGCGGATAGCCATATTGCATGCACTGCAGCGTCCTTTTAATAACAGATAACTAATGATGGGGATGTTTTCTAATGCGCTGATGTGATGGCCGCATCCAGGGCATGCTGAGCGGGGTTGCGATGGGCTGTAGACTGCTTGAATTAGCAGACTGGGATTGACAGGATGGCTGGTGCCTTGTGATTCCTTGCTTATGATTAAAGGGATTCTATGAATAAGTACGTTTAAAAAGCTCCCAAGCACCAATCCAAAGGCTGCAGCCAACACAATAAAAAGCAAGGTATTGGATTGCATTTTAATAAAGGTAAGGGCGATGGCATCCAACATAAAAAATCCTAAATCGAATATTGATGCCTGCTACTTTTACATTTTTTGCTTATGTTAGAAAGTGTTTTCTGTTGATGTTATTTTAGGCCTAGGTGCGGGTGTATTTTATCTTTTAGTTAAACTAGGCCAATTAAATCAGTGGGTTATTTTTTATTGGCATGTAAAAAAGTGTTTGCGTGATTGGAGTGAATGAATTTTTCGGGAATTTTTCCCACCATACTTAGTGATATTTTTCTCGTAACCAATTGAATGCCATAGTCTATATTGAAAAAACTTAAATTGTGTCTAAATTGTTAATCACCAAGATGCAGTCGTTAAGTGGCATTAATCATTCAATTTAAAATACGGAGAAAGCAATGAAATCTTTAAAAAAACAAGGCGGTTTTACGCTACTGGAACTTTTAGTTGTGGTTGGTTTGATGGCAGCAGTGGCTGTGGTAGCCGTTTCCACATACGACGATGCGGATGCGAGCGCCTCTATTTCAACGGACTTAAGCAATATTCAAGCTATTGATCAAGGTGTCCGTAATTATGCTGGCAAGAATAATGGCGATTTTCCCGAGCAATTGGATAGCCTTCTAACACAAGCTGGCGTTGCTTATATTTCACTTGCTCCTGCAACGAAAGCTGCCTTGCAGGCCTTACCTGTTGTTGATGAGGGAATTAGTGAAGCTATCCTCGAAGCACTTGAAGGTAATGGCATGGAAGAGTTTCAATTTATTATTGAAAATAATAACACTACAGCAGCATTAACTAAAAAGACCCGAATGCACAGCATGCTGAGGCCAGCGGAAACGGTTTAGAGGGTGAAGCGGATACCGCTACAAAATTAACAATTGTAGCTAACAAATTAACTGGTACTGGTACTTGTACAGTAGATGGAACTGATGTCTCAGCCGCTAACACCTTGGCTGGAGCAGCTGCTGAAAAAACTAATGCATTAAATGCGATTAACGACCAATTTGAAAGCGACACATGTAATGTTGTCGTGGCATTGGGTGTGGGTGGCGATGCGGCTGCAAACAGCCAGGGCGCTATTGGCGCGACATCGTCCGATGCAGTTAAGGATAAGGCGGCTAACTATTCGCGCTACCTTGGCTTATTCCATGTAGCACAAGACGGAATTGCAGATGGTACATTTAACGGTGTAATTGATGCTAATGAAGTATTTGCTAAGCCTCGTTTCGTTGGGGTGATCAATCCATTGGGCCAAGGGACCAATGAATTGAATAAGCTAAAAAATACACAGTAGTTAACTTCGGATGGTTTATAAAACCGCACGCAGTTTAGTGCGGTTCACTAAAAGTGGGGCGTTATTATTGGTAATGCCCCACTTTTTTATGATTTTTTTGTGTCATGTTAGGCGAGATACTTATGCAGCGCATGGTCAGTTTTAAACAGCGCGGCTTCACCATGCTGGAGTTGTTGTTGGTCTTAAGTTTATTGGCCATGATAGCCACCTTGGCCGTCTCTTCCATGGAAAATACCGGCGAGGATGTAGCCGATCAATTAGCGCGCAGTGAGATGCATGCCATACGTGAAGCACTGCTTCAGTTCAAACGCGATACAGGCTATTTTCCTAACTCAGGCAATGCTGCCTGCACGGCAATTACCCAACCGGCTAACAAGTCATTCGTCCCAGCCGATCTTTGGCAAGCATGGTGCGCCCACTCGGCAAACTTTTGGATGCTTTTTGAGAACCCCGGATTGGAAGAATGGAATCCTGATCTGGCAAGAGGTTGGCGTGGCCCCTATTTAAATCAAGTCGGTGACGGATTATTGACCGTACCGGTTACATACCCTGCTAGCGCTTCCGATTCTACGCCTGTTTTAACTGGGGTGCGTGCCATAGCCGATCCGCTGCAATTGAACAGTGACGTATTGATTTGGCAACCGTCTCAATCAGCCGGAAAAAACAGGCGTTGGGGTCGGCCTTATTTGTTAATCCATGCGGATTCAGTCGGTCCGGCACGCTTAGTTTGGACGGGTAAAGACGGCGAGTTTAACGGGCACAATTTAACTAATGGTTGTGAGCCAAACAATCAATACGTTGATGAGTTTAGCGCCGATTTAGTCTTATGTTTACATTGAATTTAGCTAAATCCATTTCACGCTTTTGGGCAGAAGTGACTTCTAGCGATAGCATGATGCATGCGGGCCAATCACCTCAAGCAGGCTTTACCTTGCTGGAGTTAATCATTGTTATTTTTATGCTCAGTTCATTGGCTTTAATGTCGGTTTTTTTTGTTGACAGCGCCGATGATCAGGCAAGATTTGAAGCGACTCGCACCCGATTGGCACAATTGCGCTATGCCTTGGTGGGGGATGCGAACCGGATGCTAAACGGTGAAACCGAGTTGTATGGGTTTGTTGCCGATATGGGCCGCTTGCCTAATAGTGTGCAAGAATTAATTGAGCCACCTGATGATAGTTTGTTGTGGCAGGCTAGGGAAATTGATGGCGTGGTCACGGAGTCAATATGGTCTGGTTGGCGCGGCCCCTATTTACCCGCCATGCCAGAAGCAAGCATGAGCACATTTAGAGACGGTTGGGGTACACCGGGTGACGCACCAAATTTTGGCTGGCAATTTTTAGTCAGTGACGATGTGCTAAGCGTTAAAAGTCTTGGTAAGGATGCAAAGGTGGGAGGGGTTGACTACGAGCAGGATTATCCTGAAAGAGGCAATCTATTAGAAAAAGAAGACTGGTTGATTGGCATAAATGGCCGATCTATTCAGATAGGTTTTAATAAACCCGCTGTCATAGCAACCGATTGGGCCCTTATGCTGACCTTGTATTTTTATAATGGTGCAGCCAATTCGGATCAGCCTTTAGAAGAGGTAGAGAGTGAGTCCTTGGAGGTTGTTGATGCAAAAGCATGGGCTAAGTTTGCCGACGATGAGCCCCCTGTCCCCATGGGCAAATACGCCGCTGTGATCTGGTGTGTTAAACCCGGCGCGCCGCAAGCTAACGGGGCCATAGTCAAAAAACCGTTTAACGGCGATTGCACGGCTGAACCATCCACGCACTCGCCCGCATGGCTCAACTTACTGCCTAGGCGCGACCATAACTTAAACATACATTGGAACATCAATTGAAGCACTTAATTAATCGATTTAAATCTGCCGCTAAACAATGGACTTGGCCATCTTGGATAGGCCAGAAAAGCATACTGCTTTGTGAGGTGGACATTCACGGCTTGCGTGCGGCGGTAGTGCGCTATGACGGCAACATGCAAGTGGATATATTTGTGCAGTCCACTGCCGCAAACCTTGATGAGGCAGTTGATGAGGTGGTGGCTGGGCTGCGTGCACGAGGTTGGCGCGGCCAACATGCGGTTGTTCTAACTCATGCGGCGCTGTATACCATGATGGAATTGCCGGTTCACCCCAAGGCTAACATTTCAAATATTGAAATGCAGGACATGCTGGCTTGGGACTTTGAGCCTTTCATATCACAGCATGCAACAAGTTGGACTGAGCAATCATTGTTAATGGCATTGGGCACCAAAAGCGATGGGCGTTTGCAAGAGATGGCAGCAAGTCAAAAAGACGGCGTCATTGCTTACGCTAGTGGCGCTAAAGAGTTAGGCGATGAGTTGTTGAAAACAAAAGAAATCAGCCGAAGTCAAGTAGACCGTTGTCGCCTGCATTTGGATTGGTTGAGAGCAGAAACAGACGAAAGTTTTTATAGCGCATGGGCCCCGCAAATTTCAAAAGAAGCAGAATTGGATAACGAAGGCTACCCTTGGTTAGTCACGGGTATGCCGGTTAATTTAGTGCAACGTTGGCGAGCTGTTTTTGCAAAACATAAAATAAATTTAAAAGCGCTATACCCATTAGCCGGTATAGCGGCTTCATTAGTCAAAGTTGATACCGAGGCCCTGCTTTTGGAAATTCATGCTGGCCTGGTGTGTGGGGTGCATCTGAGTGCTGGACGAATTAGAGAAGTTCGACAACGCCAGGCATCACCGGAAAGCTTGCTGCAAACCTGTCAGGAAATTTATCATGAAATTGGCTTCGCTTGCACGGATGTATTTTTGGTGCAAAGTGAGGCGTTAATTGTATCCGATATGGCATTGGCAGCTTATCTAGGTTGCAAAGTGCAAGTTCTGGATGCACAGAGAGTCAGCCCCTTCATGCTAGCTTGCGCCCATCATGTATTTAAAAGGCCTGATGTCCCCAAACTTTGTGCTGTCCCAGCACTTGCCTATTTGCCAATCTGGTGGAAAAGAGCAGAAATACGCATGGCGATTGGGGCATGGCTTTTGTTGTTGGTCATTGGCGCAGTTGAACTTGCATTTCAATTTCATCATGGCCTGGCAGAAGAAGAATTAATGCAACAGCAGCAGAAAAAAGATGGCTTATTAAAGTCTCAAGCGGTTGTTCAAAAACGCGTGGACGAGGTGAATAATCTAATCAAGGAGCGTTCGGTATTATTGGATACGCTTAACAGCATGACTTTGCGTGAAGATTTTTTCGGAACCACCTTGGCTGAACGCTCTGTGTTCGTTCAAGAGCTCTTGATTGCATTAGAAAGGTCGTCCACGGAAGACGTGATATTAGATAGCGTGACCGAAAATGCCAATGATATAAGTATTGCCGGATGGGCTCTCAGTGAAACATCCGCTTTGCAGTATATTCAAACGATTAAGGCCGCCATGAAAAATTGGGGTATGACCCTGAATGATACCAATGTGGAGGCTAAAATCGGCTCTATAGGCATCACGGGATACGATTTTAGATTTAAATTGGTGCCAATAAAGGCAGAGACCGAAATCATGAAAAATGACAAGGGGGTTAAACCTTGAATTTAAAAGAGGCTTTTTTACGACTGGGTGCGCTTTCTTTGAAAGAGCAGGTGCTCAGTTTGGTGTTACTTTGGTCGGTGTTAGGGGGCATGTATTTAGCCTTTCGTGGTATTCCAGTTTATCGTGATATGCAGTCTATTGAGCTGGAATTACAACAGATCGCAAAAGACTCGTCCGAATTAAAAATTCCTATGGAACCAACCGAGCGGCGAGAGGATTTGCTAAAAGAAATCGCTGAATTAAAAATAAAAGTTTCCGATGCGCAGGCTAATAATGCCGATATAGAAGAGCTGCTAGTATCAGAAGGCGACGAGGGTGAATTGCGCATGGCGATAGCCGAACTTGCGCGCCAATCTCGAGTTCGCATTCAGGAAAACAGTGTTTTTACAGTGGTGGCAACAGAATTGGCTACATCGACTAACAATGCGGCAAGTGCTAATGGAGTGGCGCCGGCGCCAGGCAAGGGAGTGGCTGAAAAGCCCTTGAAGGAAAATAGAACGCGTGCCCAACGAAAGGCAGACCGAGCAGTCAGACGGCAAGAAGAGAAGCTCATGAAATCCAATTCGGCAATGGCAAGCAATTCCGTCGAGTTGAATAAAGCCTCGCCCTTGCTCATTAAGCTAGGAAGCGATGTTGCTGTAAAAAGGCCTTTGCGGCGCCTATCCATGACCGGCACATACGCTGCCATTCGACAATTTATTT
Organism: uncultured Methylocucumis sp.; assembly: GCA_964446885.1. Lineage (GTDB taxonomy): Bacteria > Pseudomonadota > Gammaproteobacteria > Methylococcales > Methylomonadaceae > Methylovulum. Next base: position 7,143 of record CAYUQV010000084.1, read on the forward strand.
TTGCGCTTGACGAGTTGGATTGGATGGCGACCATAGTCCAAATTGAAATTCAAACCTCAGTGCGTAAGCCACAACCCGGCATGGCACAACAACTCGAAGTGTTTATGGTGTTGGCTCTTTAATGGCAATTTCCACAGAAAATTTGCTAAATGCAGCCGTTATGCAAGGCTTATTGGATGCCAATGCCCTAGAGAAATTGCGTATTGAAGCAAAAAAAATGCGATCCGATTTGCTGGAAGACGTATTGGCTTTTTGCCGATTTCCCCTTTCCGTGCTGTATCGGGCATTGGCTACTCAATATCAGATGGATTTCATCTATCCATTGTCTTTTCCGGTAGCGCTCGATTCATTAAAAAAATTACCTCGGGCTTTGGTGCGCCGGCGTCAAGTTTTACCATTGGTTCTCAATGGCGAAGTGGTTTTAGCGACAGCCGATCCGGAGGACAGGGCAACCTTAGATAATGTAAAGCGCTTGTTAAACATACCGGTTCGGATTGCGTTGTCTGAACCAGCCGCATTGGAAATGGCTATTGACAGGGCTTTCCCAGAGGAATACTCGGCGAACCAGGATGGCGATTCGGTTGCATTGCTAGATGACATTCTTAAGGCTGCTTATTTGCGGCATGCATCGGATGTCCATATATTGCCAGATGAATCTGGCATGCGTGTTCGCTTACGTGCGGATGGTGTCATGCAGGATTATATTTCCCCCATGGCCATAGGCGTAGCTCAGACCTCAATAGTGTCTCGTATTAAAGTCTTGGCTAGACTGGACATTTCCGAGCAACGCGAAGCCCAAGACGGCGGGTTTTCTTATCATTTAACGGCCCCAATTGACCAAGATTACAATATTCGAGTAGCTACTGCACCGGTTCGATTAGGGGAACGCATCACAATGCGTTTGTTGGCGGGGGCTCAAAAAAAGATCACGCTGCATGAAATAGGCATGTCAGATCATGATCTATCCATGTTCAGGGAGGTGATCCGTAAACCCTATGGCATTGTGTTATTAACCGGCCCAACTGGAAGCGGTAAATCAACAACGCTTTATGCCGCCCTGCAAGAAATTAACACGCCTGAAGTCAATATTATGACGGTAGAAAATCCTATTGAATACGTCATGGAAGGTGTGTCGCAAATTCAGACTAGTGTAAAAATTAGTTTTGCCGAGGCATTGCGATCTTTTTTACGGCATGACCCTGATGTGCTAATGGTGGGCGAGATTCGTGATGAGGAAACAGCAGATATTGCGCTTAAAGCTGCGATGACTGGGCATTTGGTATTCTCGACATTGCATACCAATACCAGTTGTGGCGCGGTAGTTCGTTTGGTCGATATTGGATGTGAGCCATTTTTAATAGGGGCCACACTAAGTGCCGTTATCGGTCAGCGATTGGTAAGGCGACTTTGCCCGCGCTGTTGTCAATCGCGAACCACTTCCATGGAGGAAAGGGCGTTATTAGATAGCGATGATGCTGAGATTTTTGATGCCGTTGGGTGTGCATCTTGTCAAGGCACTGGTTACCGCGGTCGCGTAGGGTTGTTTGAGACATTGTGGATGGATGAAGTGTTACTAAAACTAGTTTCCCGCGGGTGCACGGAAGAGGCTCTGGAGGCTTTGGCCATAAGTAGAAATCGTTTTGTTTCCATGTGGGAAGACGGTGCTAGAAAAGTTTTAAGCGGCCAAACTACATTAGAGGAATTGCAGTTGGTGGCTGTGAAGCGTGAAGTGAGTCTAAGTCCATCTGAGTTAAAAGGGTAATTGGATGCCGCAATTTGAATACGAAGCAAGGGACTCGCAAGGAAAAAAAACGCGAGGCACGGTAAGCGCAGCGGATGAGCGAGCCGTTGCCATTGTGTTGCGACGGCAAGCGCTTTTTTTAGTGCGAATCATCAAGTCAGGCGCAGCGCCAACAAACTCGACAGGCATATTAAAAGGATTATTTACCAAGCGCCCCCAAGTGTCTTCTCAAAACCTAATCTTTTTTTATAAGCAAATGGATTTTATGTTGCGATCTGGTTTGACTGTATTGCAAGGCTTGCAGTTAAGCAAAAGTTTGGTTGGGGGCGCTTTTCAAGACGTGGTAGCGCGCATGGAAACTGACATACAAGGCGGTCAGCGACTTTCTCAAGCCATGGCGCAACACCCTACAATCTTTCCACAATTGTCCGTAAATTTAGTTGTTGCTGGCGAGAGTACCGGCACATTAAATGTGGTGTTTGAACGCTTGGCTACGTTTTTAGAGCGCAGGTTGGCATTGCGTAAACAAATAATCAGCGCTTTGACTTACCCAGCTATCGTTATGGTGGCCACCGTTGTGGTGGTGACTTTTTTACTGATTAAGATTATTCCAACCTTTGCTCGATATATTACCGGCAAGGGTAATGCCTTGCCAGCATCAACTCAGATGATGATTGATATATCAGCCTTTGTTACCGCATACGGCATCTATGTGCTAGCTGCTATCGCCATTGTGTTGCTGTCTATTGTTTCCTATTACAAAACTTCCAGCGGTCGCAAGACCATAGATGGGCTAATGCTGCGTCTACCTGTGCTTGGTAACCTAATGACGGTGTCAGCCATGACCCAAATGAATTGGGCCCTCGCCATGTTAATTAATAGCGGATTGACGGTGGTGGATGCCCTGAAAATTACTTCCGGAATGATAGGAAACCGTGTTGTTGCGGAAAAGGTAAATGCTGCGCCAGCCTTGGTTTTAGCGGGCAAAGACCTTGCAGGTAGTTTAAGGCACCCAGTTATTCCTAATTTGGTAATACAGATGATAGTGGTGGGTGAAAGAACAGGTTCGCTAGGCCATGTTCTCCAAGAACTGGGCCGATATTATGAAGAAGCCTTGCAGCATGGGATTAAGCGCATGACAACATTGCTAGAGCCGATGTTGCTAGCAGTCATCGCCTCTTCGGTTGGGTTTGTTTACTTTTCGTTTTTCCAAGCAATGTTTCAATTATCAAAGAGATAAATAGAATGAGCAAAAAGAATAATCACCTAATCTATTTTTGGATAATACTAATTTTAAATATGGCTTTTAATTCCTTGGCTATGTCAGCTGTAAGCCAGCCTTCAAATCAAGGTGTGCTTTATGAGGACGATTACACATTAAGCGATGTCGCAATGAATGGAAAACGCGATCCGTTCACAGTAAGTGATCGCATGTATCAAAAAGCTGGCAGATCACCAGTTGGTCAATCAGGCTCGCAAGGTTTTGTGCCCTACCTTGGTCAATCAAGCATTCCTAAAATGCGTGTAAGAGGATTTGTCAAAAATGGCGGTAAGGAGGGTATGGCGTTATTAGAGGTTGAAGGAGACGAATCAGTCCACTTAGTGAAAAAAGGTGACGAGATTGGCATTCAAAATCGTAACGCCAGCTCTGGCAATAGCATGGTGTTAAAGATAATCAATGTCGATGGGAAAAAAGTTGAAGTTCAATCTGGAAGTTTAAAACAGATATTTATTGTTCAATAAAGTAGGTAGAAGATGAAAAACAAAGCTTATATTTTTTTTAATATGCCATTGCAGATTATATTACTGATGGCTTTAATGCTCGGCTCCAATCTGCTCTTTGCTGCACCAGTGTTAGCCAATAAAAGTGATGCTCTTTCTACCAAGGAGACAGAACGTTTAGTTGAAAGGCTGGAGTTTAAAAAGGCCAAACTAACCGATGTGATACGGGCTCTTTCAGAGTTAAGTGGGCTTAATATAGTGGCGACTGAAGCAGCCGCCAAAAAAGAAGTGACGGTGTACCTGCGAAATATAACACCGCGTGAAGCAATTGAGGCGGTTAGTAAAAGCAGTGGATTGTGGTATCGCGTCGATGCTATCGGCAAGAGCTATCGCATTATGACTGCTGAGGAATACCAAAAAGACGTTGTTGTATTCCGTGAGGATGTCACTAAGATTTTCACTCTTCTTCATCCTAATCCTGTGGTTGTTGCTACTGCTGTTCGAGATTTGTACGGCGCGCGTGTTCAACTGTCATTGGGGGTGTTAGATACAACTGGGCTTGGTGGGATGGGCGGCAATAGCAATAGCAATAGCAATGGCAATGGCAATAGCAATAGCAATAGCAATAGCAATGGCAATAGCAATGGCAATAGCAATGGCAATAGCAATGGCAATAGCAATGGCAATGGCAATGGCATGGGCAATCCTATAGTGAATATGGATAGCTTGAAAATGTCCCCAGAACAATTAGATCGCTTAACCCAAGCTTTGGATGCGGCTGGCGGCAGTGTTTCATCTAATACCATTAATGAGATTAGTCGAAGTGAACCACCGATATTGATTACGGTCAGTCGCGAGCATAATCTAATAGTTGTTCGCACTAGTGATGCTTTTGCATTGAAAGAAATAGAAAAGCTTATTAAAGAAATGGACAGGCCCACTCAACAAGTTTTGCTCGAAATGAAAATTTTAGAAGTGGGCTCAGGGGATTCGTTTAGGCAAGTTTTTAGCTTGTCAGACAACAGTACTACTAATAAAAGCAATATTGGATTAGGAAACTTTCCTTCTGAAGGAGGAACGCTAGCTTACTCATTCATGAGCAAAGCAATTTCTTTAAGATTGGAATTGCTGGAAAAAAATCAAAAAATTAAAACATTAAGCAGTCCGATCTTATTGGCATCAAATAATAAACCGGCAAGAGTTTTTGTTGGTGAGGAGCGTGTCATCGTGACAGGAATAAATACGACTGCACCTACAGTCAGTAATGGAGTCACAACACCTGCTGTGGCAAGTGCAGCCACTACTCTTAAAAGTATAGGCAATACGCTGATGATTTTGCCAAAAATAAATGCCGATAAAACTGTGACGCTTAGCTTGCAACAAGATTCCTCTACCGTTAGTGTTGGAGGAGGCTCTATTCCGGTTTTGGTTGGTAATACTGTTCAAAACTTCAATATTGATACGGTCAAAACGGCTAGCATTCAAGGCACAGTGGTTGCTAAGGATGGCCTGACTGTTGCTATAGGCGGCTTAATAAGGACCAATAGCAGCAAAATTGCTCAGAAGGTCCCGTTTATAGGTGACCTGCCATTAATTGGACAGTTATTTCAACGCAAAGAAAATATAGACGAAAGTAGTGAATTAATCCTCTTAATCACGCCACGAATTATTGCTAATCCTGATGAGGGGGAACAAATTTCTCGGGAGCAATTAGGTTCTCGTATTGAATAATCTTAATCACAATTAACATGAAAGGGAATTAAAGTGCTTAAAAGTAATATGGCAGTAATGATGAAGAAGGCGCAACAAGTACAGAAAGATATGAAGGAAGCACAAAATCAGCTTGCCAATGTGTGGGTAGAAGGAAACGCAGCCTCTGGGGCAATCAAAGTTAAATTAAATTGCCGTAATCATGTGAGCAAAATATCCATTAATAAGCAACTGATTGAGGATGATGTTGAACTTTTGGAGGATGTCCTTGCAGCGGCCATTAATGATGGATTAAGGAAGGCTGAGTTGGCGGCTAAGGATGTAATGGCGAAAATTGTGCCTAGTGGAATGATGCCACCTGGTGTAGATTTACCATTCTAAAGCTTGGTAATTGCAAGCCATTATTTTTTTGAAACTTCGGCAAGCCCATTGTCTTGATAAACACTTTCATGCTCAGAGTTAAGCAAAGATAGTGTCTTTCATTAGCGGCTTGGGACTTTGCCTCAGCCACTTAAATTAAGTAATGAAGAAAAAATCAAGTTAGCAAAACTGACCCCATCAAGATATTAAAATAAATATCGCCTTGTTGTGAGTAAAGTGCATGAAGTAAAACACCCCGAGAAATAGACGTAAAAAAAGCACCAACTTGACGTTAAGTGCTTGTTTTATTTTGGTGCCCGGGGCCGGAATCGAACCGGCACGCT
>CAYUQV010000085.1:0-12566 GCA_964446885.1 uncultured Methylocucumis sp.
CTACCGGGCGGAGCTGATCTTCGGCAAAGGCGCTTAATAGCGCGATTGCCCTGACGGTGTTTGGCGATGAGTTGCACCGTTACAGCATTGCCGATGGCATACGTGACAAGAATGTCTTAGGCTTTGATCCCTACAAAGTTTTGACTTACAAGGATAAAGATTTACGCACCGCCGTTGCCTTGGAAAAAGCCAAAGCCAGCAGTGAAGCGGAAGCATTGGCTGATCCTAAGAAGAAAGCCGTGTTTAATCAGGTCATGCAGAAAGTCAAAATGGCGGGCTTCATAGCTGACGATGGGCAATACGAGAAAGGCATAGAGGACTATTTGCCAAGCGTGCAATACGAGCGAGTTGAACATCAACAAAAAGTCGTCGAAGATATTTTGGAACACTGGATAAGCCTGAGCCAAAACGGCAAATTCCATGCGATATTGGCGACCAGCAGCATTAAAGAAGCGATTGAATATTATCGGCTGTTAAAGGCGAAGTGTGATTTAAACATCACCGCGCTGTTTGACCCGAATATTGATAACAACGGCGGTGCGCACGATAAATCAGCGGGGTTGGAGGAGATTATTCAGGACTATAACGCCCGTTATGGCCAAGATTTTACTTTTGCCACTCATGGTAAATTTAAAAAAGACATTGCCGCCAGGTTAGGCCATAAAAAACCGTATGAACGGATAGACAAAACACCCGCACAACAAATCAATTTATTGATAGTGGTGGATCAAATGCTCACGGGCTTTGATTCTAAATGGCTGAATACTTTGTACTTGGATAAGGTACTGAAATACGAAAATATCATTCAGGCGTTTTCCCGCACAAACCGCTTGTTTGGCCCAGATAAACCGTTTGGCACCATCCGCTATTACCGCAAGCCCCATACCATGGAGCAACATATCAACCGCGCCGTTAAACTGTATTCGGGCGACAAACCGATTGCACTGTTTGCCCAGCGGCTGGAAAGCAATTTGAAAAGGTTGAATGCGATTTATGAAGAAATCGCCGAGTTATTTGTACTGGCTGGCGTTGCCAACTTTGAAAAACTGCCGGATGATCTGAGTGAGCGCGGCAAATTTTCCAAACTTTTTAAAGAGTTAAACGATTATTTGGCGGCTGCAAAAATCCAGGGCTTTAATTGGAGCCAATTAAGCTATGAATTTAGTGAAGGCAAAGCTAAAACTGTCGTGACCTTGACCTTTGATGAAAACAGTTATTTAGTTTTGGCCTTACGTTACAAGGAGCTGTTTAGTCCCAGCGGCGGTAACGTAAGCGGTGATGTGCCGTTTGAAATTGACGGTTATTTAACGCAAATTGATACCGGGGTTATTGATGCGGATTATATGAATTCGCGCTTTGAGAAATTCTTAAAAATACTCCAAGGCGAAGATGGCGAACAGGTGCAGAAAACCCTGGATGAATTGCACAAGTCTTTTGCCACCCTCACCCAAGACGAACAAAAAGTTGCCGGGATTTTTTTGCATGATGTGCAAAGCGGCAATATCACGGTTGATTCCGATAAAACCTTTAGGGATTACATTACCGAGTATCAATTTGCTGCGAAAAATAGCCAAATACAGACGCTTGCACAGCTGCTTGGCTTAGATGAAAGCAAGCTGAGAGGCATGATGAATACGGGTATCACTGAGGCCAATATCAACGAGTATGGTCGTTTTGATACCTTAAAAAGCAGTGTTGATACCAGCAAAGCCAAGGCTTATTTTGAGGGTCTTGAAGGCGTAACGATGCCGACATTTAGGGTGAACATCAAGGTGCATCAGTTACTGCAACAGTTCATCATCAGTGGTGGTTTTGAGATAAAAGCATGAGCATTAAGTTGTAGTGCATAAGTAATTCCATAAATGTTTCACGGTATAAAACGACTGCGTGTCCTTGAAGGACACGCAGTCGTGGCTTGCTTATATGCCATGAAACTTACTTATGAAACGTTGTGGAACGGAGACAAAACCCGTTCCAGCTCTTTTTACTCCCACACTATGGCCGCGCCTTAACCAACACTTCCCCCCGCCCCATTTCAGACATATCCCCCGCATAACGCTGCACACGGTTAAATGCCGCCGCACTATCTGCAAATTTGGAATTTAAGGAAGCAAAGGCTTTAAACAACATCGGCAAAAACGCCAAGGTATGTGTGCCGCAATCGTTAAAGCTGGCGGATAAGGTGGGTGTGTTCCACAGTAACAACGTGCCACGGCGCATGGCGTAACCTAGGTAGCGTCCAGTTTGGCCCATGACGGCTATTGTTCCGGCGGTCATGCGTGAACCGCAATAATCGCCTGCGTTGCCTTCGATTAGAATTGTGCCACGGCGTAAGTGGTCGCCGACGCGTTCGCCTGCGTTGCCTTTGATTAAAATCAGGCCGCCTTTCATGCCCATTTTGTTACCAGGCAGTGCGCCGCCCAAAAAATCGCCGGTGTCGCCCGCGATTTCCAGATAGCCTTTTTTCATTTCACAACCTGCGTACAAACCTGCATTGCCGGAGACTTTGATTTCGCCAGATTTCATGCCCATCGCCAGATACGCACCCACGTCGCCTTCCACGGTGATCGTACCGTTTTCTAGTTCTTTGCCGATAAAATCCAATTTCTCGAAGCTATTTTTGATGACGATGTTTTGTGCGTCTGAACCGGAAATATCAAACAACGAATCGACGCGCATCTTGGCTTTACCGCTTTGCAGTTCAATGGCGGCGATGTCGGCAGGGGATTTATCTTGCAGAAGTTGGCAGACCAGCGGCGACATGTCCACGCGCTGGGCGGGGCGGGTTTTTAAAGTGAATGTCAATGCGCTCATGCCATGATCTCCTGTAAGTGAAAGTGGAACGGCCCCAGTTTGCCGCCGTAATTGCCTGCGCTGATGCGTTTGATGCCGTTCGCCGCGCCTAAATCGCACACGGCTTGGATGCCAACGCGCATGGCTTTGTCGATGTCTTCTTTGGTCAGGCCGTCGATGACGATTTCCATCACCGATTCAATTTCTGGCGATAAATCGGTTTTGGTCATGCCTTTTAAAGTTGGGCAGAAAGCATCGTTGGTGGATGCGCCCAAAGATTTGTACTTGGAACCGACTTTAGAGCCTGAACGCACCACGCCGCCAGGGAAAGGCATAATGACGTTGGGGATTTTTTTCATTTCTTCGATGGCGGCCTCACAAGCGGCAAGGGCTTGTGGTTGCGATTCCGCCAATACCAAGAAGTTACCGCCGCCGACCGCGCTGACTTGTCCGGTGGTGGCTTCGGTCAAAAATTCGCCGTCCATCACCGGAACGCGCCAGTAACGTTTGCCGCCAATGACTTTGGCGATTTGGAAGCCGTCACCGAAATAGCGCAGGTTTTTGCCCAGCGGGATTTTGGTATCGCTTTCAATGCCTGCAAACAAAGCGGAAGTTGGCGAGGTGAGGACGCATTGCCCCGCACGGGTTTCGAGTTGCTTCGCCAAACCTTTGCCGCCCATCGCGAAAATCATCACCGCCACGCCTGGGCGACCGTCTGGCGTTTCTTCGGGAGTTAAGGTGCGTTCAATGCCCGCTTCACAGCCACAGGCGATCACCGATGTGGCAAAGCCCGTCATGGCTTGGGCGGCGATCATCGCCCATTTTTCATTTTGCGCCGTGATAATGGCGCGGGTCGCCTTCATCGGAAAAGCTTCCGCAAAGGTTGCGTCGATGGTTACACCGTTAATAATCATAGGGTTTTGCTCATTGTTGATGTGTTTTTTTATAAAGGATAACCAATTTCACGAATGTTTAATGGATATGCTCTTTTAATTGATACGGTTGTCTATTTTTATAAAATGTCGTTTGCTTATAGCCGCTTTGCCGCTGTTTTATAAACCGCGTTGCGTTCTCGTTTACCAATTGCCACTACTAAAATGACCAGTTCTTGGTCACGCACTTCATAAACTAATCTGAAACCAGCTTTACGCAGCTTGATTTTATAGCAGTTTTTTAGGCCGCTCAGTCTCGCACTTTCTATGCGCGGATTTTCTTTCAGCGTGTGCAACTTTTAGCAAACTGCTCGCGGATACTGGGCGCAAGGTCATGCCATTCTTGTCAAGCCTGCTCTTTGAAACGAAGCTTAAAGCTCATCCCAGGCTACTTCTATTTCCGGTTGAAGTTTTCTCGATTCCACAATAGCAGCCAATTCAGCATCTTCGATTTTATCTAGCAATAATTCATAAGCTTTAGCCGGAATGCAGTAAAAAGCAGGTTCATTATGGTCAAGAATTGCCACCTGAAAACCATCGCCAGCGGCTACTGTCGCCAACGGATTGTTTTTGAGTTCGGCAAGGCTGGCGGCAGTTTCTGCAAGTATGGTGGTTGGCATATTTTGCTCCATCTAAGTTATCTAAATAGTTCACTGTGTGAGCCAAGCCGCGCCAGTTGCAAAGTTTTGACATCAGGTTTTCGATAAATCAGCAACAAATCAGGCTTGATATGGCATTCACGATAGCTGACCCAGTTACCATTTAAGCTGTGATCCCGTTGGCTTTCTAACAAAGCTTGATCGCTTGCCAAGTTAAACAAAATGCTTTCGAGCAATGGATCAATGTCTTTATGTTTGGGTGTAGCTTTGATGCGTTTGTAGTCGCGTTTGAAGACGGAAGCGTATTCAATCGTCCGCATTCAGGTCTGCCATCAAGGATTTTATGTTATCAAAACGTAACGCGTTGCCTTGTTCCAATTCGTGTATCGCCTGCATCGTTTCTGGATTAGGGATAGCAAACGGCAATCGGTGTTCCGCTGCTATATTTTCCAGTAACATGCGTACGGCATCGGCGACCGAAAGCCCCATTGTCGCTAGGGCTTCGGTGGCTTCTACTTGTACGGATTCGTCAATTTGAAACGTTATGGTCGCCATAAGAACCTCTAGTTATTTAAAGGATGCACGGTAATACTCCCCCGCCCATCTTCCGTAATCTCATCATCGCTAATCTTAAAGTTACCCAGTTTCATGGTCAGGTAGCGGTCAAAATACTCCTTCAAACCTTTTTCCACAGACGGATCAAAATCCGGTTGGACGACATGCGTTGTCCCCCATTTAACGTGGACAACTTTGCCATCCACAACCACTAACTCGCCATCCTTAAACACATAATCCGGTTTTTCGAACATTTGTTCGCGGTTGGGGTTGTCGGTGTAGACGGTGATGTCTGCCCAGTTGCCTGCACTTAGGCCGCCACGGTCTTTCAGGCCGATCAACTTAGCTGCGCCTGCACGGGTCATGATGGCGATTTCTTGCAAAGAATATTCGCGGTCGATAGAGGCCAGCGTGGTCATTTTTTGCGCTTCGGGGTGGATGGTCGCCAGTACGTCATTACGGAAAGTTTTATCCATCAGCAAGCGGATCAAATGCGGGTAGCTGGTGAACGGTGCGCCGTTGGGGTGGTCGGTGGTCAGGAAAATCCGCCACGGGTCATCGACCAACAGGAAGGTTTCCAAACCAATCGCCCATTGCAAGGCGTTGACGAAGTTTTGGTCTTTGTATTTGAACGGTACGACACCACAACCCGCGTCGCATTCGATGTCCATCGTCACCCATTTGTTGGGGCTGGCGTGCTTGTGGTTGGCGTGTTGGCGCATACTGTCGCCGGACGCGGTGACGGTTTGCCCGAACAGGATTTGCCCGACATCAATGGTGATGTTCTTGTTTTTGTTGACCGCTTCGGCAATCTGCGCCGCGCCGGAGGAAAATTTGAAATCGCCTTCAGTGCCGTAGCTGTGGAATTGGATATGCGTCAAGTGCATGGGCAAGCCGCCAATGCCTTGGATGGTGTCCAGCGTGGTTTGCACGTTGCCGGGTACACCTAAGTTACAGCCGTGGACGTGTAAAGGATGGCTAACGCCCAATTCTTTAACGGCGGTTGCCAACACTTGCAAAATGTCGCGTGGCGTTACGCCGTAATGGACGTTTTGCTCGTCCAAATCCAATTGGCGTTGGTTGAATTTGAAAGCATTGATGCCGCCAGGATTGACGACTTTTACGCCAATGGCTTTGGCGGCATTCATCGTCCACGCCACATAATCGTTAATCGCTTTTTGGTCTTTTTTGGCGGTAAGCATCCGCAGCAAATAATCATCGCTGCCGAGCATGACGTAACCGCCTTTGTCCAAAATCGGAATATCGCCCATTTCCATGTGCGCTTGGCGGGCGTTAATCGGCAATACGGCGGGTTCAAAACCTGCGGTGTAGCCCATTTCGGCATAACGGTAGCCCGTCGTGAAGGTGCTAGGCATGGCGTGACCGCAACCGGAACGGCAGATATGCGTACTGGCGACGGGGTCTTGGCGATGATCTTCCGGCAACATGGTACGGGCGATATTGCCTTTGCCGCCACCGATGTGGGTGTGCATGTCGATAGCACCGGACATCACGACTTTGCCTCTTAAATCGTATTCTTTATCGGGCTTGGCTTCCGCTGGCGGGTTAATGATGCGCCCGTCTTGGATGTAAATATCTTGTTGTTGTCCGGCTATGCCAGCGGCGGGGTCGTAGATGGTGCCGCCTGTGAGTTTGATTAACATGGGGTTTCCTTAAAAAGGTGTATTTGGAAAGTATGCTGAGTTACCGATGGTGCTTGTGTTTGGTAGGGTTTGATATTATTTTTTTTTAGGCCTTCCAATTTTTCCGTAATGTTGAGGCTTGTAGATTAAAGAAACGGCCTGTTCTAAAAGTTTCCTCTCTATCAATCCCAATTCATCAGGTTCCCACCTACAATATCTAACTTCAGTAACGTCTTTATACCAATCTTTATAGTAATGCGAGGTACCATCTATTTTGAATCTGGCTTTTAACGAAGAACCAGATTCCCCAACATAAAGACATTGTTCACCATTAAATGCCGCATATATGAAGGAGCCACTATCATCTAAGACTTCTGCTTCTTCTTTGCTGATATGCACCCAATAAATTTTGCTTGTAATCTCTTCATAAAAGTTAAGTATTTGTTCTTTTAGCATTATTTTATCGCTGTGTTTTTATTTAATTTGGGTAATAAATCAAGCATACTTTCAAAAGAATCCCTTTTGTCTTTCTGCAATAATTCGATTTCTAATGAAGTTAGCATCCTTCTTTGAATAGAGGATGTAGCGGGCTTCTGATTCGGTAAGGCAGTCGAATCCGTAGCCGAAGAATTCAATCCACCAAGGTTCGAGTTCATTATAGTTGCCTCTTAAGTTTGTTAATGTCTCTGGCATTATTGCCAAAACAGATGAATAATTTTTGCCTGTTAAGGTGGTCGCCAATAAGGTGCTGATTCCAAACTGCCCGATATAACCTTTCAAATTAGCTAATGTCCCACCTTGCGTTAAGGTGTCATCCAAAATGATGGCATCATTTGCTTTTCTGCTCGGTTTTCCAGCAAAGGGTGGCGGAAATGCTAATCTGGAAAACTCATCTGTTCCCGTTCGGCTTACTTTAGCCGCCTGTACAATATTTAATTCAACGCTCAAATTCAGTTTAGCGGCAATCACCAGCGCATAAGCAAGGGGAATGCGGTTAATACTAATAGCTTCTTCTGCATGAACAGGAATAAGCAACGGTTTTTTATCGCCTATCAAGTCCGCTATTTTTTCAATGGTTTCATCATTCACTAAATCATGGGCAAGTGTTAATGCTGCTTCAATCTCACCTGCTTTTGCTGCTTCGTAGCTATGATGGTTCTTAGCAGAGCCTATTGCAGCTTGTAATATTACGGGTGGAAAGTTCTTTTTCCATGCTTGGCGATACGGTGCAATCGGTTTATAAGCCACGTTATATTCTTGTTTAACCTTAAACTAAATCAATCTTCAGCCCAAGTATCAAATATATCATTCACGCTCATTTCCAATTCAGGAAATAGATACGGCACGGCAATATCATCGTTGGTGTACATTTGCTGCAATTCATATTTTTGTTGTTCGTTTAATACGAATTGGTGAATGGTTTGGTGTTCGGGGAACACTAGCCAATATTCCATCACGCCGCTTTCTTGGTAAAGCTCATATTTGGTATGGATTTCCCGTTTAGAATTCCCTTTAGAGAGAATTTCAATAATCCAATCGGGTGCGCCGTTACAGCCTTGTGTATCGAGTTTTTCTTCCGGTTGGCACACAACACTAATGTCCGGCTGGACAACGGTGTGTATCTCTTCGTTTTTTAAGATCGATTTTTTGCGGTCATAAAGCCGGACATCAAAGGGTGCGGCAAAAACGCGGCATTTTTTATGCTTAAAAAAAGCGTGTAGCAGCGCGTGTAAATTTCCAGAAATGCTTTGATGGGCAACATTTGGCGCAGGCGACATCAACATAATCTTGCCTTTGATTAATTCCACCGCTTCCTTTAACTGCCATGTCAAATAATCGGCATAGCTGTAGCTTTGGTTTAAATCCAGTTGGTCGAGGTGGATGATCTTAGGCATAAGGCAGATAATGTTGTAGCCACAACGTTGGGTTACGCTATTGCTAACCCTGCCTACATTGTTGTTCTATCGCATTCAACACATCCGCCGTACTCGGCAACCCAGAATCCCGCAGTTTTTTCAAACGAATCGCCACGACGCTGTCCATGCGGTAAGTATGTCCGGCGTGGTCGATGCCGGGTGTGCCGACGGGAATAAACACATCAGGTTCTTTCTCAAACACCATGCCGGAGCGTCCAACCACAATGGTTGGCAAGTCGGTCACAGGTGGGATGGACGCGGTGTTATAGGCTTGTACCCAAACCAGCGCGTCAGCTTCACCATCTGCTATTAATTGGCGGGAATCGTTCAGGAACGGGTCATATTCAGGATAGCCACGGCTAAAGCGTGTCCGTGCCGGATAGCCTGTCGTCCAACCACAAACTTGGTTGGCGGTTTGGTCGCCTTCTTTGCCTGTCAGTGGTAAACCGGAGCAGCGGGTGTTCAGGTCATTCAAGTCTTTAATCATTTCTGACAAGGTTTGTACGGTCAGATCGGCTTGGCGGTAATCCAGCTGACCTGCCGACCACGTGACTACGCCGTATTTTGCTGCTAGCAATTGGTCGGCAACGGTTTGTAATTCACTGACGGCAATTCCCCCCACGCTTTCAGCACGGATGGGGTGTTTTTTCACCAAAGCGCGTAATACCGCGATCACTTCCGGCAAGTCGCTGTTGGTACATTCCAAGACTTTAGCTTTGTTGCCATTGGGTGAAGTTGACGCGTCACTAGACGGGCCTTTGCCTAGATAAATCACTTGGCGTTGGCTGCTGTCTTCCAAGAACATGGCATCCGTCCACAGATACCGCTCGAAAAAACGCGGTGCAAAGGATTCTAAATCTTTACCGACAATCAACAGCACATCACAACGGTTTTTGACTTCCGCCAGCGTGGTGTTCATCCAACCGGAATCTTGCAAAACTAAGTAGTTATTGCGTGCGCGGGAGAAATTCTGTTGATCGACCACCGCGCCAACGCGATCCGCCAAGGCCAAAAGCCCGCGCATCCCGTTGACATCGGTGGCGCATCCGCCAATCACTGGCAAATTGGTATCTTTTAATAAGGCGGCGGCATGGGCAACGGCGGTTTCCAGACTGACGGCTTGGCCATTTACGCGTGGGCTGGTGTCGGTGATGGGCTGTTCAAACAGCGGCGTATTGACCGCACAGCCATTGGCGGTCACTTTCAGAGTGTTGCCCTCCACTTGAATGCTCAAATCATCGGTGCCGATGCCGCAAAAAGGACTGGGTACTTCGGTTATTTCAGTCATTGAACTGTCCTTGGTCTTGTAAGTTAAATTAAGCTGTAAACGCTGTTGTCACAAAGCTATTCCCGTATTCTAGCTGGATTTTTTGATGCTGTCTTCGCCACATCAGGTAGCCCAGGCTTCTAAGTGGCTTTCCCCTTAACTTCATGGCGTTAGTATCGTGGCTAAAATAAGTTGATTACCGTCATTTTTTGCACACTATGACTTGTATGATGCCTTGCCTGAAACAGCTTTATTACCCGTTTTATGACATTTTGATTGCTGATTGGCACTTCAAAATATTGGGACGAGGTTGCGAAACCTAGCCCCGCCCAGTTATTTCATGCCCGTTCCTAAATTGGCCGCCGTCTGGTGTATCATGCCGCGTAACACCATAACCTACGCCCTAACCGCCATGAACGAACCGACTATCATTTGCCCGCACTGCACCACCGAAATCCGTTTGACCGAATCCCTGGCCGCGCCGTTGATTGCCGCCACGCGCCAACAATTTGAAAAACAACTGGCTGACAAAGACGCGGCGATAGCGCAACGCGAACAAAGCTTGCAAACCCAGCAACAAGCACTTGCCGAAGCCAAACGCAACCTGCAAGACCACATCAACCAACAAGTCAGCGAACAACTCAACGCCGAACGCGCCCACGTCATCGCCGAAGAAAGCCGCAAAGCCAAAGCCGCCGCCGCACTGGAACTGGAACACAAAAGCCGCGAACTGGCAGAACTTAACGACGTATTAAAAGAGCGCGATGCCAAACTGGCAGAGGCCCAACAAGCCCAAGCCGAACTCATCAAAAAACAACGCGAACTGGACGATGCCAAACGCGAACTGGAATTGACCGTCGCCAAACGCGTGCAAGATGAATTGGGCGAAGTCCGCGCCCAAGCCAAACGCGAAGCCGAAGACAGCCTTAACCTAAAGGTGCAGGAGCGCGAACAGACCATCGCCGCCATGCAGCAAAAAATCGAAGAACTCAAACGTAAAGCCGAACAAGGCTCGCAACAACTGCAAGGCGAAGTCCAAGAACTCGAACTCGAAGCCATGCTCCGCGCCAAATTCCCCTTCGACAGCATCGAACCCGTTGCCAAAGGCGAATTCGGCGGCGATGCCTTACAGCGCGTCATCAGCCCCAGCGGTCAAACCAGCGGCACGATACTCTGGGAAAGCAAACGCACCAAAAATTGGAGCGATGGCTGGCTAGTCAAGCTACGGGAAGACCAACGCGCCGCCAAAGCCGATGTCGCCGTCCTGGTCAGCCACGCCCTGCCCAAAGGCGTGGACACCTTTGAAGAAATCGACGGCATCTGGGTCGCCAGCCCTCGCACCGCCTTGCCCGTCGCCACCGTCCTGCGCCACGCCCTGCAACAAGTCGGCCTAGCCCGCCAAGCCGCCGAAGGCCAACACGGAAAAACCGAACTGGTCTACCAATACCTCACCGGCCCGCGCTTCAAACAACGCGTGGAAGCCATTGTCGAAGCCTTCTCCACCATGCAAGAAGACCTAGACAAAGAACGCAAAGCCATCATGAAGCAATGGGCCAAACGGCAAGCGCAAATCGAGCGGGTGATGAACGCCACCGTCGGCATGTATGGCGATTTGCAGGGGATCGCGGGGAAATCGTTGCAGGAGATTGAGGGGTTGGAGATGAAGGTTTTGGGGGTTGATGAGGAGTTGTAGATTTGTAGGGTGGGCAACGCTTTTCTGCCCACCATTTGCGGGATGATCGGTGGGCAGAACAGCGTTGCCCACCCTACCAATTAAGTTGAAGCTCAATATATTTTTAAATCTTATGGTTACTTACAATGCTTAAAAGAATAAAGAAAATTCAAAATATTGGTCGGTTTAAATTTTGCGAACCAAACAGAGCCGAATTTAAAGAAATTACTTTGATATATGGCAGAAATACTTATGGCAAATCAACATTAGGTGATTTGTTATCAAGTTTAGAAAGTGGGAATACAGATGGAATAAAACAAAGAAAAACAATACCTAACGATGAACAATCACAAAAAGCAGAAATATCATTTTCGGCTGATGAATTTCAGGGTGAAAAAATAATTAAATATCAAAGCGGAACATGGCTTTCTTCAGTTCCTGCTGGATTTAAGCTAAAAATATTTGACGATGGTTTCTACCACAAAAATCTTTTTGCAGGACGGCAATTTTCCAGAGAAACCAAAGATAATTTCAGTTCGTTTGTTCTTGGCGCACAAGGTGTGGCAAAAAGACAAGAAATTGAAACTAAAAATAAGCAAAAAGGCGATGCCACCCGAAAACGTAATGATTTACTGAAAGCAGCATTTAAGGATATTGAAGATTTGGATGGATTTCTCAGTTTATCTCCAAATGAATCAAAAGACATAATAAATCAGAAAGTTATTGAATTACGGGGTGAGTATGAAAAATTATACAAGCAGCAAAAAAATGCCACACAAATTGAGCAACGCAAAGAATGCAGGTTTCTCGAATGGAAAGATGATTTTTCACCAGCTAAAACCATTCTAAATAATTCACTTATGACCTCGTTGGAATCACACCATCAACAAGCTCAGCAAAAACTAACTGAGCATATTAGAACCAATTTTAAATCACAGGAAAATGCTGAAAATTGGATACGGCAAGGCTTAGCACAAAATAATTCAGAAACATGCCAATTCTGTGGGCAAACGCTGAGCATTGAAGCTCTAGCCTTATTGCAAATTTATCGGCAAAGTTTTGATACCGCATACGACGAACATGACAAGCGTATCCAGCAAGAATTGAAAAACAGTAAAGCGGAGTTAGTTAAAGATCACACGATTACCCACAACTCCCAAAATCAGCGATGATATTGGCTTTTCGCTAA
>CAYUQV010000086.1:0-12151 GCA_964446885.1 uncultured Methylocucumis sp.
ATTGGGCGGTGTCCACACCGTTGCCGCCGTCCAAGAGGTCATTGCCTGCACCGCCGTTGAGGTTGTCGTTGCCGTCGCCGCCTTTCAATTGGTCGTTGCCCGCCCAGCCACCTAGGTTGTCATTGCCTGCATTGCCGAGCAGGCCATTGCCACCACTATTGCCGACCAGCAAATCATTGTAGGAGCTGCCGTTGACGGTTTCGATATTGAGCAGCGTGTCGGTGCCGGCGCCGCCGGTGTACTGGGCAGTGGTTTTGGACAAGTCCACGGTCACAGCCGCCGTGGCGTTCCCGTATTGGGCGGTGTCCACACCGTTGCCGCCGTCCAAGAGGTCATTGCCTGCACCGCCATTGAGGCTGTCGTTGCCGTCGCCACCGTAGAGCTTGTCGTTGCCGGCCAAACCATTGAGAGCATCATTGCCGGCCAGGCCGCTTAACATATCATCACCCATTGATCCGGTTAACGTGTCATTGCCACTGGTGCCAATTTTTACCAAGTTGGGGATGATGGGCATGGCAGGTATGTTTTGTTGGGCATCAGGCCATATGAAGGTGGCGCGGCTATTGGGGATTGGGTTGCCGTCGGTTTTTTTGTTCATAAACGCGTCCTGAATTTGGGATAAAAGGAAATTCATAATAACTGACAACAGGGTGTTTTGGTATCCAAAATCAGTTTCCTGTCCGGCAGTTATCGCCCAACTGGACACAAAAGTAGGTGTCAGTTTTATTAAAGCCAACACACAATATCATGGCAAGGATGATGTCAACGTGATAGGTGACCGCTATGGCAAAATCAGGCCCGAGCAAGTGCAGAAAATGGTGTCGCTGTCTAAAAAATTTTATGAAAGAAAGCAACGGGAGCTAGAAAAACTTTTAATGAGGTGGCTCTGCCATGACAGGAGGTAAGATACAAGGGGTACAAGAGCCCCATGGCATGGGAAGCATTACGCGGAAACCGGACATCTGCTGATTGCGTGATAAAACGTAATCGGTCATGGTCTATCTGCATCAACGTCTAACTCATTTCTTGAATAATGTGACCAGTTGGGTTTTATCATCCATATGCACTTGATAACGGCCTAACACGCTCATCCCCAACAAGCGGTTTTTGCCTAACAATTTATCGGCGACAAATGCGACTTCGACGTCAGTGACGGTTTCGCCCGCCAATTTCAAGGCTTGCAATACACCAATTTTGGCTTCTGTCGTGCCATTGGCGGTTTGCATCGATTGCCGCACCAAATCGGCTTCAAGTAATCCCAATCCGGCAATCATGGATTCCGGCAACACCACGGTATCGGCTCCGGTATCGAGCATCATGTCCACGGTTTGCCAAACCCGCCCGTCTCCAGAGAGCAACACCGACACCAGCAAATGTTTGCCCTCAAGACGGGCAGGCAAAATAATCTGATCAAGTTCGCGTTTTTGTTTTTTGTTCAAAATCACGACCCGCTCAATCTGGCCTTTCTGATTACGGCTGGTGATATGGTTGAAAAAGGCCAACAGCCGTTCGAGTTGCTGTTCTAAGTTGCCATGTGCGGTGATTTTGGGTTCGTCCTGAATATTTTCGAGGCCGCTGATTTTAATGTTGCTTTGCGCTTGCAACGCATCAAGTTGACTGTATAGGTCAGTAGTTTGTCCATTCTCTTCCGCCCACGTTGCGGACATGGCGATTGATAACATAACACCGATGAAAAAACGGAAAGTGGACATAAAGGCGTTTAAAAACTAGCCTTTACCGCGCGTCCGGGCTCGGTCTTTGGGGGATTTGTTTTTAGGGGTTTCTAAGGATTCAAAGCGTTTTTCAATGAATTGGATGATCAAATCGCTAATGTCCTTGCCACTGGCGGCTTCAATGCCCCGCAAACCAGGGGAAGAATTGACTTCCATAATCACCGGCCCATGATTGGAGCGCAACATATCCACACCGCAGACATTAAGGCCCATAATTTTGGCGGCGCGGATGGCTGTCGAGCGTTCTTCAGGTGTCAAACGCACTAACTCCGCCGAGCCGCCCCGATGCAAATTCGAGCGGAACTCACCATCCGCCCCTTGCCGCTTCATCGCCGCAACGACTTTGTCGCCGACCACAAAACAGCGTATGTCACTGCCACCGGCTTCTTTGATAAATTCCTGCACCATGATATTGGCTTTCAAACCCATAAAAGCCTGGATGACGCTTTCGGCGGCATTATGCGTTTCCGCCAAAACAACCCCTATCCCTTGTGTACCTTCCAACAATTTAATGACCAACGGCGCACCGCCCACTTGGGCGATCAAATCAGTAATGTCGTCCGGGTTATTGGCAAATCCGGTCACCGGTAAACCAATGCCTTTGCGGGCCAACAGTTGGGTGGCGCGTAGCTTGTCACGGGAGCGGGAAATGGCGACCGATTCATTGAGCGGCATGACATTCATCATTTCAAACTGGCGCAGCACCGCCGTGCCATAAAACGTTACGGATGCGCCGATTCTGGGGATCACCGCGTCAAATCCGGTCAAATCTTCGCCACGGTAATGGATGGAAGGGTTGTGCGAAGTAATGTTCATATAACAACGCAACACATCCAAAACCCTGACCTCATGTCCGCGTGCTTGGGCTGCTTCAACCAATCGGCTTGTTGAATACAGTTTCGGATTACGCGATAAGATGGCAATTTTCATAACTTTTGAATTAAGAGGCTAAAATGGCGCATATTCTGGCATGAATCAGGCTAACAAGCACCAGAAATAACGGACTTATACGGCGTATGGAAATTGCCCGGATCGCCGATAAAATAGGCTTTTGAACCTTCATTTTTCAATAGGATAAACATGGCGACGGACTTGAATGCCCTTACCCACACCGCGCTTGACACCCCGGCGTTAGTGGTGGATGAAAACCAGTTTCTTGGCAATTTAAACGCCCTGTCGGCCCTGCGCCATCAAAGCGGCTGCAAGGCGTTATACTCGATCAAGTCCTTACCGTTCATGCCCTTGCTGGACATCGCCAAACCCTATATTGACGGCTTTTCGGTCAGTTCGTTGTTTGAAGCCAAACTGGCCCATGAGGTGTGGGGCAATACAGACGGCATCCATTTGACCACACCCGGCATCAGACCGGATGAGCTGATGGCGTTAGCGCAACACTGTTCGCATATGAGTTTAAATTCATTGTCACAACACCAACGCTTTGCCCCGCAAATCCAGGCACATACATCGGTGGGGCTGCGCGTCAACCCCAAACTGTCATTTGTCGAAGATGTCCGCTACAACCCTTGCCGCCAACATTCAAAACTGGGCGTGGATATTGATACCTTATGGCTGGCCGATAGTCTGGACAAACTGCAAGGTTTGCACATCCACACCAACTTTTCCGGTAACGATTACACGCCGCTCATTAAAACCATCGAAAAGCTGACACTGTATCTGCGTGACAAACTGGGTAAGCTGGCGTGGCTAAATTTGGGCGGCGGCTATTTGTATTGCCAAATCCCAAACAAAGCCGGGTTTATCAACCAAGTCCAACAGTTAAAAAACACCTTTGGTGTCGAGGTGTATATTGAACCGGGCAAATCCGTGCTGGAAAACGCCGCGCACCTAGTCGCATCGGTCATTGATCTGTTCGTGAGCGACGGCAAAACCATTGCCGTACTCGACACATCCGTGAACCATCACCCGGAAGTGTTTGAGTACCAATTCCAACCTGACATTGCCAACCATGACATCAACGGCGAATATAAGGCTATTTTGGCGGGATCAACCTGCTTGGCGGGGGATCTGTTTGGAGAATACCGTTTCAAGCAGCCCTTGGCACTGGGCGATAAGATTATTTTTAAAAACGCCGGGGCTTACAGTTTGGTCAAAGCCAGCCGTTTCAATGGCCAAAATCTTCCGGCCATTTATAAAGCTACAAGCGATGGCTTGGTGAAGCTAAAAAGCTATGGCTATGAAGACTACCGCCAACAATGGCTAGGAAATTAAGGGCTAAAAAGTATAAACTGCAATTAATTGCGCATCAGGCTGAGTTTTGAAGATAGGCTTGTTATAATGCCTAGCTTTATAACCGTATCCATTCTGTTCGAGAGATTTCATGATTCAAGGTAGTATCGTAGCATTAGTCACACCGATGGACGACAGTGGTGCTGTGGACTTTAAACAGCTTCAGGCCTTAGTGCAGTTCCATATCAGCCAAGGCACCGACGCGTTGGTGGCTGTCGGCACAACGGGCGAATCCGCCACGCTGGATGTCCAAGAGCACTGCGAGGTCGTCAAGGCCGTCGTTGACTATGCTGGCGGTAAGATTCCTGTCATTGCCGGGACAGGCGCCAATTCCACCTCGGAAGCCATTAACCTGACCCGCCTCGCCAAAGAAGCCGGGGCCGATGCCTGCCTGATCGTCACCCCTTATTACAACAAACCGACCCAAGAAGGTTTGTATCTGCATCACAAAGCCATCAGCGATGCCGTCGACATCCCGCAAATCTTATACAACGTGCCAGGCCGCACCGCCTGCGACCTGCTCCCCGAAACGGTAGGCCGCATCGCCCAATTAAAAAATGTGGTCGGTGTCAAAGAAGCCACGGGCGATTTGTCGCGGCTGACCAAAATCCGTGAACTGACCAGCCCTGAGTTTGCCATTTATTCTGGTGACGATGCCACCAGCCGCGAATTCTGTTTATTAGGCGGCAATGGTTCCATCACGGTCACGGGCAATGTCGCCCCCAAGTTAGTCCATGACATGCTCATAGCCGCAATTGCAGGCGATGCCGAAACCGCGTTGGCCATTGACACTAAATTGCAGGCCTTGCACAAAGACCTGTTCATCCAATCCAACCCTATCCCGGTCAAATGGGCCGTTGCCGAAATGGGTTTGATTGGCAAAGGCATACGCCTACCTTTGACGTGGTTGGAAGAACAATACTTTGATACCGTCCGTTCCGCCATGCGCCTTGCCGAAGTGATCTGATGATGAACCCAAAAATTTTACTGATCATCACGGGCGTTACGGCCTTGCCACTTTTGACCGCGTGCGGCTACATCAAAAGCCTGTTCCCTGATAAGGAAAAAGATTACCAGTACACGACAGAAATTCCGGCCTTGGTGTTGCCAGCTGATTTGGCAAAACAAGATGGCTTAAAATCCATTCCTCGGCCCGCACTGGTTCTTCCTGAGGTCACTGAAAGCCCTACAACAGCGGCGGCAGCCCCTGCCATCAAGCCATTACCAGAACCCAGCACACCTGTAACTGCACCTATCGAAGCACCATCAGTGGAGCCTAGTTTTGCAGAAACTCCCCAACCTGAAAGCGTCACTAGCGAAGCCCAAACTACACCCATCAAACGCGAATTGATTCCGGTTTCAATCCAAAAATCAGCCGAAGGCGTGGACGTTTTACGCATGAATGCCCCGCTAGAAAGTGCTTGGCGGGCGGTAGACAAGGCTTTAAGCCGCAAATCCATCGAAGTCACTGAACGTAACAAAACCGAAAGGCTCTTCAGATTGCACTTCAACCCCAACGAAAAAGTCCCCGAAAACTCTTCGTTTTGGCAAGAAACCTTATTTATGTTCAATGGCCTGATCGGAAGTGAACAAGAATTTATCCTCAAATTGACAGGTAGTGGCGAACAAACCGATGTCAGCGTCTTGGATAATGGACAAAAGCCATCCTCAGACGCCAGCGCAACAGGCCTGTTAAACTTATTGCAGGACACCATTAAATCGGATTTTGCCAAATAGCTGCACGGCTGCACGTCCACCTAAGATACGTAGCCGTCAAAAACCGATAACATCCCGGAATGGCCAACTAAGCCATTCCGGCTGACGTCCCCAAACCGCATACCCCTATTTTTCACCCAGTATCTTCCCCACCGTATGTTAAAAATCCCTGGAACCGCCGCCCTTTCTGACTTCCGCATCAATCAACTGTTGGCGCGGCTGCAAGCCTTAGAACCAGCCATCACGAACTTGAGCGCCCGTTTTGTGCATTTCGTCGATACCAGCCTAGACTTGACCGAAAACGAACTGGGCATACTCCATTCCTTGCTGACTTACGGTGACGGACAGCCCGTCGCAGAAACCGCAGGCGAGCATTTGCTTATCATCCCGCGCTCTGGCACACAATCGCCGTGGTCGAGCAAAGCCACGGAAATTGCCCGCCGTTGCGGCTTGGGTGCCGTCAACCGTATCGAGCGCGGCATTGAATACACTCTCACCAGCACAACCGTTGTGCCTGAAACAGTGGCCGCCTTGCTGCATGACCGCATGACCCAAAGCGTCATTATCGGCGACACCACCCCTGATTTATTCAGCCACCACGCGCCCCAACCGTTGCAAACCGTTGCAATTATCGAACAGGGCCGTGATGCGCTGGAACAAGCGAATAAAGATTTAGGCTTGGCCTTATCCAGCGATGAAATCGACTACCTGACCACGAGTTTCCAAGACTTGGGCAGAAACCCCACCGACGTTGAACTGATGATGTTCGCGCAGGCCAATTCCGAACATTGCCGCCACAAAATTTTTAACGCCAATTGGACAATAGACGGCGTGGAACAAGCTAAATCCTTGTTCAGCATGATCCGCAACACCAAAGAACAATCGCCGGACGCGATTTTGTCAGCGTACAGCGACAATGCCTCCGTGATTGAAGGCGCGAAAGCCCGCGTGTTTATCCGCGACCCGCAGACTGGCGCGTACAGCTACACGGAAGAAGACGCGCACATTTTGATGAAAGTGGAAACCCACAACCACCCAACCGCGATTTCGCCATTCCCAGGTGCGGCGACCGGATCAGGCGGGGAAATCCGCGATGAAGGCGCAACCGGGCGCGGTTCGGCGACTAAAGCCGGATTGACCGGGTTTTCCGTGTCGCATCTGAAAATCCCTGACTTCACTCAGCCTTGGGAAACCGATCACGGCAAACCGGAACGTATCGCTTCAGCTTTAGATATTATGATCGAAGGCCCCCTAGGTGGCGCGGCGTTTAATAATGAATTCGGACGGCCTAATATCGCGGGCTATTTCCGCAGCTTTGAACAACCTGTCGCCGACACCGAAAACCAATTCCGTGGCTACCATAAACCCATCATGATTGCAGGCGGCATGGGCAACATCCGCCCGATGCTCATCGACAAACACCCGATTCCGGCAGGTTCCTTAATCATTATCTTGGGCGGCCCGGCCATGCTTATCGGTTTGGGCGGCGGCGCGGCCTCTTCACAAGCCTCCGGCAGCAGTTCTGAAGCTTTAGACTTTGCGTCCGTACAGCGCGAAAATCCAGAAATGGAACGCCGTTGCCAAGAAGTCATCAACCATTGCAACGCACTGGGCGACAACACCCCTATCATTTCCATCCACGACATCGGCGCGGGCGGCTTATCCAATGCCGTACCGGAAATCATCCATGATTGTGACCGGGGCGGACGCTTTGAATTGCGTAATGTCCACAATGCCGATTTGGGTATGTCACCGATGCAAATCTGGTGCAACGAAGCCCAAGAACGTTATGTGGTCGCCATCAAACCCGAATCTTTAGAGCTGTTCACGGCGTTTTGCGAACGTGAACATTGCTTATTTGCGGTCATCGGTGAAGCGACTGACGAAGAGCATCTGACCTTGAATGACAGCTTGCTCGGCGACAAGCCCGTCGATATTCCAATGTCAGTGCTGTTCGGCAAACCGCCCAAAATGCACCGGAATGTAGAACATGTTGTACCCACCTTGCCCGCTTTGGACACCAGCGGTATCCACTTGGCGGAAGCCGTCAAACGGGTCTTGGCTTTCCCCGCCGTCGCTGACAAAAGCTTTTTGATCCATATCGGCGACCGCTCCGTAACAGGCTTGGTGGCGCGTGACCAAATGGTCGGCCCCTGGCAAATTCCCGTCGCTGATGTCGCCGTCACCGCGTCCGGTTTTTATGCCGTGACTGGAGAAGCGATGGCGATGGGCGAGCGCACACCGTTGGCGGTCATTGACGCGCCCGCTTCAGGCCGCATGGCGATAGGCGAAGCCTTGACCAATTTGGCGGCGGCGCGGATAGACTCAATCAAACATATCAAATTGTCCGCCAACTGGATGGCGGCGGCAGGTTTTCCAGGCGAAGACGCGGCCTTGTTTGACACCGTCAAGGCGGTGGGTATGGATTTATGCCCGGCTCTAGGCATTGCCATCCCGGTGGGTAAAGATTCTTTGTCGATGAAAACAGTTTGGCAAGACGGTGCAGACACCAAAACCATGACTTCACCGCTGTCGCTCATCATCACCGCGTTCGCGCCCGTGTTGGATGCCAGCAAAACCTTAACGCCACAATTACGCGCCGTCACGGACAGCCTCTTGTTGTTGGTGGACTTAGGAGCGGGCAAAAACCGTTTAGGTGGTTCGGTGTTGGCGCAAGTGTATGGGCAGTTGGGCAATATCAGCCCAGACTTGGATCATCCAAACTTGCTGAAAGGCTTTTTTGAGTCCATCCAAAGCTTAAACCACAATAACTTACTGCTGGCTTATCATGACCGCTCAGACGGCGGCTTATTGGCGACTACCGCTGAAATGCTGTTCGCCGGACGGCAAGGCGTGGCTTTAAACCTGGATGCGTTGGGCGATGATGTCCTGGCCGCGTTGTTCAACGAAGAATTGGGTGCGGTGCTGCAAATCCGTGCCGAACATGAACATCAAGTCCGGCGCGTATTGACCGATGCCGGATTGGTTGATTGTGTCTTCAACATCGGCACCATCACCGACGGCCAGCAATTAAGCATCGGCCACGCCGGTGAAACTATTTACCAAGCCAGCCGCGCCGAATTGCAAACAACGTGGTCAGAAGTCAGTTACCGGATGCAAGCCTTGCGTGACAACCCCGATTGCGCAGCGCAACAGTTCGCACGCATTACCGATGACAACGATCCCGGTTTACATTCGGCATTGACGTTTTCAATCAACGAAGATGTCAGCGCCCCGTTCCTGAACCTGAGCCGTCCGAAAATCGCCATTTTGCGCGAGCAAGGCGTGAACGGCCATGTCGAAATGGCGGCGGCCTTTGATCGTGCCGGATTTGCCAGCGTGGACGTGCATTTAAGCGACATTATCCACGGGCGCGTCAGCTTGGCGGATTTTGTCGGTTTGGCGGCTTGCGGCGGTTTTTCTTATGGTGACGTATTGGGTGCAGGTGGTGGCTGGGCCAAATCCATCCTGTTCAATGCGCGGGCGCGGGACGAATTCAGCGCATTTTTTGCCCGTCCCGACACGTTTGGCTTGGGCGTGTGCAACGGATGCCAAATGCTTTCTAACCTGAAAGACATCATTCCCGGCGCGGATGTATGGCCGCGTTTTGTCCGCAACACCTCCGAACAATTCGAAGCACGGGTGGCGATGGTGGAAGTGCAACCGTCGCCGTCTATTTTATTTACGGGCATGGTCGGCTCGAAAATGCCCGTGGTGGTCGCGCACGGTGAAGGCCGCGCCGTATTTGCAGGCGATCCGCAAACGGCACTGGATGCCAACGCCGTGGCCTTGGCGTATATCGACAATTATGGCAACAAAACCACCGCCTTCCCGGCCAACCCGAACGGCTCGCCATTGGGCATCACAGGCTTGACCACTAACGATGGGCGTTTCACTATCATGATGCCGCATCCTGAACGCTGCTTTAGGACGTTGCAAAACTCTTGGCATCCTGATGGCTGGCAAGAAGTCGGGGCGTGGATGCGGATGTTCAGAAATGCCAGGGCTTGGATCGGTTAAGCCAAAACCAGACTGGGCAGGCCTCCCAAACCTGCCCAGTTTGAAATTTAGCCGTCATTGATGCTTAAAAGATGGGGCTCCATCAACCCTAAATCCGTCAATGTCATGACAGCTTGGCGCAAATCTTTTATACTCAAGCCGTATGTGTATAAAATTGAGTGCTTTTTTTACTACCGGATGATCCATGGATTCGCTGAATTATCAAAAAATTCTCAAATGGCTAACTGCTGTCGGCGTGCTTATTCTCATCCTGATACCAGATGTGATACTGGGCTTAATTGGCGAACTATTGCACACGGTGTTCGAGCTGCTTGTGGAGTTTTTGCATATCCTCTTCGAATGGCTGGAAATAAGCCTGGATACCGTCATTGAACTGCTGTTTGAAACGGGTTCGCACGAAACCCAAATCATCGTTTTTTACATCATCATGGCTTTTGTCGGTTTTGGCCTTTATCGCTTAAGCCTGATCCTTCCCAGGCTCTATCGGCGGTTACATGCCAAAATCCTCGCGTTTTACCTCTACCGCAAAAACGAATTGACCGTAGCCTGGCATCAATTGACTTTATTAAATAAAATCAAATGGGTAGGTGTAGTGATAAGTATCAGCTACATCATGTTTTTCTTCTCATTTTAGCAAAAACCGCTTTTTCATAATCCAGTAACAACAGCCATCCATAATTCTGGGGCTTTAAGCACCATTCTTATCAACTGTTGGGGACTTTATTATGAACAAAAAACTTCTGCCTTTCTTACTGCCTTTGTTACTGGCACCAGCAGCCCAAGCGGATGTCAGCTTGGCGGCCATCGGCCAAATCGACCCAAACTACCAAGACCTTTCCGCCCGCACCGCTGCACCGTTAGAAAACGGCGTGGCAGGCAACATCCTCGGCGGCATGGGTTCAGGTATGGCTTACGCAGGCGGCAACACCTTCATCGCCCTGCCTGACCGTGGCCCTAACGCCGTCGCTTACAACGCCAATATTGACGACACCACGTCATACATCACCCGCTTCCATACCGTCAACTTGGCTTTAGCCCCTAACCCTAGCTATGACGCTTTGACTGTCGGTTCTTTACCTTACATCCTGTCATCACAACTGACTGCAACCACGTTGCTGTCCAGCCCACAAGCGTTGGCATACGGCATAGACGGCGCCCCTGCGTTAAACTCAGCTAACCGCAACTATTACACAGGCCGTTCTGATGGCTTTGACCCTAGCAGAAAATCCAGAAGCCCTTTGAACGCCCGCCTTGACCCAGAAGGTATCCGGGTTGCCAATGACGGCAAATCCGTGTTTGTCAGTGATGAATACGGCCCTTATGTTTACCAATTTGGCCGTACCGCAGGCCGACTGATGAAAGCGTTTAAACTGCCTGAATATTACGCCGTGAAAAATGTCCGCCCTGTAGAAAAAGGCGCGGATGGAGAAATTGCCGTCAACACCGAAGGCCGCACCACTAACAAAGGCATGGAAGGCTTGGCGATCACGCCAGACGGCAAAACTTTGGTCGGTATCATGCAAACCGAGTTGCGCCAAGACACCAAAAAATACTGCCGCATCATCACCATCGACATCGCCACTGGCACTTTCCATGAATACGCTTACTTGCTGACTGAAGGCTCAGGTGTCAGTGAAATCCTCGCCATCAACGACCATGAATTCTTGGTTGATGAGCGTGACGGCAAAGGCTTAGGTGACGGCAGCTCGGCCATTGTCAAAAAAATCTTCAAAGTTGACTTGGCGGCTGGCACCGAAATCACAGGCACACCAGTCATTGGCGCAGGCACACCTACCTTGGCAAAAACGCAATTCCTTGACGTAGTGGCTGCATTAGGTGCAAACGGCATCACGGCTGACAAAGTTCCAGCCAAAATTGAAGCGATTGCTTTTGGCCCGGACGTGAAAGTCGGCGCAGAAACCAAACACACCCTGTACATCGCCAACGACAACGACTTCTTGCCTAGCGTCGGTGGTATCGCCAACCCTAACCAGTTCTTCGTCTTCACATTCACAGACACAGACCTGCCTAACTACATCCCACAAACCATCACCCCATTCGTGTTGGATAACGGCGACCGTGGTTAAGCGTTAAACCCCGCCCACAAAAAAGGCCGCTTTATGCGGCCTTTTTTCTTTACCGTTATTTTTATTTCATCTTAAACAAATTCCGCAGCGCCAAACCGAACAAAAACACCGCCAACAAGGCAATGGCTTTGTGTAGCATTACAAAGACTGGCAATAACGCAATTTTCCAGCCGCCTTTTAAGGAAAGACCTTCGCGTAAACTTTCACTCCATTTATCAAACCCTGGCAGCGGTAAAGTTTGCATCAATGTGAACTGCCATAATTCTGATTTGATTTGACAATCTTCTGCCCATGGGAGCAGGTGGGGCTGCACCCGAATTACGCCATGGGGCTCTTCAAAAAAGCCTT
>CAYUQV010000087.1:0-11834 GCA_964446885.1 uncultured Methylocucumis sp.
TTGAGGGTTGGCCGATATTCCGGTTTTTTTCGCAGAAATACATTTAACTTATTGTATAAAAAGTATTAATACCAGTTTCATTTAATGCCGCCTTCCCAATCGTTCAGGCTTGCGTTAGGTCCCAATAGAAGTTATGAAAGACGTCGGTAAAAGAAAATAACAGCTATATCCTGCCTTCTTCAAGTGCCTTGTAATAAGTTCGTCTGCCGATACCGACTTCGGCAACTGCTTTGCTGACGCTTTTACCACCATCAACAAGCGCCTGCACCTTTTGCAGCTTCGTGTCTTCAATCGGTTTACGGCCTTTGTATTTGCCGTCCTGTTTTGCAACATCAATCCCTTCACGTTGGCGTTCCAGCATGATGCCCCTTTCAAATTCGGCGATAGCGGCCAGCATGGTGAGCATCAATTGGCCGGTCGGGGTCTTGGTGTCCAAATTGATATTCAGGACTTCAAAGTCAGCGCCCTTGTATCTTATTTCTTCGGCAATGCCCAATAAGTCTTTGGTTGACCGCGCTAACCGGTCTAGTTTCGTGACCGTGACGGTATCGCCTTTACGGATGTAATCCAGCATTTTCCGTAACTCAGGCCGGGCACTGTCACTGCCTGACTGCTTTTCCTTGAAAATTTCCTGGCAGCCCGCTTTGTGCAGCAACTCCAATTGGGCGGCCATATTCTGCTCGGTGGTCGACACACGGCAATAGCCAATTTTTGATGCGCTCATAATCTGTCATTTTGTGCTAATAGGATATGTGCAGATTATAAGTTGTGCATTTGTCCTATTTCAAGTACAAATGCACACATTATGGCTGTTTTTACGTGTGCAGCTAGGCCAAGATTCAAATGCACAGCATACGGGAAGGCTAAAGCCGTGAAGGACTGCCCATTAATCAAAAAACACCAGAACTTTTTTTAGAGCAAACAATATACGGGAAATATGATTATTTAATCGAAATCATAGAATTACCCTAAATACAGGTTGTAATTGCGTTTTTGCATGCGATAGGAAAAATAAACTCGGCAACGGTTGACATTACAAATGCGAATGATTATCATTTGAATCAACGAATGATACATCCTTCATAGCAATGGAAGAAAACTTGGTAAACATCGCCATTTCGCCCAACACATTAGCTTCGTTAATTAAAGAGGGATCAATTCATGTCATGGATTTTAAATGTCTGGATAAACAGGCAAAACAAATTGTTTGGGGATTGTTTTTAGCCATGTTGAGCAACAAGATTAGAATGCCAAGGAGCAACTGATATGTCTGAAAACGATAAGCAAGAGGTGCTATTACTCGCGATTGAGTACTTAAAAACGCAATTTAATTGCCAACAAAACCCTTGTGTTGCTCTATATATTGCCAGGTACTACCGGTTGCTGGGTTCACTAAAAAATATCAGTCATTACGAGCAAAAGAAATATGTTGACCACTCTACTGTATGGTTGACCCGGCATGTACACAAACCAGAGCATATTTTTGACATTCAGATGGAAATTCACAATCCAGAATACGTGAGTGAATTGAATGTGTTTGTACGATAAAGGGGACAGCAGTGGAACAAAATTTGAATGACCTTGCCGCCCTCATCAAAGAGAACAAAACTAACGACATATCATTTGTTAAATTGCATTCAACCCTTTGTTTTTTGATAACGCGGTTTATTAAGGATCAATGCCCTAAGCTTGCCTACTTTATCGTCAGGCATATACGCTTGGTGATTGAACATCCTGATGTCGCAGCTTGCCCTGACTGCAGAAGACTGTATATACAACTAGTTGAACAGTGGCAACTTATTACCGCTATCGTATTGGAGCAAAGGAGAAATATGGACAAAGAAAACAAAACTACGCACTGATCGGAAAGCTGTAATCTCGGTTCACACAATACAATGATAATTATAAGTGTCAGAAATGAAAAGACCGCTTCACTCCGCTATTGCGCCTGAGGATTATGAACTTCCTCTTAAGCGCGGTTCAACCCCGGTGGCAAAGCCGCGAGTCCACAGTGTGGAATTATTCGGCACAGCACGCGAGGTTTTAATAGAGCACGCCGGTGAAGAATACCGGCTGAGGTTGACCCGTCAGGGGAAGCTCATCCTGACGAAATAAGCCTTTTTGTACGTTTTGTACTTTGTTGTTGGTGACTTGTCCTAATTTTCATTGGCCTCTCTCCTTTAATTCATCTGGATGAGTATGCTAACAGCAAAGTACAAAGCGTATTAAAACCAGCCAGCCACGCAGCACTTACCGTTGCCCAGCCAGCCAATGTAAATAACCCACGCGGTTCAATCTGTTTAGCGATAAAACAGAAGGTTCCCGGACATTTGGATGGTGAAACCAATGGATTCAGTTACCTCAAAGAAACAGCATTTCAAAACTCGGCTGGCCGGAAACGATGATTGTGATGTCGTTTTTTGTCAGGATTGCAATACACTCGAATTGAATATTGGGGCGTTAACCTTACGCCTTAACCCAGAATCGATGCATTCGCTCAGTTCGGTCTTGAATCAAGCCAAAGTCCGGCTTAATCGGCTGGATAACTTTACCGCTGTGAATGAGCCAGTACAGGCAGTGAGTAGCAAAATTGTTCACTAAACTGTTATATCCGCCTGTAAATGCTTATTTTCTGGAAAGCGGTCAAAGAACCGTCTTTTCAAAGAATCCTTATGGGGTGATTTCCACTCGGCATCAGTTATCTTGGTTCGCCTTTGGCCTTATAGCTATTGCTCATATCACGGTGTTATATGCCTTGCATAATAACAAACCACAGCCTGTTGTTCCCGAAACGCCACCTAAGCCGATCATGGTCAGTCTGTTTAACGACCAACCTGCCATAAAATCAACGCCAAAGAGTGTTAGCGTAGCTAACCCGGCACCGAACAAACCGGTTACCTCTAAACCCAAAGAAAATAAAACAAAAAAAGCCCAAATCAAACCCGATAAAAGAGTGCCTGCGAAAACGGCAACACTACCTGTTGTAGAACGGAATCCGACCAATGAGAGTCAGTCGATGGAAAAATCATCTAATACTTCTGATCAGCCCGAATCTGCTTCAGCCCCTGCAGTTCACGCACCAAGTAATACAAAAGCCAGCAATGCGGAAACGAAATATCAAGCCCCCAGTTTTAATGCAGGCTATTTGCATAATCCACCGCCAAAATACCCTGCAATGTCGAGGCGTTTGGGTGAGCAGGGACGTATTTTATTGCGGGTCATGGTGTCCGCAGACGGTGCAGCGGTATCAGTCGCCCTACAAGCCAGCAGTGGCTCATCGCGGCTTGACGAGGCAGCGCTTGATGCGGTTAGGCGGTGGCGCTTTGTTCCAGCAAAACGCGGAGTCCAGGCAGTGAGCGCATCCGTCGTCGTACCCATTAAATTTTCATTAGGAGGATAAACCTGTGATGCAAATCGAATTGTTGAAACTCATCAGTCAAGGCGGCATGGTGTCGATTATTGTTGCTGCTATTTTGTTGGCCATGTCCATCGGCAGTTGGACACTAATGGTGGTTAAAGCCGTTCAGTTAAGGCGGTTAAGAAGCCAAAACACCCATTTTGTGGCGGCACTAAAACCAGCCGAGCATCAATCGGTTTTGATTGGGGACAATAGGCCAGGCTTGGCTTGCAGTATACTCTTCGACCAGGACAGCATAAAGGCAGTAATTACACCATTTATAAAAGGTGAAGCTAAGCTAGCGATTAGCCCATATGCTCGGCTGACCTTTCAAGGGCTACATGCTTCCGAACACTATGGGCGTTGTGCTAAGGATAATAATGACAGTACCCGCAATCGTAATGACTTCATCGGACAAACCTTACGGCGTACGATCAACAACGAGGCGATCAAACTGGAGTCAGGGCTAACCCTGCTCGCTTCCATCGGTAGCATTGCACCTTTTGTCGGTTTGTTCGGGACTGTCTGGGGAATCTACCATGCGCTGGGTGCGATTGCAGTGGGCGGACAGGCAACGGTAGAAAAAGTGGCAGGCCCGGTGGGCGAAGCCCTTATCATGACCGCTTTCGGTTTAGCGGTCGCCATGCCTGCAGTATTAGCTTATAACACGTTTATCCGTGATAACCGCCTGTTGATGGCGGAACTGGAGAATTTCGCCCATGACCTGTTCACCTCACTGACGCTTGGAACTGCTCAAGCAGAAAAGCCAATAACACGGACAGCATCCAACAAAGCAAACATGGCGGTCGTGTCATGATGGGTTCGGGCGGATTCGCTGGCAGTAAGCCACATAGCCACCCCATGGCGGAAATCAATACCACACCAATGGTCGATGTCATGTTGGTGTTGCTGGTTATCTTCATCATCACAGCTCCGTTGTTAACTCATACGGTAAAGATTGATTTGCCGCAAACTAATAGCCAAGCCCAACCGGAAAAACCGCAAGTCGTTTCATTGGCTATGGATGCGGCAGGCAAGCTCTACTGGAATGACAAGGTCATTAACCAGGCGGAATTAACCGATAAAGTAACAGAAATTGCCAAGCAAGAACCGCAACCGGAATTGCATTTGCGAGCCGATAAAGATACCCGTTATCAAATCCTTGCGAAATTAATGACTGAGGCGCAATCGGTGGGCTTAACAAAAATGGGATTCATCAGTGAACCCAAATAATATAGCCTCGTTAACAAACAGATGTTACTGAAATCGTTGAAAACCTGGAGCTGGTTGCACACATGGTCTAGCTTAGTATGTACCGTGTTTCTTCTTATGCTGTGTATCACCGGCATACCGCTTATTTTTAACGACGAGATTAATGACTGGTTGGGTAATGAAGCGGTTGCGCCTGATTTGCCAGATAACACCACCTTTGCCAGCATGGACAAAGTGTTGGCCAGTGCCAAAGCTTTGTATCCTGAACTCACCGTCCAGTTTGTATTTAGAGATGTAGACGAGGATAAGACTTGGACTGTCCGCTTAGGCAGGACACCAACATCGGAAGACGAAATTAAACAAGTTGTGGTGGATTCCCGTACAGCTAAGGTGTTAGCTCAACCGAGGTTTGACGAAGGCTTCATGTACATCATGTTCAAGCTGCATGTGGATATGTTTGCCGGCTTGCCGGGTATGTTGTTTTTGGGATTGATGGGGGTATTGTTCGTCATCGCCATGATTTCCGGGGTAGTATTGTACGCGCCCTTTATGCGTCGCCTGAATTTTGGCACAATCCGTAAGACACGGGCGACTAAGTTAAAGCGCCTGGATACCCATAATTTTCTCGGCATCGCCACTTTTATATGGATGCTGGTGGTCGGTTTGACCGGTGTTATCAATGCCTGGTCGGAACTGGTCATCAACTATTGGCAAGCCGACCAAATGAGTGCAATGACCTTGCCTTATAAGGGTCTGCCGCCTCCAACAAAATTAGCCTCTTTGAACGCATCCGTGGCAACGGCGCAAGCACGGGAACCGAATATGCGCTTGGGATTTATCGCCTTTCCCGGCACCGATTTTTCCAGCCCTCATCATTACGGCGTTTTCATGCGCGGTGATAGCCCGTTAACCTCTCGTTTGTTTAAACCCGTCTTGATCGATGCTCAAACTGCCAATCTGACCGACAGCCGAGAAGTACCGTGGTATCTGGCAACCTTATTGATTTCGCAGCCCTTGCACTTCGGCGATTACGGCGGTTTACCGCTCAAGATCATTTGGCTGGTCTTGGACTTGATGACGATACTTGTGCTTTGGACAGGTTTAATGTTGTGGTGGAAAAAATACAAACAATCGGCAAAAGAAATAACAGGTCAAACAGCGCAGAAAAAAACGTATCTATCAGCGGAAAACCGACATGTCAGTTAAGTCTTTAAAGCAAATCTTTATATGGCCATTTTTGTTAGGCGGTTTTTCGCTATTAGGCTTGATTCTCGCCTTATTGGCGGACGGCATTGTTGAAAAGATAGCACTGATATTCCTAACCGGCCCTATTGTGATGATGTTTTATGTTTACGTTATCAAAACATGAATGAATTCTAATTAAACCTTAATCTCTAGCCAGCCAACGCGGTATCGCCTCTAGCCAGCCATTCAGCAAAATAATTGCTCAAGCTATTGGTGATGACATGCAACAAAAAAACAATAAAAATACAATCGGAACTTCCCTTTTAATACTCATAACCCCAATTTTTTGCCAACCCCTTTTGGCGTTTGATAATCCTGATAGTGCAGTCAGATTGCCGGAAGTCGTAGTGGAGTCCGAAGCCGAACCCGAAACCGCACTGAGCCCGGTCAAGGGCTATGTCGCCAAGCGTTCACTCTCCGCAACCAAGACCGATACGCCGCTTATCGAAACGCCGCAATCCATTTCGGTTATCACCAACGACGAGTTGGAAGCACAGAATGTAACTTCAATGGCGGAAGCATTGCGCTACACGCCCGGTGTCAACAGCGAAACTTTCGGTTACGAGCCGCGTTTTACCTGGATTTGGATGCGCGGTTTCGATGTGACCACTTCCGGTTTGTACCGTGACGGCTTAAAGCTGATTAATCCCGGTTTTGCCATCGGATACAGCCTGGAACCTTTCGGTGCGGAGCGGATCGAGGTGCCGCGTGGACCAGCGTCTGTGTTATTTGGACAAGCCAGCCCAGGCGGTTTGGTGAATTATGTGTCTAAGCGTCCGACGTTCGATACCTTGCGCGAAATCAAATTCGAGGCCGGAAATTTCAACCGCTACCAGGGCGAGGTCGATTTCAGCGATACCCTTGATAGCGCAGGAACGATGGCTTACCGCTTCACCGGCTTGTTCCGGGGCAGCGACACTCAAATCGACTATGTGCCGGACGACCGGATTTATATTGCGCCGTCGTTTACCTGGAAACCGAGCGACCAAACCACATTTACCTTCCTGTCGCACTACCATAACGATACATCGCGGGCATCGCAGCGCTATCCGAAGGAAGGCACCTTATCGCCCAACCCGAACGGCGAAGTCGGTAGCAATTTGTTCAACGGCGAGCCGAATGTGGATTTTTATGAACGGGAAGAATTTGCCGTGGGTTATCAGTTGGAACATAAGTTCAACGACCAAGTCAGCTTTCGCCAAAATGCCCGTTATTACGATAACCAAGTGGATGATCGCACAGTCTATCCTACAGTTTTGCTGGATGACAAACGCACCGTTAACCGTGCTATTTTCGACAGTTTCGGCAAGGTGCACGGCTTTAACCTGGACAACCAACTGCAGGTCAATTTTAAGACAGCGATACTTGACCACAGCTTGCTGGCCGGTCTCGATTACCAGCATGTGGCGGCCAATTCCGTACAAGCGTTTGGAATCGCGCCTGACCTGGATATATTCAATCCAGTATACGGCCAAGCGGTAACCATTCCGCCCGTGTTCAAAAACGATGACACTCGCCAAGACCAAATCGGTCTGTATCTGCAGGATCAAATAAAACTGGGCAAACATTGGCGGGTGCAGCTCAGCGGGCGTTACGACCGGGCCGAAAGCGAGACCAAAAGCAAACTATTTGGTACCCGTACATCGCAGGATGACGACGCACTTACCGGAAAAGCGGGCATCGTTTATCTCGATGACAGTGGTATCGCTCCTTATTTCAGTTATGCGCGCTCATTCTTGCCGGCTTTAGGCACAGATGCTTCCGGCAATGCCTTTCAACCAGAAACGGGCGAACAATACGAATTTGGCCTGAAATACCAACCGAAAAATCACAACATCTTTGCCAGCCTGGCGTATTTCGACCTGACCCGGGAAAAATACTTATCAACCAATCCGGTTACCTTCCAACAATTCCAACGCGGCGAAGCACATTCGCAAGGCGTGGAACTGGAAGCCAAGGCCGGTTTCGACAACGGCCTGGATTTGAGTCTAAGTTATGCCTATACCGACGGCAAAATCACCCAAAGTGCCGCTGAGTCCGAAATCGGTGAACCGCTTGAATACACGCCCAACCACAAGGCCACGTTATGGGCTGACTACACGGCACCGACTGGCATTATGAAAGGCTGGGGTGTAGGTGGCGGTGTACGGTATATCGGCGATTCTTTCGGTAGTCAGTTTGGCGACAGAAACGCCACCCACGTGCCCGGTGTCGTACTGTTCGACGCGGCCTTGCATTACGACTGGAAACCCTTGCGCTTTAGCGTCAACTTACAAAATGCCTTGGATGAAAAATACGTCGCCACTGCATTTAGTTCCGGCAGCCAAGAATGGGCCACTTACGGTGCGAGAAGGCTGGTGATGGGTTCTATCCAATATAATTTTTAATTTTATCAATCAGAGAGACAATAGCGACAACACTTTCTGTCAATTCAATCAGCGAGCCGCCGGGGTGTTGCGACTACGCACGAGAACATAAAGGGCGAAACCCCGAATATTACCGAAATTCATCCGAACACCGGCTCTTTATGGTCAACGTATAAATTTTCGTTGGGTGGCATTAGTGGATTTGCCGTTGGCTGGGGTGTCCGTTATAGCGGTGTCAACCATAACGAAGCCGGAAAGTTGAATGTCCCTGCCGTCACCTTGTTCGATGCCATGCTGGCGTATGAAAACAAAAATTGGCGGGTTGCCTTCAACGCCAATAACCTCACCGATGAAAGCTACCTTTCCACCTGTTTATCACGGGGTGACTGCTGGTACGGCAGCCGGGGCAGTTTTGTTGGGAGTTTGTCGTACAAGTTTTAAAATTTATAACTTGGTGGGTCTCGGACAGGGACGGCAAGCTGATAGATTCGGCTACTGGTTCTTAACAATTATTAAATCAATAACCTTTATGAAAGGATGACCGGCATCCACGAGACCGCCTATCCCCGGCTGAAAGGCGACTATAGTGAACACGACCTGGCGGCGATTTATGCCCCAACTGAGGAAGAGTGGTCCTTCGTCAGTACGCATTACCGCCAAGCCAATCAGCGTGCCTTTGTTCTGATCCAGCTTAAACTGTTGCAACGCCTGGGCTATTTTGTCCCCCTGTCGTCATTGCCGGGTGTCCTCGTCAAGTACATTTGTAATTGTGTTGGTTTGAAAACGCCTAACAAAGCGGAGCTTGCCAAGTATGACCAGTCGGGCAGCAAGACCCTGCACCACCAACAGTTACGGGCGTTGGTGGGCATCCGCGTTTTCGCTGGCGACGGCGAGCATTGGCTTGCCGACCAAGCCTTGCAGGTTGCCCAGACCAAGCAGGAATTGCCGGATATCATCAATGTACTGGTTGAATCGCTCATCCAGCAACGCTATGAATTGCCCGGCTTCAGCTATTTGTTCCGGTTAGCCCGCAAATCCCGCGCCCTCGTCAACGGGCAGATTTACCGCAGCGTTTACCAACAGCTTTCACCCATTCTGGTTGCCCGCTTGGACCGGCTGCTTGAAAATAAGCCAGGCCAAAGCCAAAGTGCCTGGGACAGCCTGAAGCAGGAACCGAAACAGCCTAATGTCAGGGCGATGACCCAGTATTTACAACATATTATTTCGATGATGGAATTGGCGGAAGATTTACCAAACCTTGGGGATATTGCCGTTGCCAAGCGCAACCAAATGGTTTGGGAAGCCCGTGCCCTGGATTTGGCGCAATTGCGGCAACTCAAGCCGCTGAAACGTTATACCCTGATGGTGCTGCTGATCCAGACTCAGCTCATAAACGCGATGGATGACATCGCGGACAGTTTCATCAAAATCATCCGCAACTTGCATAATGCCGCAGAAGAACGTCTGAAACAGTTCCATTTACAAGAGGCGGGGCGCACCGAACGGCTGATCAGCCAATTCCGCGCCGTATTGACCGCCCTGGATTCCGAAGCCAGTGCCGATGCGCGGATGGCGGATATTGAACTTGCGCTCGATGGCAAGCCGGTGGCCTGGATCAATGAATGCGATAAACACCTGGCCTACGCCGGTAACAATTATTACCCCTTTATGCTGGCCAGCTATGCCGGTAAACGCAGTTTGCTGTTCAAGTGCCTGGATATTTTAGTTCTACGCTCAAGCTCGCAAGATGACAGCTTGCTGAAAGCCATTGCCCTGATCCAGAAGTACCGTTCCAGCCACCGTGACCGTATTGTCTTGGTTGAGCGTGAACTCAACGCACTGTCTTTAGCGTGGCTACCCGACAAATGGCAACGGCTGGTATTCGGCCTGCCTAACCCGGCAAGTATCCACCGGAAATACCTTGAACTGGCGGTGTTCACCCAAGTGATGCTGGAACTCAAGTCCGGCGACCTGTATGTCGAACAAAGCGGCGATTATGACGATTATCGCCAGCACTTGGTGAGTTGGGAGGAATACGAGCGCGAAGTCGAAAATTACGGTGTGCTGGTTGGGTTACCGGTCGATGCGGACACCTTTGTTGACCAACTCCAGGCACAATTGCGCGATTTTT
The DNA here is from genome assembly GCA_964446885.1 of uncultured Methylocucumis sp. Classification (GTDB taxonomy): domain Bacteria; phylum Pseudomonadota; class Gammaproteobacteria; order Methylococcales; family Methylomonadaceae; genus Methylovulum. The sequence continues at coordinate 10,352 of CAYUQV010000087.1, forward strand.
CCGAAACCGTTGACCAAGGCTTCCCGGATAACACGTATGTCGATATGGATGATTCTGGCTTGGTGCTACGCAAAGCCGAACGGCCAAAACCTGTTGAGGAGATCGGCAAGGTTGATTTGGCAATTACGGACGGGATGAAAGAGGCCAGCATCCTGGATGTGCTGACGGAAACCGAGAAGTGGCTAGATTTGCACCGGCTGTTCGGGCCGTTGTCCGGGTTCGAGTCCAAAATAGACAATCCGCGTATGCGTTTCATCACGACGCTGTTTTGTTACGGTTGCAACCTGGGGCCAAGCCAGACTGCGCGCTCGGTGAAAGGCTTGAGCCGCAAGCAGGTGGCGTGGCTGAACCTGAAACAGGTCACCGAAGAACGGCTGGACAAGGCCATCGTAAAGGTCATCAATGCCTATAACCGCTTTGCCTTGCCGCATTATTGGGGGTCTGGAAAGTCCGCGTCGGCGGATGGCACCAAATGGAACATTTATGAACAGAACCTGCTCTCTGAATACCATATCCGCTACGGCGGTTACGGCGGCATCGGTTATTACCATGTTTCCGACAAGTATATTGCGCTGTTCAGCCACTTTATCCCTTGCGGGGTGTATGAGGCGGTTTATATCCTGGACGGCCTGATCAAGAACTTGTCCGATGTCCAGCCAAATACGGTGCATGGTGACACCCAAGCCCAAAGTACGCCAGTGTTTGGCTTGGCCTACCTGCTGGGGATTGAGTTGATGCCGCGTATCCGTAATATTAAAGACCTGACGTTTTATAAGGCCGACAGGAACGGCCAATACCAGCATATCGGCAGCTTGTTCCGGGGGACGGTGGATTGGGAGCTGATACGCCGCCATCTTAAGGACATGTTGCGGGTCGTTATCTCGATCAAGGCCGGCAAGATCGCCCCGTCAACGATCCTTCGGCGTTTGGGGACAGCTAGCCGTAAGAATAAGCTGTATTATGCCTTCAGGGAATTGGGCAGGGTCAACCGTACATTGTTCCTGCTCAAGTATATTAACGATGTGGAACTCAGGAAAACCATCCATGCCGCCACCAACAAAAGCGAGGCTTTCAATGATTTCGTGCAGTGGCTGTTCTTCGGCGGCGACGGCATTATTGCCGAAAACATACGCCATGAGCAGCGCAAGGTGATCAAGTACAACCATCTGGTGGCGAACATGGTGATATTGCACAACGTCCACCAAATGACCAAGGTACTGAAGGCCATGCAAAACGATGGCTATGCCCTGAATGAGCAATTGCTTAATGGATTGGCGCCCTACCGCAAGCACCATATCAACCGGTTTGGGGAATATCCCCTGGATTTGGATAGGGAAGTGGAGCCGATGAACTACAATGTCAGTTTTGACCTGTAATTCATTGGGTTAGGCCATTTTCTGCGAAAAAAACCGGAATATCGGCCAACCCTCAGATTGACCACGATATGGCGTCGCACCGCTTGAGCAATAACTTATAACGTCAC
>CAYUQV010000088.1:0-11344 GCA_964446885.1 uncultured Methylocucumis sp.
ATATGACTTCGCGCCGAGAATTAGCGAACGCCATACGCGCTTTGAGCATGGATGCTGTACAAAAAGCAAACTCTGGACATCCAGGGGCACCAATGGGCATGGCGGACATCGCCGAAGTTCTCTGGAATGACTTCATGGCTCATAATCCGACCAATCCAAAATGGTCAAACCGTGACCGTTTTGTCCTTTCGAATGGTCATGGGTCAATGCTAATTTATTCATTATTGCATTTGACAGGATATGATCTCCCTATCGAAGAATTAAAAAAATTCCGTCAGCTTCATTCTAAAACACCTGGGCATCCTGAATACGGCTATGCACCTGGTGTCGAGACCACCACTGGCCCTCTAGGACAAGGCATAACAAATGCTGTCGGCATGGCAATTGCGGAAAAAGCTTTGGCCGCGCAATTCAACAGAGATGGACATACCGTTGTAGACCACAATACCTATGTGTTTATGGGTGATGGCTGCTTAATGGAAGGCATTTCTCACGAAGCTTGTTCCTTAGCAGGAACACTTGGACTGGGCAAGTTAATTGCATTTTGGGATGATAACGGCATTTCTATTGACGGCCACGTTGATGGATGGTTTACAGATAACACGCCAATGCGCTTTGAGTCTTATGGCTGGCATGTTATTGCAGATGTTGATGGTCACGATGCAGAAGAAATAAATAAAGCAATCGAATCGGCCAAATCTGTTACAGATAAGCCTACATTAATTTGTTGCAAAACAACAATAGGTTTCGGCTCTCCCAATAAAGCGGGTTCACATGCCTGTCATGGCGCTCCATTAGGTGATGCTGAAATCAATCTCACTAAAGCCGCTTTGGGTTGGGATTATGGCTCGTTTGAAGTACCTAGTCATGTATATGCTGGTTGGGACGCTAAAGCAAAAGGAGCAGCTGCGGAAGAGGCATGGAATCAAAAATTCCAAGCTTATCAGGTAGCGCATCCTGAATTGGCAGCAGAATATCAACGCCGTATGGCAGGTGATTTGCCAGTGAATTGGACTGAAGGTGCGGATACTTTCATTAGTGCGGTTAATGCAGAAGCAAAAACCACTGCTACTCGATTGTCATCCTTAGCCTCAATCGAAGGTTTCGCAAAATTATTGCCGGAAATTTTTGGCGGCTCAGCTGATTTAGGTTGCTCTAATATGACAGAGTGGACTAGTTACAGACCCATGAGAGCCGACAAGCCCGATGCCAACTATGTAAATTACGGCGTACGCGAGTTTGGTATGTCGGCAATTATGAATGGTGTCGCTTTACATGGTGGCTTAGTGCCTTTTGGCGCGACTTTCCTAATGTTTTCCGAGTATGCGCGTAATGCAGTAAGAATGGCCTCTTTAATGAAGATCCGTTCTATCTTTGTCTATACTCATGATTCTATCGGTTTAGGTGAAGACGGCCCGACACATCAGCCTATCGAGCAAACTGCAACGCTCAGATTAATACCAGGCATGAACGTTTGGCGTACTTGTGATGCAGTGGAGACTGCTGTTGCTTGGCGTGCTGCTATTGAACGTAAAGATGGCCCATCGGTATTAGTGTTTTCGCGCCAAAACTTGCCACATGTCCCTCGTTCAGAAGATCAAATTAACGCGATTACTCGCGGCGGTTACGTTTTGGTCGATACAGATGGAACACCCGATGCGATTATTATTGCCACTGGATCAGAAGTGGAGTTGGCTATAAAGGCCGCAGAACAATTAAAAGCCTCTGGTAAAAATATTCGTGTTGTCTCTATGCCATCTACCAATATTTTTGACCGACAAGATGCCGCCTATAAAGAGTCAGTACTACCTTCTTCTGTGACGAAACGTGTTGCAGTTGAAGCGGGTGTTACTGAGGGTTGGTGGAAATATGTCGGATCTAATGGAAGAATTGTCGGCATTGATCATTTCGGTGAGTCAGCACCTGCAGGGCAACTATTTAAAGAGTTCGGTTTTACTGTTGAAAATGTAGTTTTGAATGTAGAAGCGGTACTTCAAAACTAAAATTAGGCCATTGCCGATCTGGGTGAAGATCCAAGTTTGGCAATGGCCTTTAAATAATTGCATAGATTACTTATGGAGGGAAGACCCTAAGTTGGATGAATACCTATTGTCCAGTTATGGTTTCCCCTTTATTTCTTCCGACCTAAAGGTGAACAACGTGAAAAAAAATAATCTTATAAATGGTTTGTTTGCAACCTTATTGATTGCTAGCCCGCTAGCTAGTGCAGATCAGCAATATCCTGCAGCAGACTTTCAACCACAAGTCATCTTCCAAGATAACGATTTGATTGCTAAAAGTGGTCAAGAGAGCAAACCTGGCGTTAAAGAAACATCGACAGAAGCAGATGCAAAATACCCGGCAGCTAATTTTGAGCCACAAGTCGTTTACAGTGACCCTGACTACAAACCTAGCGCCGTAGCATCTAGTAAAGCTGTAAAATCTGAAGCTGTTATTGAAAGTGCTGCTGGATCAATTGAAACGACTGAAACTGTTGCGCCTAAAGAAGAGTCTCAATCAACCTACTTGGTTGGTTTGATCGCACTGGCTTTGGTTGGTGGTTTCTTATTTAAAAGCCAATTTAAATGTAACGGTAAAAAAAGTACGGCTAGCGCAACTCCAGCTCCTGTTGCTAAAGGTGGTTTGACAGGTGTTGCCCGATACCTTAATAAAGTATCTGGTACAGGCGTATCAAGATATTTGGAAAAACAAGTAAAATCGGCTCCTGCTACGGGTGTTGCAAAATATCTTGCCAAACAGGTGACTGTTGCCAAAGCAACTGCGACTGGTGTTGAAAAATACATGCGTAACCGGGGATAAGAAATGGATCAAAATTACTTGAGTGGATTTTTCTTCCCTGCTGTGGCTGGCCTATTCTTTTTTTTGAAACGGCACGATAAGGAGGGGAGCCATGAGGAAACTCATATTGTCGCACCTGTTGTGTACTCTGCCGATGCAAGCGGTCTCACTGGTGTTGAAAGATATTTGGAAAGCCAAAGACGGGTGTTAGAAGCAGATAAAAAAGAAGCGGACTTATTGGAAGAACAAAGAAATACTCAAGTGATTACTGGAGTGGCAAAATATTTGGAAAAAGCCCAAAAAAGCCCTGTCAGCGGTGTTTCCCGCTATATGATTAAAAAAGCGTTTGCGGAAAAAAATGCCCCTAAACCTACTTCCAAAACGCAAGCAACTGGGGTTGCAAAATACTTGAGCAATCAAAAACAAGCACCCGTATTAAGTGGTGTGGCAAAGTACCTAAAAATGCAAGAAAGCCTGCCTCCAGCAACAAAAGTTGCTAAATATATGGCAAAACAAGCATTGGCTGCTAAACATGCGAAACCTACTATGGTTGCAATTGAGTTAACTGGTGTGGCGAAATATCTTCAACACCAGGAAGAACAGCAGCCACAGTTGAGCAAAGTAGGCAAATATATGCGCAAACAAGCGTTACTTGCAAAGTTGGAGAAACCTGTTGTTGTGGCAAAGCCAGAATTGACAGGCGTTGCAAAATATTTACAAACTCAGGAAAACTTGCCTAAAATTAGTCGTGTGGCTAAATATATGGCAAAACAGGCATTAGCAAATAAACAACATAAAATTGAAATAATTGAGACTAGTGTCGACAAATACATGAGGACTCGAACCTAGTTTTGATTTTCATAAAATTGATGTGCGGAACTCATAAACAGCATCTTAGATGCTGTTTATTGTTTGTGGCGTGTTGAATTTCAATAGCGACAAGTGTTTTATGTTTTTAACACAAACAAGTCCACATCATCCGGCTATTTAAAAAATTTTTACTATTATAAGAAGGCACTATTTATGGCAAAAAATTTATTTGAGCAACTTAAAGATTTCACAGTAATTGTTGCGGATACTGGTGATATTCAAGCGATTGAGACAGTTAAGCCACAAGATGCAACGACTAACCCATCATTAATTACTGCGGCTGCACAAATGCCACAATATCAAAGTATTGTTGACGATACTTTGACTGGAGCAAGAGCAACTTTAGGATCGGACGCAACAGCGTCACAAGTCGTCTCTTTGGCATTTGACCGTTTGGCCGTTTCTTTTGGCCTTAAAATTTTGGAAATTATTCCAGGCCGTGTTTCTACCGAAGTTGACGCACGTTTGTCTTTCGATACAGATGCAACTGTCGCTAAAGGCCGTGAACTGATTGCCCAGTACGAAGCAGCAGGGATTTCGCGTGAGCGTATATTGATTAAAATCGCCGCCACTTGGGAAGGTATCCAAGCCGCCGCTGTTTTAGAAAAAGAAAGCATTCATTGCAACCTAACTTTGTTGTTCGGCTTACACCAAGCGATTGCTTGTGCTGAAAACGGCATTACGTTGATTTCACCTTTCGTTGGCCGTATTCTGGACTGGTACAAAAAAGATACGGGCCGTGATTCTTATGCTCCGGCAGAAGATCCTGGTGTATTGTCTGTTACCGAAATTTACAACTACTACAAAAAATTCGGTTACAAAACTGAAGTTATGGGTGCAAGCTTCCGTAACATTGGCGAAATTACTGAATTAGCCGGTTCTGACCTGCTGACGATTGCTCCTTCTTTATTAGCTGAATTGCAAGCGACCGAAGGTGAATTGCCACGTAAATTAGATCCAGAACACGCTGCTACCCTGTCTATCGAAAAAATCGACGTCACTAAAGAAGTGTTCGATGCTATGCACGCAGAAAACCGGATGGCCACTGACAAATTGGCAGAAGGCATCAGTGGTTTTACCGTTGCTTTAGAAGCACTGGAAAAGCTGTTAGCTGATCGTCTGGCTGCATTGGAAGGCTAAACGTTTATTGCCTAGACAGACCAATACCTTAACAGTATTGGCCAGTCTAGGTTTTCGGGCTTATTTCTCAGAATTTAGGATTCTTACTTCAATGTCACAAAAAATTTCCGATGTTGTCAAACCAGGTGTAGCCACAGGTGACGACGTACAAAAAATATTTGCTATCGCCAAAGAAAATAAATTTGCTTTGCCAGCGGTTAACGTAATCAGTACAGGCTCTATTAATGCGGTATTGGAAGCGGCTGCTAAAGTTAAATCAGCGGTTATCATTCAATTTTCAAATGGTGGTGCGCAATATGTCGCAGGTAAAGGCCTGAAACTGGAAGGCCAACAAACTGCCATATTAGGTGCAATTTCTGGTGCCCAGCACGTACATACACTTGCAGAAGCTTACGGAGTTCCTGTTATCTTGCACACTGACCATGCAGCAAAAAAATTGTTGCCTTGGATTGACGGATTGTTGGATGCAGGCGAGAAACATTTTGCCCAAACTGGTAAACCGCTGTTCAGCTCCCATATGCTTGATCTTTCAGAAGAAAGTTTGGAAGAAAATATTGAGATTTGTGGCCAATATCTTGAGCGTATGTCCAAAATGGGCATGACTTTAGAGATTGAATTGGGCGTAACTGGTGGTGAAGAAGATGGTGTTGATAATAGTGGGATGGATCATTCCATGCTATACACACAGCCAGAAGATGTTGCCTATGCTTATGAGCATTTAAGCAAGATCAGTGATCGGTTCACAATTGCCGCTTCTTTTGGTAACGTGCATGGCGTTTACTCACCTGGTAACGTTAAATTGACACCTAAAATTTTAGACAATTCGCAAAAATACGTGTCTGAAAAATTTAGCGTCCCTGCCAATACATTAAACTTTGTCTTCCATGGTGGTTCCGGCTCTTCTCCTGAAGAAATCAGTGAATCAATCAGTTACGGTGTCATTAAAATGAACATCGACACAGATACCCAGTGGGCAGCGTGGGATGGCATTAGACAATACTATTTGAAGAACGAAGGTTATTTGCAAGGCCAAATCGGCAACCCAGAAGGTGCTGATAAGCCAAACAAAAAATATTATGACCCGCGTGTTTGGCAACGTGCAGGTGAAGCTAGCATGATTACAAGATTGGAACAGGCTTTCCAAGATTTGAATGCAGTAAACAGCTTGTAACAATGGTTTAACACAGAAGGCCGATGTGTCATCACATCGGCTTTTTTTTGGCCAAAATTTGTGAGTGACTTTTAATAAGTTTTCATAAGGCCATCTAGTGTCAATGCGCAACTCGGCGCAAATGCCCTCATAAAAAAATGCACTTCTTCTTGATCTGATTCGGCGATTTTGATGGCCAACTGTTCAGCAGCGACTTCAAATTCTAAATTGCCTGCTTTGAGTTCGGCTTGGCATTTTAAATAAGCCGAAATTTTATCGGCGGCTTTAATGATTTGTATGTGTTCTGGTGGAAGCTGGTCGTGGCGGATCAGCGATTCAAAATCTGCCCTTATTGCCGTTGGCAGTAAATTCAATAATTCGGTTTCTGCCTGGCTTTCGATTTGTTTGTAGGCATTGCGGATTTCTTCAGAATGATACTTGATGGGGGTTGGCAAATCTCCCGTAATGACTTCGGTAACATCGTGATATAAAGCCGCCGTGGCAACCGCGTTGGCATCAACATCACCATTGAAATAACGGTTTTTGATCAACGCTAAGGTATGCGCGATCACTGAAACTTCCCAGCTGTGCTCCATGACGTTTTCTTCATGCGCGTTCCGTTTTAATCCCCAGCGTTTAATCCATCTTAAGCGGGTCAGATAAGCATAGAAGCTGCTAGATACCGTATTTTTATCCATAAATTCAAGAAACTCGTGGCAATATTTGATCGAATAAGGATTTTTAGGTTAATTAAACCCTTATCTGTTATTTTGTTAGCATTATTCCTACATTATTAAAAAATTAGCGCACTATGTCCATTCAATGGTATCCCGGCCACATGCACAAAGCTGGCAAAGAAATTAAGGCCATCCTCTCTGAGATTGATTTGATCATAGAAATTCTTGATGCCCGTATTCCTTTTAGCAGCCAAAATCCAATGCTTGCGCGTTTGCGCAGGGAAAAACCGTGTATCAAAATTTTGAATAAGAGCGACCTTGCCGACCCTGTCAGGACGCAACAATGGCAAGCTTATCTGGAACAGGAGCAAGGCGTGAAAACATTGGCCTTGACTGCGGAACACCCAGAAAAAATTCGCCAATTACCTGCGTTGTGCCACAAGATGGTGGCTCTTAAAGAGGGGCAGTTGTTGCACACATTAGTGATGGGTATTCCTAATGTCGGTAAATCCACCATCATTAATATCCTGGCGGGGCGGACGATTGCCAAGACGGGTAATGAACCGGCGATTACGAAAATGTTGCAACGCATTGATATAGGTAACAACATTATTCTATTGGACAGTCCAGGCATGCTCTGGCCGAATTTGGAAAATAAAAATAGTGGCTATCGTTTGGCGACCACAGGCGCGATTAAGGACACGGCCATAGAACATGATGATATTGCTTTGTTCTTGGGTGAGTTTTTGTTGGCGCATTATCCTCAGGAGCTTAAAGCAAGGTTCCAATTAAACGAATTGCCTGCTCAGGAATCCGAGCTATTGGCCTTGATCGGTAAGCAACGCGGATGTTTAAAAGCGGGTGGGATAATTGACGGGGATAAAGTGGCCAAAATCCTGTTGTCAGAATTCCGCACCGGTACTATCGGCAAAATTACCATGGAAACGCCCGACATGATGGAGCAAGAGTTGGTGGAGCTGGAAATCATCCGTGCTGAAAAAGCTGCCAAAAAGCTGTTGAAAAAACAAAAGCACAAAAACGCCTAATGTATTTCAAAATAGTCTTTCCGTAAAAATAAGCGGTATAACAGCGTCCCGGTGACAAAGCCGCCCAAATGCGCCCACCATGCCACATCAACCGTGACATTTTCAAAAACGATTGAAGTGGTGGCGTTATGTAGTTGCAGTAAAATCCATAACCCTAAAAATGCGATGGCAGGTACATGAATGACAATCGGTATGAAAAAAACAATCACCCTCTCTAAAGGATAAAGGAAAAAATACGCCCCCAATACGCCTGCGATTGCGCCTGATGCACCAACAACCGGAATGGTCAGGTTAGGGTCAAAATACCATTGCAAAACCGTGGCGCAGACACCGCATAACAGATAGAACAATAAAAAACGCCATCGCCCCATCCGGTCTTCAACGTTATCGGCAAAAATCCATAAAAACCACATGTTCATGAGCAAATGCGTCCAACTGGAATGGAAAAACAAATTGCTGATGAATGAAAAATAACCATCAAAGGGCATTCCGTTATAACTGGCCCAGCCATGGGCATAACGCATCGGCACCATGCCAAATTGGTTGATTAGCACATAACTGTATGCTTCCGGCATCAGGTTCATCGCAATAAAAATCACAACACAGACGGTTATGATGCCCCAGGTCACATAAGGTTTGTCATAACAGGGGGCGGTGTCCCGGATCGGTATCATGTTGTTAGTCCTTTTTTCAAAATAAAGCGTCGTGTTAGCTTAACATCTAAAACCCGAATGGCAATCTAAAGCCAGTGGCGATACCGAAAACGTTTATAATGCCTGAATAATAAAGGATGCGATCCTTTCTCCTCCCATTGCCACGCCCTAACTTATGCCCGAACAGTCCACCGAATTAGACATATCATCTTTCCGCCAACTAGCCCTTGGCGAGACATTACAAAATGCCATTGCCCAAATGGGTTATATCCAACCTACGCCTGTCCAGCAATCTGCGATACCGCCCATTTTGGCAGGTAAGGATTTGTTGGTCAGTGCTGAAACGGGTAGCGGCAAGACCGCCGCATTCTTGCTGCCTGTTTTGCAAAACTTATTGAACAAACCTAGTACCTTGTTCGGTACCCGCGCCCTTATCCTAACTCCCACCCGTGAACTGGCCAGCCAGATTTATCAATCGTGCTTGCAATTGGCTGAATTCACCGATTTGAAAATAGGCCTGATCACAGGCGGCGAGGATTTCAAACGCCAGCAGGGGGTATTGCGCAGAAACGCCCACATTATCATCGCCACGCCAGGCCGTTTAAAAGAGCAATTAAACCAAAATGGCCCGGACTTTTCCCATCTGGAAACATTGGTGCTGGACGAAGCAGACCGGATGCTGGATATGGGCTTTAGTGACGATGTGCTGTCCATTGCCCGGCATTGTAACCATGACCGCCAAACCTTATTGTTTTCGGCGACCTTGACCCATTACGGTGTCATAAAAATGGCCGACAAGGTGTTGAAACAGCATCAAGTCATTGCCTTGAACACCTTGCATGATGGCCACAACAATATCGAACAGCAAATTGTCCTGGCCGATGACAACGACCATAAACAGCGTTTATTAGGCTGGTTGTTGGCAAATGACCCATACGATAAGGCACTTATCTTCACCAATACCCGTATGAAAGCGATTGAGCTGGAAGCCCCGTTGCGTCAGAAAAATATCCGGGTGGCCGTTTTGCACGGGGAAATGGATCAATATGAACGCAAACGGGTCATGAATCTGTTCCGTGAAGGTATTGTCAATGTCTTGGTGTCAACCGACCTTGCCGCGAGAGGATTGGATGTCAAGGGCATCAATTTAGTGGTTAATTTCGATGTGCCAAGAAACGGTATTGATTATATCCACCGCATAGGCCGGACAGGCCGCGCCGATGAGCAAGGCGTGACCATTGCTTTGGTCAAAAGTACCGAATGGAATTTAATGGCCGCCATCCAACGGTTTTTGAAACAAGTTTTTATAAAACGGACCATCAAAGAACTGCAAGGCAGTTATCAGGGGCCTAAAAAAGTGAAGTCCTCCGGTAAAGCGGTCGGGGCTAAAAAGAAAAAAGAAGAAAATACTAAAAAACCAGCAGAAAAAATCAAAGTCCGTCATCGCGATAAGAAAAATATCGGTAAACGACGTGTGCCTAAAGCCCAAAAAGATGCCGATGTTTCAGAATCCTAACGGACAGGTTTTATTAGCCATTGGCATCGGCTCCCTTGCGGCTAAAATAGTAAATAGTTGAATTTGATTGCCCATCAGAGCCTTGCTCGCCCGGCACGGCACTAAAATTAGGCAAGCTGTCACTCAGCTTATACGCTAACCAACGCTGGGTTTCTTGCATCGTCTGAGGGTCATCGAAGCTCACTTCCAATTTGCACAAAGTTGTCCGGCATTCCAAGCCTACAATGGAGGCTTTGGACAGTTCGTTGCTTTCAAACGCGCCATTGATGTGTTGCGTCACTTTGTTGGCCCATTGCCTATCAGCAGTCTCGGCAACAAACTTTTGGTCGAGTTGGGTAATGAACTGATTGGTAGCTTCCTTTTGCTCTTGCATTTGGGCCTGTATTTCGGCTTCAGTTAGGGCAGGGGTGAGGTCTGCATTTTCTGTGTTTGCATTGTCGGATTGGGTATTTTGCAAACCCTTAAGTGATGACTTTAGGTTTGTGATTTCATTCTGCATGGCTATTGATGGTTCAGCCTTTTTAGTGTTTTGCAGCGTTGCCACTGTTTGCCTTAACTCAGCAAGTTCTTGTTTTAATGCCGCCATGTCGGCTTCGGAATTTGTTTTGTCGGTTACGACGATATTTTGAGTATTTTCGGTTTGCCAACGAAATATTTCGTAACCCGTTAGCGATAAAGCCAAACAAACGCTCAGTAGGGATAATGGGTAAGAGATTTTCATAAAAAAACTTTTATCCGATACGGGATTTTATATAAAAAGATACGGATACCAATGCTTACGAAAATCAAAGATTGGTATCCGAATATAGCGACGACTTAGGCTATGTACCTATTATAAACCGTTAAAATAAACCGAATTCAAAGACGATGAAGGAGGTAATAAACATTCAAGGCTATAAGTGCTCCAAAATTGTCCGCCAGGTGTTGTGCTGATGGCTTGGCCGCTGTAGCCTACCGGAAAAGCCGTTGTTGCAGAAGCCATTACAGTTTGTGCAGAAACAGAGCTAAATGTGCATTGCAATTGGTTGGCTGCTCCGGTGTTGGTCGCTCCAACAATGACGGAAGGTGCATTTACCATGGCAAAAGTCCATTTTGGCATAGGGCAAGTGACCCAACGGCTACCGCCGCTGATGTTTTGTATGCCTAAGGCAGTCCTGACGAAATCCCCTGATTGGCTGCCGTTGCTGGCGACACAAGTGTTAGCGTTGCCGCTGACAATAACGGCGTGTGCGGGTGTTGCCATGACGGCGAATACGGCAAGCAAGGAAGTGGCTATCGTCGATTTTGTGATTAACTTCATAATTAAAGTCCCTAAGTTTAAGTGTTGGAATTTGAAATATGGCAATCGCACTAATACAAACGGATTAATGAAATATCGCCATAAACTCCAAATGCAAACAGTATGCCTATGATTATATTAGTAAAATATTTTTGTTCGGGTAGTGGCTACTTTATAACTGATAGGTTATAAGAAATGATAAACCAATGGATAA
>CAYUQV010000089.1:0-11171 GCA_964446885.1 uncultured Methylocucumis sp.
TGAAGTCGATAATAACGCTTTTTTAGGTATAAAGCCATGTTGTGCAAATGGATATGGGGGTGTAAATTTTTTTGACGGCAATCTGCAGGCAATTAATTGTATTAAGATTGCCCCCCAAGGTTTTGGTGGATAGGTTATAATTTTGTAATTTTGGGTAAACAATCTTACGGCATGTCAGAAATTCGTTCAGAACTCAAACGGCGGCGCACCTTCGCCATCATCTCCCATCCCGATGCCGGGAAAACCACCATCACTGAAAAATTGCTGCTGTTCGGCGGGGCCATCCAGTTAGCCGGGTCGGTCAAAGGGCGTAAAGCCGCACGACATGCCACGTCTGACTGGATGGAAATGGAGAAAGAGCGGGGTATTTCCGTCACCACGTCGGTGATGCAGTTTGAGCATAACGACGCCATCATCAATTTGCTGGACACGCCCGGCCACGAAGACTTTTCCGAAGATACTTACCGCACCTTAACCGCCGTGGATTCGGCGTTGATGGTGATCGACGTGGCCAAAGGCGTGGAAGAGCGCACCATCAACTTGATGGAAGTCTGCCGTTTGCGCACCACGCCGATTTTGACATTCATCAATAAGTTAGACCGTGAAGGCCGCGAACCGATTGAGTTATTGGATGAAGTCGAAAACGTCCTAAAAATCCAATGCGCCCCGATTACCTGGCCCATTGGGATGGGCAAGCGTTTTAAAGGCGTTTACCATTTATACAAAGATGAAATCCATTTGTTCAGTGCCCAGCACGGTGGCCGGATCGCGGAAGCCGAAATCATCAAAGGCTTGCACAACCCTAAATTAGACGAATTGCTGGACGACCAAGCCTCAGAATTGCGTGACGAGATTGATTTGGTGAAAGGCGCGAGCCATGAGTTTGATTTGGATGCCTATTTGGCAGGCAAGCTCAGTCCGGTGTTTTTTGGTTCCGCCATCAACAATTTTGGGATTTTGGAATTGTTGGATGCGTTTGCCGAATACGCGCCGTCCCCCAGGCCGCGTGAAGCCGAGCAACGCACCGTGCAGCCTGAGGAAGATAAATTCTCCGGTTTTGTGTTTAAAGTCCAGGCCAATATGGACCCTGCACACCGCGACCGCATCGCGTTTTTGCGCGTGTGTTCCGGGAAGTTTGATAAGGGCATGAAAATCCATCATGTCCGTTTAGGCAAAGCCATTCAGATGTCTAACGCGCTGACTTTTCAGGCGGATTCCCGTAAGGCGGTGGAAGAGGCGTATCCGGGTGATATTATTGGTTTGCATAATCATGGTACTATCCAAGTGGGTGATACCTTTACCCAAGGTGAAACCTTAAAATACGGCGGTATCCCTTATTTTGCGCCGGAACTGTTCCGCCGGGTCGTGCTCAAAGACCCGTTACGCGCCAAAGCCCTGCAAAAAGGCTTGGTGCAATTGACCGAAGAAGGTGCGACCCAGTTGTTCCGGCCTTTAAAAAACAATGATTTGATTTTAGGTGCGGTCGGGGTGTTGCAGTTTGATGTCACGGCTTTCCGTTTGAAAGCCGAATACAATGTCGAATGTGTTTACGATGCCATTCCCATTTCCACCGTGCGTTGGGTCAGTTCCGACAAGCCTGCCAAATTGGAAGAATTCAAGAAAAAAGCCTTTGATAACCTTGCCGAAGATGGTGGCGGGTATTTGGTGTATGTCGCCAACAGCCGGGTCAATTTGCAACTCACCGAAGAGCGTTGGCCGGACATAAAATTTAGCGCGACCCGTGAATTGTAAATAGGGCGGATTGTCTGGAAGTCATATAGTCACTGACCGTTTTCGTTCTTAAGTCGGTGTGCAATTAAATTTTTGTAGCCCCGATGGCTGGCAGCTGGAACGGGTTTGCAACCCGTTCCGCAACGTTTTAACCCTTTATTTTTTAGTTATGTCTGAACACAGTGATGCGCAAACGGCGTTAATTAAGTTAAAGTCCTTTATTAACCAACAAGTGATCGGCCAAGACGTGCTGGTTGACCGAATGCTGATTGGTCTGTTGGCGGATGGGCATATTTTGGTCGAAGGTGCGCCTGGTCTTGCCAAAACCCGCGCGATTAACATCCTAAGCAAAGGCATTCAAGGTGATTTTCATCGGGTGCAGTTCACCCCTGACTTGTTGCCTGCCGATTTGACCGGAACGGAAATTTACCGCCCGCAACAAGGCACGTTTGAATTCCAAAAAGGTCCCTTGTTCCATAATTTGATTTTAGCCGATGAAATCAACCGCGCCCCGGCCAAAGTGCAAGCGGCTTTGCTGGAAGCGATGGCGGAGCGGCAAATTACGGTGGGGCAGGCGACTTACACCTTGCCTGCCTTGTTTATGGTCATGGCCACCCAAAACCCGATTGAGCAGGAAGGCACTTATCCACTACCCGAAGCGCAGCTTGACCGTTTTTTGCTGCATATCAAAGTGGATTACCCGAATGCCGAGCATGAAAAAAATATCCTCCATTTAGTCCGTGCCGAAGCCCGGCAAACCGCATTAACGAAAGCCGAATCGTTTGCCGCCATCAGTCAGGCGCAATTGTTCGCCGCCCGTAATGAGGTGTTGGATTTGTACATGGCGGATAATTTGGAAGCTTATTTGCTACAAATTATTTTGGCGACCCGTAACCCTAAAGCCTATGGCGAAGATTTGGCCGGATGGCTGCAATATGGGGCCAGCCCACGCGCCAGCATTGCCTTAGACCGTTGCGCACGGGCCAAGGCTTGGTTGTCGCAACGTGATTATGTCGCCCCGGAAGATATTCAGGAATTGGCGTTTGATGTGTTGCGCCACCGTTTGATTTTGTCGTATGAGGCCGAAGCCGAAGGCATCACGACAGACCATATCATCAAAGAATTGCTGGCCAGAATTGCCGTGCCGTAAATGTTAGCTACGACCCAAGCCACAGCCGACCCTAGGGTTTTTGTATCCTTAGCTAGCCTGATTGATTTGGCGGGTTTTGCTGTGCGTGTCAAATTGCATCATCCGCAGTTTCGGGCGCGGCAAAGTGGCGGTTATGTGTCCCGCTTTAAAGGCCGGGGCATGGAGTTTGAGGAAGCGCGGATTTATCAGCCGGGCGATGACATCCGTAGCATAGACTGGCGCGTCACGGCGCGGACAGGTACGGCGCATACCAAGATTTTTCGGGAAGAGCGGGAAAAGCCTGTATTCATTTCCGTCGATAATCGGGCGACGATGAAATTTGCCACCCGTGGCGTGTTTAAATCAGTGTTGGCCGCCAAGTTGGCCGGGTTGTTGGCCTGGACGGCGCAACAACAGGGCGACCGGATTGGCGGGCAATTATTTTCCGGGCACGCTTGCCGGGAATTGAAACCACAAAATGGCAGGCAGGCGGTATTGCGGTTTTTGGATTTGTTGGCTAAGGGCAATAGCGGCTTGCCTGAAACCCAAGCCAATGCCGATATGCTGACCTTGGATCAAGTCTTGGCGAGGTTGGTGCACCATGCCCGCCCTGGCAGTTTGGTGTATGTGATCAGTGATTTTCGCGGTTTGGACAAACAAGCGGAAATCCATCTTGCCAAATTGGCCGAACATTGCGATGTGGTGCTGATTTTTATCTATGACCCTTTAGAAAAACGCTTGCCAGCCGACAAAGGCCGCTACCGTTTTGCTGACCAAGACCGGGAAGTCATCATAGACAGTGCCGACAGGCAAAAACTGTTTAGGTATCAACAGCATTTTTTAGGCCGCCAACAACTTCTTGAACAACTCACCCAAAAACGTGGCTTGGCTTTGATTCAATGCTGCACCACCGATGATCCGCTCTCTTGTTTACGTTGAAGCTTTTTTGAACATGCCATGCAGCCGACGCAATTGGAATTAAAAGGCCTCCATCTGCCTGACAGCATTTCTTGGTGGCCACCTGCTTTGGGCTGGTGGTTGCTGGTCGTGGGCGGTATCGTTTTGATCGTGTTGTTTTATCAATTAATCAGATACCTCATCCGCAAAACACCCGTGAAAACGGCAAAAATCCTTTTGGCAGGCATTAAGCAAAACAAACAATTGGACAATGCCCAGAAAGTCCGGGAATTGTCAGTTTTATTACGCCGGGTGGCTATCAGTATCGCCCCGGAAACCGATGTGGCAGGGTTGACAGGTGCGGCATGGTTGGCTTTTTTGGATGCCCCGTTGCAAACCCCTTGTTTTAGTACAGGTATTGGTGCTTGTCTTGCCGATGCCCCGTATCGCCGCGTCGTTTTGTCCGATGCCGATTTGGCACAACTCATCACCCTGTGTGAAAATTGGTTAAAGCGTTGTGCGAAACCTGTCCGAAGGCCAAGCAAACAGGTGGTGAAGGGATTATGATCCATTTGGAATGGCCTTGGTTATTGATGGCGTTGCCTTTGCCCCTGTTGGTGCGTTGGCTGTTGCCTGCCCAGCAAATCGTAGAACAGGCGGCATTAAAAGTCCCGTTCTTGGATGATTTTGACGGCGAGGCCACCAGGATTGTTGCCGCCCGGAAATGGCCATTATGGTGGGCTATTGCCGCTTGGTGCCTATTGGTGTTAGCTTGTGCCCGCCCGCAATGGCTGGGGGAATCCATCGAACAAGCCGTTAGTGGGAGGGATTTGATGCTGGCGGTGGATTTGTCAGGCAGCATGGAGGCGCAAGATTTTTTTATCAACAAGCAGCCTGTTGACCGTTTGACTGCCGCAAAATTTGTCGCCAATGATTTTATTGGCCGCCGCGTTGGTGACCGGATCGGTTTGATTTTGTTTGGTAGCCAAGCGTATTTGCAAACGCCGCTGACCTTTGACCGCAAAACGGTGATGACCTTATTGGATGAAGCTGTGTTAGGTCTGGCGGGAGATAATACGGCAATCGGCGATGCGATTGGCTTGGCGGTGAAACGTTTAGGTTCGCAACCTGAAAATAGCCGGGTGTTGGTTTTGATGACGGATGGGGCTAATACTGCGGGCGAGATTTTGCCGTTAAAAGCCGCCGAATTGGCCAAAGCGAAAAACTTGAAGATTTACACGATAGGCATAGGCGCAGATGAAATGATCGTGCGCAGCTTTTTCGGTAGCCGTAAAGTCAACCCTTCGGTGGATTTGGATGAAGATGCGTTGGTGAAAATAGCCGAAACAACGGGCGGCAAATATTTTCGTGCCCGTAATACCGATGAATTGAACAATATTTATCTGTTATTGGATCAACTCGAACCGGTCGAAAAAGATAAACAATATTATCGCCCGCGCAGTGAATTGTTTTATTGGCCTTTGTCATTAGCATTGTTGGTGGTGGCAGGGTTATCGTTTGTGCGGGTGCGTGTATGACGGAGTTGGCAAATTTCCATTTCATCAGGCCGTTCATGTTATTGGCGTTGTTGCCGGCATTTGCGTTGTTTTGGTTGTTGTGGCGCAGCAAGTTAAGCCAAGGTGTCTGGACAACGGTTTGCGATGAAGCGTTGTTGCCTTATTTGTTGAAGGACAATTCGGCCAAACCCTTGCGTGGACAATGGGTTATTGGTTGTTTGACGGTTTGTTTGGCGGTTGTTGCCTTGGCTGGCCCTACTTGGCGGCATAAACCGATGCCTGCATTCAGGAACGCTTCGGCCATGGTGATTGTGCTGGATTTGTCAAAATCTATGGATGCCGAAGACATCAAGCCTAGCCGGCTGATCCGAGCGCGTTACAAAATTGCCGACTTATTGAAACAACGCAAAGACGGGCAAACAGCTTTGTTGGTTTATGCGGGCGCGGCATTTACCGTGACCCCCTTGACCAACGATACCCAAACCATTGCCAGCCAATTGCCTGCTTTGACTACGCAAATCATGCCCGGCGAAGGAGACAATCTTGCTGAGGCGTTTGAAAAAGCCGTGGCTTTGTTCAAGCAAGCCGGATTACAGACGGGCCAGATTGTCTTAGTGACCGATGGTGCGGGCAATCAGATCGATTTGTCGATAGCTAAACAATTGGGTGGCTATCAATTGTCGGTTTTGGGTGTGGGTACGCCAGAAGGTGCGCCTATTCCAGAAGCCCAAGGTGGGTTTGCCAAAGATGCAAGCGGCTCCATCATTATCCCTAAATTAAAAGCAGCGGAATTAAGCCAGCTCGCCCAGCTTGGGCAAGGCATTTATCAGGCCATCACCGATAATGACAGTGATGTCCAGAATTTATCAGCAACGCTGGATCGGCCTTTAAGCAAAGAAGGGGGCGTGGATACGGATGTTGTCCTGGATTTATGGGCTGACCAGGGGCCGTGGCTGTTGCTGGCAGTATTGCCATTAGCGGCATTGGGCTTTAGGAAAGGCGTGTTAGTCTTGCTGATTTTCGTGTTGGCACCTTTTCCTAAAAACAGTTATGCGTTTGAATGGCAAGATTTATGGCAAACCCCCGACCAGCAAGCCCAACAAAAATATCGGCAACAGCAATTTTCCGAAGCGGCCAAGCAATTTAATGACCCGCAATGGCAAGGCGCGGCGCATTATCAGGCGGGTGAGTATGAACAAGCCTTGAAGGCTTACCAATCTGCGCCACAAGCAGGGAATGCTGATTATTTTTACAATCAAGGCAATGCCTTGGCCCGCTCCGGCCAACTTGAGCAAGCGGTTAAGGCTTATGACCAGGCTTTGGCGATCAAACCTGACGATAGTGATGCCCAATTTAATAAAGATGCCGTCGTCAAAGCCTTAGAACAAAAAAAACAACCGCAGCAACAAAATCCTGAAAAATCTCCTGATGAAAAAACAGGCGATAAGGATCAGCAACAACACCAGCAAAACAGTGAAGGCGACAGGCAAAAGCCGGAAGCCAAGCCTGAACGGCATCCCGGCCAAGACCCTGGCCAACAGAATGACAGCCAAGGCCCGGAGGAGCGCGATCCTCCAAAACAAGAGCCGCAAAAAACGGCTGACGATTCGCTAAGCAAAGCGGAAGAGGCAAAAGCCCCTGACAAACAAACCCAAACCCAGAAACAACCCCTGCAAACCCAAGAGTCGGTTGAGCAGAAGCAAGCTATCGAAGGCTGGCTCAATAGGATTCCAGATGATCCGGCAGGTTTATTGAAGCGCAAATTCAAATACCAATATAATCAGCGCAAAAAAGCCGGGGATGGCGATGATTAAGGCTTTCATATGGTATCTGGGGCTTTGGGCGTACGGTATTCAAGGTAATAATACCTAAAACAATGTTAATTCATATTATGTGCCAGGGGGCTGTATGGGTAAAAATACCAACTTGTTGTTGACATGCCATAAAATGCCCATTTTCATGGCGGCAATATGCTTGTCCGCTTTGGCTCACGGTGACACGAAGTTGCCTGAAACCTTGGCGAAGCTAAAATCTAGCATTGTTGCCGTTGGCACTTATTTACCCAAACGTAATCCCCGTGCCGTCTTTTTGGGGACAGGATTTGTGGTTGGAGGGGGGAGATATATTGTCACCAATGCGCATGTTGTCCCTGGGTCATTGGATGTCGTGCACCTTGAAAAAATGGCTGTTTTTTACCGTCAGGGCAATGAGGAAAAAATGTTGGTCGCCACAGAAGCGGCAATGGATAAAGAACATGATTTGGCCGTGTTAAAAATTGCCGAACCGCTCCCTGCACTTAAATTGGGCGATGCGGGAATGGTCAAGGAAGGGCAAATTTATGCCTTTACAGGTTATCCTATCGGTATGGTGCTAGGGCTTTATCCCGTCACTCATCGTGGCATGGTTTCAGCCATTACGCCCAATGTGATACCAACCATCAGTGCCGGGCAGATTAACCCCAAGCTTCTTAAGCGTTTGGAAGAGCCCTACACTGTTTTCCAGCTTGATGCCACGGCTTATCCGGGTAATAGCGGAAGCCCTGTTTATGATGTTGATAGCGGTGCCGTAGTAGGGGTTATTGATAAGGTATTTATCCAAGAAAGCAAAGAAAATGCGCTGACTAACCCCAGTGGGATTACCTATGCGATACCTATTAACCATTTGGGTAAGCTGCTAAAAGATAATGGCTTGGATTAACGTAAATAAGTAACTGAAAATGATAAGGTAATTTTGTGATACGAATATTTCGTCACTACATATCCAGAGCCTATCTAGTGCTTTTGGTGATTGAATTTGTGGCATTTTTCTGTGCCATGTATTTAGCGGTCACTATTCCGTTCTTGGAAGCATCGACTTGGTATTCTGATGATGAGGGAATTATTTCCAGTTTTGTTTTTTCAGGTGTGCTGACGCTGTCATGTGCCGCTATGGGCTTATATCGGAGAAGCTTGAGTTTACAGGATTACAACCTGCTGGCCCGTACGACAGTCAGTTTTTCGATTGCAGTGACCATCTTGGTCGTCGTTTATTATCTGATCCCCGTTTTTTTAATTGGCCGCAGTGTCTTGGCGGTAGCATTATTTTTAGCGTTATCCAGTATCATAATCACCCGTGAATTTTTCTATAGATTTGTGAATCTGGAAAAATTTAAAAAACGGGTTTTGGTGATTGGTAGTGGCATAAAGGCAAGCCGGATCAATGAAATCAACAATACCTTCATCCATAAAGGTTTTAAAGTCGTTGGTTATATCAGTTTTGACGGGGAGCAGGTTGAAGTGGAAGACAAAAGCATCGTATTTTCTTACGATGATAATATCCGCGCTATTGCAGAACGTTTAAAGGTTGATGAGCTGGTAGTGGCATTAGATGATAACCGCCGTTTTATGCCATTGAAAGGGCTGTTGGACTGTAAGATGTCCGGGTTAAAAATAACCGATATGGTCAGTTTCTATGAACGTGAACAGGGAATCATCTCGCTTGACCACACGTACCCAGGTTGGTTGATTTTTTGTGATGGTTTTGCCCAAGATGGTTTTAGGGCTTTGGAAAAACGTTTTTTTGATTTGCTTGCCAGTATGCTGTTATTGGCCGTTACGTGGCCGATTATGCTCCTCACCATGATTGCTATTTTTATCGAGAGCCACGGCAAAGGGCCTATATTCTATAGGCAAGTAAGGGTAGGTGAAGAAGGCAAGGTTTTCGAAGTGTTAAAGTTTAGGAGTATGAGGACGGACGCGGAAAAAAATGGTGTGCAATGGGCGCAGGCAAAAGATTCGCGTGTGACTAGGGTAGGGGCTTTCATCCGCAAATGCCGTATTGACGAATTGCCGCAAATTTTTAATGTGTTTAGCGGGCAAATGAGTTTTGTCGGCCCAAGGCCAGAAAGGCCCGAATTTGTCTTTGGCTTTGAGGAAAGGATTCCGTATTATCGGGAAAGGCATCGTGTTAAGCCCGGCATTACTGGCTGGGCACAATTGTGCTATCCGTATGGTGCCAATGAAGTGGATACCATTCAGAAACTTCAATATGACTTATACTATGTCAAAAATTATAGCCTGTTCTTGGATATATCCATTATGTTCAACACCGTTGAAGTGGTTTTGTGGGGCAAGGGTGCACGTTAAGCATCTTTTGGATTTGCCTAATGGTTGGACAAAGGCCTTAGTAAACATTTTATTGGTTTGCACTGCATCGCTGGTATTTTTTTTTGATTCCTGGGCTTCTATCATTGAAATTTGGTTGCGCTCAAGTACATACACCCACGGTTTTGTTATTGCCCCTATCAGTTTTTGGTTGATCGCTTCCCGCAGGCGCTATTATCTCCAATTATCCCCGACGGTATCATGGCTTGCTTTGACAGCTGTCGTCGTGAGCGGCTTTCTTTGGCTCTGTGCTGATTTGAGCCAAATTCTTGTCGTCAAACAATTGGCCACCGTTAGCATGTTGCTAAGCGGCGTATGGTTTGTTTTGGGCAATTCAGTCGTTTTTAGCATGGCCTTCCCGTTATTCTTTTTGTTTTTTATGGTTCCTATGGGAGAGGAGCTTGTCCCTTTGTTAATTGAGTTTACCACTACGTTTACAGTCAAGATGATCAGGCTGTCCGGTTTGCCGGTTTATCGTGAAGGGCATTCTTTTATTCTGACAAGTGGCACTTGGTCTGTTGTTGAAGCCTGTAGTGGCATCAGTTATTTGATCGCCTCGATTACCCTGGGGTTTGTTTTCGCCTATTTGAACTTCGCATACTATTGGAAACGGGCGGTGTTCATGCTGCTTAGTTGCCTAGTGCCAATCGTTGCAAATGGTTTCCGTGCTTATATGATAGCCATGATTGGCCATCTGAGTGATATGACTTTGGCAGTAGGAGTTGATCATTTGGTTTATGGAGGCATTTTTTTTGGAATTGTCATGCTGCTGCTGTTTTACTTAGGGTCTTTTTGGCGCGACCCCCCTTTTACCCCAATATCAATTATTGCCAATACAGCAGTCCGGCAAACTTCCCGTGAAAACATATGGTTATTATTGCCCGCTGTTATTGTGTTAATCGGGATTTGGCCATTGCTGTCTTCATGGTTGGCTAACAAGCAAGTCCACAACCAATTGCCTGCCTATGTGGCCACATCTGGATTTGGCAAATGGCAGATGGCAGTTGATCCTATATGGTCATGGCAACCTTACTTTCCGCTTGCCGTTGACCATAACAGCCGCTTTTATACTGATGGCAAAGATACTGTGGGCATTTACCATGCTGGCTTTGGCAAAGAAGTCCAGGGGGCGGAGTTAGTTAACGCTTCCAATACCCTGGTCAATCAAGCTGATGGCCATAACATTAAAAAAATTAATTTAGAAAGCATAAAAATCCAAGACGGAAATAGCCGTCAATTTGACATTAATGCTACAGTGTTAAAAGTTAGGGGAACAAGCATTTATGTGATGGATTGGTACCAAATCGGGGATTGGATCAGCTCAAATTCCTATGAGGCCAAATGGCGGCAATTGCTTAAACGGTTGACCGGACGTATATCCCCCGAATCAAAAGTCGTCATATGGATTCAGACGGATCAAAAAGATTATTTGCCTGCGGGGCAAGTTTTGAAAAGTTTTTTGATGGATTGGCTAAAACAACCTAAAGTATTATCAGGGCATTAAATATGGCTTTAAAATTTTAAGCCAAACATTCCGTAACTTAGCCTCTGTCACAGTGTTTAAAACCTAAATAAGCCTACAAAGAAAGCAACAAACGATGAAAACGAAACGAAAAGGCGGCCCATTGGGGCTGGCGGGCCGGCACCCGGTGATGGGCGTTGCGGTGCTGTGCTCGGCGCTGTCGGTGCTGTACTGGGGTGTGTACGCGTCCGACCGCTACATCTCCGAGGCGCACGTCATCATCCAGAGCACCA
>CAYUQV010000090.1:0-11076 GCA_964446885.1 uncultured Methylocucumis sp.
TACCGGGCGGAGCTGATCTTCGGCAAAGGCGCTTAATAGCGCGATTGCCCTGATTGACCCCGGCTGTTATTACCGTTATAATTGTGAATTTTTTTGTGACGCACTTCTCAAAAATTCGACAGTGGCCATACGGCGCTACAATAGTCTAAAAAAGGGATAACACCTTGAAAATATTGATTTTAGGTGCAGGGGTTACAGGCTCATCGGTGGCCGAAGCCCTCGCAAGTGAAGAAAACGACATTATGGTCGTGGATTTTAAACCTGAACTTTTGGAAGCGTTAAAAGAACGGGTGGACATCGCGACAGTGACCGGAAACGCCGCCCATCCTAGCGTCTTAGAGCAGGCGGGAGTTGAAAACACCGACATTGTGATTGCCGTCACTGACCGTGACGAAACCAATATGTTGGCTTGCCTCATCATCAATACCCTCTACAACCGTCCCAAAACCATTGCCCGCGTCAGGGCGATTGATTACCTCACCCATCCCCAATTATTTAGCCCCACGGGCATCCCGGTTGATTTTGTCATCAGCCCTGAGCAAATTGTCATGGAGTCCATCCGCAATTTGATCGACTTCCCTGGTGTATTGCACATTTCCGATTTTGCTGGCGGTCTGGTGCGTTTGTTTTCCGTTAAGGTAGTCGATGGCGGTTTTCTCACGGGCAAAAAAATCAAAGCCTTAAAGGAGCGTTTTACCGACGGCAAAATCCGGGTCGCGGCGATTTTCCGTCAAGGCTCGCCCATTGCCATCAATGGCCAATCCACAATCCAAACCGATGACGAAGTGTTTTTCGTCGCCCCCCGTAAAGAAGTCCGCCGGGTTTTGAAAGAATTGAACAAACTCGAACCGCCCTTGAAGCGCATCATCATTGCAGGTGGCGGCCATGTCGGCAAACGTTTGGCCTTGGCCTTAGAAAAAGACCATCAAGTCAAAATCA
The DNA here is from genome assembly GCA_964446885.1 of uncultured Methylocucumis sp. Taxonomy (GTDB): domain Bacteria; phylum Pseudomonadota; class Gammaproteobacteria; order Methylococcales; family Methylomonadaceae; genus Methylovulum. Next base: position 940 of record CAYUQV010000090.1, read on the forward strand.
TTGAAAAAGACCCGCGCCGCGCCAAAAAAATCGCTAATGACCTGCATCACAGCATTGTCCTGAATGGCGACTGTGCCGAAGAAGCCCTGTTGATTGAAGAGTCCATTGAAAGCACGGATTTGTATTGTGCGATCACCAACAACGATGGCGTGAACATCATTTCCGCCTCATTGGCGAAAAGCTTGGGCGCGCGCAAGGCCATTTGCCTGCTCAACCACATTTCATACAGCAAACTGTTGCCCGGCACGGGCATAGACGTGGCTGTCCTACCCAACCAAGAAACCTTGGGCAGTATCCTCAAGCATGTGCGCCGGGGCGATGTGGCGCAAGTCAGTTCCTTATGCGGCGGCACTGCCGAAGCCATTGAAGCAATCGCACACCGGAATGACGGTATCAATTCGGTGGTCGGCAAGCAAGTCAAAAGTATCAAATTGCCTGAGGGCATTGTGATGGGCGCGTTGATCCGCAATCACCAAGTGATTTCTGTGCATCATGACACGGTATTTGAGGAAAATGACCATGTAGTGATGTTTGCGATAGATAAAAAACTGGTGTCCAGCATTGAGAAAATCTTCCAGCCCATTTAACCCACGCATTAAGCCAAGCTTGCAGATTGCGGATTTCTTTGTAAGGCCATTGCCATGAATGTTTTTTTTACCATTATCCACATCTTCGGCTTGGTGACGATGGGGTTTAGCGGGCTGATGCTGACCTGCCTGATAACATCGTATTTTGCAGGTGATGCGGCATTTCAGGCGTTTTTGTTGTCAGTTCCCATCACCTTGTTGGCGGGTATGGTGATGTTTTTCCCAACCTTAAAAACACCCAAGAAAGTGTCGCGGCAAGCGGGGTTTTTGTTGGTGTCGATGACGTGGTCATTGATCCCGATGTTCTGTACCTTGCCATTGCTGTTTTTTATGCCGGAATTGAGCTTTGTCGATGCTTATTTCGAAGTGGTTTCAGGCTTGACCACGACGGGCGCGACAGTTCTGAGCGGGCTTGATAATCTGCCCATGTCCATCAATTTATGGCGGCATGAGCTAAATTGGATTGCCGGGATGGGCATCATCATTTTCGCCGTTGCGATTTTGCCGATTTTGGGGATAGGCGGGATGCAATTGTATATCGCCGAAACGCCCGGGTCGGTGAAAGAATCCGATTTGCCGCCGCGTATCGCGCAAACCGCCAAAGCCTTATGGTTGGTGTATGCGGGCATTTCGGTGGTGTGTATCGTGTCCTTAAAATTGGCCGGGATGGGTTGGTTTGATGCCATTTGCCACGCATTTGCCGCGATGAGTTTGGGTGGTTTTTCTAGCCATGACAGCAATGTCGGTTATTTTAATTCGGTGCCGATTGAAGTGGTCTTGACGGTGTTCCAATTGATTGCCGCCATCAATTTTGCATCCCATTTTATTGCCATCAAGAAAAAATCCTTCCGGCCTTATTTGTATGATATGGAAGCCAAAGCGTTTTTAGTGCTGGTGCTTAGCAGTTGTGTGTTGGCAGCTTCCGTTTTGTGGCATTCAGGAACCTATCCTGATTTTTGGACGGCATTGCGCCATGCTTCATTCAATTTGGTCACCATCGCCACCGATTGTGGGTTTGCTTCACAAGATTTCAACCAGTGGCCGATTTTTGTACCGATGTGGATGTTGTTTTTAAGCTGTCTGTCGGCTTCGTCAGGCTCTACTGGCGGCGGTATCCGTATGATCCGTACCATTATTTTGATCAAACAGGCGCGGATGGAATTGTTCAAATTCATCCATCCTTCGGCCATCCGTTCTATGAGGATTGGCGATAATGTCATCAATCACAATATCGTCACGTCAGTGATGGGCTTTATCTTTTTGTACTTCATCAGTATTGTGATTTTAGTGTTTGCCCTGTTATTCAGTGGCCTGGACTTTATTACCGCCTTAAGCGCGATTATTTCCTGCTTCAATAACGCAGGCCCTGGTCTTAACCAAGTCGGCCCTGCAACCACTTACGCAGTTTTAACTGATTTTCAGACAGGTGTATGCACCTTCGCCATGCTGTTAGGGCGTGTGCAAATCTTCTCGATAGTCATTTTGTTTGTACCGGAGTTTTGGCGCAAGTAATGACGTGTCATGCTCCCACTCCCGCCAACATTTCCCGCAAAATAGCATTAGGGAAACGTCGGGTTGGGGTAATGGCATAAAACCGTTCCCTGATTTCCGGGAAACGGTAATGCTCGACCAATAGGCCTGCCTGTAATTCATCCTGCACCACAACAGGCGGGACTAAGGCCAAGTTGTTCGAATCACGCACCAATAAGCGCAGCATTGCCATATCATCCACTTCCGCGACAATCAAAGGCCGTATATCAGCTTGTTCCAGCACGAAATTAAAGGCCGCGCGGATTTCGCTTTCCATACTGGGCAATAATAAAGGCGTGTTTTGCAAATCTTCGGGGAATCGGAAATTGGGGGTTGCCGCTTCCGGTTTGCCCACTAAGCTGGCGGATTGTTCATCCAGCAACATACAGTTCCAATTCGTTTCCGCATCTCTGGGTAAAGCACGGTTAGAAATGACCAAATCCAAGGTGTGCAAGTGCATCTTCGCCAATAAATCTTTTAAGCTGCCGGAATGCAGCACCAATTCGATGTCATTGCGGTTGAGCAACGGCTTGATTAAACCCAGCTGAAAATTCCGCGATAACGTCGAAACCACACCCACCCGCAACAATTGCCGATTGCCGACCGGACGGTTGTGCATCAGGTTCAGCAATTCATCCCCCGTTTGAAAAATCGCCGTCGCATAATCCAAGGCAATGTGTCCGGCTTCGGTCAGGATCAGGCGTTTGCCTTGCCGCTCAAATAACGTTTGCCCGAACGACTCTTCCAATGTCTTAAGCTGGATGCTCAACGCCGATTGCGAAATATGCAAACGTTCGGCAGCGCGGGTGAGGTTATTTTCATTGGCGATGACCCAGAAATAGTGCAGATGATGGTAATTGAGTTTTGCCATATGGATATAAAAATTAGAACGATTTAATAAAAAACATATATTGTATGAATTAATTGCAAATTGCTACTATGGCCTCGGATTAAAAATTGTCATTACAGAGGTCACATGAACATCTATCAAAAGAAGGCGCAGCTAGCCTTGTTAGCTGGGGGGTGTTTAGTCCCACATTTAAATGGAACGGATTAATAGAAAAAATATTCGGTTTTTTATCGTACCATTGAAGCATCGCGTCAAAAGGGGCCTTGCGCCCGATAGCCCTTAGTTTCAGGTTAAAGTTGTACCCAAAGGGCATAAATCGTGCAGTTCCAGGCAGACGTAACAGGTGGCGCGGTCGATGGTGACGAACAGGTAGAACTTGTCTTTACCCAAGTTGATCTGGGCGGTGTCGATATGAAGGAAACCTGGTTTGTAGGTCTTGAAAGTCTTAGTGGCGGCCTTTTCCTCCCCCGGCAGCAGGTCGGCAAGGCGGGTGTTGGGTTTGGTATTACTAACTATCACTGAGGAAATGCCCATGAAAATTGAATTGCCCCCTGTGGAAAAACGCATAAGCATAGCCAAGACCTTGGCTACATTGTTGTTTTTGATGTATTTCATTCATGCGCCGGATGTGGTGTTGCATCAATTGTTTGTGGTGGTGCATACCTTGTACGAAAGCATCGCGATTGTTGTTGAAGAGTTGTTGCACCATACCTTGCATTTGAGCAAATACCATAGCCAAATGATCGTATTTTATTTGACGTGGATAGTGATTTTGTTTGGCGTGTATCGCTTGTGGCAACATTGGCCAACCATTATTGCCAAGATCAAAAACCGGATTTATCAGCAGTATTTTGGGTTGAAAACCACAGCGATATTGACTTGGAAAAGCTCAGGTATCGTCGAAAGAATCAAATTGGTGTTGATCCATTGTGGTTTGATGATGGGAACGTTTGCAACAGCTATGGTGTTGGTGGCTTAAAGTTAGGGGCGATTGCTGTTCGCCCCTGTTTAAATATCAATGAGTTAGTCAATACGCTTGTTGACCAACCGCAAACAGCGTCGCGCTGTTATTATTAAATGGATGCAGTTGATGAAGGCCTTCCAGGTCTAAAGACCCGGAAGGCTTGTGCCGCAAATACCTTATAGGACATCAACTTATTTCCCATTAGCCATAGGCCCCCCTGCCAAGCGGGGGCTTGGCAGGGGGGCGTGTAAGCCTTACGGCGTGACAGGCGTGGACAGCTTAACGCGGTTATTGCGAGGTGCGGGGTCAACCGCTTCGCCAGTGACGCTGAGCCGCTGGACCAGCGGTTCGGTGGTGGTGGCTTGCATTTCCGCAGTCAACGTCAGGCTGGCACCGCTGCTGAGTTTGCCCAAATTGCAAGTGCTGACAGCGGCGCGTTTGCAATAGCCTTGGCTGGGGGTTAGTTTGGTTACTTTGCCGTTAGCGATAATGTCAATTAAGCTGACGTTGCCTATATCGTCCGGGCCTTTGTTGATGACGATATAGAAGTAGCTGGCTTTCCGGTCTTTTTGCACCGAAGTAGGGTAACGGACGGCAACCACTTGCAGGTCGGCGGATTTTTTAGGGTTCAATAGGCGGTCACGAACAAATATATCCCTATCTTGATTGGAGTCACCCGCCACCAAGTTGTCGGCGAATGAGGTAAACGCCACAAAGCGACCATCGGCACTGATGCTGAGGGAAGAGGAATCTCCCTCATGATTTGCCTGCTCGCCCGCCGAATTGACGCTGACGCGGGTGGTTTTGCCTGTGCTACGGTCATGGACAAACTTATCAAGGGCTTTATTGGTATCGCCTATCACCAAGTTGCTGGCAAGAGATTGAAACGCCACAAAACGGCCGTTAGCACTAATGTCGGATTTTAAGCTCAAAGAATTTCCCTGCAGACCTGCCGAATCGACACTGACGCGGGTGGTTTTGCCCGTTTTGCGGTCATGGACAAACACATCATAGTTATTATTGGTGTCACCCGCCACCAAGTTGCTGGCAACAGATTCAAACGCCACAAAGCGGCCATCGCTGCTGATGCTAGGCGAAGAACTCCAAGTATTTCCCTGCAAACCTGCCGAATCGACACTGACGCGGGTGGTTTGACCTGTGCTGCGGTCATGGACAAACACATCATGTGTATTGTTGGTGTCGCCTGACACCAAGTTGCTGGCATCAGAGGTAAACGCCACAAAACGCCCGTCGGCACTGACCCTAGGCGAAGAACTGCCTTGCTTTCCCTGTAGACCTGCCGAATCGACACTGACACGGGTGGTTTGGCCCGTGTTGCGGTCATGGACAAATACATCGCTCGTATTATTCGTATCGTCCTTCACCAAGTTGCTGGCCTTAGATTCAAACGTCACAAAGCGACCGTCGGCGCTGATGCTGGGTGGAGTGTACCAATAACCACTGTCATTTCCCTCTATACCTGCCGAATCGACGCTGACACGGGTCGTTTTGCCTGTGTTGCGGTCATGGACAAATACGTCTTCTACACCATTGGTATCGTTCGCCACTAATGAGTCGGACCGGGAGATAAACGCCACAAAGCGACCATCTGCACTGATGCTGGGGGAACTGCTCGGCTGTGACCCTAGCCAATTGACACTGACTATGGTGGTTTTGCCTGTGCTACGGTCATGGACAAATACATCCTCGGTATAATTATAGTCGCCCGCCACCAAGTCATAATCTGTGCTAAACGCCACAAAGCGTCCGTCAGCGCTGATACTGGGTGATTGGCTCCAACCATACCCCTGCCTCCCAGCCGAATCCACACTAACCCGCGTGGTTTCCCCCGCCAGGCCGTCAATTGCCGCCAACATCAGCAAGCTTGCCGTTAGCTGTGTCAAATGCTGTTTTGTTGTTCCTTTGTTCATAAAATGCCCTCTGTGGCGTTAAGACTTGGGTTAAGTGGTCGTGCATCGGTCATTTCAGCGTTCCAGCTCATCGCTGTCGATACTTAAAACGGTCAAATTTTCTTTTTTATTCATTAGTTTAATAATGGTAGGTAGAGACGTTGCATTGCAACGCCTCTACCAAAAAAACCGAAAACCTGACTGTTCAGAGCCTATGTGCCGCCGGTCAGGTTTTCAGCTTTTATAATTCACCGTAGGGTACGCTGTGCGTACCTTTCGCATTGATTTTATGATGGTTTTATTAAAGCTACGCACAGCGTAACCTACCCAAAAAACCGAAAATTTGACCGTTCGGAGTATATAGCCAAGGCAAAGCATCGACTGTAGCCCTTGGATAACAGGATGTTAAAGCGTCTAAGGTGAATGGGTGGTTAATCCAATGGCACATGACCGGAAGCCAGAAAAAACCAACGGGATGCTCAACGCCGATTGCGAAATGTGCAAACGTTCGGCAGCGCGGGTGAGGTTATTTTCATTGGCGATGACCCAAAAATAGTGCAGATGATGGCAATTGAGTTTTGCCATATAGATATAAAAAATAGAACGATTTAATAAAATACATATATTTGATGAATTAAAAACAAATTGCTACTATGGCCTCGAATTAAGAACGTGTTTTAAAAGCGTCGCGAGCGGTTCGAGTGCAAGGCGCACGGAGCGCAGAAACCGGAGTGTACTGGACGTACATGAGGATTTCGAGCACCGCGCAACGCCGCAATCGAACCGCGTAGCAGCTTTTAAAACACGTTCTAAAAAATTGTCATTACGGAGGTCACATGAACATCTATCCAAAGAAGGCGCAGCTAGCCTTGTTTAACCTCATTAGCTGGAGGGCACTATGAATAATCTATTCGCCTTGCTAATTGCTTTAGGGCCTAGCCTTTTGGTGTTGGTGGGTTTCGTACCTAGCCGTTGGGCAGATTCCCATCCTCTTTTTATGTTGCGTTTGTGTAAGGCGGTGTCGCTGAATGCGTTGATTGCCGCAATCGTGACGCTATTGGGTTTTCTGGCCACGGGTGTAATGGCTTTTGGTGCTAGTGGATTTGCGGTGTACGTCGATGCTTTATCGGCAACTTTGCTGTTATTGGTGGCTTTTTTGGGGGCGATTGTTATCCGCTATTCCGCTAATTATTTGCAAGGGGATGCAGGGCAGGGGCGATTTATGAAATGGCTGGCGATGGCGATTGGTGCGGTGCTGACCTTGCTTATTTCCGGCAATTTAATTGTTTTCACCGTGGCTTGGATGGTTACGAGCTTGACCCTGCACCGTTTATTGACCTTTTATCCCGAACGTCCGGCAGCGGTCATGGCGGCACGTAAGAAATTTATCATTAGCCGTATGGGCGATGTGTGCTTGGTTTTAGCGGTGCTGGGGCTGTATCTCATTTTTGATAGCCTGCAATTTGCCGAGATTTTTGTAGCGGCTGAGCAATTATCTGCCACGCCATTAAGCACGGTTAACGAAATTTTTTTGCTGGTGACAAGCGCATTTTTGGTCTTAGGCGCGGCCTTGAAATCCGCACAATTTCCTTTCCATAGCTGGCTACCCGAAGTGATGGAAACGCCTACGCCAGTTTCTGCCTTGATGCACGCAGGCATTATCAATGCAGGTGGGTTTTTGATTGTGCGGATGAGCCACGTTCTAGTGTTGACTCCATCGGTGTTGAATGTTTTAGCCTTGATAGGTGCAATCACCGCTTTGTTTGGGGCGATGGCGATGCTCACCCAAACGAGCATCAAGAAATCCTTAGCGTTTTCTACGGTCGGGCAAATGGGTTTCATGATGTTGCAATGCGGGTTGGGAGCGTTTTCTTCGGCGGTTTTGCATATCGTCGCCCACTCGCTTTACAAAGCCCACGCATTTTTATCCAGCGGCAGTATCGTCGATATTGCCAAAGCGTCTTGGTTGCCGCCTGTGCATTCTAATCGCCATCCTTGGCAAGTGTTGGCTGCGTTTGGTCTTGCCCTGACCTTGACTTATGCGGTGGCAACGATCATGGGCATATCGGCTCATGAACATCCGGGCATTTTGGTGTTAGGTGCGGTGTTGCAATTGGCGTTGACTTATTTGTTATGGAACGCCATTGAAAACCACCGCAGCGGGTTTCTGGTGTTACGGACTTTGGTAGTGGCAACGATAGTTTGCATTGCATATTTTGGTTTGCAATTAGTGTTTATGCACTGGTTAGAAAAAGCCTTACCTCTTGTTGTGATTCATCATGGTGTTTTTGATTGGCTGTTAGTGGGGTTGGTGTTGCTGGCTTTTAGCTTGGTTTTGTTGCTGCAAGTACAGTTTCCAGGCTCACCCAAGAACCGCTTTTGGCAGGCCGCTTATGTGCATTTTTATAACGGCTTTTACCTGAGTACCTTGGCAAATCGTTGGATCCGCCAGTATTGGCCTTTATCACCCCAATCCCACCCTTAACTGAGTAGAGGTATAAGTCCATGAAAATAGTTGATGTTTTATGTTCCGAGCCGTCTGACAAAGCGTCTTGTGGCGTACTTGACGCTAAACAATCGGTGATGGCAAAGCCTGCGTTCAAGTTGATTGACGCGATTGCCCAAGCCTGTGGGCGTATTCCGCCGCTTTGGCCTTTGCAGCAATTTGTTGCGGTCAATCCGTTCCTAGGCTTAATGGAGCAGCCATTTCTGCAAGCCTGCGCTACGATTCGGCGCGTCACGCATAGCGACATGCTCATGTCAGCGGCATTTTACCAACAACAATTAGCGTCTGGACGTATCAGTGATGCTGACATTGCCCATGCCTTGGCAAACAGTGATGAAAACACCGCTCATGCCTTAGGCAGTATTGCCCAAATAAAAGCGCAGTTGGCGGTGTTATCCGAATGGGAGGCAACTCTGGTGCAAATCGATGCGATAAGCACCGTAGCAGATCATGTCGATGATGGGTTGGGTACGCAATGGGCGGCATTTGTGGTGGATGAAATATCCAAATGGTGTGCGGCCTATTTTGATGAAGGCCAAGCCTCGTGGCGGATGCCGTGGCGTTCGCTACCTTTATTTGCGGCTTGGCAACAAGCGGCGCGTTTTGACCGTAATCCAGAAATTGCTGGCATCGTGGGTTTTCGTGATGCCGTAGCCGAGTTACCCGATGACCCTTTACAAGCCATACAAACCGTTGTCACCCAATTGGCGATTACGGATGCGAGTTTAATTGATTTTTTGCATCGGCAATTAATGACCATCAATGGCTGGAGTGCGTATGCCCAGTATCGGGTGCGGGAAGCAGCCATGCACGGTGGAACCGACGATACCTTGATGCAATTGCTGGCTGTCCGTTTGGCTTGGGAATACGCGCTCAACAAGGCGTTTGCTGATGTGGGTTTGCCTAGCCCAACAGCCGAACAAGAGCCTGTTGTGACCGAATGTAAATCGTTGCAGTTGTTAAATGTGTTGCAAACGGCTTACGAGATGACCCATCAACGCGCCTTGTTGGCGGAGTTGACAAAAAGCCACACTGCCGCTGTTGAAACGCCGAAAAGAAAGACCGTGCAAGCGGTATTTTGTATAGACGTGCGTTCGGAAGTGTATCGCCGCGCCTTAGAGACGGTATCCGATGACGTGGAAACCTTAGGCTTTGCCGGATTTTTTGGTTTTCCCATTGAATACATTCGCTTAGGGCATAGTCATGGGGCCGCACATTGCCCAGTTTTGTTGACTCCAAAATTCCGTATCCGTGAAGGGATGTATGGCGCATCAGCACAAGAATTACATAAGGTGCTGACGATGCGGTGGTCACGTAAACGCTTGGCTAAATTGTGGAAAGCTTTTAAGACCTCAGCCGTGTCATGTTTTTCTTATGTTGAAGTGGGTGGCTTGCTGTTTGGGATTAAGTTGGTGACGGACAGTTTTGGCTTGACCCGCACCGTGACCAAGCCGGGCACGGAAGGTCTGGATCAATGGGTGGTAGAACGCATTGGGCCATTAATTTCACAACAAACAGAAGCCGTGACCGGTAAGAAAAAAGCCCAAACCACCGGTTTAAAATTCAGTGAACGGGTCGAATTGGCTAAGAACGCCTTGCAAGGCATGGGTTTGACGAGCAATTTTGCCCATTTGGTTTTGTTATGCGGGCACGGCAGCAGCACAGTCAACAACCCTTATGCCTCAGGTTTAGATTGCGGTGCGTGTGGTGGGCAAACTGGCGAAGCCAATGCAAGCGCTGCGAGACAGGAGTCGAGTAGTCCCCAGAAGCGATAGTGCCTGTGTTTTCAC
>CAYUQV010000091.1:0-10221 GCA_964446885.1 uncultured Methylocucumis sp.
TTCACCAACACCCAAATCCCCGCCTGCATCTGGTTTTTAACCAAAAACAAAGGCCCGCGCATCTCCGCCAGCGGCAAAGCTTTACGCAACCGCAAAGGCGAAATCCTGTTTATCGATGCCCGCAATCTGGGCTATATGAAAGACCGCGTATTGCGCGACTTTAGTCAGGACGATTTAAACAAAGTCACCGAGACCTTTCATTGTTGGCAAACCGTAGGTTGGGGTGAGGAACGAACCCCAACGAATGCCGAAGCCGATGTTGGGGTTCCTAACGTCACCCCAACCTACGCCGACATCCCCGCATTTTGTAAATCCGCCACCCTGGCCGATATTCAAAAACACGATTATGTGCTGACCCCTGGTCGTTATGTTGGCGCAGCGGATGCCGTGGACGACGGTGAAGCCTTTGCCGAGAAAATGGCACGCTTGACCGCACAGTTGAAAAGCCAGTTTGAACAAAGCGATAAGCTGGAGGCGGAGATTAAGAAGAACTTGGCTGGGTTGGGATATGATGTGTGATTGGCCGATTTATTGTGTAAGCGACTTAGAAAAAGATGGTTTGTTGCTAGTTCAAGATGGTAACCATGGCGAATACAGACCCCAAAAGCATGAGTTTACAGATATTGGAGTGGCATTTATACGGGCGGCTGATCTTGGCTTGAGTGCGGTTCAATTTGATAAGGCGGAAAAAATTAATGAAGAAGCATATAAGCGCATACGAAAAGGCATAGGAAAGGATTTTGATACTATCCTTTCGACAAAAGGAACTGTGGGTAAACTAGCATTTGTGCCAGAGGGTAGCCCAAGTTATGTCTGTTCGCCTCAGACAACTTTCTGGAGATCATTAAATCCCGATGTTATAGATCCTAAATTTTTATATTACGAATTACAGTCTAAACATTTTTTTAATCAGATTTCATCACGTAAGGGTGAAACTGATATGGCTGATTATCTTAGTCTTACGACTCAACGAAGCCTTTCAATTAGAGTACCTGGCATAGAAATACAGCGTGATGTTGTTAAGGTATTATCTAGCGTAGATGACAAAATCGAAATCAACCGCCAAACCAACCAAACCCTGGAAGAAATCGCGCAAGCGATTTTTAAAAGCTGGTTTGTCGATTTTGAGCCGGTGAAAGCCAAAATGGCCGCCAAACGAGCAGGCGCAACTGCCGAGCAAATCGAACAAGCCGCCATCTGCGCCATCAGCGGCAAAACCCCGGAACAACTCGCCCAACTCGACCCGCAAACCTTGCAACAACTCAAAACCACCGCCGCCTTTTTCCCCGATACTTTGGTGTGTTCTGAGTTGGGGGAAATACCGGAGGGGTGGGAGGTTAAAACAATTGAGGATACCGTTAAGAGATTAACAGTTAAAAAGCGCTATACAAAAAATCAAGTTGAGACTTTTGGTGAGGTACCAGTATATGAGCAAGGTGCAGATATTCTACTTGGCTATCACAATGAAGAAGCAGGTTTCGTAGCTATGCCTGATGCCCCAATAATTATTTTTGGTGACCATACATGCGTTACTCATTTATCTTGTGAAAGTTTTGATATTTCACAAAATGTTATCGCTCTTGATGGTAAAGGCTATCCAACCATGTGGGTTTATTATGCAATACAAGGCAAGCAAGAGTTTCAGGAATATAGGCGGCACTGGTCAGAGTTAATTGTCAAAGAAATCGTTGCACCTTTGCCTGAGATTGGGACAGAGTATGTTGAACGTGTTACCGCCTTATATAAACAAAAAGAACAGTCCGTTAGAGAGAGTAAAATTTTAGAGCAACTTAGAGACTCCCTACTCCCCAAACTCCTCTCCGGCGAAATCTCCCTTGCAAATCAAGATGAGGCGGCATAATCCCTAAAGGTTGCTCAAGCTTAGCCGCACTATTTTCAAGCGGTAATCTACAATTGGACGCTGACTTAACCAGCAATTGGACGGCGTTTAAACCTACAATTGGACGGTGACTTAACCAGCAATTGGACGGTAGAATAGGCCGGAATGATTGGCACTGGGAGCGGTTGTGGCGGAACAGAGTGTGTATGTGCGGCATATGATGCCGGTGTTGCAGGCGGCGCTGGCCGATACGCCGGTGGTGTGTTTGTTGGGGCCCAGGCAGGTGGGTAAAACCACGCTGGCACAGCAGGTAGCGCCCAGTACGCCTTATATTAGTTTTGACGACCCGAATTTGGTCGCGGTGGCGCAACAGGATCCGGTGGGTTTTGTGGCAGGCTTGCCTGCATCGGTGGTGCTGGATGAAGTACAGCGGGTGCCTGGGTTGTTTACGGCCATCAAAGCATCGGTCGATAAAGACCGGAGGCCGGGGCGATTTTTATTGACCGGTTCGGCCAATTTATTATTGTTGCCCAAGGTACAAGAGTCTCTGGCGGGGCGCATGGAGATTGTGCTGTTGCAGCCCTTGTCGGAAATGGAAAAACAGGGTAGCCGCTATTGTCTGCTACAAGCGCTACTAGACGGCAGTATTAAAACAGAGATTAGCGGTGAGCAAACCGTGGTGCAAGGGTTGGCCGAGGCCGTTTGCGGCGGTGGCTACCCGGAACCGTTGCGGCGCAATCCTGCTCGTGCCCGGCAGTGGTACAGGCAGTATCTAAACGCGATTATGCAGCGCGACGTTAACGATATTACGGCGATTAAATCTACCGATGATCTGGCCAAATTGATGGCTTTATTGGCGTATCGCACAGCCAATTTGTTGAATGTCAGCGGCTTGTCCAACGAATTGGACATCAACCGCGAAACGGTAGAAAAGTATTTGGGTATTTTGGAACGTTTGTTTTTAGTGCGGCGTTTGCCTGCCTGGCATCGCAATGACGCTAAACGTTTAATTAAAACCCCCAAGATCCATGTCGTCGATTCCGGATTGGCGGCGGTGTTACATCGTTTGGCAGTCGAAGATTGGTCGTCTCAAAGTACTGAGTTTGGCGGGCTGCTGGAGAGTTTTGTGGTGCAGCAGTTTATTTGCCAGGCGGGTTGGGTCGATAGCGATCTAAAGTTTTCGCATTATCGCGATAAAGATCAGGTTGAAGTGGATTTGGTGATTGAGCGCGGGCGTGAGGTGTGGGCGATTGAGGTAAAACGCGCCAGTAGCTTTAGTGAAAATGATGGTGCCGGTTTGGCAAGGCTGGCCTTACAGGCAGGCGAACATTTTAAGGGGGGGATTTTGTTGTATTCAGGAAGTAATTGTTTGCCCATGAAGCAGGCCAACTGCTTTGCCGTGCCCATGAACAGGCTGTGGTTATGATCAGCGAAGACCAACTGGAACGCCTCTGCCTCGATTGGTTTCAATCGATTGGCTATAGCTATGCCAATGGTTATGACATTGCGCCCGATGCTGAGCATCCAGAACGTGTCGATTACCGGCAAATAGTGCTCTTTGACCGATTACTCAGCCAGCTACAAAAAATCAATCCGCATATTCCGCTCGAGGTACTTGAGCGAGTTTCACAGCAAATAGCCCAAGCCGGAATCGCCGGTGTTAATCAAAAGCAACCATGTGTTTCATCGTTTGTTATTAGAAGGTGTAAAGGTTGATTTTAAAATTGACGGCGAGGGAAAAACCGATTATGTGGCATTGCTGGATTTTGCCACGGTCAGCAATAACCAGTTTTTGGTGGTGAATCAATACACGCTGGCCAGCAGTAAAGGCTACCGTCGCCCGGATGTGTTGGTGTTTGTGAATGGTTTGCCGTTGGCGGTGCTGGAGCTGAAAAATCCGGCGGACGCCAGCGCGGATATTTGGGCGGCTTATCAGCAGTTGCAAACTTATAAGGATGAAATCAGCGATTTGTTTATTTTCAATGCCGCGCTGGTGGTCAGTGATGGCTTGCATGCGCGGGTGGGTTCGCTGACGGCCAATAAAGAGCGGTTTTTACCGTGGCGCACTCTGTCCAATGAAGACGATAAGCCGCTGTTTGAATACCGGCTGGAAACCTTGGTGAAGGGCTTTTTTCAGCCGGAGCTGTTTTTAGATTATCTGCATTACTTTATTTTGTTTGAGCAGGACGACGGCCAGCTGATTAAAAAGATTGCCGGATATCATCAGTTTCATGCGGTGCGCGAGGCGGTCAAAGCCACGGTCATTGCCGCGCAACAGACAGGCAACCAGTCAGCCGAGCCCCGCGCCGATTACGCGCAACGGGTGGTGCCGGGTTCGGGTAAGGCGGGCGTGGTCTGGCATACCCAGGGCTCGGGCAAGTCGATTTCGATGGTGTGTTATGCCAGCAAGTTATTGGCGCAGCCGGAGATGAATAACCCGACCATCGTGTTGGTGACCGATAGAAACGATTTGGACGGCCAGTTGTTTAATACCTTCAACATGGCAGTTGAAACGTTGAAACAAACCCCGGTGCAGGCCCGTGACCGTGACGATTTGCGCGAGATGCTGGCTGCACGGCAGGCGGGCGGGATTATTTTCACCACCATCCAAAAATTTGCCTTGCTGGCCGAAGAAACCAGCCATCCGGTGTTGAGTAATCGCCACAATATCGTGGTGATCAGTGATGAGGCACACCGCAGCCAGTACGGCGATAAAGCCAAGTTAAATGCCAAAGGCCAATACACGTTTGGTTATTCCAAGCATTTGCGCGATGCCTTGCCCAGTGCCAGTTTTATTGGCTTTACCGGCACGCCGATTGCCGCGCAGGATAAAGATACGCGGGCGGTGTTTGGCGATTATGTGTCGATTTACGATATTCAGGATGCGGTGGACGATGGCGCGACGGTGCCGATTTATTATGAATCGCGCCTGGCCAAGCTGGACATCAACTCGGCAGACATTGAAGCTCTGAATGCCGAAGTGGATGAGGTCATCGAAGACGAAGAAGACATTGCCAGCCGCGAAAATACCAAATCCAAATGGGCGGCCTTGGAAAAGCTGGTGGGCAGTGCGCCACGGGTGGAGCAGGTGGCTAAGGATCTGGTGAGTCATTTTGAAACCCGCATTGCCAGCATGCCGGGCAAAGCCATGATCGTCTGCATGAGCCGCGATATTTGCGTAGAGCTTTACAGCGCCATCGTGGCGCTTAAGCCGGAATGGCACGACATAGATCCGAATAAGGGCGCAATTAAAATTGTCATGACCGGTTCAGCCTCTGACCATGCCAAGTTGCAACCGCATATTTACAGCAAAACCACCAAAAAGTTGTTTGAAAAACGCTTTAAAGACGCGGCTGACCCGTTGCAATTGGTGATTGTGCGCGATATGTGGCTGACGGGTTTTGATGCGCCGTGTTGCCACACCATGTACATCGACAAACCGATGAAAGGCCATAACCTGATGCAGGCGATTGCGCGGGTGAATCGGGTATTTAAAGACAAGCCCGGTGGCTTGGTGGTGGATTATATCGGCATTGCCAGCGAGTTAAAGCAGGCGCTGAAAACCTATACCGATTCCAAAGGCAAAGGCGCGCCCACGTTGGATACGCACGAGGCGTATGCGCTGCTGCTGGAAAAACTGGATATTGTGCATGGCATGATGGATGGCTTTGATTACAGCACTTTTGCCACTCAGGCGTTGCAGTTGTTGCCGGGCGCGATGAACCATATATTAAGTTTGCAAAGTGCGAGCGGTGAGCTGGACGGTAAAAAACGCTTTTTGGATGTGATGACGGCGTTAAGCAGTGCCTATACCTTGTGCTCGACGCTGGATGAAGTTGCGCCACTGAAAAAGGAAATCGCGTTTCTCAGTGCGGTCAAAGCGGCGATCAGCAAATTTACCACGGTGGACAAGCGCCGCAGCGACGAAGAGAAAAATTCAGCGCTGAAGCAAATCATCGATAACGCGATTGTCGCCGATGGCGTGGATGATATTTTCAGCTTGGTGGGTTTGGACAAGCCCAATATTGGCTTGCTGTCGCCAGAATTTATGGATGATGTCGCCCAGCTAAAACAAAAAAATCTGGCGGTGGAGTTGTTGGAACGTTTGCTGCGCGATGAAGTGAAAGCGCGGATGAAAACCGATGTGGTTTCCGAGAAAAAATATTCTGAACGGATTCTGGAATCCTTACGCAGATATCATAATCGCGCCATCGAAACCGCACAGGTGATTGAAGAGCTGATTGCAATTGCCAAAGACATGCAGGCGGATTGGGCGCAAGCGGAACAACTGGGTTTAAATCCGGACGAAATCGCCTTTTATCGGGCCTTGATTCAAAATGAATCGGCGGTACGTGAATTGGGCGATAACAATCTGCGTGAATTGGCGAAATATATTACTGAGCAATTGCGAAAAAACACCACCGTCGATTGGGCCAAGCGGGACAGCGTTCGGGCTAGATTACGCAACCTGGTGCGCCGTGCATTGAGCCGGTGGAAATATCCGCCAGACAAATCTGAAGAAGCTGTTGACCTGTGTTTAAAACAAGCTGAGGTACTCAGTGAGGCTTGGAGTGTGGGCTAATAAGCCGCCGAATGTGCTATGACTTTATGATTTAGTAACATCGATAGTAACATCATTATGAGTTTGTGTATATAAATTAGAATTTTATCAATTAGTTAACGCATTGGTTAAGATTCCGCCGCCCCACCAATTTAAAAGACCAACTCGTTAACAGTTGGTCTTTTTTTTGCCTGCCATTTAGGTTTTATGCGGGTTCCAGAGGGTTCCTGCGGACTTCGCGTGTTTCTGAATACGCCAATTTTTCGCTATTTTTACTCTCTCCTGGCCTTTTTTCTCTCCACCACCTCCAGTCTAAAAATGGTCGAAGTCCGCAGGCAAAAATAATTTAACCCTTTATTTACAATAAGTTATTTTCGGACAAATCAAGCAGGTTTTATTTCGGCATTGGATGGCCAAGGAAACTGGAATGACCCGGAGAGTGGAGAGTGAGTGAAATACCCCCATCTAACAACGGAGTTTCAACAGAAGTGTTTGCTGAACTAGACATTTTTATCTTAAAGTAGAGAAGATTTTTATTTTTTAACAGCCTGTTAGGTGGCAATTTAGATTGCATTTTTCACAAAATTTTATATCTTTAGAGGCTCGCTCCTTCTCAGTGGACCTACAACGATTTCTTACAAACTAAAAAGGTAATTAATTGAATAGACTTTGGCCCACTCAGAACTCTGGTCAATCGGGCTATTACATATAGTAACTCCTTGTCCAATGAGTGGGTCGAAATTAACAATAAATTTTAGATTTAAATTACATCAACAGCTGTTTGGGAGAAAATAAATGCGTAGCAAACTATTTATTGGTTTTTGTGTGAGTATTCTCACTCTCGTGATTTCGGGCTGCAGTGTTAGTCCATCTTTAATAAAGCAGAAAAATTCAGAAGAACTTTCGGATTTCTTGGGAAAAACTAATTTAGTTTATAACAATGATTTTTACTGGACGAAGTCTATACCCAGCGCACCATTAGGTATGGTTTATAAGAAGCAAACAAAATCAATTGGAGGGAAAACATATGAAGCATTCTCTTTCGCGACGAATAATGTTTTCAACTCAACAATTTCAGAATCTAACAAAACCAATGAAGAAGGTACAGGCTTTAGCAAAGAATACACATACTCTCGATCCAATGATGCCCAACTCACAGTAGCTGCATATTTCGCTGGTACATTTGACGAAGTACATCAAATTAATCAAAAAATTGAGATAAAAAATGCAACTGTCCTGAGTGCCCCTCCTGTCTCAGTTAATAAGACTTATTGCACAGATGATTATTGGTTTGTATCAAAAGTCTATAATGGCGCAGACTCTTATTATGGTCTTTCAAAAATAGCCTATAAAATAGGAATACTTGGCAATATTGGTTCATATACAGGATCCGGTGAAACTTCACTACATGAATTACGAAACGGTGTCATTGCCTTGTCCCTAGAACCCACAAAGAATTTGCCTGGCTGTGGCGCCGCAACTCCTCTAAAGATCACTCCCCTAGCAGATGAAATCAAAGCATGGAATACAAAGCCATAACTGATTGGTGAATCCAAATTTTAAACGTAATTTCTAAAATGCTTTTGAATCCACCTCTACATACATCATCTATCTCGGTCTTTCACATCCCTGTAAAGACCATTGAAAATAAGTTATTGACATTAATAGTCCGAGATCTATTCAAATATGCTTAAATATATTATCTCCTGCCTCGTTATTTTCCCTACGATGACACAAGCCGTAGAAACATGCCCCTTTCAAAAATGGGAAAAATATAACAAGACTAAATTATCAAGAGAAGGACAGAGTGGAGCGTACATTTTTTCAACAAGCCACGTGGACATCGATGCTGATGGAGCGCCTAATGCTTATCACCCGGATGATGTCGGCCTGGATTGTAAAAATGGAACTGGGTTTAAAGGGCTAGACTGCCCAGAGAACGGAGGCTATCCTAATAGCGATTGGTGGCAATCAGCTATCGTTCCAGACCCAAAGGATAACAAAAAGGGATATGTACAACCTGATGGTAATTTTAAAGGATATTTTGTTTCGCAAACTACTCTTGGAGATGACTCCAAGGCAAACTTAGACCCAAAAAAGTATGTGGACTCGACACAAGTTCCTTATCTTGTATTTCCCGGAAATTTCTATTCAATGAATGGCACTGGCTTAATAGGTGATTTTGGGTATGCAATTAACACTGAAAATAGCAAAACATCCCCTTTCATTGTTGCAGAGGTTGGTCCTCCCAAAGCGAATCTAGGAGAAATGTCCATCTTTTTAGGTAACGCTCTTGGTGGATCTAATCCAAACCCTAGAACAGGTTCTGGAGCACCAGAAGGCGAGATTATTTATGTTATTTTTCCATATTCGAAAAACTCCCCCGCATGGCCACTTTCGCAAGAGGAAATACAATCAAAAGTTACTAAACTACTAAGTACTATAGGTGGTGAAAAAACAATAAAGCATTGCTTTAACGCTCACAAATAATGGGCGAAATTGCGTAAGCGCCCAATAAACCCCGTACTTGAACGATCAGGAAAGTTGAAGTGGGTTTAGGTTTTGCTAACTGGCGGTTTCGCTGAAGTGCCAAGGCAGCAAGGATGCAGCTAGAGCAGGGTGTGACTGCATAATGTGTTTTTTACTTAAAACTCAGCGGCGAATCGCTAGAGGAGTTCTCTGGACTGATGTTTTAGCTGTGACTAGGTATATCAGAAGAATTCCCGAGTATGCAATATGAAGGCGCTTTTTGAAACTTCGGGTCTCGAATGCCCTTTGCTAACAAGATCTTTCTATATTCACTCCAGGTTACATTTTCAGGTATTTCTAAATACTCCGAGGGAATAACTCTAGGAAGGTGTTGCTCTTTTTCTTTTTGGTTCGATTGCCACGAAGGATTGCCTCCGAAATTTACGCCTTCATAAATCGTCAATGCCTCTGCAGTGCTCACATCACTTTCTTTCATCGCAATGAGAAGAATATTGTCGGCTTGCTCTTTCGTACATTCTTGAGCCCAGTAAAGATAGTCATGGATTATTGCAGCCTTACTATAACGACCATAAGGCGATAAACCAAACGACCAAAGAGGCTGTGGAATGCTAGCAAAATCGGTGACAAATCCTTTTGGAACTGTAATAGAAATACCTGAGCTTCCAATGTGATAGTTCAAGTCCTCTACTAGCACCCAGTCATGACTATCGGCAAACGGTCTAACTGTTGGTGGTGGAATTGTTGCACACCCCGAAATCAATAGAGCAATTGTGACCGTGGCAGTTTGATTCATGAGTAATCCTGTTATGCGATGTGAGGACTAATTGGCAATTAAATAAAATAGTTTCTGAATATTATCAGACCCATATAAAAACAGCTGGTAAACATCATCTTTCTGTCATTAAATCAGACTAAGCGATAGACGGAAAAGGGTCAATACTTGCCAATTCTAGTTGCAACATTATTTCAAACAGCGCTCGTCATCATGCAACGGATTATTGACCCAATCACTAACCGGCGTCGCTGTTATATCCGCATAAGCTACACTCTCAATTAGATTGTAGGCTTGATTTCCATCTGCCGCTTTATCCAGCCATTGATGATAATGGCTTTGGGGAATGATGACCGGCATGCGCTCATGTATTGGCTGCATCAACTCCGCTGCTTCGGTGGTAATGATGGTGCAGGAATATAAGGTTTCCTGTTCCTGTTGCCAATGTTCCCATAGCCCAGCAAATGCGAATAACTGATTGTCCTGCCGGTGGATGTGGAAAGCCTGCTTACCCGATTCCAACTTCTGCCATTCGTAAAAACCTTGGGCTACTACCAG
>CAYUQV010000092.1:0-10113 GCA_964446885.1 uncultured Methylocucumis sp.
GACGATTTCCACGCAGGAGCAAGGGAAATCTTTCGTCAAAAATAGCGACTCCCTTCATAGGCGCTTGTCCTAGGTAGAATATCGCTTTATCAAAAACAGTGCGGGCTTATGGTGCCAATTTCTGCTTCAAGCCTTCCAAACCATTCTTAAAAAACAGGTTCATGGCCTTGACCGCCGCTTCGTCATTGAGGCTTTCCGGGGGCGTGTTGCCTGTGTCGCCACGATAAAAGCGGCTTTTCAACACCACATTGCTGCTATTGGCATCAGCACCCGGCGTGACTTGTAAGGTCACGGAATAAGAGCTGACCGGAAACGCCTGGGTATTTTCAGTTTTTAGGCGGTAACTGTATTCGTGGCCTGCATCGCTGTAAAAATCCAGCTCTTCGACCAACTGCCCGCCATTTTGTAAGGTGATCGTGCGCGTGCCACCCGATTCGTGTTTGCCATCGCCTTGGCTGTGTTTGACATCAGGATGCCAATTGGCAATGCCGTCAAAGCGTTTGACCGCCTCCCAAACCGTATCGGCAGTTGAGTTGAGGGTGATGCTTTCCTTGGCTTTTTGTGGCGTCGGGCCATGCGCCAGCGCGGACAGCGGTAACAATAAAACGGCACAAACAAAAAAACGGCGGTTCATAGCTATATCCTAAACAAAAGCCCTATTATTGATAATCCGTTGCCAAACACCTTGGGATAATTTCCTGATTTTGGTGGGAAAAGCCCCTCTGTTTCAAACCACCAGTGCCATGATAGCTGTCCACACACCCGGCAAATCAAGATAAAAGATGGCAAAACATCCTTTTATTGTTATGATTTGGCGCGGCTAGAGTTTGGCCGTTTGCCGTATCAAATAATATGTAGGGGCTGCTGGTTGCCGTACTCTGCATTGTGTTTTTTCAATCCGTAAAAAACTTTTGAGGACGTATTATGAAAATTAAAACTTTAGGAATTTGCCTGGCACTGTCTGTGTTAGGTTCAGTAAGCCAAGCTTGGGCGGTTGGTGAAGTATTAAAATTAGAAACCTTTGGTACACAATATTGTGCTGGTAAAGCCCCTTTAGAGCTGGATCCGACCAATTCACAAGCTTTTTGGGCAAAAGTAGATAGTGATACGCAAATCACAGCTTATCTTGATGCGGGTCTGACCGTCAAAGCATTCACATTGCCTGTCACATTGACCGCCTTACCTGATGATGACAAAGGTCGGGGACAAAGCGCATTAAATATTTTACTAGGCCCCACACCTGGCGGTTATATAGCGTTCAATGGTATCCTCAAAACCAATAAAGCCAAAACGCTTGTAAATTACCTTAAAGTCGATTTCATCCGCCGGGGCCTGCTTGACACTTGTACGGCATCTGGTTACATGGTCGGCAGACGCGTTTTATAAGCCACATTTCCCACCACGCCCGTAACTCATCATAGCCAAATCAATTGACGCAGCTAGAGCCCGGGCGTTTTCCATACCAGATTAATATGCAGGGGGCTGCTGGTTGCCTGGTCACCCTGCATTTTTGCATTGTGTTTTTTCAATCTGTAAAAAAACTATTAAGGACGTATTATGAAAATTAAAACTTTAGGAATTTGCCTGGCACTGTCTGTGTTAGGTTCAGTTAGCCAAGCTTGGGCGGTTGGCGAAGTATTGAAAGTAGATACCTTTGGCACACAATATTGTACTGGCCAAGCACCTTCTGAGCTTGATCCCCTGTCTGCACCACCTTTATGGTTTAAAGTGGACAGCATGACCCAAATTACGGCTTATTGGGATGCGGGATTGACCACACCAGCAATAGTCTTGCCAATCCAGCTCACGCCTTTAGCGGATGATGCCAACGGCAGAGGGCAATATGCGGTCAACGCCTTGTATGGCCCTTCAGAGTTTGGCTACCTTGTGTTAAACGGTATCGCCAAAACGGACAAAACCAAAACCACGCTCAGATACTTTAATCTCTCGTATATCCGCCAAATGCTAACGGATTTTTGCTCAGCGAATGGCAGAATGGTTGGCAGAGTAGTTAAGTAAAACCTAATTGCCATCTGTTTTATATACCTGCATCACCGCCCAACCATCGGCTGTGATGCCTTTTAGTCCAGCCCCACCCCTCGTTTATCTGTAACATCCCCATCCATCTGCCTGACCTTTGTCAGGCAATAAGCCACATGACAGGCATCACAGAGACCCCGTGTCCTTTTCCCCAAAGCCAAAAGGATTTTAGATTTGGCAGGTTTCAAAAACCTGCCAAATCTAAAGCTAAGCCCATTTTATTCAAACCCAACGATTATATGCGAAACTTCATCCTTAGCCGCTTCACGCACCGCTTATCTTCCGAACTGTTCCGCGATTTTCTGGCCTTGTGTGCCGGATTTTTGTTCACCTTGGCATTCGCGCCTTTTGAATATGGCTTCTTGGCCCCTTTGGCCTTGACCCTGCTGTTTGCGGCTTGGCAACACGCCAATCCGTTACGCGCCTTATTGCGGGGTTATTTGTTTGGCTTAGGCTCATTTGGTTTGGGCGTTTCATGGGTGTTTGTCAGCATCCATGAATTTGGCCATGCCAATGTGTTCAGTGCTGGCGCGTTGACAGCACTGTTTGTGGCGTTTTGGGCATTATTCCCGGCGGTGACGGGCTGGTTGGCGGTCTGGTCGCACAGCAACAAACAGCTGTTTGGTTTACCGTTGCTATGGACGCTAGTGGAATATGGCCGGGGTGTGCTATTACTGAACGGCTTTCCTTGGTTGCTCGGCGCGTATTCGCAATTGGACAGCCCTTTAGCTGGCTACCTACCGATTATAGGGGCGTATGGCAGCGGTTTTTTGTTGGCGTTGACGGCATCCATCTTGGTCGACATCTTGCAACATCCACATCAACGGCACTGGCGGTTGTTGCTTTTGGCAGGACTATGGTTGACCGGAAGCGCATTGAAAACGGTGGCTTGGACGCATCCGTCCGGTGAGCCGTTCAAGGTCGCGCTTATCCAGGGCAATATTGCCCAAGACCAAAAATGGTTGCCGGAAAACCGCCTGAATACCTTGCTGCTGTACAAACGGCTGACCCAAGAAAATTGGGATGCGAAGGTGATTGTCTGGCCAGAAACGGCGATTCCGGCGTATTTGTCGGAAGTGGAAGATTTTTTTCTGGCACCGCTCCAAGCAGATGCCGTAGCGCACGGCAGTGATTTGATTGTCAGCCTGCCCGTGGAAGGCAAAGCCGAGGATGAATTGTATAACTCGGTGATTACCTTAGGCCGAACCCCTGGCCTGTTCAGCAAAAACCATTTGTTGCCGTTTGGTGAATACATGCCCTGGCAACCGTTGTCAGGCTATATCCTGAGCAAATTGGACATCCGTTTAGGTGATTTCACACAGGGCGGCGACCACCAGCCGCTGTTAAAAGCGGGCGGCTATCCGTTCATCACGTCGATTTGCTATGAAGATGCGTTTGGCGATGCCAATATTGTGGGTTTGCCGGAGGCGGCGTATTTGGTGAACGTCACGAATGATGGCTGGTTTGGCGATTCGCTGGAACCGCACCAGCATTTGCAAATCGCCAGGATGCGGGCGATTGAAACGGGGCGTTTTTTGTTACGCGCCACCAACACAGGATTGACTGCTGTGGTTGCACCCGATGGCAATATTACCGCCAGTATCCCAGGTTTCACCACAACGGTGCTAAAAACCAGCATCACGCCGATGGGCGGCATGACCCCGTATGCCCATCTCGGCGACCAACCGATTATTATCACCTTGCTGGTGGTTTTTCTGGGGATGTGGATTTATAGGCGATATTTTTCGGCCATGCACTAAACGCACGTCAAACTTTAATGCAGGACTGGATTTGCAACCCAGTCCTTAATGTTTTTATTGTGCCTATGGCTACTCAAAACGTTACGGAACGGGTAACAAACCCATTCCGGCCAAGTTCTTTCGTGGCTTTCGTGATTCTTGTGCCCCAAAGGGTATTCGTGGACAACATGAGTGGACAAAACAACGGTTAGCCCTTCAGCCAACGCCACCAAAACCATTCACGGACATACAAATAACGCCGGATCGGTGTTTTCAGCAAAATCAGCAACAAGCCAATCGAATACAAGCACCATACCGCCGCCCATTCGTTGGGATTATTGGTGCTCAAATACGCCAAAAATGGCCCGGTGACGATATGGTACAGCGTCATCCGCCAGGAGCCGTACAACACGGGCATGATAAACGACGCGACGACGTACATATTGAACAGCACCAGATTGGCCATCGCCGGAATTTCCCAAGCGATATGCCACTGCCCCGACACCGAACAAATGCGCTTGCCGCAAAACGGCACGTTGAAGGAATCAAAATAATCGCTGAGCAAAACGACTTTGGTTTTGACTTCGTAACAGGCAGGTGCCCATTCAAACGGGTAAATGCGTATTAACAGACAAATCGTGGCAATCAGGCAAATCGTGTACACGGTCGGGGAAATTTTTTGCCGCACCTGCTCTGGAATGAAATGCAGCGACACCGCATTGACAAAAAACGGCTGGATAGCGATATGGATATAGCCCAACAAGGTGGCAATCTGATTGCCCGGATTGGCGCAGTCGTCAATCACCGTGTAGGTATAAGCCTGCAAGGCTTCCATCAAGGAGAAAAAGCCCAATGCCGCACACAAAGGCAGCGGTTCTTTTTTGTAGTAAAAATAAACGGTACTGCCCAAGCCCACAGCTGCCAACACTGTGGAGGCTTCGCCACTCCAACACATATTTATCCCCTATCCTGCTGTTATTATTATTATTTATCCTTTTTAGGGGATGGTGGCTAGGATGTCGCCATCCTAAAATTTTTTGTAGCAAGCCACACTCTACCATCAATGGCCGTAAACTTAAAACCGCCACAATTTAGGCCAATGAACACGTGACAGGTGGTTGGATGGCGGCAACAACCCGGTTACGGCCTTGTTGCTTAGCCTGATATAACGCATCATCGGCTAATTTAATCGTGCGCTGAAAATCGGGATGCCCATCGTGCATGGCCGTGCCCATGCTCACCGTTAAGGTTAGCTTCCTGTCTTCTGATAAATGGAATTCGGTGTTGGCTATGGTAAGGCGGATTTTTTCGGCGACGCTCTTGGTCACGCGCTCGTTGACATCGCCCAAAATAATCAAAAATTCTTCACCGCCTAAGCGGAACACAAAATCCCCCGCCCGCACTTCATAAGTCAAGATTTCGGCAAATTGCGCCAATACCCGGTCGCCATTGTCATGTCCATAAGCATCGTTCACCTTTTTGAAATAATCAATGTCTATCACCAACACCCCAAACACCACCCCTGTTTTTAGGCTGGATTCGGTTTCATGGCGCATCACCGTATCCAAATAACGGCGGCTAAACAAGCGGGTCAACGTGTCACGGCCATTATCTTGGTCAATAATGTCTTTGGCGATTTGCCCCAAAATCCAACTGGCCTGGTTAACTAGCGAATTCAAATCGCCTAAATGCGTTTGGCGTTGGGCATCATCAGCCAAGCATTCTAGTAACAGGTGCATGGTCTCATCCATGTCATTGAGCAAACCTATCAAGGTTGTAAATTCCTGACGGCTGGATAAAAACAATTTTGCCTTATGCGTCAACCACAAACCAAAATTGGATTGCCTCACCGACAACAACCTATGCCTGTCAAACGATTCATGTTGGATACTGAGCAACAAATCCCGCATCCAATCGGACAAGGATGTGCGTAGACGCTCACAATCAAACGCCAAATGATGCGTGGAAAATTGTATTTTGAAGGCCTGTGAATCTTTTTCGCTGACGATCAAATCCTGTTCATAGCTTTCATTAATCATTTGCAAAGCCACATCCAAAATCTGATTGGACAAGATCATGATGGCCCCGCAATCTTGTTTGTTAAACGTTGCATGGATTAACAAATTCAGCACATCTTGCTTAAGCACAAACATGCCATAATTCACCAAACTCACCGGAAGCCCGATTTTGCAATGGATATGGCCTATTTTTAGCTGAGAAGCCTTGTAATCTTCGAGCTCCTGATAATGTTCCCTATACACAAACAAAGATTTTATCCATACCTCCATACTACTAATCAGGCGTTTTTTGACATCATCATGGTTTAAAAAATTGGCCGCCTGATTATTAGCCAGCATTTGACGGTAAAAATTTTTGGCTATCTGTTCGCTATGCGGGGCCACCACATCAAAAATGGCAGTAAACAAATGGGCATGGGAGGGCTGGTTGATATTCTTTAAAATATCATCGTAAATTGACATGGCTTTCCTTAATTAAAATGGCTTATACATCAACGATGGCTAATATTAGCAGAAAGTCATAAAAATCGGGTGACATGACAGGTAGGAAATACCTAAGCTGGATGGGGGCATGTTGCCCCGTCCGTAACGTTCAATAACGTTCAAAGCCGAGGGTGGCATTGAAGCGTTAGGAGCGGGTTTGCAAACCCCGCCCCGCCCTCGAATTTCAACAACCGCGATACCCTGAGGTGATCGGATAGCGCCTATCCCGGCCAAACGCCCGTGTCGTAATTTTTATCCCCGGCGGCGATTGGCGGCGTTTGTACTCATTCCTGTCCACCAAACTGATCGCCCGCGCCACATCTTCCGGGCGGAAACCAGCGGCGATAATCTCATCCGCCGACTGATCCAGTTCCACATAGCGTTCTAAAATCGGGTCGAGCACATCATAAGGCGGCAGCGAATCTTCATCCTTTTGGTCAGGGGCCAATTCAGCGGAAGGCGGGCGGATAATGACCCGCTCCGGTATCACAGGCGACAAGCCATTGCGGTAATTCGCCAATTGGTAAACCAACAATTTTGGTACGTCTTTAATCGGCGCGAAACCACCCGCCATATCGCCATACAACGTCGCATAACCCACGCTCATTTCGCTTTTATTGCCTGTCGTCAGCAGCAATTTGCCTTGTTTATTCGACATCGCCATCAAAATCACGCCCCGGCAACGGGCTTGGATATTTTCTTCGGTGGTGTCCTTGCGCGAACCCGCAAACACCTCGGCCAGCATCCCGGTAAACGCATTCACGGCCGGTTCGATAGGGATAATGTGGTGCTTAACGCCCAAAGCTTGAGCTTCTAAAACCGCATCTTCGTTGCTCATCTCTTGCGTGTAACGCGACGGCATCAGCACACATTCAACGTGTTCCGCCCCCAGCGCATCCACCGCCAACGCCAACACCAAAGCCGAATCAATCCCGCCCGACAACCCCAACAACGCGCCTTGGAAACCGTTTTTACGGACATAATCCTTAACGCCCAACACCAAAGCCAGATACACGCCAGCGATAGGTTCATACAACGGCGCACAAACCGTGGCTTGCGGCTGGTTGCCGCGAAATTCGACCACGCTGATTTGCTCGGCAAATTCCACGGCGCGGAAAACAATCTCGCCGTTGCCATCGGCGACAAACGACGCGCCATCAAAAATCAACTCGTCCTGCCCGCCGATTTGGTTGACATACACCAACGGCACACCCGCCGCTTTCACTTGTTGGCAAACCACGGCCTCACGCTGGTGGATTTTGCCCGCGTTAAACGGCGACGCGTTCAGAGTCAAAATAATTTCCGCCCCTGCTTGCTGCGTGGCTTCAATAATGCCTTCGCGCCAGACATCTTCACAAATCGTCAGGCCAATAAACGTGCCATCAAATTCAAACACACACGGCGCATCACCCGCCGTGAAATAGCGTTGTTCATCAAACACGCCATAATTAGGCAAAGCTTGTTTGCGGTATTTGGCAAGCATCACGCCGTCGTATAACACCACCGCGCTGTTATACAGCTTATCTGCGTCCAACTCCGGGAAACCGACGACCATTGCAATACCGCTGACGGCATCGGCCAGCTGGTAAATGGCGTTATTGGCGGCGGCAACAAAATCGGAGCGGAGCAACAAATCCTCGGCGGGATAACCGATGATGCTCAGCTCAGGGAAAACAACCAAGTCGGCTTTTAATACGTCGCGGGCGTGATTGGCGGCGGCGATGAGGTTGTTGATATTAGCGGCGATATTGCCGACTAAGAAATTGGTTTGGGCTAGGGCGATTTTTAGGGGCATGAAGGAAATAATGCAAAAAAGTACGAAAAATAGCTTATTCGTTTTCTAACAAATTGATAAAAGGATAATGGTTGTGCCAGCGATAAACATGAAAATCCCGCCTGTCGGTAGACAAAATCCGTCCGTGTCCTAAATGTTCTGCCAGCAAGATCAACGAGGCATCCGCCAAATCCATCGGCAAATCCGAATATTGGTTCATCAGCGCGGACATTTTAGGAAATTCAGCCTCGCCAATCTTAAAAACCTGAAATAAACCATCACCTTGCGCTAACAAGAATTCAGCGGCATAACGCGCCCCGCAACGGCTTTGCAACAGATAACAGACTTCAGTGACAACGGGGATAGTGGTCATCAAAGGTTCATTGAGCTTGGCTGCGTAGCGTTTTACCTGGGTATGCATATTATCGCGCTTATCTAATAACGCCAGCCAAAACCCGGTGTCTGCGCTAATCATGCCCTGCCCATAGGTGTTTTTTATAATCCACCGACAACGTGCCGTCACCTTCCATGCAACCTAGCAAGCCACGTTTTTCCATAATATTAAGCATTTTCATGCCCTCAGTTTGGACAGGGGCAAGCGACTCATCAACCGCCCGCGCCAAAAACTCAGCAGCAATCTCGCTTAAAGGCTTGTTTAGGCGTTGTTGCAATTGCAAAAGTTTTTCTGAATGAATGTCATCCAATTCAACTTCGATGTACATGGGGATTTCCTTTGGAAACGCTTGATTGTTCAGAATTTAAAATCAATAACTTGATTAATGTCTGCTAATGATTGGGGTTCGCCCACATGATCTGCGCACCCGAAACCTTGTTCTATAGTGGTTTTGGAAACGGAGAGGCTTTCAGCTTTTTCTGCTCAAGAAAGCCAATAAAACCCAACACTTCTAAAGCAAAAGGCTCTGGTAAGGTTTTGGCTTTTTGGTAAATGATTTCGGCGGTGTTCACTAAAAATTCTCCTGATCAGTTATACACTCGCAAACAATAAATATCCTGTTTGAGCTTCCCAGTTCTTGAGCTGACGATAAAGCTTAGTCGTAGCAAAATCTTCTAACCGATAAGCCACACGCAAAGCTTTGCCAATATCGGTATCTTTTACATTCTTATTTCTTACCGCATTGGCATGAAGGGTAAAAGCCCTTTCAACATCATGCCCTTGGCAGAGTTGGTAATGATCGGAAATTCCGATAATTTTATCTTCGACTTCCTGCACCTGCGGGATACGTTTTTTGTTGGGTGAGCATTGCGCGATATGCTCGATGCACTGATTTTTATCCGCAATAGCTAAACTGTTGGCATCATAAAAGTGCGCTAGGCTGGCTTTAAAGTTTAGCTCTAAATTTTCTGTGTCATTTAACCAACGTAACCCCGCCAAAAATTTTAACGAGTCCAAAAGCGCGTCACGAAAACTGACAAAATCGCTACGTTTATCATGCAGATATTCAGCAACCACGGCAGCAAAAACCGTATCACAAGCCAACATCATCATTTCGACATCATGGACATCGGTCAAAAATAGACGCTCTATAGTTTCTTGTTGTTGGTTTAGATGCAGAAAGTCGGCATCACGGATACCGATAACCTGCGTGGTTTCAGAAATTAATATCGACAATGCAGAGCGAAGGCTTTCCACACCACCATGCACCATTTCCACTTTAGTGTTCTTGCCATTGATAAGCTTGGCATACAGACGTTGGTCGGTTTCACCTTCGACTAAAATCCAAAGATTGTTTTTTCCGGCAGGATGATGGCGAAGCTCAAGGCGGATCGTGTTAATGGTTGAATATTCATTTAAATACTTTCGCATTGCACACTCTGGGCTTGGAAGTTTTCTTCTAAATCTACTGTTAAATCCCATCTGTTATTGATGATTTGCGGCGAATGTGTAGCAATAATGACGTTGATTTTCTGTAATTGAATAATACTTAACAAATCATCAATAAATTGTTTCTGCCAAGCGACATGGAGGGATAGTTCAGGTTCGTCTATTAGAACGAGTGTGCCGGGTCTCACTTTAAAAAGCAATTCATAAAG
The DNA here is from genome assembly GCA_964446885.1 of uncultured Methylocucumis sp. GTDB lineage: Bacteria > Pseudomonadota > Gammaproteobacteria > Methylococcales > Methylomonadaceae > Methylovulum. The sequence goes on from CAYUQV010000092.1 coordinate 10,107, forward strand.
CAAAACC
>CAYUQV010000093.1:0-9968 GCA_964446885.1 uncultured Methylocucumis sp.
AGCAGGGCAAGAGGCCGCATGATACTTAGGATTGCACTTCGGAGTTGAATCCACGTAATGAAAACACTCTCTATACGCAACATCGCCTGGCTAATCGCGCTGGCTACGGTTTTGATCTTGGTCGTGTATTGGCTGAAATTTAAGCCAGTTTCGGTGATGGCTTACACGGTCGCCAACGGTGAGTTGCGCGTTGAAGTCATGGGGACAGGGTCTCTGGAAGCCCGCGTCAAGACGACGATCAGCCCGCGCATTCAGGAGCGCCTCGCTGAAGTGCTTGTAGACCAAGGCGACACGGTGAAGGCCGGGCAATTGTTAGCCCGACTTGACGATGCCGAACTGAAACAACAGGTCGCAGTCGCAGAAGCCACACTAGCCGCCGCCGGCACCGCCGTCGCACGGGTGCGTACCGATGAGGCCCGTGCCCAGGCCGTGCTCCGGCAGGCTCGATTGCAGCAAAATCGTCTCGCTGAACTGGTCTCCGGTAAAGCGGCCTCGCAGGAAGAGCTTGATAAGGCAACCGAAACCCTGCATGTAGCCGAAGCCGACCTCAATCGCTCCCAATCCGTTATCGCGGAGGCACGCAGCCAAACCGTCAATGCTGAAAGAAATCTACAGCTACGCCGGAAGCAACTGGCTTTTACTGAACTGCGTAGTCCTTATGGGGGATTGGTTGTTAGTCGTGACCGCGACCCAGGCGGCGTTGTCGTACCCGGTTCAACCATTTTGCAACTCATTGATACTAGGGAAATCTGGATCAGTGCCTGGATCGACGAGACTGCAATAGCGGCGTTGGCGGTGGGTCAGCCTGCCCGCGTGGTATTCCGTTCGGAAGCGGATCGCAATTATTCCGGTGCGGTGGCACGGCTAGGCCGCGAAACCGACCGCGAGACCCGCGAATTTCTGGTGGACGTGCGCGTACAGCCGTTACCGGTCAACTGGGCAGTGGGCCAGCGGGCTGACGTTTTCATTGAAACCGGACATAAGTCCAATGTCGTTGCGATACCGCAGAAATTCCTGCTCTGGCGTGAGGGCAAACCTGGCGTTTTCGTCAATAATGACGGTCGGGCAGACTGGCGCAGCGTCACTGTGGGTCTTTACGGGCAGCAAGACGTCGAGGTGACCCAGGGTCTTGCGGCCGGCGATCAAATCGTGATGCCTTTCGAGAGCCTAAAACAAGCTCTGGAGAACGGCCAAGCCGTCAGTGTGCCATGAATCTGGCTGTTCGGGACATCCGCCACAGTTTCAGCCGCTTTGTTTTCACAACTGTCGGTATTGGCCTGTTGCTTATGGTGGTCATGGGCATGGCTGGTATTTATCGCGGCCTTATTTTCGAAGCCACGTTGCTGGTGGACCGCATCGGGGCCGATTTGTGGGTCGTGCAAGGCAAAACCCGCGGCCCCTTTGCAGAGCTTTCCCGTATCCCAGTCAATCTCGAAGACCGCGTCCGTGCTTTACCTGAGGTCATCCGGGCACGACGGTTTGTCAATCATTCGCTTCAACGCGAACACCACGGCAAACCTTTACGCTTGATGGTGCAAGGTCTGGCATGGCCGGATGACAAAGGTGAATGGGTGTCGCTAGTTGCCGGACGACCACTAGGTCAGGCGCATTTCGAAATGATTGCAGACCGTTCATTGGGGCTGGCCTTGGGTGAGCGGGTCACCTTCGGTAAGAACATCTATCGTGTTGTCGGACTCACTAAGGGTATGTCCGGCATTGCCGGTGACGGCCTCGCATTTTTTACCGTGAGTGATGCGATGGCCATCCAGTTCGACTCACCTAACGAAGCCATCCGCCTGGAACGGGCTTCCCGCCTCGCCCGTACCGGAAACCAAGGTTTTGCTCGTACCCAGCCTTTGCTGCTAGAGCGGGCGGGCGGAGCGTCAATCGGCATTTCCGAACTGCCAGGGCCTCTGGTCAGCGCCATACTGGTCATCCTAAACCCAGGCACAAATCTCGACCAAATCATCAGCACATTGTCAGCATGGCCCGATGTTACGGTTTATACCGCACAGCAACAGAGAGATCTGCTGCTTTCGGGTACGGTGGACAAATCCAGACGACAACTCGGCTTGTTTAGTATCTTGCTCATCATCATCTCCGCCGTCATCATCGCGCTCATCATGTACACCCTGACACTGGACGAAATCCACGATATTGCCTTGCTCAAGCTGATCGGCGCACGCAACCGGGTCATTGTCAGCCTCATTCTGCAACAGGCCTTACTGATGGGGGCGTTTGGTTACGGCTTGGCGTGGTGGTTGGGCCAATACCTCTTCCCTTATTTTCCACGACGGGTCATGCTTGAGATGCCAGACCTTATTAAACTGGCATTGATCACCGTGTTAATTTCAATGTTGGCGAGCCTCCTGGGGATATGGAAGGCGATGCGGGTCGAACCGAATACGGTACTGGCTTGATGGACAACGTCACGGAGAAAGTTCCAGCCATTGAGGCCATTGGTGTCACTAAAGTTTACGGTCAAGGCCAAACTGAGGTTATTGCCCTGAACGACGTGACGCTCCGCGTTGCCCGTGGCGAAGTCATCGCGTTGTTGGGTCCAAGCGGCGCGGGTAAATCCACCCTGTTGACGGCAATGGCTCTGATCAATCCGATCGACTTCAGGGCAAATCATCATCGGTGGGGAACTGGTTATGGACGGGGAAAACGCCAAGATCGATCTGCGCGCCTTCCGCCGAAAACATCTCGGCTTTGTGTTTCAAAAAGCCAATCTGATCCCATTTCTGACCGCCTTGGAGAACGTCCAGATCGCGCTCGAAATCAATGACACTCCCGCACACGCCGCTAAGGAGCGCGCGATGTATTTGCTTGAGCATTTAGGCATCGGCGACCGCGCCGACAATCTGCCCGATGCGCTTTCCGGGGGACAGCAACAACGCGTTGCGGTGGCACGGGCGTTGGCTAACAACCCCAGCCTGATCTTAGCCGATGAACCCACTGCCGCGCTCGATAGCCACCGTGGCCGCCAAGTGATGGAGTTATTTGCCCAAGTCGCCCATGAAAGTAATGCAGGTGTCATCGTGGTCACCCACGATGTCCGGGCGTTGGAGGTATTTGACAGGATAAGACGGTCGCCTGTTAGCGCCTTCGCAACAGACTGGCGTAGGCACTCACTGACTTATGAACCCAAGAATAAAGATGCAAGATGCAAAACGCAAAGCTCATACCATTAAGGCAACATGGAAATTATTTATCCGTTGCCCTCGGACGAAGCAGAACTTTTGCTTTGTCCTTGCTTTGCGCCGCTGCACTGGGCGCGTGTTCGGTTGGCCCGGACTATAAAGCGCCAGCAAGCACTGTGCCGCCAACCTTCGCCCATGCTGACCACCCGGGATTTTCCACCCAAGGGATAGAAGTCAGCTGGTGGAAGCTGTTCAAAGACAAAGAACTGAGTATCCTGGTCGAGCAGACCTTGCGGCATAATTATGACCTTCAGACGGCCCGCGCCAACCTTCTCGAAGCACGGGCGCTCTATATGGAAGCGGGACTTAATTTAGCCCCCGCCGTGACATCACACGCCAATTATACGGATCAAAACCGCAGTGCCGGAGCCCTAAACAACAAAACCTTCGCCCCGCGTCCGCTGAAACTCTACAACATCGGTTTCGACGCATTTTGGGAAGTCGATTTCTTTGGTCGTGTGCGCCGTAACGTGGAAGCGGGCAGCGACGAGGTGGCGGCACAGGAAGCCAGCCTTCGCGACCTTAGCGTCAGCCTGATTGCCGAGGTGGCCAGAAATTACTTCCAATTGCGTGGTCTGCCAAACCAGTTGGCGGTGTCAAAAATGAACGCCGACAATCAATTTCAAACCCTGAAAATAACCCAAGTCAGGCTTAATAATGGACGCGGGACCGAACTCGATACGTCAAGGGCAATAGCCCAGCTCGATTCCACCCGCGCCCTAATTCCAATCCTGCAAAGCACCATTTACCAAGCCATTCATCGGCTCGGCGTACTGACCGGACAGCATCCGGGAGCCTTAACCCAGAAACTGGAGCACCCTGCACCGCTACCCAGATTTTCCAAGGCCGTCCATATCGGTAATCCTGCCGATCTTCTGCGCCGCAGGCAAGACATCCGTATTGCCGAACGCACGCTGGCTGCCGCCACGGCCCGCATCGGCGTTGCCACCGCCGACCTTTTCCCACGCGTCACCTTTGTCGGCACGATTGCCCTTGAAGCCAGCTCCCTGTCTGGACTTGGCGCAGCGGGTTCAGACACCTATACCGCTGGACCAAGGATCAGTTGGGCAGCCCTAGACATGGGGCGTGTCTACGCCCGCATCAAAGCCGCCGATGCCAGCGCGGAAGCCAGTTTGGCCCAGTACGGGCAGACAGTATTGAATGCTTTGGAGGAAACCGAGAACGCCCTAGTGAACTACAATCAGGAGCAGGCACGGCAGGCATTGCTGGACTCAGCGGCTAAAGCCAGTGAAAGGGCCAATATATTGGCTCACCTGCGTTTCAAAGAAGGGGCCAGCGATTTCTTAGCCGTACAGGATGCCGAATTACGTCTGTTACAAGACCAAGAACGTCTGGTGCAAAGTGAAACTACCACGGCAACCGCGCTGGTAGCGCTTTACAAGGCGTTGGGGGGCGGTTGGGAGGCGACTATTGATTTGGATAACATGTGATTAATGCCTAAAGCATTGCTCGCCACGGAGATACAAAAATCAGATGTGGATTCAACTCCGAAGTGCAATGGCAGGGCAAGCGCATAAAAACATCATAAGGAAAAAATCACCTTTTCCCTAAAATTGTCTCTTAAGGCGGACATAAAGGGGTTAATTAACCCCAAAATGCCCTGCCTGCCGTGAAGGTGTGGCGTAACGGAACGAAAATGGCAGTGCGCCCAGGATTTTTGGCATTGGACTCAGGGGATGTGGATAGGGATTTGTTCAGCTACATTCTGCACGAGTTGGGCGTAGGCGCTAACACGCCAAAATTTCATAAGTGACCGCCTTGTTACGTGGGTTCGGCAAGTCAGTGTTCCAATTGCACGGCATAACGGACTAAGTCCGATAGGCTGGAGAAATTCATTTTTTCCATCAGACGCATTTTGTGGGTGCTGACTGTTTTGTTGCTGATGCCGAGTTGGTTGGCTATCTCATTAACCCCCATGCCTTTGGCCAACAACAGAAAAACTTCGTGCTCACGTTCCGATAAGCGTTCATGCAAGGCTTCCTGTTCGGGCTCAGGGGAATAGAACGCCATTTCTTCGGCGAGTGCTGGGTCTAAATAACGCCCTCCGTCTGCCACTTTAAAAATCGCCGCCAATAATTTTTCCGGGTCGCTGTCTTTGGTGATGTAACCGGATGCCCCCGCCCTGATAGCCCGCAATGCCACTTGGTGTTCATTGTGCATGCTGAGCACCAGGATGGCCAAATCGGGAAATGATGAGCGGATGCGGCCTATCAGGTCGATGCTGCAAATGCCGGGCATCATCAAATCCATCAATAACAGGTCGAAGGTTTTTTCGGGCAACAACGCCAGCAACTCTTCACCGTTTTCCGCTTCGCCGATGACTTCAATATCCGGGGACAAGGCGAACAATTGTTTCAAGCCACAGCGCATGATGCTGTGGTCGTCCGCTATCAATAATCTGACCATGTGTTCTTTATCTCTTTTACTCTAAGGGAATTTGTAATGCTACCGTTGTTCCCTGACCCAAGACGCTCATAATATCAACATCCCCTCCCAGGACAATAGCGCGTTCACGGATGCCCAGCAAACCGAAGGACTTCTGGCTTTGATTGGCCACATCAAAGCCTATGCCGTCATCCCGTACATCAAGACACAGTGTGTGGCCGTGGCATCGCAGGGTAACGTCCACTTGCCTGGCGTGGGCGTGGCGGGCGATGTTGGTGAGCGATTCCTGCATAATGCGGAATATCTGTACGGCCCGCGGCTCATCAATCAGATAATAGTCATCGGTGTAATGTAGCTTGCAGGGGATGCCTGAATGGTCGGTAAATTCATTGCACAACCATTTTAAAGAATCTAACAATCCCATATCCAACACTGCCGGACGCAAATTGGTCGCGACATTGCGGACATTTTTGATGGCGCGGTCAACTAAACCCAAAGTTGCCTTGAGCCTTTCCAGCAATGCCGGATTGTCCCCGGCATATTCCAGCCTGAGCAAAGAGACATCCATACGCAAGGCGGTCAAATTTTGCCCAAGCTCATCATGCACTTCCCGTGCAATCCGCTTCCTTTCCTGTTCACGCGTCATTTCAGTTTGTGCCGCCATTTCACGTAGCTGCTGGCGCGATTGGCTGAGGGCGATCTCAAAGTTTTTGCTGTCGGTGATGTCGCGCATGACCACCAGCACACTTGCCACCGTGTTTTGCTGGTCATATTCGGGGATGAACTGGGTATGGAAGTGGCGTATTGTCTGCCCAACTTTGAAACTGAATTCAGTCGAATGCCCCATGCCATCGGCAAATACCGACATGATGGTTTCTTTGGCATGATTGAGTCCTAGGTCTGATAGCCCAAAATGGCCCAAGTTTTTTCGGTTGTAGTGTCTGGCGGGAACCCCCATCGTCGCTTCGACGGTCGGGTTGACGTACAGGTAATGGCATTGGCTATCAAAGCGGATGATGATGTCCGGGGAGTTTTCGACCAAGGCGCGAAATTCCTCTTCCCGCTTATGCAATTGTTTTTTGGCCAAGTGATTTTCGGTAATGTCCAAGTGCATGACCACAGCCCCTGAACGGTTATTGATGGGTATTGACACAACTTGCAATAAAAACCATTGCTTAACCTTAGGCTGGTGGCAAGGATATTCGCAACTGAATTGGCCATTGCCGTTGGCCAATATTTGTCGGATTTCTTGTGCGATACGTGCTGCATCGGAGTCGCCATTGTGTGCGGCATGATCGCAAACGGCCAAATAATCGCTGCCGACTCCCACTTTAGTTTCGTCCGCGCCGTATTTCACGGCAAACGAAAGCCAGCGCCGGTTAGTTTGCCGGATAATGCCTTGTTGGTCGATCAAAGCGATATTGGCGGGTAAGGCATCAAGGATTGAGGCTTGGATTGCCAAAAGCCTTTTCTGTTCGGCATTTTTGATGCGCAGTTGCTCTTCAGTTTGGCGGCGCTCGGAAATGTCTTCGACAATAGACCAAATATATTTTTCACCGTCACGGCCTTCCAGTGATATGCCGTTTAGGAGCAACGGGATCAGACTGCCGTTTTTACGGATATATTCTTTTTCATACGGCCCGTATTGGCCTGTACAGTTCAAGGACTCCAATTGCCGGGCTTCATCTGCGGCGTATTTTTTGGGGGTGAGTTGCCAATAATCGAGTTGGCAGAGTTCTTCATGGTCATATCCGGTCATACGCCGGAAAGCGCGGTTAAATTCGATATAGCGGCCTTTCATATCCGTTAGGCTTATGCCTAAAGGCGACAATTCGAACAGGCGGCGCAGCTTTTCTTCGCTTTCCCGCAAGATAGATTCCGAATGTTTGCGCACAGTGATGTCTTGGGTGATGCCAATGCCCGCAATTAATTGCCCGTCCGTATCGAATTCAAGGTCGGCTTTTTGCCTGACCCAACGCACTTCGCCATTGACGAGCAAGCGATGTTCAATATCATAGCCCCCCCCCCTTTCAATGCCCGTTTCCACATCCTGCCGACATCATGACGGTCATCAGGATGTACGCAAGCCAAAAACGTTTTGTAGGTCGGCGGTGTGCTTTCGGGGATGCCGAAAATCCGGTAATGTTCTGCCGTCCAAGTCAAACTATTGCGCCGCCCATCCAATGCCCAACTGCCGATTTGCGCAACGGATTGCGCCCGTTTAAGGCAGGCTTCGTTGAGCCTTAAAGCCGTTTCCGCTGATTTGTGTTTTGAGATGTCTTTGATGTTGTAGGTAGGGTGGCTGGTCTTGCTGTCCCTGTCGTAAATCACGATGACATCAATTTCAACGGGGAATTGATGGCCATTTTTATGCAGATGCACCGCTTCAAAAATATGATGGCCTTGCTGGTGTGCGGCCTGGATATGCGCCGTCAGACCATCACGGCATTGAGGCGCAAATAGCTCAAGGATCGGCTGCCCGGCCAATTCTTCAACGGTAAATCCGTACAGGTTGGCAAATGCGGGATTGACCTGTTCCAACGTCCAGCCATCGGTGCTGCCGACCGCCATTCCCCGCTGGGTGTATTTGAAGATGTCCTGCCAGTGTTGCAAGGCCTGCAAGGCCAAATTGAGGGCTTGGTTTGGAGGATGGCCACTGTACCGATGACCGTCAATAAGGCCAGCAAAAGCCAATCAAGCCTTTCTCTTGCGATGCTTGCTTCTGTGAACAGATGGTTTGCCAAACCAATACCGCCCGAAAATCCTAAGATGATGCCAATGGCTGCCGTTGTCTTTAGTGGGGAGTGGAAAATGCTCAGTAACATCTAGTAGCGCCAATGGATTGTTGATATGGGTTAAAGCGTTTTTTCGATGGGGATATTGGCATTTTTCGACAATTAAACCGCGCCCATTTTGAAAAGCGTAGTGTTTGAATATTTTTTGTCCACAAAAAGATAAAAAACACGAAAACATAATGGCTGGTTCGTGCTGCTTGCACCCATTAACTTAGGGATTTTCTTACCTTTAAATCCGAATTGTCTGATATTCAATTGCCCATAAGTTGCCTATAGTTTTGCATAAAAGCCTATCCGCTCTGATCGTTTGTTAGCGGTAGCCCGAAATGGCCCGTCGGTATGTTTTGGGTGGCTGGAATACAATCCTATATCTGCAAATTAACATCATGAAAAACGAAATAAAAATTGTTGTGGCCGGTAATGTGGGTTCTGGTAAATCGACATCAATCCGGGGCATTAGTGAAATACCCGTATTGGCAACCGAAGCAAAAGCGACCGAGAGTGATGCGTTGCATAGGAAACAAACCACCACGGTTTCTATGGATTATGGAATTGTCCATGTAGAAGAGGTTAAAGTACATTTGTATGGCACGCCAGGCCAGCGGCGGTTTTATTTTATGGCAGATATTTTATGTCAAGGTGCGCATGGCATCGTATTCATGATTGACAATGGTTGTGGTGATCCTTTGCGGGAAATTGACTATTATATGCACCAGCACAGCCAGTTTTTGCAGAAAAATCCAGGGGTTATCGCCATTACCCATTTTGACGACAATAATACCGACACTTATTTGGTTGATTACCATGCCTATATCAAAAGCAACGGTTTCACCTGCCCGGTCATGTTGTTGGATGCCAGAAACCCCCATGAAGTCAGGAAAGTCCTGGTCAAGTTATTGTCACGAATCAACAATTCTCAAACGGGCAAAAAAAATTAGCCGTATAAAATTTCCCAAGTATAAGAATAACCCTACCCTTAAACAGGAATTTTCCGATATTCACGATAACGCAATTTGTTGATAATCCGTACTTATTCTTATTATCGCGCTTGGTTATTTTGCTCTGTACATGACAAAAAATTACCCGTTGAAAATGTGGCAAAATACTGAATTTTGCGAAAAAAAACATGATGCCACACTTCAACGAGCTATCGACTATGCTAAACCAACACTTCAGCTGGAACAAGGCGCGGATGGACTGCCTGGTTGGGATGGTCATCGCGTTATTTTTTCAAGGAAACCATTAACCTGAGCAAGCTGGCCAAAGCCTTTCCCGGCAAGGCCAAAGCGGATTCCCATTCTCGGCGGATGCAACGCTTCATCAGCGAGCCTGGTGTCGTTGGGTTTGACCGTGTCGCCTGGTTTGTCATGAAACTGTTTGATTTCCTCGACACCGATTACTAGTGCCCCGTGTGGGTATTACCTGACCGTCGACCGCACCAACTGGCAGTGGGGTAAGAAAGACATCAATATCCTCATGCTGGCGGTGGTCTACAAGGGGTAACTTCACGAAAAAGGGAGTCGCTATTTTTGATTAAAGATTTCCCTTGCTCCTGCGTGGAAAT
>CAYUQV010000094.1:0-1499 GCA_964446885.1 uncultured Methylocucumis sp.
GGAACTTGCGGTCGACGACAAACCTGCCGGCCACGGCCATGTTCCTGGAGCCGATGCGGTAATTAGTGGACATGGGCGATCCCTGAGGGTCAATGGACGACGTCTGACCGGCCAGGCCCTTGCGCCAAGGCACCCAGCATTGACGGGAACCACTGGGATTCGCAGTCCTTGAGAAATTCTTCAACGGACGGCAGGTTTTCGCCGCCGTGCCCCCTGGCCACCGCCAACGCGGCCGGAACGGTCAAGTACAGTGCGCCGCTATCGTCCTGGCCGGACGGCACGACAAAATAACCGCAGCCCATCCCGTAACCTAAACCTTCCAATTCTGCTTGCAGCCAAGCCCTACCGGCCTGACGCCCGCCGATACCCAAACGTTCACAAAGGCAATGCCCGCCAAGCACCGCCAACAGGCCACCCTTGGCCTCAAGGATCATAATGTCGGCCAAACGGTTGGGCAGGCCGGAATAGTCAGTTTGTGTCATAGTGCTTACCGTGAAAAGTTTGTGCCGCCCGATGGTTTCCATGAACCGATAAACCGGGCGGCTTGGGTCATATCCATGATGCCGGCCATCAGCTTGGCAGAAAGCGCCGCTTTCAGCTCCGCCTTGAAGCCCTGCTCAAGCTGCCTCGCGACCGCCACAAGCTGTTGGTCGGCGATCTGCTGGCCTGCCTCAACCAGTGCGTTGCGGTGTTCAAACGCCAAGAACAATGCCCTGCCGTCAATGGCTTCCTGGAAATGCGTGATGTCTTGGGCGGACGGGACGGGCGGCTTGCCCGCGCCACCGCTTGCCTCGCCGGTGCCTTCCCCAACGGCATCTGGCCATTTACGCCCGGCCATGACCAAGTGTTCCCATACCGGGTAGAGGAAGCCGACGGCCAAGTCGCCGTGCAAGTCACGGGCGTTGACGCACAAGGCGGGTTTGCCGCCGATGTCCCTGCGTGACCCAATGGGGTGGGATGATTGGAAGGCTGGGCGGGTGCTGTCAAATGGCCGGTTCCCGTGAAGAATCTGATGGCTGTTAAAAAGGTCAAAGGGGTGGCGCACCGTCCGTTAAGGAAAATAATGGCAAATTCCTGACATGACGGCGTGGACGTCCGTTTGCGCTGGCCTGCGGTCAGGGAAACCAAGGTTTCTTGGCCAAAGCCATCACGCCGGAAAACACAGGAACTATAAGAAAACTACGGGGATGTTCAAGGGGAGGGCGGTGGGTTTTTTGGGAGGGCTTGGCTTGATGGCTTTGGTGTGACGTGGCAAAGCGGCCAGCTTGCAACCCCCGGTATCAGTTGGCCACCAGTCCCCGTTGTCATTCAAGACGTTTGATTTTGGCGCTAGCCATCCCGATGTGGTGTTCCAGTGCGGCTATGCACGGCCCAAACCGGCGGCTGAACCCGTCTGAATGGATAACCTGGGATAAGAACGTGCGCGACAACTCGGCGGCATAACGCCAAGTCGCGTTGGGCACGCCGCCATGAATTTTCGCTTCGGGTAACGCCTCAGG
>CAYUQV010000094.1:1599-9706 GCA_964446885.1 uncultured Methylocucumis sp.
GCCAAGTCGCGTTGGGCACGCCGCCATGAATTTTCGCTTCGGGTAACGCCTCAGGAAGGCCGCCACCTGTGCGGGGGGCGAAAGCCATCGGTGTCATGTCATAGGCTGGTGCAATGCCATAAGGCCGGCCCTGCCCTGCGGTAAATGATAAGTTGCCGTTGTGCATATCCGAGTTGCCGACCAGTGTGCCAAATGCCCATAAGAGGGTTGCACCCGCGACGGCTTCTGGACTGATTTGGCGGGCATCGGCCAGTGCCCGCGCAATGTCCGGCCAACTGCCCATCCCTAACCCGGTGAATTCGGCATCCAGCGCGGACAACGAATGCAACGGGCAACGTCCAAGGCCACCGATGCGGTCAAAACGGGCCACCTCAAGGAAGCGTTGGCCTGCGTGATCCATGATTTGGGTTTTGGCCGCAGAAATGCCCGCTTCGCGCAAAACCGTAAGCGCAAGATGTTCGGCCAGCAACAGGTCACGCCAGCGCTCGCTGACGGGGCTGTCCTCCAATTCGCTAAACTTTACAATCACATGACGTGCGCCTTCGGCAGTCATGGCATAAGCGGTGAATTTAGGCTGTTCGCCTCCGGCTGATGATCCCGGCGCCTCGCCACGGGCGGCGTCAAGCGCAGCCAAGGCATAAGCTTCATCTTTCCCAAGCCATGAAATCGGCTCAGGGATAGGGGAGGCAAGAAAACGCTCCCTGGCATGTTCCCCAATCAGAACATTTCCTACCGTGTCATGCCCATGCACCAACAGCGCCCGCAAAGCGTGGGCATCTGTCCATTCCTTAAGGCGGTCCGGCAACCCCAGTTCAGCGCCATGCCGGGCAACATATGCCCTCCCCAAATAGCCTTGTGGCCGCATGTCGGACAACCACCACGGAAGCCCGTCGCTGTGAAGGGACGTGCCATCCTCATGGCGCATGACGAAACCCTCTGGCCGGACGGGAACCAGCACCCCCAATTGCCGGACAGCCCCTTCTGCATTAACCCGGTAGATCGGGATGTCGGGCAATCCACGGGCGTTATCGCGTAGTGTGTAGTGAATGGATCGCGCCGCGCCAAACCGCACTATATCGCCACCCAGCGCCGCCAACGCACGCGACATTGTCGGTTGGCTAACCCCCAGTTTTCCAAGCAATTGCCCGGCTGACATCGGCCCTGCGGACAGTTGGGTGCGGATATGGTCAGCATGGCGTGTCATGGGGTGAATCCATTCATGAATAAGTTAGTGAATGGATATTATAGGCATTTTGTGGTTTGTTTGGAAAAATTTCAGATTCAGGCCGTCTGTGGTCAATCCCATATAAAATAAACGACGTCCAATCACTTAAACAAGCCGTCTAATTTTCGGTTAGCGCTAATTTCAATACGGTTGACGATTAAAATCATACTGACACGGATAAAACTACCACAAAGGAAAACTGAAGATTTGAAAACTTGTTCAATTTGGTGAAAATATTCAGTAATCCACGGCAAAACATTTATATGTTAATAGTCAACAACTCCGCCCACTTCGTCGTATAAGACGGCGACTTGAACTGCTGGCGCATGTGCCAGCGATGGCTGAGCAGTTCACTCGCGTAACGGACGGTGCTTTTGCCATAGCGGCGGTTGATTTGGTCCAGGGTTGCCATTAATTCGGTGGTTTGGCGGATGTCGCCTTCATTATCAAACAAAGACCCTTGCGCCACACCTGCCGGGAGCAAATCCGGCAATATCACCCCCGCCCGTTGGTAACTGAAGCCCGGCTTATAAATACGTTTCAAACCCAGATGGGCGGCTTGGATCAGGTCGGCGGCATGGTGGGTGGGCTGGTCAAAAACGGTGGTGGCACTGTTGCTGTAGGGCGGGTTTTTAGTGTCAAACGGGCTGGTGGCGACAAACACGGTGAGCACGGACGTTGCCAGTTGTTGGCGGCGCAGTTTCTCCGCCGAACGGCTGGCAAAATGGCTGACCGCCGCCCGTAGTTCTTCAAACCGGGTGAGCTTTTCGCCAAAACTGCGCGAGGTGAGGATTTGTTTCCGGGGCGGCGGCATGGCTTCCAACGGGATACAGGACAGCCCTTGCAACTCACAGACGATGCGTTCCATGACTACGCCCAGGTGTTGTCCCAAGCGTTTCGGGTCGGTTTGGCTTAAATCTAAGGCGTTATGGATGCCCAAGGCTTGTAATTTCACTGCCGTGCGCTGTGAAATCCCCCACAGGTCATCCAGGGCGATGGCTGCCAAGATGGCATCCTGATCAGCGAGTGTCCGCCAATCCAACACTTGCCCGTTAGCGGAATGGCCTTTCTTCGCCAAACGGTTCGCCAATTTGGCCAGGGTCTTGGTCGGAGCGATGCCAATGGAAATCGGGATGCCTGTCCATTGTTTGACGGTCTTGCACATCTGTAAGCCATAGTCGGTCAAGTCTTGGGGCAGGCCTGTGAAATCCAAAAAACATTCGTCAATGGAATACACTTCAATCCGTGGCGCAAAACCGGACAACACCTGCATAACTCGATTGGAAAGGTCGCCGTATAGCGCATAATTGCTAGAAAATACCGCAATACTTTCCTGCTTCACATACGGTTCGATCTTGAAATACGGCGCACCCATCGCCACCTGCAACAATTTCGCCTCGTTGCTTCTGGCTATAACGCAACCGTCATTATTCGACAAAACAACAATCGGCTGACCTTCCAAATGCGGTTGGAACACGCGTTCACACGAGGCGTAAAAATTGTTGCAATCCGCTAAAGCAAACATCGCCGATTATGCCGCTTATAAAGAATGGATGACATGGGCGACCACGCCCCAGATATGCAAGTCCATGCCTTCCTTGATGGCTATCGGCGGGTATTTTGTATTTTCCGGCAGCAGCCAGACCTGATCGCCCTCCACCGATAAGCGTTTGACGGTCAGGTCACCATTCACTACTGCCACGACAATCGAACCCGATTGCGCCTCCAACGACCTGTCAACAATCAGCGTGTCGCCACTGTGGATACCCGCATCCACCATCGAATCGCCTTGTACTTTGACCAAGAACGTCGCCGCCGGATGTTTGATGTAATGTTGGTTTAAATCAACCGTCGCTTCCAGATGGTCGTCGGCGGGAGACGGGAAACCCGCAGGCACTTTGCCCCCAAACAACGGCAAATTGACCAATGACATCACTTCGCTGGGCTTGAGGATCGGCAGGGCAATATTGTCCACGCCCGTCCAATCAGGAAACGGAGATTTTGCAGGTATTGTTGACGGTATGGGTAAGCTTACGCGGTTCATGGATGCTAAAAACGGAAGTGGTGCGGGTAGCGGAAAGCATACACCAAAAAGCCCTTAAGTTCTCTTTTTGTTCTCTATTGGTTTCCTGGCCAATGACAGCCACGCGAAACAAAACACTAGTACACCAAACCGAATATTTGCAGGATTAAATTAGATCGCCAACGGCTTCCCGATATAAGTCCACCGAAAGGTTTTCGCGAGTGTTTCGTTAAAAAACTCAATGAACTTTAAAATTCGTTCTTTCAGTTCATCCGTTGACTTAAACTGTCCGCGTTTAAGCAGTCGTCGTGACAAAATGCCAAACCAGATTTCAACCTGATTGAGCCACGAACAATGTTTCGGCGTATAAATAAAGCGAATTCTGTGGCTCCCGTCCTGCAAAAAATCGGCTCTGGATGCCATATTCTGCAAAACGCCCGTTTTACCTTTCTCACCTAAATCCTCTGTCATCCCGCATTCTTTGGCAATCCACGTCACCAGCGATGCCGATTTGTGCGTATTCAACTGGTCGGAAATAAAAATCCAAGTCCCTTGCGGATCATGTTTGACGGTTTGTTGAAGATGCGCCAAAAAATCCGTTTCTGTGCGTGTGTCCTGAACCGTTGGATAAATCACTTTGCCCGTCGCCACTTCAAAGTTGGCAATCAAGGCTTGTGTACCATGTCGTTGATATTCAAACTCAACCCGCTCAACCTTTCCGGGCTTTGCCGGATGCGTCGGATGAATACGCTCTAAAGCTTGAATCCCAGTCTTTTCATCAATACTAATCAGATGAATTCCTTGGGCATGGAGTTCTTCCGCCTGATGGTAGATTTTACAAACCGCCCGTACCTGTTCGCGAAACTCTGTTTCATTTTCAACTTCATGGTTGAGCCAATAGCGCGACAAATGCGGCTTTATCTGTCCCTGATTTTAAAAAACGCCCAACAGTAGTGGACGATATGCGTTCAACAATACCGCGTTTTACCGCTTCTTGAGCCAGTGTTGCATGTGACCAATGCGATAAATAGTCTGGCGGCGTTTCACAGGCTAAGGCAATAATTTGACAAACTTGCTCCGCTGTAAAGGTGGGTTCTATGCCAGGACGCGGCGCATCGGCCAGTGTGGACTCAATCACTTGTCGCAGTGCTTTGGGCTTGCCTTTGGCTGCCTCAAGTGTTGAGGCGGCCAATAACCAGCGTTTACGCCATTTGCCAACGGTCTCTTCCTGAACATGTAAGTCTTCGCTAATGGTTTTATTCCGTTTGCTGGCATTCATCAGCAGTACCATCTGCGCTCTTAGCACCAAACCATGCGGCAATTGGCGACTGCGAGTGATGTCTTCTAAAATCTGTTTTTGTTCATCGGCAAGAACGATGCTCGGACAAGTACGAATAATATTACCTCTATCCCAAATTACGGCTCTTTTTATTATCCCGCTTTTCAAAGGGTTGATGTACTAGACCCCTGATAATGATAGGCATACCATCCCCAATAAAAACCCAACCCTAGGGACACCACAGTATGTGCGGGCGTTTTAACCTGATAGCCAAAGCGGATGACCTCATCGGGCATTTCCAATTGCAGAAACTGCCACGCTACGAACCTTGCTATAATATTGCCCCCAGCCAGAAAATCCTCACCGTGGTCGGATTGGACGACAAATCCCTAAAAGCGGTGAACCTGTTCTGGGGCTTGGTCCCGTCTTGGTCGAAAGACAGTAAAAACAGCCACCACCTGATCAACGCCCGTGCCGAAACCGTGAGTGAAAAGCCCTCGTTTCGGGCGGCATTTCATAAACGGCGTTGCCTAATTGTCGCCAGCGGTTTTTACGAATGGGCAACCACTGAATCCGGCAAGCAAGCCTTTAACATCCACCGCCAAGACCAGCAGCCCTTTGCCTTTGCCGGGCTGTGGGAGCATTGGGATCATGACCAAGGCACGTTATATTCCTGCACCATCATCACCACCGAAGCCACGGGCATCATGCAACCCATCCATGAACGGATGCCAGTCATTATCCCACCGGACGGCTACTTGCAATGGTTGGATAAGGCCACGGACGGGCAACACGCCTTGCAGATGCTTAATAATGATGCCTATGTCCAAATGGTGGCCACCCCGGTCAGCGCTTGGGTGAACAATCCCAGGCACGATGATGTGCGGTGTTTGCAGTGACAAAATTGCAGCCAATCCGCACGGAACTTAAGAAACTGAACACACAAATGGATACACTCACCCAACTCCACATTGACATCGCTGTACGTGTAGAGGGCATTCAGCTCGGACAACCCGATTGGCCATGCCGTATGGGTTGCGATGGATGTTGTCGGCGGCTCGCCGAAATACCTAGGCTTACTGAAACGGAATGGGAGTGTCTACAAGAAGGGCTTGCCGTATTATCGGCGGTGCAACTTCGGGATATTAGCGTGGGTGTCGCCGCGCTGGCCGGACAGACATCGCGCCCGATTGTATGCCCGCTGTTGGATCAATCGGCAGGCGCATGTCGGGTTTACGCCCACCGCCCGGTGGCTTGCCGGACATACGGTTTCTATGTCCAACGGGACTTGGGGCTTTACTGTAATGACATCGAATCACGTGTGGCTGATGGTGGCTGGGCAGGGGTGGTGTGGGGCAACCATGACCCCATCGACCGCCGCCTCTCCGGTTTAGGGGACACCCGCGAATTGACTGATTGGTTTGCATGTTGGGTGATGGCTGATACTCAGGCATTCAACACCCAAACCAGCCCTTAACCGAAAAATAAAAACTCAGGTTGGAACATAAATAGCCAACATATACTCATCGCCTTTCAAAATACCGTATCGTTGTGACATTAATTTATTGAATTTTAAATAATTTTTAAAATATCAATCCGGTATCTTCAAGTTGATTGGGTATAAACATTGACCAACATTGAAATGCCGTTAATTTTCTAATGCACATCACGGTTTCCCCCAGAATATGCGCATTTGCCTCGGGCTTCCTTTCCGAATAAATTAGGGATTTTGCGGCCACGGTATAACCGGAGCACCACAAATTGCCCATGCCAAATGGCCGTACAATGGGCAAGCCTATATCAATTTTTCGTGGTTTAACTAAAGGTTGTCATTTCTTCGAAGGATAAATCAGATGCCGCGCACCAACAGCAACGAACGGCAACGCGCCAAGCTCGACCCAATATTGCGTTTCCTGCCTTGGTTTGAGGCGCATTCCCAGGATATGAAACCTACCTGGCTTGGCCTTGAAGGTTCACCAAGCTTGTCCGTGATGGCGGCCTATCCCAAAGAAGTGGAGGATTTTTTCCAGCTTGCCGGCGAACCCTTCTGGTGCGATTACCGTTACGATGTACGGGCGGCGGAGGAGATGGTTTTCTCAGACGCGGCGATAGGGGAGGCGACTTTAGACGAGATCAAAACCATGCTTACTTACTGCGTTAGGGGTGAACGGTTCGGTGAGGGCCATTGGGAGGGGATGGTGCGCAAGGGGCGTATTCTGGCCATACTACGCAGAATTAGCGACCTTAGTGCCAATCTGGATGATGTTGGCGGGTAGGTGTTGAGGATTATTGTCTGTAGACCGCACCCCTAAACCAAACCCACTCCGCTAAACAATTCGGTGCAGCAGGTTACAAAGACGGCAGCGGTTTTCCGGTCGGCTTGTGGGCTGCCGTCCAACATATGAGGTGATAAAACCCAGCAACAGAAGGCCTTGAAACAGTTGTTATTCCCAGTACATCAACCCAAATACAATTTCCGGCCAAAACAATTATAATCCCCCACATTGGCTGGTTCCGCTTTTTACAAACAAACCAATACATGCGTCAAATGCCCACCTCTTTTCCAAGTGCCGCCATCGCTTTTGTTTTCCTTTTCCTTTGTTGCCAAAGCCCGGCCTTTCCAATGGACTGCATCTATGCCCGAATACTTGGGCACATCCGCCCCCATACCGTCACTTTCATTGGCGAATCGCACAAGCAAACTGAATCGGCCATTTTTTTCGAAGGGCTGGTGTCGTCGGTTTTGGAAAAACAGGGCTGTACCATTGTCGGGCTGGAGATTGGCAGCGACCAACAACCTATCCTCGACCAAATCATGGAAGGCCAGGCCAAAGTAGACCAACTCAGCCTTTGGGCATCTATTGACCATAAGCCCTACCGTGACATGATCGGATCATTTTCAGCCGCCAAGCAAGGTGGAAAGTGCCTTGATGTCTTGGCCATCGATTCGGGGATCGACAACAAAACCGACCGTGACGAATGGATGGCAGGGCTGTTGGCGAAGCAGCTAGGCAATAAGCCCGTGCTGGTGTTAGTCGGTGGGCTACACACGCTAAAGCGAATCGCCTGGACACGCCCTGACGGCAAACCTCCGGTCGCGGAAATACTGGCCAAAAGCGGTATTGCAGTCCGCTCCTATCCGCAACGTTGGCTCGACAGCAACTGTGGCGAGGCCGCCATGCACGGACGTTTTATGGATGCGGGCAACCCCAAGGCGTTGGGTATCATTAACCGGACATTGATTTCCTTGGTCAAGGCCAAACCGCTGAAATCCCTTAATGATGCCGTGGACGGGCTGGTGCTTTGGGAATGCGCACGCAATTGAGGCTTTTACGCCGCAAAACCAGTGCCGTCCTTAAGGAAATATAAGGTTCAGGGTTACCCGGCAGGACGATGCCGTTCATGCGAAGGCCATCCCAGCAAATGCCGTAGACGGCCCAGTGCCGGGTGGTTTAACTGGCGCAACATCCTGAAGGGGGAGCATTTTTTAAGCATTTTTCACTGACGGTAACATTTATGGCCACAAAAAGAATGGTTGCAGGCGAAAGACTAAAGCTTAGCGACTACACCACTTCCCGAC
>CAYUQV010000095.1:0-9597 GCA_964446885.1 uncultured Methylocucumis sp.
GATTGCGCTAAAAGATGCGACCATCAAATATTCCACCGTGCAAAACTGGTATCCCGGCGACAAAGAAGGCAAAGGCGGCATTTACAACTTCGTCACCAAACGCGCCGATTGCCGTGGCGACAATTCCAAAGTGTCATGGACGCAAGTCGAAACTGGCTCGGCCATCACCTGGAAATACCCCAGCTGCGTACTGACAGGCGACAACGCCATCGGCGAATTCTATTCCGTCGCCGTCACCAACAACTGGCAACAAGCCGACACTGGCACAAAAATGATCCACATCGGCAAAAACACCCGCAGCACGATTGTCTCGAAAGGCATCTCCGCAGGCCGCGCCCAAAACACCTATCGCGGCTTGGTAAAAGTTCTGAAATCCGCCGAAAATGCCCGTAACTACACGCAATGCGATTCCCTGCTAGTCGGCGACCGTTGCGGCGCACATACCTTCCCGTATGTCGAAGTCAAACAACCCTCCGCACAAATCGAACACGAAGCCACGACTTCTAAGATTAGCGAAGACCAATTGTTTTTCTGCCAACAACGTGGGCTTTCGGCTGAAGATGCGGTGTCGATGATTGTTAATGGTTTTTGTAAGGAAGTGTTTAAGGAATTGCCGATGGAATTTGCGGTGGAAGCGCAGGCGTTGTTGGGCTTGAGTTTGGAAGGGTCGGTGGGTTAATCAACTCATGATTTCCTGTAAAGAGCCGCCTTATAACCCTGACGACCTTGATTCAGTGGAAAATTTTTGGGATGGCGCACGCATTGAACATCAAGGCAAAGTCATTGGCGTAAGCCGCCGTATAAAAGACTGTGAATCAGCAAAAGTACAAGTCACCTTAACTTTATCGCCGCATGTGGTCGATTTTTTTAAAAACACAGGCAAAGACTGGCAAACGCAAATGGATCAGGCATTGATTGAGTATATTGAAACGCATCATGCTTAAATATATGAAATCAGACAACGAAATCATTCAAGCGGGGTTTGACAGCATCTTTTCTAACTTAGGCATGGTGGAAGCCGAACGCCGAACGCTTTATTATGCTGATAAAACGCGACAAATTTGATTACACAAAATGGCAAACTCAGCTGTGGGTGCAAGAGTCTGTTGAATCTTTATCAACCAAAGCACAGCTCGAATGGGATAAGGATATTCAGTGAATTGAGACGTTTATAGCTAGGAAATATTAAGGTTCGTAACACACATGCAAACTGAAAAGACAAACGATGAAGAAGCCTTAGTTCTTCACGCCCAATTGATGGATCAATATGCCGAAGCCTTCCAAAAGCTGGAGAACGCTACGCTAGCGCGACTCATGGCTGAGGACGACAGCGAAACACTGAGTCTTGACGAAGCCAAGCAGTATTATAAAAACCAGCCATGCGCCACAAGCAACTGATCGCATGAATTGGGTTTGCTTTACATTATTAGGCGACGACTGCCCGTCCTTCAAGGACGCGCAGTCGTATTGCCATGAATTAAAACCCAGCTTCGTAGCGAAGCTTATCAACCCTGAGGAAAGAATGATGATGTGGGCTTTATCAAAACCAAGCCGTCTGTTGTTGGTCGTGCTGTTGTGCGGGTGGTGTGGCGTTTTTGCGCCTTGTTCTATGGCGGCAATGGCGAAGGCGGCGGGGCAAAACCCGAACTATTCTATTGTCACATCAGCCACGGGCAAAGAGGGTTACATCAATACACGCGGCAAGGTGGTGATAAAACCACAGTTTGCGTATGCTTCGCGGCAGTTTGCAGACAACGGCTTGGCTGCGGTTCAGGTCAAACTCAACGGCAAGTACGGCTACATCAACGCCAGCGGCAAAGTGGTGATAAAACCGCAGTTTGATTATGCAGGTGATTTTGCCAGCAACGGTTTGGCTAGAGTTAAGATCAATGATAAATATGGCTACATCAATGCCTCTGGCAGTATCGTAATTACACCGCAGTTTTGGAGTGCTTTTGACTTTGCCGACAATGGCTTAGCTATGGTTCAACACAGCATCACCAGTAGTAAACGGGGCTATATCAATGCCTCAGGCAATACTGTGATCGCTCCGCAATTTCAGGATGCCGGTGATTTTGCCAGCAATGGCTTGGCTAGCGTTAAGATCAAAGGTAAATGGGGCTACATCAATGCCAACGGTAATACCTTGATTGCGCCGCAATTTGAGACTGCCGAACGTTTTGCCAGCAACGGCTTGGCTTTAGTTAAGCTCAACGATAAGCATTTCTACATCAATGCTTCCGGCAGCACCTTAATTTTACAGCAGTTTGAAGATGTAGATACCTTTGCCAGCAATGGTTTGGCTGTGGTCAGACTCAACGGCAAGCTCGGTTATATCGATGCATCCGGCAGTATCGTGATTGCGCCACAGTTTTATATTGCATATAAGTTTTACAACAATGGCTTAGCAATAGTTACGCAAAACGAAAATGGCAAGGAAAGCTACATTAACGAACAGGGTGATTGGGTGAGCGATCTTTACCTGCCAGCGACCGCTGCCGAAAAGAAACAACAAGCTAAAGAAGAGCGCGAAGCTGCCATTCGTTACGAGCGCGAACGCCCCCAACGCGAAGCTCACAAAACTAGTGAAAACAGTAAGAGAGTTTGTGAAGCGCAAAAACAGACGTGTTTTGCAACTTGTGAAGGATTTCGAACACACGATGGCAGCTCAACTGTTCCTTATTGGGGATGTAGAGATAAATGCAACGACATCGATTGTTAATTTAACCCTTATAGTGTGGGCAATGCTTTTCTGTCTTTATCCCCTTGGTGGGTGCCACTTTTATCGGCAAAAGTTGTACCGAGCATAAAGGCAAACGATAAAGTGCCGTAGGGTGGGCAATGCTTTTCTGCCCACCGCTGTTATCGGTAAATGGTGGGCAAACAATAAAGCCGTTTGCCCACCCTACAATGTTTTTAGATAACAAAACATAGGATCGCAATCATGACCACCATAGTCCTAGACGATGACCTAATGAATCAAGTTGTGCAGATTGCCAACTACCCAACACCACAAGAGGCGGTTGCGGCTATTTTGTCCGACTATGTGCAAACCCATCAATCCCAAAAAACGCCGTTCGATAAATTGCGTGTTGATGTCGGTTTGACTAACGAAGAGGTTGATGAATTGTTTAGCCGCAATAAGGACATGGGCAGAACCATAGAGTTATGAGTTATTTGCTCGATACCTGCATCATATCTGAATGCGTTAAGAAAAAGCCTGATGGCAATGTCAGCCGTTGGTTTAATAAACAGCAACAATCGCAGTTATTTTTAAGTGCCATCAGTATTGCTGAAATCAAAAAAGGCATTTACAAAATCAAATTCACTCAGCCGGAAAGGGCGTTGATTTTGCAAAATTGGCTTAACACGGTGGAAGCCGAATTTTCGCAACGCATTTTGCCGATTAGCGGCGATGTGTTGGAACACTGGGCGCAGTTATCGGCACGAACTGAAAATCAAGGCAATAAATTAGCCATGATGGATAGCCTGATTGCGGCAACGGCACTTTGTTACGATTTAAAAATGGTAACGCGGAATGTTGATGATTTTAAATCGTGTGGAATTGAGTTAATCAATCCTTTTTCAGGGCATGAATAGTGAGAACCTTATGAACTGGCAAGAAGTCTGCTCCAACCCCAATTTAAAAAACCTGCCGTTTAAAATAGAACTGAACGAATATGGGCAAATCGTCATGAGTCCAATGAAGGTATTGCATTCCTTATTGCAAGGCGAAATTGAACGCCTGTTGTTGCATTACGCCCCAGAAGGCAAGGTTTTCCCCGAATGCGCCATTTTCACCCCTAAAGGCACGAAAGTCGCCGATGTGGTTTGGGTGTCTGGTGCGCGTTTGCAAATCATCAAGCACGAGGCTGAATGTTCGGTTGCGCCGGAAATTTGTATCGAGGTGTTGTCCGACAGCAATACCGAACGGGAAATGATGGCGAAGAAAAAGCTCTATTTTGGGCAAGGGGCGCAGGAATTTTGGCTGTGCGACCAGCAAGGGGCTATGCGGTTTTTTAATGCCGATAATGAATTGGCGCATTCGCAAATGTTACCGGATTTTCCGGTGCAGGTTGATGTTTAAAATCCCCGAAAACAGAATAAGGTAGGTTGGGCTGAGGTACGAAGCCCAACAATCAATGGCAAACTCAAGCGTTGGGCTTCCTTGCGTCAGCCCAACCTACAAAAATTATTAAAACCAGCAAAAACGGAAACCCAATGCTCAGTATTAAAAACCTAACCGTCAACGTAAACGATAAAAAAATCCTTAAAGGCATCAATCTTGAGGTTAAAGCCGGCGAAATCCACGCCATTATGGGGCCGAACGGTTCCGGTAAAAGCACCTTGTCGCATATTTTGTCCGGCAAATCCGGTTACGAAGTGACGGGCGGTTCGGTGACGTATCAAGGCAAGGATTTGCTGGAAATGCCGCCGGAAATACGCGCCCGTGAAGGCGTGTTTTTGGCCTTCCAATATCCGGTGGAAATCCCTGGCGTCAGCAATGTGTATTTGCTGAAAGCCGCGCTGAATGCGGTACGTAAGCACAATGGCTTGGATGAAGTCGATGCGATGGATTTTTTGACGTTGGTCAAAGCCAAAGTGAAGGCTTTGGAAATGGACGAAAAATTCTTGTACCGTGCCGTCAACGAAGGCTTTTCAGGCGGCGAGAAAAAGCGTAATGAAATCCTGCAAATGGCGATGTTGGAACCGAAACTGTGCATCCTCGATGAAACCGATTCTGGCCTCGACATCGACGCGCTAAAAATCGTCGCTGATGGCGTGAATTCGCTACGCTCTCCCGACCGCTCGTTCATCATGGTCACGCATTACCAACGCTTGCTCGATTACATTAAACCTGATTTTGTCCACGTTTTGGCGCACGGGCAAATCATCAAATCCGGCGGCCCCGAACTGGCTTTGGAGCTGGAAGAAAAAGGTTACGGCTGGTTGGAAGAGGCGGCAGCATGAGTACAGCGTTAAGCGATTACACCGCCAACTACTCAGCGTTGGCCTTGCCGGGGCAAGATTTGCCGTGGTTGCAAGAACTCCGCGCCGAGGCTTACGCCCAATTCGCCAGCCACGGATTTCCGTCGCCGCGTGCCGAAGAATGGCGTTACACCAACGTGTCTGCGCTGGAGAAAAAAGCCTTCTCGCCGTTGTTGGACGCGACGCAAACCGTCGATACCGAATGGCTTAAAAATTATCAACTGGAAGATACTTATTCGTTGGTGTTGGTCGACGGGCATTTTTCTGCGGACTTATCACAACTGGCGGGTTTGCCAGATGGCGTGCAAATACTCAGCATGGCGGATGCTTTGCAAACCTGCCCCGAACAAGTCGCGGCGTATTTTGGCAAAGCAGTCAGCCTTAACGAACACGGTTTTATCGCCTTCAACAATGCTTGGTTCACCGATGGCGTGTTTGTCAACATTCCTGCGAAATGCGAGTTAGACAAACCCATCCAATGCCTGCACATCGTCACCCAAGACGGCGGTTTGGCGACAACACGCAACCTGTTGGTGCTGGCTGAAAACGCCGCCGCGCAATGGTTGGAAACGTTTGTCGGCGCCGATGTCGGTTATTTGTCGGCGGCGGTAACAGAAGCGTTTGTCGGTCAAAATGCCGAATTGACCGCTTACAAAGTGCAATGCGAATCGGCTAAAGCCTATCATTTCGGCGGTTTGTACATCCAACAAGCCCGCGATGCCCGTTGCACGCACCACAATTTTGCCTTCGGCGGCTTGTTGGCACGTTCCGACATCCATACCGATTTGGAGCAAGCGGCAGAATGTGAATTGAACGGTTTGTACTTGGGCGTAAAACGCCAGCATCACGACAACCACACGCGCATCAACCACCTGAAACCCCACGGCATCAGCCGCGAAACCTACAAAGGTGTCTTGGCAGACCGCGCCCGTGGTGTTTTCCAAGGCCGCGTGGTGGTTGCCGAAGACGCGCAAAAAACCGACTCGCAAATGAACAACCGCAACCTGTTGTTATCCGCCGATGCCGAAGCCGACACCAAACCGCAGCTAGAAATCTACGCCGATGATGTCAAATGCGCCCACGGCGTAACCGTCGGGCAGTTGGAAGAAAAGTCGGTGTTTTACCTACAATCGCGGGGCGTAGATGAAGAAACGGCTAGGAATATGCTGACCTTTGCGTTTGCTAATGAAATGGTGGATAAAGTTGTCAATGAAGACATAAAAACCGTTTTACAAAATGAATTGCTGAAGCGGTTTCCTAATAGCATTCTTTAGCAAAATGATTGAAAAATAAGGCGATTAACAATGACTATACAAACAGATGTGGTTGCTTATGATAGTGAGGGCAAATTAGCGTTAGTTGTTGAAGTTAAAAACAAACCCGGTACCAATAGGGAATGGGCCGCCAAAATGCGCCATAATCTTTTGGCTAGAGGGTATCCGAATGCCCCATTTTTTCTTTTGGCTCTTCCCGACCACTTTTATTTGTGGAGAAATAAAGGGGCTTCTGATGATCTTGAAAATCCAAACTACGATATAAATCCTTTTGCTTTTTTAAAGCCGTATTTGGAAAAAGCCAATATCCAGCCTGAAAAGCTTAGTGGCATAGGATTCGAGCTATTGGTGACTTCTTGGTTAAATGAATTATTACAAACTGAAACCCAATCAGAAATGCTTAAGCACGATGAACAGCATCAGTGCTTAGTTGAATCGGGTTTATTAGATGCGATCAAGCAAGGTCGGATTGTTTCAGACGTAGCTTTATGAATGTCTATGTCGAATCCAACTTTATTCTCGAATTGGCGTGGATGCAGGAAGAGCATGACAGTTGCGAAAAAATATTGGCACTTTGTGAAAACCGGCAAATAACTTTGGTAATGCCCGCTTATTCGTTCGGCGAGACTTACGAAACATTAGGGCGACATCAAAAAAATCGGCGCTTGCTGAATACCGCACTTGAAACGGAATTAAAGCAATTGAAACGCTCCCATTTGCACAAAGACAAGATTGAAAGCTATCAAATGATTAGTGTATTGCTGGAAAGTGATGCCGAAGAAAACCAAAGCTTTTTGCAAAGCCACCGCCGATTGTTGGAATTAGCCGAAATTATCCCACTGACAAAAGACATATTGTTGGCGGCGCAAACCTCGCCAAAACTAAATTCCCCGCAAGATTCGATTGTTTATGCGTCGGTCTTGCAGCATTTACACCAACATAACCATAAGCCAAGTTGTTTTATAAACAAAAACGCTAAAGATTTTAATGATCCTGATGTTGTTGAAGAACTGCATAATAATAACTGCAAGTTATTGTTTAGTTTTAATAATGGCTATGGTTATATTCAGGCGAATATTGGCAATAATTCTGGTACAAGCCGTTAACACTTACTTCATATTAAATTGCTAATCAATAGGCAATAAACTAACCATCATGACAAACTTCCCAGTACAACACATCCGCGCCGACTTCCCTATCCTTGCCGAAAAAATCCGCAATAAGCCGCTGGTTTATCTCGACAATGCCGCCAGCTGCCAAAAACCCAACGCGGTTATTGATGCCATCAGCAATTTTTACCGCCATGATTACGCCAACATCCATCGCGGTGTGCATACGCTGAGCGTTCGCGCTACTGACAAATTTGAGGCGGCGCGGGAGAAGGTCAAAACTTTTATCAACGCCGCCAGTAGCAAAGAAATCATTTTCGTGCGCGGGGCGACCGAAGCCGTCAATTTGGTCGCACAAACTTACGGCAAAGCCAACATCCAAGCGGGCGACGAAATCATCATCACCGCGATGGAACACCATTCCAACATCGTGCCGTGGCAAATGCTCTGCGAACAAACGGGCGCGGTGCTGAAAGTTGCGCCGATGAATGTGCAAGGTGAATTGCTTTACCCCGAATTTGAAGCCTTGTTAAACGACAAAACCCGCTTGGTTGCGGTCGTCCACATGTCCAACGCGCTGGGTACGATCAACCCCGTGGAAAAAATCATCGCCGCCGCCCACGCCAAAAACATTCCCGTACTGCTTGACGGTGCCCAAGCCATCCCGCACATGGCGGTGGACGTGCAAGCCTTGGATTGCGATTTTTATGTGTTCTCAGGCCACAAACTCTACGGGCCATCCGGCATTGGCGTGTTGTACGGCAAACAAGCCCTGCTCGAAGCCATGCCCCCGTACCAAGGCGGCGGTGACATGATCCGCACCGTCACCTTCGAAAAAAGCACCTACGCAGGTTTGCCGCATAAATTTGAAGCAGGTACGCCAAATATTGCCGATGTGGTCGGCCTCGGCGCGGCGATTGACTACCTCAACAACTTCGGCATGGACGCGATAGCCGATTATGAAGCCGAGCTATTAGCCTACGCCACCGCACAAGCCGAACAGATCAAAGGCTTAAAAATCATCGGCACAGCGGCAGAAAAAGGCGGGATTTTATCGTTCACGCTAGAACGCATCCACCCGCACGACATCGGCACCATGCTGGACAGCCTAGGTATAGCCATCCGAGCAGGCCACCACTGTGCCATGCCAGTGATGGATTTCTACCAAATTCCAGCCACCGCTAGGGCTTCGTTTGCGATGTATAACACAATGGAAGAGATTGATGTTTTGATGGGCGGGATTAAGGGGTTGATTGAGGCGTTTGGTTAATCGGCAGTGATGAAAATCCATAAAAAATCGCCATTAAAAGATCGTCCTTTACGAACGCCAGGGCAATCACTTGATGATGAAATACAGAAGGTTATAGATGATGAAGTAATTTCCTATTTACTGCTTCCAATGATGATGATTGTTGGCACTATTGGGAATTGGCTTCTGTGGTATCAAATTATCAAGCTTCCAAACCCTTGGATAACGACAGGTTTGACAATTACCCTTGTAATCTATAGCTATTTTAGATTGCTTAAGGTGAAAAAACGTCTTAAAGCACTTAGACAAGGAAGAGATGGAGAAAGGGCTGTTGGTCAACATCTTGACGGCTTAAAAAGGAAAGGATACAGGGTATATCACGATCTAATTGGGGATGGATTCAATATCGATCACGTTATAATCTGTGAACAAGATGTTTTTTCTATAGAAACAAAAACTTATTCAAAGCCTGATAAAGGCGAATGTAAAATTGTTGCTGACGGTGACGGCATATCAATTAATGGATATAAGCCCGAAAAAAATATTTTAATTCAAGCGGAAGCTCAGAAAAGTTGGCTTGAAAAGCAGGTTGCGAAATTAACAGGAATTAAAGTGTCGGTTAAGCCTGTGATTGTTTTTCCGGGCTGGTATGTTGAAAGTAAGAGTTCGGGAAATAATGTTTGGGTATTAGAACCAAAAGCGTTACCAACTTTCATCAATAATGCACCTAAAACCCTTACAGAAGAGCAAGTCAGATTAATATCTAACCATTTGTCCCGTTATATACGGACAACTTATGATAATAGATAGTTTGCTTGCAAATATTGATGGCATACGCGGTACAGGTCAGTTAATTTATAAGAATAAGTCAAAGCCTTATTAGAAAACAGCCATCTGGAAGACATCCAATATCATTTATACGCACACGATTACCCAGATATTATATCAAGTGACATAAAGCGCTTTGCCGACTTCA
>CAYUQV010000096.1:0-9520 GCA_964446885.1 uncultured Methylocucumis sp.
GCTTGCCGGATTGCCCCGTTTTCAGCACAGTGTCCTTGATTAGCTTGCCGCTGATGAGTGCGTCTATCATGTTATTTAACCTTGCCGGATTAGTCCGGCGTTAATAATTTGCTGTTTCGGGAGGGGTCGGGTTTCATGGCCCCCCCTAAAAACCTATAAGACCACTAGGCCGCTTAACTTAGAATCTACCTATTGTTTATACTGGTGAAAAGTCTACGCATCGGCGCGGGTGGGTGTCCACTGGGCTGTACCGGGTCGGGCTGGCCTTGCATCGGCCTAGGTAGTTCAGGTGTCGGCATTCGTGGCAATAGTGGCGGTCATCGTCTGGCGTTTCTGGCGCGTGGGCATCGTTTGCCGCCTTCTCCTGCTGTAAGGCTTGGATGATTTCGGCCTTGTGCGATTTCAGGAACTGCACTTGTGGCGGTGTCAGTTTGGAAAACGGCGTGATTACCAAATTGCCGCCTTCCAGTTCCACCACAAACCCTGCGGATTTGATTTTTGTTAGGGCGTGGCTCATATAACCCCCTTGTCATCATCAAAAACGTGAAGGGTGGGTTTATAAGCGTCATATCCGTCATAAGTGTCATAACCCCCGCCGTCCGTGGCTTGCGGCGGTTTCCTATCCGTCATGGGTACGGGGCTATCCGTCATGCTATCCGTCATGAATGGCCTATCCGTCATGGCTGTAGGCCGCGCCGTCTGTGGGCTGTGGTCATCACATGACGGATATGACGGATATGACGCATAAAAACCCGCATTCACTATTGTGTATTGCCGTGCCGTCATGGTTCGGCTTTCTTCAACGGATATACCGACTCTACGCAATGAAGGCATCAGCCGCTTGATGGCGTTGCCCAAACCCTTGGCAGACTGGGGCCATGCCTTCGACCGGGTTTGAGAGTCGCCCGCTATGCCCGCCAAGGCCACCATCAGTTCAGTGGGCTTGCCTAGCCACCGCTCACGTTCCGACACCAAGGCCATGATGGCCGAACCGATGGGGCTAGACTCCAAGCCCAATTCAATCGCCTCATTCTGGTTTTTCTCATGCGCCTTCATAAAGCCGCCCTCGCAACCCAAGCCGCGTTCACAGGCCGTGACCCATTGCGCCACGTCCGCCATGCGGGGTTTACAAGGAAGTTTGACGCTGTCACGGTGTTTTAGTCCGGCAACCAAGGCATTGAGCAATGCGCCCAATATCATCGGCCTGTCGGCCTCAAAGGCTTTCCAGAACTCCATTTCACCCTTGCGGTCGCCGCCTACGATCACGGGCAGATTGATGATCAGCGCACGTTCCGCCAAGTCGGGGCGGGTCGCCACGTCATCAATCCCGTTGATTAACACAGGTCGCTGGATGTCGATCAGCACTTGTTCGTTGTCGGTGTACAGTGCGCGAAGGTCGATTCCTCCTCCAGTTGATAATCTGCACAGGCAGTCGCTCAATTCAGGGGATAGGCCGCTTAGGTTATCCAGCACCACGGCATGGTTGTTGCCCGCCGACACCAACAGGTCACGCGGGTCTTTCGGTGGGGAGCGCAAGGGTACGGTGGACGGGTCTACCAAAGAGCGTAACACGCGGCTGGTGGTGCTTTTGCCCGTGCCTTGTTCGCCTTGCAATATCAGGATAGGATAGGGCTTAACCCCCGCCAAGGCGCATAAGAGCCAGCCTATGACTAAAGGGAGTTGTGCGGCTTCCACATTGATGTATTTTTCCAATAACGTGATGTCGCCATCGGTGGAAGGTTCGGGCAAGGCCGTTGCACCGCGCTTTCTAATGAATTTCACGGGCGGTGTGTCCAGCGTTTGCCAGCCGTCCGCCTTGATTTCGATGACCCGCCAATCCGGGCAACCTGTATCTAGGCAAATGGATTTATCCAAGTTCGCCACCCGCATATACACGTCATGCTGTGAGTTGTTGAACTTGGCGATAGATTCAAGCGTGGCGAGGGCATCGGTCAGGGCGTTGGCGTTGCACCCTTTGCCAGTCAATTTGAAAAAGGCATGACTGAGGTGTTCCCGAAAATCCCTTGAACGCAAGGCCATGACGGCCTGGCGGTCGCCAATGGTTGCGTAAGCGTCATTGTTAGGACAGTGGAACAGTTTGTTCAATTGCCCCAACTCGATCAACACGGTGGCCTGTGATTTTTTCTTGCCGTCAGCGTCAAGCAGATCAATGTCCGGCGTGGAATCTTGCCGTGGGTCAATAGCCGCACCCAAATCAATCAAGGGTTTTTTATGGTTGGGTTGCCCGCTCATAACTGCACCCCCGCGCTAATGGCATCGTTCCAATCCTGCCCGACAATGGGCGGTATCATGTAACGCCCCCCACAAGCAAGAGCCGCCTCCCGTGCCGCCGTTTGGCCTGTGCCGCTGTGGTCGTTGTCGCCCATAACAATAATTTGAGCATCAGGGTTTTTTGCCCTCACGGCCTTGGCAACGTTGGCAAGGTTTCCGGCATCGAAAGCAATAAATACTTGGTTGCCCGTGGCTTCATACAAGCTTGCAGCCGTGGCGAAACCTTCCGCAACCAGCACCGTGGGGGATTTTTTGCCTAGCCACCAAAAACAGCCGCTTTTCCTGCCCCCCTTCAAAAAGCGTTTTGTGCCGTCTGGTTGGATGAATTGAAGGTTCACCAGCTTAAGGCTTTTATCGTAAAGGGGGACTATCAGCACACCTTTCAAACTGCCTGAATCACCCGTTTTCGCGCCACTTGGCTGTACCTGTTTACGGTGCAGATAACCATTGGCTATATCGGCAAATACCGCCCTTTTCCAGATTTTGCGGGCTTTGGTGGCGGCTTGATTTTGCTTGTCGATGACATCCAAGGCTCGTGCCACGCGGTCGCGTTCGCATTGCTCCTTGAAGGCTTGGCGTTCGGCTTCGCTGTAGGGCTTCTCGCGCTTTGCTTGCCAGATTTCAAACAGCCCTGTGGTGTAGTCCTGAAACCAGCCGCCACGCCGATCCGGGAAGAGAAAGCACCGCGCCGCCTTGTTGGTTTTTGGTTTATTGAGGCCAGCGAAGGCAATAATTTTGCCTGTGGTGATGGTTTCAGGCGGCACTAAGCCAGCCGCCCGGATTGCCTCGTAAATATCTTTTGTTGCCATTTTTTAACTCCTCGCGGCGGGGAGTTGGCGCACGGCTAGGAAATTGGGTATAATTGCCTTGTAATTGATCCCCATAGCTGTACACAAAGCCCCGCTAAATGTCGGTTTAGTCGGGGTTTTTTATTGCCTGATGGAAAGCCATCAGGAAATCCGTACCGTAATTCGTGCGGTCGGTTTCTTGGGTATTTTGGGCGTGGTTTGGGTGTCGGTTCATTGTTCACCCCCCCAATTCAGCAATAAGGGCGCGTATCTCTTCAACTCTGTACCCCGTGGTGCGTTCTCCAAGCTTGACAGGGTTTATCTTAAGCCTTCCCGATTTGACACCCGCAAGGAAGGATGAACGGCTCATGGGCAAAACACCCTGAATACCTTTTTTGCGGTTGCCTACAATATGCCAGATTCTTGCGTAGCCTTCACTTGGCAGGGCCGCCGCCTGCATTGTAGGTTGAGGTTTGAGGGTCGCCGCTTGCGTTGATTTGCGGGCGGCAGTGTTGATGTCTGAAACGGTTTTTGTAGTTCTTTGAACCATGTTGGTCTCCTATGTACGTTTTTGCACGTAGGTGTAGCATAGTGTCACGACATATTGGCGGGGAGGGGCAGGAATAGAAAACAGCAAAAAAAATAGGTATTTTTAGTTCGCTTGACGCGGATTTACTGGATTTTTGGCAATAAAAAACCCGCACGGGGCGGGTTTTGGGGTTGGCCAGTATTTAATTGATTTAAGCGGCTAATACAAAATCCGTTACCGATCCATGTTAAAATTAAGCGGAACCCTTATCCAGCCATCGACAGATTGGTCGCCTTGGTGAGCTGGCGTAAAACGCCACGTTTTAACCTGCTCTATGGCAGAATCGTCTAACACCTCGCTGCCACTGCTATGCGCCATCTTTACATTACCGACAGAACCGTTTGCCAGTACCAGCACGTCTAATTTAACAATACCCTCCAATCCTCTGATTTGTGCTATACGCGGATAGTGTATCGGTGAGCTTTTTAACTGAGGTGGCAAAGTGGCATGAGCAAGCGGCTCGAATGCCGGAGCTGATGATTTTGGCATCACGGCCATAGGCGATATGTTAAAAGGCTCTAGCGTGGAATTTGTAGTTGACATCCAATTTAATTGGCATTTTGAATGGTTATTTTCAACACCTTCATCTAAAATCAACAACAATTTATTTCCTGTGCGAATCACGGGGGGCTTAATTACATACGACAGCCCCATAAAATCAACTTCATGGCGCAAATAAATAATTTCGCTATTTACCCCGCGTTCTCTCCCCTTTTTTGACACCCAGTCTTCTGTTGGCTCACTAGAAAGGTATTTCATTTGAGCAGGAAAAGCGATGTTTTTATAACATTCGATAACATCCTTTTCTCCAAACTTTTCAATAGAAATCGGCCAAGTCATTTCCAGCATTTTTGGGTAGTCACCGTTGCGGAAATGCTGCCTAAAAACATCAATAAAATTTGATTCTGTAACTTTTTCAGTTAATAAATATTTTTTTCCAAAAAATGAATAAAAATCAGTATGTCGTGCAATAATTGACAGAGTGAGAATTGATGCAATGACAAGTATTGCCATCGAAATAAAGATTAATATTTGTTTTTTCATAGTCATTTTGATGTTTTGTTTGTAGTAGAAACAACTCTAATATTTTTTGCAACAATCAACTAAAAAGGCATTGCATTATAAATTTGGCTTGTATTAAAAGCCGGATTTATGGTCTTTATTGACACGTCTTTGGTGTCGGCGTACGCATTGTGCGGGGCTTGATAACCTCCACCACGAAGCGGACACCGCACCCGAAAGGCTAGCGGTTTTTTTGTGCCTACCGTTTTTCAGTTATTCGGGAATTCCGAAAGGCTGAGATTTGAGCTAGGAGGATGGCGAGAGAATAGCCAGTATCTGGCTGGGTAACTTTGTCGCTGTTTTACCTCAACTTAACAAAAGCTTGTAGCGAACTAATAAAGGCGTTTGGCTTTGATGATCTGGTCAATGCGCTGGCGCGTCAGTCCTGTGCAATCCGCCAAAATGCGGTAGACGGTTTGGTCTGGGGCAACCATCGGGGCAAGCCCAATGTCGGCGTTGTTATCGGCCAAAAACTTGAGGGCTTTATTGGTTTCAAGCTTTGTAAGCGGTTTGCCTGACAGGTAAGCAAAGGCTAGGCAAATCAGAATGTCGCGCTCTTTTTTGCCTTTGCTCCGCGCTTTACCTGATACCAGTCCGGCTTTAGATGCGCGGCTCTTGCGGCCTTCCTCATCAAGGGGCATTGTGACTTATCCTGCTGGGTCATAAAGGTTTCATGCCTACAAAAACGGGTTAACAATCACCAGCCGTTTATCAATGATTTGCCCGTGCTGCATGTCTTCTGAATACAGCAGGGGGCAATCGGCTTGCAGGGCGGCGGCAATGATAAGGCTGTCGTAATGGGAAAAGCCGTAACGTCCGGCTATGTCGAGGGCATTGTTCAGCGTGTCCAGGGTAAGCGGTTGCAGGTTTAGGCATTCTTGGCTAATCCTGTTGATAACGACACGGATAGTGGTGGTATCAAAGCCTAGCTTGCGCCGCATGATATTGGCGGTCTCACTCAATACTTGCACGGACATAACGGGCTTGTCCGCCAATAACGCCAAGGCTTTTTGTTGTTTTTGCCCGTCTTGGCTTAAGCTGTAAATGACAATATTGGTGTCGATAAACTCACCGGGCATTTGCGTCTTCCCGATCAAAGGTAAAATCCGACATATCTTTTTGATAAGGTTTAAAAAACGCCTGTAATTCGCGTTGCTTGGCTTGTTCCTTACGGTGTTTTTCAATGAGTTGTTCAATGAGTTCGGTAGGGGCAAGCTGTTGTTGCCGTGCCATGTCGTTTAGGTGCTTGGCGGCTTGGTCGCTGATTTGTAGGGTCTGCATGGTTGGCTCATTTGTAGGGTTTATGCCTTGTCGGGGTTTATTATACTGCCTTGGACATATCAGGCCACAAGGGCGCACGGCATCATGCGGATTTTTTAAACGTTATCACGTTGCTGTCATTTCTCACTAACAGTTCTAGCCTATCGCCTAATGTTTGCCATGCTTGGGCTTGTTCGGCTCTAAGTTCTTGCCGCTGGTAAATGCGCTTAACTTTGTTTTCTTCGGTGTGGTTCAGGCATTTTTCAATGACATCAGGCTGGATGTTCAAATCGCCCATTATCGTTGAACCTGTGCGCCGCAAGTCGTGGGGTGTCCATTTGCCGCCTGATAAGACTAAGGCTTGGTTGTTCTGCGAACGCCTGCTTAATACCGTGCTGGTTTGCCGTCCGTCAATCTGTTTGGTTATGGATTTCTCACAAACGTGGTCTGAACCGTCACGGTTAGGGAACAGCCAAACATCATGGCTGGCGTAGTGCCTCAGTGTTTTGAATTGTGCCAAGGCAAAATCTGATAAATAGACAATATGCGCTTTACCGTTCTTGCTGTTGGCTTCGGGTATCTTCCAAATTTTGGCCTCAAAATCCACATCCGTCCATTGTGCTTTGGACAGTTCACCGATACGGCACAGGGTAGACAAGGCTATCCAGATGGCGCATTCGGTCGTTTTCATACAGCCTGCACCGGGCAATTGCCGCGCCAATGCGCTGATTTCAGATTCTTCTAGCGTTCTCTCGCGTTCGGTTGGTTTTGTGGTTGTCTTGGTTACGCTTAGGCTTGCTGTTGGCTCAAACTCGATGATGTCACGGTCAACGGCAAACCGGAACATTTGCCGCATGAGCTTAAGCAGGTTTCGCGCCGTATGGACGGCATCACGCTGTTTTAAGGTGTCGGTCACTTGCGTGATATGGCCTTTTCGCACATCCTCCACAAACAAGCCGCCCAAAATAGGGAGCGCGTCCTTTTCAAACATGCGGATAATTTCTTTAACGTCCTTGCGTTTGGTCAAGTCGGTATTGCACCAGCGGACAAACAAATCACGCACGGTCACACGCGCCATCAGTTTGGTTAGGGCTTCTTGTTCGGCAAGTTGTTGTTGTCTTGTTCGCTGGTCTTCCAGTTCCCGCTCGATGCTGGGGTCTTTGCCCTGTGCCAACCAACTCAAGTAAGTGTCGCGCTCTTTTCGTGCTTGGCTTAAGC
Source organism: uncultured Methylocucumis sp. (assembly GCA_964446885.1). Lineage (GTDB taxonomy): Bacteria > Pseudomonadota > Gammaproteobacteria > Methylococcales > Methylomonadaceae > Methylovulum. The sequence goes on from CAYUQV010000096.1 coordinate 7,210, forward strand.
TTTTTCTTTCCTTCAGGGTTATCCACTTTTGCTTTCCGTCAATCCTGTAAGCCATGCGGAAAGAAATAGCCCCGCCGTTTTTAATCGACCTAACACTTAAAAAAAGGGTGTTGCCGTCCCTTATCAGTTGCTCTTTTTCGGTGGGTTTAATGGTGGAAAACTTGGTGGGTGGAATTAGGTCTTTTGCCATCTTTGAGCGTCCGGTGGTTGTTTAATAATAGCCCCCTGCCATAGTTATACGAATTTTCCGTGATAACACCCGTGATAACAAAATAATGGATTAAGGCGAACGCTATTGTACTTCGTTGGATGCTATTACAAAATAACTTTATGAAAATAAAAGGTATTATGTAGTTTTTTGGATGTTGTTGAATCTTAAAAAACAATGATTCACCATTCTGGGGGACAAGTGGTAGCAGGTTCAAATCCTGTCGTCCCGACCAATTAAATCAATAGCTTATAAATCAGTGGTTTTATAGGTTATATAAAATAAGCCATTTCGGGTACTCATGCGGGTACACTTTGGCGAGTTATTGACGTTAAAGCCGACAAATGGCTTAACTCTTTCGTCCACCGCTCATCTTGCCCAATTTAGGGTATCTACTCAATCCATCAAAGTAAATTTCATTTTTCTTGCGGTTTTAGAAAAAGGGCATTTTACGGCTTTCAGATTGACTGCCATCTATAAGGGCTTTTGAAACCCTTTATACTTAAAACTATATTGGGTACTGAGTATCAAGCCTAAAATTATTGGCAAACTTTAGGCAATAATTTTCTGTACAAACGCTTGTGACAAAAGCAGTTCAAGCCCTTGTCATACCTACGTTTGTCTGGGACACCAGCGTATTGCATTGCTGTTGCTTTTTTGTCGTCAACACCCCAAATCCCATGTTTTAACAACCGCTTATATGCCGCTAATTAACCCGCTGAATACAGGCGCATGTTGGGGATAAATTTAAAATCTTTGGTGTTTAGCGTGTACAACTCAAGGTTGTAGTTCAGGGCTGTGGCGGCAATCAGCATGTCGGGTATGGATGGCCTGTGGCTTAGTGAGTAATCCGCCATCAGGCCGATAAATAAATCTGAAATGTCCGTTGTGAGCGGGTAACAGTGGCAACACGCCAAATGCCTATTTATTTTGGCAAGCTCTTGTTTGTCCCTTGCGCCGAACAGCAATTCCGCCTTGGTGATGACGCTAACGGCTATGCTTGCTTGGCCTATATCGCGTAGTGCCTGAATGGTTGCCGGATTGCCCTTGTAAAACTCAATCAAGATATTGGTGTCGCACAGAATCATAGTTGGCCTTGCCGCCATGCGTCCTTACGGAGGGTTTCTTGGTCTATATTCCGGTCTTGCCAAATACCAGCATAGGCAAAAAAATCATTTTCGAGGACGGAAAGGGTTTCCGAATGGCGTTTGATGAGGTCTTTAACCAACTGTTCAGGTTCGATGTGTCCCTGTTCTGCCATTTCCGCCAGCAAGGCGGCAGTTTCGTTGTCGAGTTCTAAGGTTGTCATGTCTTGCCCCTGTGGGTGTCTTGTCGGGCTTCATTATACTGCCTTGGGCATATCAGGCCACAAGGGCGCACGGCATCATGCGGATTTTTTAAACGCTATCACGTTGCTGTCATTTTTCACTAACAGCTCCAGCCTATCGCCTAATGGTTGCCATGCTTGGGCTTGTTCTGCTTTCCGTTCTTGGCGTTGGTAAATGCGGTTAGGCTTGCTGTCGGCTCAAACTCGATGATGTCACGGTCAACGGCAAAGCGGAACATTTGCCGCATCAGCTTAAGCAGGTTTCGCGCCGTATGGACGGCATACCGCTCAAAACCGCCGCCCGTTAATTGGGTTGATCCATGCGATTAAAATGCCTGCTGGGTTGGATTTTTTTGCTGCTTATCCTGCAAACGCTTCTTTTAGCACGGCTTGCATCAGTTGCTCGGCGTAGGTTTTGCGTTCTTGTACTTGTTGCTCAAGGGCATTTACAGAAGCCAGCAGGCGGTCAACCTGTTCAACGATGGCGTGTTGTTCGGCGAGGGGAGGAAAGGGGATAAGCAAAGTTTCCATATCTGAACGAGTTAAATTTTTCATTGATGTGCTTGTTCCAGTTACGCAATTCATAAAATGGGACTTTGCATAAGAAGACCCATTAAATAAATTTACAAACATGTTTATTCCTGGTTTTGCAAATACAAATCTAATCGTTTTATCATTCAGCAATAAGTTTTTTTTAATATAAGGAACTATAACGCTTTTACCCTCTGTACACGACAAAAAACCTAACGCATTGATTTAAATAAAGGATAAATAAG
>CAYUQV010000097.1:0-958 GCA_964446885.1 uncultured Methylocucumis sp.
GATTTCCACGCAGGAGCAAGGGAAATCTTTCGTCAAAAATAGCGACTCCCTTTATGCTTCTTGGTTTTCCATTTATGCCCTTTGGATATTCGCCTTCGCCCAACATTTTGACGCCCGTACTGTCGACCAACAAATGCATGCCATTGGGATTGGGACGGTAGGAAATACAGACCTGTAAACGTTGCTGACGGCGGCAAAGGGTCGAGTAATCAGGCATCGGCCAATCCAGGCCGGACAACTTCAATAAACTGGCCACCATACCCGTGGCTTGCCGCAACGCCAGACCATATAAATTCTTGACCATCAGGCAAAATTGAACCGCGGCATCCGAAAACCTCTCTGCCCGACCCCGCTTGCCACTGCCAGGCGCCAACCAATCCATGTCCTTGTTGATCCATAGTAACATTGAGCCACGTTGCTTGTAATCCCGGCAATTGATGGTTTGGTATTTCTTGGGGTGTGGCTTAGGCATTACGGTTCGCTACTAGTGAATTTCCTGGTATATGAGGGCATTGGATCATTTATGCAACAAAGCCTACAAAATGGGCTGTAAACTAGAAATCCATTTGAAATGACATGTTAAGTGACGCTCAGATTTTAGAAATCGTGATGGTTAGATAGCCAATTAGGTTATTGGTGATTCTTTAAATAGATTCAAACTTACACAAAAAAACAAACAATAAACGTTGTTGTTTTTTTGTTTAAGTGTTTTAATTGTTTTACAGCGTTTATTGTCTAATAAAATCATTGTGTTGAACAATTAAATATGAGATATTTACATCGTACTATGATAAATTTGCATTTAACTATGAAAGATTTACATCTATTTAAGAGTTTTTTGCATTGAAATATGAGAATATTGCCTCTCTTTATAATCCTATTACTAGATAGTCATTTTAGTCAGTAATATGAGGAATTTGCACTAGGGAATGGCGGTAGATGCCCCCTGCCCGCTTTG
>CAYUQV010000097.1:1058-9465 GCA_964446885.1 uncultured Methylocucumis sp.
GCGGGTTTGCGGTGCTCAGTGCCCGAAGCGGCCTGTAGTATGAGGAATTTGCACTGAACTATGGCTGATTTGCATCCCTGCCCCAGTTATTGGCGGGTTGAGCCGGGAGCTTGAATCGGTAATATGAGGAATTTGCACTAGGGAATGGCGGTAGATGCCCCCTGCCCGCTTTGGGAGACCGGCAGTCGTTTGGCGGGTTTGCGGTGCTCAGTGCCCGAAGCGGCCTGTAGTATGAGGAATTTGCACTAGGGAATGGCGGTAGATGCCCCCTTGCCCGCTTCGAGAGCCCGGCCATGTAGCCATCACTCGCTGCGAGACAGGAGTCGAGTAGTCCCCAGAAGCGATAGGGCTTGCGAAGCAATTTAATCAGTCGCGGTATTTTTGACGATTTCCACGCAGGAGCAAGGGAAATCTTTCGTCAAAAATAGCGACTCCCTTTATTTATGTAGGGTCGTACATTAATATTTGTGTAATTTTTTTGTTATTAATTTTATGGTTATCAATAAAAAAAAATCGTTATTAACATCTTTAATTGTTACACAGTCAAATCAATTAGTAGAAGCTAGATATAACTTGCCTTTGGCTGAACAACGTTTAATTTTGACGATGATTTCCAGAATTCAGCCTGATGATGAAGATTTCAAACCCTATCGAATTAGCGTAGGAGAGCTTGCTGAATTTTTAGGTGTAGATAAAGCATCAGCATATCGGGAATGTAAAAAAACAACTGAAAATTTATTGAAAAGAGTTGTAAATATTGATGAGGCCGATGGACTATTACAAATTGGGTGGGTATCTTCGGCTAAGTACATAGATGGATCAGGTATGGTTAATCTAAGCTTTGATCCTTTGTTAAAGCCGTATTTATTAAAACTTAAAGGGAATTTTACATCTAGCAAATTAGAAATGTTGTTGAGCTTTAAAAGTCAATACACAATAAGGATTTATACCTTACTAAAACAATATGAGAAGTTAAAAGATAGGGAATTTGAATTAGAGAAACTAAGAGAAGTTTTAGGTCTTAGAAAGGAACAATATCAGTTATATGCTGACTTTAAACGTTTTATTTTATTGTCAGTACAAAAAGAGTTAATAAAAAAATCTGATATCTATTTCGAATTTGAAGAAATCAAATATGGTCGGCGGGTGGGTGCAATTCGTTTCAAAATTTTAACTAATAAATTCACTAAACATGGTAGTTTGGAAGTAACTAACACTGAGAAAACAGAAACAATTGGTATTCCTGAGGATTTATTATCTTTGATTCCTGAGCGGCATCGGTTAAAGAAAACTATAGCTTCTGCATTAGAGCTATATGAAAACAAGCATGGATTTAATTATGTTAAAAGAAATATCTTATATAGTAATGAGAAGGCAGATAAGTCTTATGCAGGTTTTTTAAGCAAAGCCCTTAAAGAAGATTGGGGGCATGATTGGGAGCTTGATCAGCAGCAGTCACTTACTAGTAAAAAACCTCTTGAAGTATGGGAACGTCAAGGATTCAAAACTGAAAAAGAGTACAATGAATTTATGTTCCAAAAGCAAATGGACGATTATAAAAAGGTCACTAAGTAGTTATTTTAGTTACACAAAACTATTTTTTTATTTTTCTGCTATTTTATTTAATATAAGCAAATGTATTTCGTTAATATCTTCTTCAGATAATGCGATTGATTTAATTTTAATTAATAAATTATTATCATCATGAACTAATTTGCCAATGTTCTTCCCTCCTACTTTGTATTCCTTTTTGGTAATCGTCCGTTCTTGATTGCGAGGATTATTAGCATCTTTAACCATTTTTTCAATTCTGGAAATAAACAGAGTTTGGGTTAGTGAGCCGAGTTCAAGAAAATCCATTGCTTTTTCTATATGTTCTCGATAGATCGCTTCTTCATAATCTGATCTATTAATTAGTGACTTTAATGCTTGAGCATTTGTCCTATTAATTATTCTTGGATTTACGTTTAATCTAGCTACTACCCATGAAGGTAATTCAAGAAATGAAGTGTATCTATAAACGTCCATTCTTGTTTTGCCAATATAATTAGCTATATCTTGTTTTGATGTGAAGAGATGTTCAATATTTTTAATAGCCAAGCCAATTTCATAATCGCTTAAATCTTCACGATCAATATTTTCAGCTAGTGCCATAACAGCCATTAAACCATCATCGGCCTCCCTAATTACGGCATCGATCATTGGGCGTTTCAAGTATTGAAAAGCACGGAGTCTTCTTTCTCCGACAATTAGTTCATATTGATCACCAGACCTTCGAACAACAATTGGTTCAATTTGTCCTACAGATTCAATAGATTCTGCAAGTTCAATTATTTTATTTTGATCAAAATCTCTTCTTGGTTGATAAGGGTTTGGAATTATTTGTTCTACGCTTATCGAAAAACTTTGCTGATTAATTGTAATACCTAGATCCCCATTATTTGTATTCTGACTATTCATACTATTTATTGAAATTACAGGAGATCTTTCTTGTAAATTAGCAAGTATTCCTTGTTGTAAGTTTTGTAGTGGAGACAATTTTTTTTTGCCTGACATGCTCTTTCCTTATTGAATGTTGTCTGGTTCAAACAGAGATTTTCTTAATTTAAGTGTTTCAATTAAATAACTAGCCAGTTTTGCATAATCTTGTGCAACTTTATTTCGTATTGATTTATCTGTTTTGCGTACAGGTTCATTTTTAATTGAAGCTTCACCAATCTTTGATGCGTTTCGAATGGTCACCGGTAATAATCTACCTGAATCTACCTCACCACTTTCTAGTGCCTCGACAGTCATAGATATCGCTTTATTTACATTTTTGTTTTCTACTCTTGTTAATAAAGCCCCTAAATATTGGAGATCTGGATTTGTATAACTCGAAATATTTTCAATATGTTCCATCAATGCCATCCAACCACTTGTTGAATAATTAGTACCAGTATCAATTGGCACTATGTAGTGGGTTGCCGCTGATATGGCATTTTCTGTCAATGTCATCAGGTTAGGTGGGCAATCAATTAAAATCACATCAAATGCAGTGGATATTTTATCAATTCTTAATTTTAATTCTTCTAAAGGTCTTGGGGATGTTACCTTTGAAACAATTTTATCTAACAATTGCGTTGATGGAATATAGCTTACGCCTTCAAATCCTGGTCTAACATCTTCATAAATGGTTTGAATTATTTTACTAACATCAGTTCTTGTTTCAGGATCTGCGAAAAGCCAACTAACATTTGCATTCAGTTTTGTATATGAAATCGAACCGATATGATCAGAAGCATTTCCTTGTGGATCAACATCTATTACAAGAACAGCGCAGTTATTCAAGGCAAATTCAGCTGCTAAATTAACTACTGTCGTTGTTTTACCTACACCTCCTTTCATATTTAGAACTGCTATGACAGGTGTTTTGTAATCATCTTTACTCATTTAAATAAACCCCAGTAATTCCGGTGTAACATAATGTTACATTCACCATTCTAGTTACTACAGGTGTAACATTAAGTTACACCTGTAGTATGTACTAAAATAAATTTTAGCATAGAAGTTAAATGTTGGATGCTTTTAGTCAGGGGTTTTATATTGAAAAGTTTAGTAATCATCATTGCAAAGTGACGATAATCATAATGGTAGTAACCACTTCCGTAGCGTTAATCATGCCACGGCCATGCGGTCACTCAGTTAAAAGTGTAGTTATTAAACCCGAGTAAAGTAATAAAAAAAATAGAAATATAGACACAAACTGCCCCCAACAAATATCAGGCATAGTTTAAAAAAATCATTGGAACGTTCAGACATTGATGGAATTCCAAAGGTGTTGAAATATTTAGGGATTGTCGAATCAATGGTGTGCTTATGGCAGGCAAAACATCTCAGAATAAACTAGTCTTCGAAGATCATAAGCACTAACAGGTAGAAGTTGCAGTATGGAAGAGGTATTGGCCTTCATTCAACCCACAAGGGGCAATTAAAAAGGGGCAGTGTACTTTGCTAAACATGCCAAGTGAAGTACACCATGATCAAGGCCGATGAAAAACAATTGTGATAAAAATGATGTGCCGCTGTTGTCGGTTTCAACTAACGGATTTTATGATTGGCGTAAAATACCCCTTTTTGATAGGAACCAGAAACATCAATTGATAACCAGTGAAATTAAACATATTTTCAATGTAGAAAAAACGTCCGGGTTCACTCATGATCATTCGGTGGCGGCGTGACGAAGAACGTTTTGTCGGTAGGAATCGGGTCGCCAGAATTATTCCTACGGTGCAAACCTGCGTGGCAACGACTGGTGTACAAGCGGCCATGAAGTACAAAAACACGACCAACAGCAACTATTCCTTGCCAGTTGCCCTAAGGAATCGCTGAATAAATCGCGTCAAATGAGATAATACCGTCATCCATTTTCCTGACAGATAGCCGCCCATGCGCCAGACCAGCTTCGCCGACCTTGATTACGACCACAAAAAACGCCAAACCCGCCGGGAATTGTTCCTCGCGGAGATGGAAAAGGCCGTGCCATTGGTGTTGTTGCAGGAACAGTTGGCTCCGCATTACCCCACGTCAGGCCGCCGTGGCCGCCAGCCGATGCCCTTGCTGGCGATGCTACGTATCCACTGTATGCAGCAGTGGTTCAGCTTCTCCGACCGCCAAATGGAGGACGCGCTCTATGAAATCGAGAGCGTGCGCCGCTTCGCGGGCTTTGGCGGCGTCACCGACGCTTTGCCGGACGAGACCACGATCCTCAACTTCCGGCATTTCCTTGAAGACAACGGCCTGACCGCCGTGCTGCTGGACACCATCAATGCGCACCTCAAAGCCGAAGGCCTGCTGGTGTCCAAAGGCACGATGGTGGACGCCACCATCGTCCATGCCCCCAGCTCCACCAAGAACCAGGACAAAGCTCGCGATCCTGGCATGCACTCCACCCAAAAGGGTAACCAGTGGTATTTTGGGATGAAAATCCACATCGGCGCCGACGTCAACTCCGGCGCGGTGCACAGTGTCACCGTGACCCCGGCCAACACCGCCGACATCACCGAACTGCCCAACTTGCTGCGCGAAGGCGACGAAGTGGTGTTCGGCGATGCTGGCTACACCAGCGACGAATACAAGCGCGGAGCGCGCCACCTGGGGATGCGCTGGTGCGTCAACGACAAACGCAAGCCGAACAAGAACCTGTCGTCCAAACAGAAAAAGCGCAACCGCAAGCAATCCTCGGTGCGGGCAAGGGTGGAACACATCTTCCGCATCATCAAATGCCAGTTCGGCTACCGCAAGACCCGCTACCGTGGCTTGGCGAAGAATGCCTCGCAGGTCAATTTGCTGGTTGGTCTAGCCAACCTGTACCTGCTCAGAAGGCCATTGGTCGCCACCTAGGGGGAGATCCGCCCAAAGCGGGCGGAAAACCTGACAAGCCGCCTGAAACGGCACGTCAAATGGCGTGCTGATTTTAAAAAAGTGAAATCTATCGGCCAATCAGGGAATCGACGATTTTTTCAGCGATTCCCTAACCTATTGGAGAAAAACTTCACCGCAGTTGCCTCCAACCCAAAATGGGTGTATAGCACAAGTAAACTGTAGAAGTATAACATACAATTTGACTGAAGAGGTTTGGCTGTGGTTAGCAGTAAGGTTGGAACTATAATCCGGTCGAGATTTTGGTTGGGCTATCGGCGAACGGATGACTGCTCCGCTAGTCTGTGACACCTTGAAAATGACATTAAATTAAAGGGCTCTGTACATGACAAAAAATCAACAATTGCAATGAGTCTCTTTTAAATCAATAAATTGCAAAAAATTCTGGCAAACCAACCTGAGCGAATCTTTTGGTTTTAGTAAACTGTCGCGGAGTAAATCAAGCCCCGCCCTAAAAATACTTTTCGTCAGACGCTGGTGCTTTTTCACTTTGATGGGCTTGACGTAAGCGTGCTGCCATTCCCCGATACGGTGCGCCCAGCAAAAGGCCACCACAGCGACGACCAATAACCGTTTGATACGGGTGCGGTCGGTGACGCACGTCTCTTCGAGATTGAACCCGCGCCCTTTCATACAACTAAATAGCGTTTCGATTTGCCAACGTTTGCTATAGGTTTCAATGGCATCGGGACAAGTTTTGCTGGAGGCCACAATCAATAGTTCGCCATCCGCCAAACGTAGCCCGGACAGATAAACATCCACCCCCGTCATAGTTTTGGCGTCAAGCAAAACCAGCGCCTCTCCCGCTTTAAGGCACTGGAATAGCCGCTTGGCTTGTACCCGTTCACCTCGGCTATTAGGTACTTTGGCATCTTTTTTAATGCGGATGTGAAAGTCGATCTGCTCGGACTTAAGCCAAGCCAGCCATGTTTCCCCAATAAATTCCCGGTCTGCCAACAATCCCTGTAGCCGCCCTTTGCCGAACTGCCTGATAAACCGTTTCACTAGCGCAACCCGCTCTCGTGTGCTGGAATTGCCCCGCTTATTCAACAGCAGCCAATACACCGGAATCGCCACGCCTTTATAGACCACTGCCAACACTAAAATATTGATATTTTTCTTACCCTTTATGCCCTGCGGGTACATTTCCAGTTATTCCTATCCATCGCAAATAGGGTAGTGGGCGAAACCTGTTAATCAAGTAAAAATGTTAAGACCAAACTCAACTTTATTGATGAGCAATCCGATGACGGTATCGTGCATGAGTTCGGATTTTGAAAAACAAATGGTTTTCCGTGCCAGACGCTTGATCCATGTCCTGAGGTTCAAGTTTTTGCGCTCTATTTGCTGGGTGTTGCGTTTGCCGACTTCGTGCTTGTCTGCGTCCAAGTGGCGTTCATAGGCGCCCCAGTCGTCTGTGTAATATCGGGTAGTGCCAAAAGGTTCAAGCAATGCCTTGAGTTGCCTGAACACGTCGTCCTTCCGTTTGCCAAACACATAAGCCAGAATGGTGTTGGTGGCGTGATCGACCGCACTTGTGCCCTTATATCTTGATTCTGTCCCCCCAAAGAGCCAGAATCCCCGACTGATCATCGGGAGGATAGCGGAGGAAGTCGCGAGTGCCCTGAGGCTTAAAGCCTGTCCCATAGATTGAACTCCCCGCCATCCACACTCGCTAGCGTAGTTCGAACGGTATACTGAGGCTTCGAGCCTGTATGAATAAGGCTGAACTTAGCGTGTGGTTTCTGAATAGATTCAATAGGATATTTTATTATTTCTCGTTTGGGAGCTGTAAGTCCATGTTTCAAATAACAGTCGGTGTTGACATTGCCAAAAAGAAATTCGATGTGGCGTTGCTCATGGAAAGTAAATACAAACATAAACACTTTTCCAACGATAATGCCGGATTTGAGGCTTTTATCGCTTGGTTATTAACCTTTAATCTGTCCACTCAGCCGCTGATTTGCATGGAAGCGACTGGGGCTTATAGTCTGCCCTTGGCGGATTTTTTGGTCGTGAAAGGCTATTCCGTTAGCGTTGTCAATCCGGCTAAAATCAACGCCTTCGCCAAAAGCGAACTGAGCCGCACCAAGACCGACAAGGCTGACGCCAAGCTCATTGCCCGTTACGCCCTGTCCATGCAGCCCGCTCTGTGGACACCGCCGCCAGCCGAGATGCGCCGCTTACAGTCCCTGACTCGACGTCTTGAGCATCTGATCGAAATCCGGCAAATGGAACGCAACCGTTTGGATACCGCTGATGATAGTGTCAAGGAGTCCATCAACACCTTGCTCAAAACCGTGGAAGATGAAATCAAGGCCATTCGTCAGGCTATCAACGATCTGATCGGCAACGACCCCAATCTTGATAAACGCCGCGAATTGCTCGAATCCATTCCAGGTATCGGTGCAGCAACGGTTGCCCATCTGCTCATTGTTTTGAGCCCACATCAAGGCTTTACCAACGCCAAACAGGTGGTTGCCTTTGTTGGTCTTGCGCCCGCCCTGCGCGAATCGGGGCAATGGACAGGTAAAACCCGCATCGCGAAAAACGGCGATCCTATCTTGCGCAAGGTGCTGTATATGCCAGCCTTGTGCGCCTGGAAACATAACCCTGTGATTCACGATTTCTGCGAACGACTCAAAGCTAACGGCAAAAACGGCAAGGCCATTGCCTGTGCCGCCATGCGCAAGCTTATTCATATCGCTTTTGGTGTCCTTAAATCCGGTAAGTCATTTGATCCGCTTTGGGCGCACTCAAAATAAGGTTTGATTTTTAGATTTTATGACGGTATCTATGGGTATACCACAGCCACCGTTGGTTGGCCTTGCCACCCACAAAAGACCATTGCTCGTCGAGTTCGGCCTCAAAAGCCGCCTCTAGCCTGACTTCGGGTCGGTTTCTGTTGCTTAGCAGCTCATGGATTCTGGGGTTGACCTGCACAAGGCGGCAAGCTTTTTTTTAAAGTGGCCATCACCGTCTGCTT
>CAYUQV010000098.1:0-8677 GCA_964446885.1 uncultured Methylocucumis sp.
ATGATCGTTTTTACAACATCCTATTGTCGCATCAATTTATATTGGATTAGCTATATGCACCCTTCCATACCCAAATTATCAATGCCACCGTACGCGATGCCACCCATGTTTTGGACGGGTTGCTGAACCATGAATCAGATATACGGATCGAGGAACACTATACCGACACAGCCGGGTTCACTGACCACGTCTTCGGGCTGATGCACCTGCTGGGGTTCCGTTTTGCCCCGCGCATCCGTGATTTGGCCGATAAGCGCCTATATATTGGGGGCGATGCCAAAAACTATCCGACCTTGGCCAATATAGTTGGGGGCGAGATCAATATAAAACATATACATACCCACTGGGATGAAATCTTAAGGCTGGCGGCATCAATCAAACATGGTACGGTCACCGCTTCACTGATGCTCCGAAAGCTGGGCAGTTACCCCAGGCAAAACGGCTTGGCGGTTGCACTCCGTGAACTTGGCCGGATCGAACGGACGTTGTTTACGCTGGATTGGCTACAGGATGTAGACTTGCGGCACCGGGTGCAAGCCGGCCTCAATAAAGGGAAGCCAGGAACGCATTGGCAAGGGCCGTTTTCCTGAACCGATTGGGTGAAATGCGGGACCGCAGCTTTGAAAACCAGCGTTATCGTGCCAGCGGACTGAATTTGGTGGCCGCGGCCATCATACTTTGGAACACGGTTTATTTGGAACGTGCCACACAGGCGTTGAAAGATTCTGGGAAAGAAATCGATGACAACCTGCTTCGTCACCTGTCCCCATTAGGATGGGAACATATTAATCTCACCGGTGATTACGTTTGGCATCAAAACAAAAAAATCGCACAAGGTAAATTTCGGCCTCTAAGAACAGCAAACGAAGCTTAGCGTACGATTTTTTCCGTTTCGTGAAGTTACCCCTTCCCCAGCGTTTGGTTCAAAAATGCCTTTTCCTGTTCCAGCCCCGCCATCGCCAGCCGGTTTTCGGCTATAGCGTGTTGGTAGCCCTGCTCCTTTTGCAGGTAGGCCTTTCCGCCTCGACCACCGCCAGCTTCCAAGCCTGTTCCATCGCATGGGCCAAAGCCGCCGGCACATCCGGGCGGTTGAGCTTGTCAAAATGCTGCTCGGCAAAATGCCGTGTCCACTCGTTCATCGCCTTCTTGATGGTCATCGGGCTGTTGACGCCGATGCGTTCGCGGATCAGGTCGATGGTGGGGAAGCGCCCCAGTTCGGTGAAGACCGCGTCGCAGCAGTCGTAGGCACGGGCGTAGGTGTCGGTGAGCTTGGGCATGGTGGTCTAATCTACTCTGGAACCCCCTTATTAGGTGTGGGTGGTGTTTGGCGGGTTTTATTATAAATAATCCTTTTAGTTTAACGCTAATAAATATCGCTTTATACTATAGTTAATATAGATAATTGACAGTCGGCATAGCTAATGCCCTATCAAGGGGCACTTGTAAGGATGGCAGTCCTTTGTCGGATATTTTTGAAATGATCAATTTATATTGCGTCAGCTATAAAGGCCGCGCCACCATTTCAGGCAATGGCTTGGCTAACGCTTGGTCATTCCGACTCGAGTGACTTTAGCGCCTCAGCAACACGCTGCTTTTCTTGGTAATCAATCACCTGCAAAATTTTGTCAAAATCCACCGCTTCAATGATATCCACAAAAGAACGGTTGCAGGCGCGGATGCCGTATTCGTATTTGATGCGTTCTCTTAAGTCGAACTGTCCGGCAACGGTCGCCTCGCCACTTTTGGCACGCCCATAGATACTCAAGAAAGCCGATTCCTCAGTTGGGTCTTTGGCAATGGCAGAAATAAAGGCCAGAAATTTTGGTTCACCTTCAATATAGATGTTGCATTGCTCCGCGCTATACATCAGGGTGCCTAATAAGCCAAGGACACCGTCTTTGAAACCCGCACGAATTTTTTCAATGGACTCTTGTGCAGCCGCCCGCGCTTCAGGGTCGGTGCGTAGCTCTTCGATTTTGGTGTCGAGGCCGCACGGCTGTGCCGCCAGCGGAAGGCAATTTGCTGATAGGAGAAGTGCGAGGATCAGTTGAATGATGCGTTTTTTCATCGTTGGTAGTGCTCTGAGATTGGGTATAAAAGCCATGGCCAGTGCTTGGCACCGAACATGGCTCCGGTGGTTGGTTCGGATTCCCCGCAACGGCAACAGGCCTGACGTAGCGGGGGGAGTGGATTGGCTTAGTGGCCTTGGCTATCCTTCTCGGTATGGTGCCGACCTTGCTTATCCTTTAAGGCATCACAGGCTTTTTTTATGGCTTCAGCCCAGGCGATGCCGATGACTTGCGCGAAATCGGGGAATTTATTCATAAACGCTTCCACGTCGAACGCAGTCCGTTCCAGCTCTTTCATCATGGCCTGGACTGACTCAAACGGCGCGAAGGCTTTCATTGATTTGATAAAGGATTCGTTGAACATCTGCCGAATTTCAGCATCTTCCCGGAGCTTGGCGATGGTCTCGTCTGATATGTCGCGTAACACGGCCTGCATCTTTAGTTCATGCATCTCATGTTCAACCCAATTTTTGATCTGCATCGCTTCAAGCCGCTCCCGAGCGGCAATGTAAGCCTGGGCTTTGGATTCCTTGGTGGCTATCCGTCTGCCTACCGTCGATTGGCCAAACATTTTTAACATATACGGCAACATTTCAAGGATCATGATGATGCTAGTGGCCATCATTTTCTTTTTTCTGGCTTCGGGGCTAGCCGCCAATAATTTTTCCAGAACGAAGCTGGAAGTGGTCGTGTAGTTGTTTTCGGCGTTCGCCTTGATGCCTGCCAGTTGTTGGCTGTTGGCCTGTTGCGCCCGGTTAAATTGGCTTTGGCTGGCCTTAAAGGCGGTTTGCGCGTCGGCGAGGTTTTGCTGGGCTTGGCTTAAATAAGCTTTTTTGGCGTTATGGGCGCTTGTGTCCTGCTCTGTGCAGTTGGCACGCTTAGAAGTGAGGTCGGCACGCTCCCAGTTGTAGAGGCCATCTTGTTGTAAGGCCTGTTTGGTTGCCTTGTATTGCCGCCAACAACGGCTTGCCGCGTTGAGTTCAGCGACAATGTCGGCGGGCAGTTGTTGGACGGCGGTTTGTAAATCGGCGACCTCATGCCGCTGTGTCTCGAGGTTTTTTTGCTGGTCTTGGAGATGCCATGGGTCAAGTTTGTTATGCTCAGTCAGATCCTCAGACCCCATTTTTTGGCCGATAATGTTCATGTCCTTGCCTAACAACAACGGCACAACTGCCTCGGCTGTATAGGAGGAAATCACCAAGGAAATGCCGATTCTGGCAGTAAACAGGCTAATCGCAACCCACCGTTTTGTGGACGCGCTTAAGGTGTCAGTGTTGTACAAAAATGCCCGGTCGATAAACATCACTATCGTTGCGCCTACGCACGCGCTGACCCAACCCGCCCGCACGCTGTTGTCAAACATGCTGTAACCGGTCACGAACCAATTGCCCGCCGCCAGTGCCACCGCCATGAACATGCTGCTGCCGATGAACACCAGCTTGCGCCATTCTTCGGGATGTTCGGCATTTCTCAGCACATCTGACGGTTTATGCCCGCTCATCCAGACCAGGAATTTTTCGATCCATGAAAAATTATCGTCCAAGGTGTAGTTGTTGTGATCTTGTGTCGCCATGCTATCCCCCTTGTTGCAAGTTTTAAACGGTTATAAATGTGCCAGGCCAGCCCTGTGGCGGCCTGGCTGAAGTGCGGCGGAAACCTTAATCAGGCCCTGCTGGGCAATGCACCGCCTCGCCTTCAAGGGTCACGCCTTGGGAAGCATGGCCTGCACCATCGCCCATTCCAGAAGGAGGCATGAGCTTCTGGAGGGCTTCGGATTGGACACGGCCAAGTTGTTGCAGCAGATTGGCCGCGTTTTGCAGATGACCGTTGCATTGGCTGTCCATCAGGGCGCCAAGGTTGCCAAGTTCAGCCGAGGAAGTGTCCGGTAGGGGTTGTTGGCTGATAAGGCCATTGCCCATCGCCAATAACATGGCCTCGGCGACTTCATCATTTTTTTTGGCTTGGTTGATCAATGTCAGAATGTTCATAAGCTTGTCCTGGGGATTATTTTCTAAGGATGTCCACATTGCGCAGCACAAATAGATGCAGCTCTGACAAAGAGTCTTTTGACGCCTCCATCATCTCTTGGTCCCTGCGTTGGTCTTGGTACTTGTTGTGTTGGAGCACGGCATCAATTTCACCAAATTGTTCAGGTGACAAGTCCAAGGCCTTGAAAGTCGAACAGCTGTCCTGGTAACTTTTTTCGTGCAGGTACATGCTAGTGGCTTGGACTGTAGTCAACGTCTTGTTGACACCGGACATGGCCAAGTTCAAATTTGCCATCAAAACCCCGGACTTTTCCACATTGTCGGCAAGGATTGCCTGCTTCATCTGTTGTCCGGCAATACGGATGGCCGTGACAGCCACTTCGGCTTGCGCCTCAAGGCGGGTCTTTTCAACATCAATCAATTTGTTTTTGGCTGTTTTTGAAATTTCACGGTTGACCCTGTATCTGTCGATAACCCCCAATTTATTGGCGGTTTCTTCATTGATGCCCGGTAGTTTTTCGTCAAGGCTTTGACGGTTTAAGATGGGATTGTTATTTCTCATGTGGCCTCTCTCTCCTGAAAAATCGCCAAAACATTTTTGGCAAGTCTATCTTTCCATAAGCGCAACATCGTTTTTTGTGGGAAATGCCTAAATTTTTTGGGGCGATGTTATGGGCAAGGCATTACGACATATTTGATGATGCCCAAAAAGTGTTCGCAGGGATTGCCAGTCATTTACCTACTAGCAAGGAGGATCAGTCGTCATCGGCTTATATGGGATTAGCCAAGTAACCGCCCAAAAGTTTTTTAACCATCGTGAAAATGGCAGCGTTTAGATTGAATGGCGTAAAAAACGGGTTTTGTACCCCGAAAATGTCAAACAACTGATGCACGGCGACATTTAGGACAAAACCCACAACTCGCAGCGGTCATCAGGCATTAAGCTATGGCTTCTGATGACAACCTGACGGAGAAATGAAATGAAAAATTGCACATTATTGGTGGCGGCGCTGATGGTTTTGGTGGCAGGCTGTGACGGCGAAGCACCGGTGTCGCTGACGAAAGTGAATGCCAAGAACTGGGCGGTGGTTGGGATCGGGCAGGACAAACAAGTCGCCATCCATCTGCTGGGCGAACCGGATGCCGTCAACCAAGTGTCGGTGCTGGGCGTAGAGACTGAGCAATTGGTATGGAAAACACACTTGCCGGAGCGGCACTACACCCTTGATGTGGTCATGGGCAGGGTGGTCGCCAAGCAGACGCAAACCCCTTAAGGGAAGTTAGGTTCGCGTGTCCTGCGAACCGCATTGCGGCTTGCCGGACACGCCGTTTGCCCGTTAGCTTGAAATGCTGGCCACGTTGGGCGACACTAAAAAGCCCTGCTACCATACACGAACCAACAAGGACGACAACCTGGACTTTGCCAAGCCCAAAGGTGATTTCAGCTTCCGCAAAAATGACCCCAGTCACCAACCGCTGTGGCACACCCGGTTGCCCGACCTGCACCGTCACCTTGACGGACAACCCAACATCACCGGCCATCCCTGGATAGGCCCGCCCAATGGAGGCAACATGAACCACGAAGACAACGTTAGCCTGCCCGAATCGCCGAAAGACTACTTGGCCAAGCTCACCAGCTCCGACCCTGAACCCGAACCCGCCCTGGACGTGCGGGACAAGCTTGCACGACCCATCACTGCGGCACGGTTTGTCATCAATACTGTTGATTTAAGAATCGACAAAGCCCTTGCTTTCCGCAAGGCACGTCTTAAGTCGGCAAAATATATCTGCACTATCCCATTTCCAGCCAGTACGATGATCGTTCAACAGCCTGAGCCTGGTCACGGAATAAAACGGCCAGAAAAAAGGCACCTGGGAAGCCACCTGTCCAACACGCTGTTTGCCACCTGGGCGGCCGCCCCCATCAAACTCCCCGAAGTCCGGCTCGAAGCACTGACAGGAGGAGACCTGCCCCTGCACAACAACATCTACTACTGCTACCATGCCGGTGGCCGCATCCTTATCCCCTGTGAACTGCTGGGCGAAAGTGACAAAGGTGAACTGGCCTGATTCAAAGTCGGCCTGGACTGCATGATCGTCGAAGCACACGGCTTGGAACCTGCCAGCTAGCGTGATTGCTGATCTCCTGAATTTAATCCAAACCATTTATAAATCAATCATTATGGCAGAAACAGATATTGACGAATTGGAAGAAAATTTCGCTGAAGACAATGAGTGGCAAGCACCAATAAATTATGCAATTGCTGCTTACGATCAAGGCGACTTTAAAACAGCACTGCAAAGATTTTCTGACTTAGAACAAAATTTGCGGTTTCAGGCGAATTTTAGGAAGCTAATAAGTTCTCAATCATTAGACCACCTAAAGCCATTATATATTGTACTAACTCATCTTGGTCTTTTGCACAATATCCATAAAAACCCCAGAGAGGCATTGGGAAAACTTCAAGAAGCAGAGCAAATTTGCAGACAACTTGGAAATGATGATGATAATTTATGGGATTTAGCGAATATATTACGCAGGATAGGCACTATTCATAGCGATCAATATAATAGAGTTGCTGCATTAGAAGCTTTCTCTGAATCAAAACAAATATTCCAAAAACTTGGAGTTGAAAATATCTCACTTTTATTGGTAAGACATACCAGTAATGGCCTATGTATTCCAATGATGGCTGAGTATGCGTATTTATTGGAGAGCATGGGAATTTTTCATAGAAAACAGCAAAATTGGATTACCGCGAAGGCTAATTACAATCAATCCCTGAAGTTTTATACGAAACTTGGGGCGTACCAAGTAGGCCATCAATTTTCACACTTAATGTGTGATTTGATCTCGTTGTTGTCGCTTTGCGCCGATCTCCATTTAGCCCTAAAAGAATGGCACGCACTGTCCAAATGCCTCAATACCATTGTGATGCTTTATAGGCTACTTGAAAATTATCCCGGCAATTTTGTAGATTACTTGAAAAATTTCAGCATACTGTTGCTGGCCTTGCCATCCGGCGACGCATTGGACTATTTCCGCCATCCGACGGAGATCATCGACCAGTTCCGTGACCGTGTATCCCCGGATATCGGAAGCCAAGACTTGCAAGCATTGTGGGGACGTTGGCTGGGGCATGCCTTGGAGACGGGCGACAGCCGTCTGATGGTGGCGGTGCTGTGCGCCAGCTATGGGGTGCGCCTGCAGAAATTGCTGAACGCCAACCTGCTCAAGGCGCAGACGGACGATCCAGAGGTGGCCGCTTTTAACACTGCCAGGGCCGAGGCCATCGCCTGTGACCTTGAATTGGTACGCTTGGGGCAGCTGCGTGCAAGGATGGTGGCCGATGAGGTTGTGGAACGCCTTTACCAACAACAGTGGGGGCATTGGGAGGCGGTGCAGCAACGCTGCAACGAACAGCGTAAGCAACTGGAGGCTGCCCATAAATACTCTGACCTCCAAAATGCCCAGCTCAGCCTGTCCGGTCTGCAAGGGCGGCTCAGCAAAACGGAGGCGGTGCTGCTGTGCCTGTCGCCCGCCAGTTATGGGTTTGAAGGCCAACCGCCCCGGCTGTTGCTGGTGTCGCACGGACAGGCCATCCAATTGGCCGCCCCGCACTTGGAGGCCTCTGCCCGCCTTCTGCGCTTGGTCGGCCACTATTTGCATGGCCGGGGCGGCCACCCCCTGCGCCTTAACACAGGCCGCAAACCGACGCAGCCCGAACCGACTCCCGAAGCCGTTGACCTCACCAGTGCCTTGGCGGCCTTGCACCAGCACATGGCGCAGCACTGGCAAGATGTCATGGCCCATTTGACGGGCATTGGGCATTTGGCGATTGTCGGCCACGGCGAGCTGAACGGCTTGCCTTGGCAAGGTTACGCGCCGCCGTCATTGGCGGTCAGCCAATACGCCGGGCTTTACGCGATGCAACGGCGCACCCGCCACTTCCCGTACCCGTCGGGGCAAACCCCATTGGCCATCCTAAGCCATGCCTGTGCGGACGATCCCCGGAAGCATTTGTACCATGTGGAGGCGGAAGCGGCGCTGATAACCGCCGTCTGGGGTGCGGCCTGCACACGAACGATTGCCCACCTGAGTGAAGCACCGGACAACGGCCTGCTGATGCTTATGGGGCATGGCGACCATTACGATGGCACGGCGTATTTCCTTACCTCCCACGGCAACCTGAGCCAGCACGAGCTGCTGGTGCACGGCAAGCCCCTCAAGGCCGTGGGCGCGTCCGCTTGCCTGTTGGCAATGACCGAAGACATCAACGACGAACCTTTGGGGCTGATGAGCATCGCCGCCTGTCGGGGCGATGTGCAATTTTCCTACGGTGCGCTTACCCCCGTTGACGATTTCTTATGCGCTTGCCTGTCCCTGCTGTTCCATTGGGCGTGGCGTGACTCTGAAAACCATGACCCGTCCGCCGCCATGCGCCTGGCCTTGCAGCAATTGGCAGACGGCACTTGGCCGGAACAGGCAAAAGCGCTGTTTACGGACGTATTCATCGAACGGCTGCCGGATATTTTCGCGGCGCTGGCAAAAGACGAGCCTCTGGCCCGCAGGGCAATCGCGCTATTTCTCCAGCTTGACGTAACAGGGGTAATAAAATA
>CAYUQV010000099.1:0-8620 GCA_964446885.1 uncultured Methylocucumis sp.
TTGGTGGCGTTGCCCAGAGTGCCGTCAATGCCCGTAAATTGCATGAATTCCTTGGTGAAAAACGGGATTATTCGACCTGGATCAAGAAACGTATTAGTGAATATGGTTTCGAAGAAGGCCAGGATTATCTCTCCATCACCAAAATAGGGGATGGAATCCAAGATGAAAACTTGATTCACCAAAACGGGGGAATCAAGATGGATGGGGAGCAAACAGGTGGACAACATGGCGGAGACCGCCGTTCTATCGACTCACCCTAGATACCGCCAAAGAACTGGCGATGGTGGAAAAGAACGACAAGGGGCGTGAGGCACGGCGGTATTTCATTGCCTTTGAAAAACAGCTCCAGACCCAAGCCTATACAGAAACCCAACAGCCTAAATTAAGTTATGAAATTTCGCTGTTCCCGCCATTGGAGAATATTGCTGACGAATAAGGATGAGCAAGAAGGGCGACTGTTATGATGACGCCGCAATGGAAAGCTGGAACCATAGCTTTAAAGTCTAGGCTGTCCATGGGGTACGGTTTTCGACCCGTGCTGAGGCAAAGCCCCAAGTGTTCTAATACATTGAGGTGTATTACAATCGAAAGCGGCTTCACTCTACATTGGGTTATGTCAGCCCGGAAGCGTTTGAATCGCTTAGTCGAGTGTCCGTGAATGCCGGGCAAGATCAGTCTGAAGTTTAAGTTGATTTTACACAACCTCGCTTCTTACGAGGCGATGAAGAAATTCTTAATTTTCAGCTTGTAAGTAAACGTTTAAATTTTGTAAAACTGCCTAAAGGGAATCTCTGTTATCAGTGCCAGTCTCCCAAAACTCACTTATCGGTTTATCGTAAAACCGAGCCAAGGAAAACTCACTGATGTCAATATCGGGATATCGAGTAGTTCCTTTGGTAACCATTTCGGCAATTAATTCACCAAACACAGGGGCGTACTTTAAGGCCTGACCAGCCCCTAGACAGTGAAATAAGTTAGCTACTGTCGTATCCTTGCCCAGTATAAACTTTAGGTCTGGGGTAATATCAAAAAATGATTGATAGCCTCCTGCATAAACTGCTTTGCCTAGTTTGGGAAATCGGTGTTCGAGTTTTTTGAGATAACTCTCCAATTGTTGATGGTTAACGCTAAAACTTGACGCGTCGTAAATCACATTGGCCCCATCTGGATTCATCATGGCTTTACTAAAAGATCGGGCAATAGCGTTGCCTGAGCGGGATCTGGGTTGGTGCATATGCAAAATACTGCCTCGCCAACGCCGGAAATAAGCCCGGTTAACATAGTCGGCAATGATCGGTAATGAACCTGGAATCTCTTGGGAGCTGACTAAAAAATTGGCCGCAAAAACAGGTTCAAGTGCCACCGGAATTTGAATGCCAATAGCGGCAAATAAATCAGGGCTCCAACCACCCATGGCGTTAACTACATTTTCACAAACTATCTTTCCCTGATTCGTCAGCAGGGCAATGATATTGCCGTGGCTGTCACGTTCAAAATCGAAGACTTGGCAATGTTCCATAATTTCAACTTGGTTGACCTTGGCGGCATTTTGTAATCCATTCAAAATTTCTGATGAATCCAGTTGTAAAACATCCGGCTCATGAAAGTAAATTTCATCAGGATCAACCCTAATCGCGTCATTGCAAAGATCAGTCACCTCTTTTCTGGCAATCATCTGAAAAGGGATACTTTCGTTTTGCATCGAATTTTTCAGGTTTTGCCATTGATTAGAGCCATTTGTTTTGTGGCTCTTAGCAATCCAGATTGCGCCAGGCTGCTCAAAGGGAATGTCAATGCCCCAAAGCGTTTTTAATGCTTTCCATTCTTGTATTGCATTTTTTGCCATTCTGGCCGCCATTACCGAAGCATTTGCTGACCGCACGATGGCGCTATGCCGTGAACTTAAGCCCGCCCCCAGCACTTTTTTCTCAATAACCGCAACTTTGTTGAGTTGCCTTCCCAATTTCCGGCTTATTGAAAATGCACAAGCACATCCCAAGCAGCCGCCACCAATAATAACCGTGTGGAAAGATTTTGCCATGCCTAGCACCTCGTGAATGGATTTAAATCAGACGAATGACTAACCAGCTTAGTTGTTAGTACTACAGTTAATTATTTCAGTCATAACCGTAAATTATGAAGGGTCAACCCTTGCTGCTTTAAAAAACGAAGCAATTGTTAACGGCAATACCTAGGTTGCCAAACACAACCAGGTAATATACTTGCACTACCATTAATAATTTTTCCTAGCATACTGGTAGAAAATGAATGCATTCGTAATTCCTAAATAATAACGGCTACACAGACGTGCATCAGCGGCTGACGGAAACAAAAAAGGCGGACAACCATGAAAAATTTTAAATTAGCTACGCTTTGCGCAATCTTGGTTATCTCATCCTTGCATATCGAGGCAACAGCCGAGTTGATGGTCAATTCGCCGGATAAAAATAGACCAAATCCTTACCTTGAAACTGAAAAAAACCATCCAGACGCTAAAGTTATCAATCTGGATAGTTCAGGACAACACGGTTTGGAAGTAAAAAGCAAAGATGAACCTGATGCGATGACCTGGGATGCTGCCGTCATCGCTGTTCAAAAGCATGGGGCGGGATGGCGTTTACCGACGATTGCTGAATTAAAGGTAATGTATGAACAAAGAAAGTTGCTTGGCGGATTCAGTGACGAGGATTACTGGAGTGCAACGGAACGGGATGTGAACAGTGCTTGGATACAAGGATTTCGTGTCGGTGACCAAGACCGTTACGTCAAACAAAGTAAGCTAAAGGTTCGCGCTGTCCGGTCATTTTAAGCTGCTACATTTCTGATTTTTTAAAGGAGTCCTATCGTGGCACATTACCTCATTATTGCCGCCAGTAGCGGCATCGGTCAGGCAACTACCAAGCTGTTGCTTGAAAAAGGCCACACGGTCTTCACCACTGGGCGTGATGGCAGCAAAATATCACCGGATGTTTTTTTAGATGCTACCGATTTTGACGCTGTTGATAAAGTCTTTTCCCAAGCCGGCGAGTTGGATGGCGTAGTCAATTGCAGTGGTTCATTGCTGTTGAAATCGGCGCATCTGACCAGCAAAGAACAATATCAAAATGTAATGAACGCATCGTTGACCACCGCGTTTGCTACCGTGCGTTCAGCTGGAAAACATCTGCGCAATGGCGGTTCGGTGGTGTTAATTTCTTCAGCTGCTGCGATGGCAGGCTTCGCCAACCACGAAGCCATTGCGGCGGCAAAAGCGGGCATTATTGGACTGACCCTTTCTGCTGCCGCCACTTATGCTTCGTCGAACATTCGCGTTAACGCCGTGGCTCCAGGTTTAACCGAAACGCCTTTGACGGCGGCACTAACAAGCAATGAGACTACCCGAAAATTTTCCGAATCCATGCACGCCTTAGGTCGTCTGGGCAAAGCCGAAGATGTGGCGCGGGCGATTGTCTTTTTGCTCGATCCAGCGAATGACTGGATTACCGGGCAAGTGCTGGCGGTCGATGGTGGTTTGTCGAAAGTTCGGCCTAAAATGAGGTATTGAATGGCTTCTGTTTGCTTGATTCTTGGCGACCAATTATCGGAATCCTTAACGTCCCTTCAAGGCGTTGATAAAAAAACCGATGTCGTGTTGCTGTGTGAAGTCCAAGAAGAAGCCACTTATGTTAGGCATCACCAAAAAAAGATCGCTTTTTTATTCTCGGCGATGCGCCATTTTGCTGATGAATTAACGCGGCAAGGGTTTGTGGTGCGCTATGTCAAACTCGACGATCCTGATAATTCCGGTAGCTTGGCAGGGGAAGTCAGGCGGGCAGTTTCTGCCATCCATGCCGATAAAGTGGTAGTTACAGAACCGGGTGAATATCGGCTTTTGCAAGTCTTCAAATCCTGGCCTGAGACGCTTGGCATTGCGGTTGATATTTTGCCGGACACGCGTTTTTTATCTGGGATTGATACATTCAAACGCTGGGCAAAAGGCAAAAAACAGCTACGGATGGAGTTTTTTTATCGCGAAATGCGTAAGCAATACAATGTCTTAATTGAAGGCAACGGCAAACCGACCGGAGGGAAATGGAATTTTGATAAAGAAAACCGAAAACCACCGTTAAAAGGCATGACTTCCCCAAAACGGATTAGCCATAAAAAATCGGCAATTACCTTAGACGTTTTAAAACTGGTGCAGGAACGTTTTCACGATCATTTTGGTACATTAGAACCCTTCCATTTTGCAGTAACACGGCAGCAAGCCTTGAAAGAATTGCACCATTTTATCGACGAATTACTTCCAGA
The DNA here is from genome assembly GCA_964446885.1 of uncultured Methylocucumis sp. Taxonomy (GTDB): domain Bacteria; phylum Pseudomonadota; class Gammaproteobacteria; order Methylococcales; family Methylomonadaceae; genus Methylovulum. The sequence goes on from CAYUQV010000099.1 coordinate 4,291, forward strand.
ATTTGGTGATTATCAAGATGCGATGGTCGTCGGTGAACCCTATTTATACCATTCGTTAATTTCATCGTATCTCAATGCGGGTTTGTTGCTGCCATTGGAGATATGTCAATTGGCTGAAGCGGCCTACCGCTCCGGCAATGCCCCGCTCAATGCAGTAGAAGGTTTCATCCGGCAAATCCTAGGCTGGCGGGAATATGTACGCGGCATTTACTGGCTGCACATGCCTGGCTATGCACAACTCAATTTTTTCGAGGCGAAAAAGCCATTGCCCGATTTTTATTGGACTGCCGACACTCGCCTATTTTGCGTCGCGGAAGCCGTTCGCCATACCCGTGAACACGCCTATTCCCATCATATCCAACGCTTGATGGTTACTGGCAACTTTGCTTTATTGGCTGGCATTAGTATTACTGAAATCTGCGAATGGTATTTGCTGGTTTACGCCGATGCTTATGAATGGGTTGAATTGCCCAATACCTTAGGCATGGCTTTGTTCGCGGACGGCGGTATCATGGCTAGCAAGCCTTACGCGGCAAGCGGAAAATACATCCATAAAATGAGCAACTTTTGCCAACATTGCCAGTATGACCCCATGCAAACCCTAGGCGAAAATGCTTGTCCGTTTAATGCTTTATATTGGGATTTTCTGGCTCGTCATGAAGACAAACTTAAAAATAACCAACGCTTAGCTTTTATGTATGCCAACTGGCATAAACAAAACCCAGAACAACAATTGGCTATCCGCGAGCAAGCAGCCCTTACCTTCAAAAAAATGTACGCTGGAAATTTATAATCACCATTCAAACAAACCTCATGGAAAAACCCTCAGCCATATCAATTAGGCAGCTTACAAAAAGCTATCAAGAATCAGACCAGCAACATGTCATTTTCAGTGGCTTAGACATGCAGGTCAGCCGTGGCGAGTTCATCGTTTTGTTGGGTCGGAGCGGTTCGGGGAAGTCTACTTTTTTGAATCTTATCAGCGGCATCGATCCGCCTGACAGCGGCAAGATTGTCATTAACGGCACCGACATATCAGCATTGTCCGAACAAGACCGCACCTTGTTTCGCCGTCATCATATTGGCATTGTCTTTCAAGCTTACAATTTGATTCCCACTTTGACGGTTGCCGAAAATTTGCTGTTGCCGCTGGAATTAATCAAGCGTGTAACCCGCAAGGATCGGGATGATGTCGCCGACTTACTGGATAAATTAAAGCTATCTGGTCGGCTGGATAGTTATCCAGACCGCTTGTCCGGCGGTGAACAACAACGGGTGGCGATAGCACGGGCATTAATACATGACCCCGATGTAATCTTAGCTGACGAACCCACCGGAAACCTGGATTTGGATACCGCTGGACAAGTGTTGGAATTATTGGATATTTTGGTTAAAAAAGCGGGCAAAACCATGATTATGGCGACGCATAGCCAAGAAGTCATTGGTCAAGCGGATCGGGTATTTTCCATCCGAAATCAGTCTTTGCATCGCGAATGAATACTCTTCTACAACGCTCCAGCCGCAACTTTTTATGGCAGCATCCTTGGCAACTGGTGCTAGCGATTTTAGGTATTGCCCTAGGTGTGGCGGTTGTCATTGCGATTGATTTAGCCATGGAAAGCGCGCTCAATTCCTTTAACCAGGCCACTAAGGTGTATACCGGAACGGCAACCCATCGCATTATTGCCAGTGATGGCGGACTGGATGAAAAACTGTATAGCCAATTAAGGGTAAAGGGATTTAGCCATTTGTCGCCGCTGGTCACGGGCTATGTAAAGCTTGCCCAAGCGGAAGAAGACAGTTTTAAGTTAGTTGGCATTGATCCTTTCATTGAAAAAACCTTACAGTCGGGTTGGCAGAGCGGGCAACATGAAAACCTTTCGCCAGAGCTGTTCACCCGTTTAATGACTGAGCCGAACACGGCGCTGCTCAGTGAAAAAACCGCACAACGCTTGCATGTGCGGCTTAACGGTCAGTTATCGCTAGTCACCAGCCAAGGCCAGCAGGTTTTAACCATCATCGGTTTTTTGCCAGATAGCGATGCTGTTTCAGAACAAGTGCTGGCTAAGCTGATAATTACCGACATTGCAACGGCACAGGAGGTGCTGGGCTTATTTGGCAAACTGAGTTCTATCGAAGTAATGTTAGCTAACGATGCTTCCAAAACCGAAGTGGCGATACAGTCATTATTGCCAGGCAATGCCCTATTGCTTTCTTTAGATAGCCAAGAGCAATCCCTGCGCGAAATGACGCGGGCATTTTCCATCAACCTCAAAGCCTTGGGCTTGCTGTCATTGTTGGTGGGCATGTTTTTAATCTACAACACGATGACATTTTTAGTCATGCAACGGCGGCGTTTAATCGGCAGCCTACGCTTATTGGGCGTAACCCGACAACAAATTTTTACCTTAATCCTCAGCGAAGCGTTTTTCTTGGCGCTCATCGGTACGTTAATCGGCATCGCCTTGGGCGTGGTATTGGGACAAGGCTTGTTACAGCTGATTTCAGGCACGATTAACGCGATTTATTTTCGTATCGATGCAACGGTTTTAAGCGTTACCCCTTTCCAGCTTGGTAAGGGAATGCTGTTAGGAATGAGTGTCACTTTTTTTGCCGTCTTACCGCCTGCCTTTGAAGCGACGCGGTTGTCACCTGTTAAAGTCATGGCCAGATCGTCTTTGGAATCGGGTAGTCGGCGTTTAATTAAACTGGTTGGATTCATCAGTGGCTTGTTGATAGTCGGCGGTTTGGCGGTGGCTTTTTTCTCTGGCAAAAGCATCAATTTGGGTTTAGCCAGCATTTTCCTGATCTTATTTGGCTTTGGTTTGCTGACCCCTGTATTGACTTTGTGGTTGATGAAACTGATTGAACGCGTATTCGGGCGTTTTTTAGGCGTGCTAGGACGCTTGCCTGTGCGCATGGTCTCGGCAGAAATCAGCCGGACAGGCATCGCCATAGCGGCATTGATGATTGCCGTGTCTGCGACCATCGGCATGGATTTGATGATTGGCAGTTTTCGCCAAACCGTCGCGCAATGGTTGCATTCCAGCTTACCCGCTGATCTTTATATATCATTGCCGGGTGACAAGATGACTGCCGAAAAGCCCCTATCAGATCTACAGCTTAAAGAAAAAATCGCAAACCTTGAAGGCGTAGAAATGGTCAGCACTGCCTTGCAAACCAAACTGTTAGCTTCAGGTGAACTTACGAAAACCACCGTGTTTGAGCTGGCAGCAAAATCCAAACAAGGCTTTATATTCAAACATCATATGGACGATAGTCTTTGTGATAGGCTGGAACAGCAGCCAACCGTCATCGTTACCGAGCCTTATGCGTATCACCACGGCATTCAGCTAGGCGAAAAAATTGCCTTAAAAACCAATCAGGGCGCACTGGGTTTTGAAGTCATCGGCATCAACACCGATTACAGTGGCGACCAAGGCCATTTGATTTTGAGCAGACAAAACTACCTGCGCTATTGGCCTGATTTGGGTTATACCGGCATTGGGGTTTATGCCCGTGCGGGTGCTGATTTAAAACAACTGGAAAGCCGAATTAGCCAGTTGCTGACGGCGCAGCAAGCCGTGAAATCGAATCAGGCTATTTATAAAGTATCTATGGAATTGTTCGAGCAGACCTTTACCATTACCGAAGCCTTACGTTGGCTGTCAGCCGCGATTGCTTTTGTCGGTGTGTTCAGCGCCTTGATGGCCTTACAGTTTGAGCGGACACGGCAACTGGGTATTTTACGCGCTATTGGCATCACATCCCGCCAACTCAGCGTACTGATAATTGGCGAAACCGGATTGATGGGCTTGGTGGCGGGATTATTGGCGATTCCGGTCGGCTTTATCGTTGCCTATGTGTTAATTTTTGTGGTTTACCAACGTTCATTCGGCTGGACGATGGCATTTTATTTTGATGCGGGGGTGCTTTTCCAAGGCATCGTTTTAGCCTTTGTTGCGGCTTTGTTGGCAGGTGTTTTTCCTGCCTTAAAAATGGCCCAAACCCACCCAGCAGAAGCCTTGCGTACAGAATGAAAACTAAATTCTTGATTGCGATTGTATTGCTATTACTCGGCATGGTTTGGCTGCAAGTCTTCCCGTTTTCATCGAAAAGCCATCCCGTCGAGGACAGTCAAAAAAACTCAAGCCCAGCAAAAAATAACGGCGGAATGGGGTCGGTGTTATCCAACGATGCCAAAGGCTTTGCGCGGGCCTATAAACCACAAGCCTTTTCGTTCCCAAGTGACCACGGTCCACACAATCAATTCCTCTCGGAATGGTGGTATTTCACTGGGAATCTAAAAAATCCACAAGGACGACAATTT
>CAYUQV010000100.1:0-8494 GCA_964446885.1 uncultured Methylocucumis sp.
GGTTGATCCCCTCCCAGGGTTCGAATCCCTGCCTCTCCGCCATATCCTTATGTAACTCATTGATTTTGATAATTTATTTTTAAAAGTAAATTTTCAGCCCACGTTTTAGCCCATGTTTCGGGCAATGCTTAAATCCTGTTTTTAGAATCCAAACTAATAAAATCTAGCCGCGACCGTTGCCGGATTTAAGGCACAAAAAAACGCCCGTTAAGGCGTTCTGATTGTTACATTATCACATCCCCTAGGCCGTCAAGTGTCCGGTCATGCAAGCAACGCCTCCAGCTCATTCATTAGCGTGTTGGTCGTCTTGTAGTCGTTTGACCTGATGGACACCCTCAAGCCCTTAATCGTTTGCCTGAACCGCTTGGCCTTTTTGGTGCGCTTGCCGTGCCTGTAATTGCCGTTCGCCTTGCCAGTCGGTGCGCCCGTGGACTTGCCGCCGTGCATCCTACAGCGTCCGTTAGCCATTGCGGGGCTTTTACAGGGCTTGCCAGTGGTTCTTGCATGTGCGCCGCACCTTGGGGCTTGGTGCGCGTTTTCCATCGTGTTTCCGCTTTGCATGGGCTTGTGGTTGGGTTGGGTGAAAAATGCGTGGAATCTGTTGCTTAATTTAGGACAAAACCGCTGTAAGCCACTGATTGCCTAGGTTTTTCTTGGACATTTTATTGCGTTTTGCGCGTACCATCACAAAAGTGGTTCAACCCGCTTTGCCACGTCCACGCCTTGGCTGTGCAGTACATCCAACCGCCTGAACAGTTCCACCAGCTCCACATTGACCCGGATAACCGCCGTTTGCTTGCCGCCGGGTTTCCGCCCTGCATTAGGCCGTGTGCCGCCCCAATTGCCGCCGGGTTGTGGCTTGGGGGTGTCCGGCATCGGTTCGGGGTCAATGGCCACCGTTAAGCTGTTTTCAATTTCTGGTGGCTGTTCAGGTGGCGATAGGCCATCAGCCGCGCCAGTGCCGTTAAGCGTGGGCTGTTGTTCAGCACCTTGGGCAGGGTTCAGCCGTTCCCAATGCCATTGGTAAATCTTTAGCCTGTCATCCTCTGGCAGGATTTTGGCCTTGGTGGCCATGCCTAGCGCGTCCTTGGACTTTTTGATGTGCGCCGCTATCTGTGCCACGCTTTTGGGTGAAAGCCCGTATAAGTCCGCTATGGCTTCCGCCAGTTTGCCCTTTCCGTCGTATTGCATGTGTAACCCCTGCTTGAATAATGTAACGTTTATCATGTTGATTGATGTAACTTAAACCGACTTGGTTTGTGTAACAGTTATCATATTGGATTAGGTAACATTTATCAAGTCGTTTTTTGTAACTGTATTCATGATGATTTATGTAACTTAATTCATATTGATTAATGTAACGTTTATCAAGCGGCATTGCGCCGTTTCTTAATCTGGTAGACGCTTAGGCAGTCCGACACCGTGACGCTAAGGCCGTGCTTGGTTTCGCCCGTGGCCTTGTCTACCCATTCGCTAGGCTTGAGGCCGCCAATGACCGATAAGGCATCACCCTTGCCTAGTTTGGCTATGCGTTCGGCGGTTTCGCCAAAGGCAATCCCGGACACCACTACAGGCTGTGGTTCGCCAATGGACACCGATAGCAGGAACTGCAAGTAAGGCTTGCCGGATTGCCCCGTTTTCAGCACAGTGTCCTTGATTAGCTTGCCGCTGATTAATGCGTCAATCATGTTATTTAACCTTGCCGGATAGTCCGGCGTTAATTTGTTGTAGTGGGGTCACGTTTCAAGCGTAACCCTAGGTAACAGGTGAATAATCCCCGCACCTTCGCGGGATGTCGTCCACGGGGCTGTATCGGGTCATACTTGCCACGCACCGCCCATTAATCAAGTTTCGGCATTCATGGCAAAAATGGCGGTCATCGTCCACCGGAACGGGTGCGGGTGTCGGGGTATCGTTTGCCGCCTGTTCCTGTTGTAAGGCTTGGATGATTTCAGCCTTGTGGTTTCTCAAGAAAGCCAGTTGGTTGTCGGTCAGTTTTTCGCCCGGTGCAATGAGCAGGTCGCCGCCGTCCATGTCGATCTGAAAACCTGCATCACGGATTTTTAATAAGGCGTTCATATCCGAACCACCTTATTTTTAGTTGCCGCCTTTTCCCCCATTTTATCCGCAACACCGCCACAAGCCACGCCAGCCGTGGGCTGTAGCGTTGCGGATTGGTTTTGGTAGCCGCCACGTTGCGGATTATCCGCAACATTAAACGTATTTCCGCCTTGTGTTGCTGGTGTGTCCCCGTGTTGCGGTGTTGCGCTTAAAACGCCACGTTGCGGCAATACTTTTGTATCAGCCACACCTAATCCATTGATATTTATGGTTTGTTGCGGTGTTGCGGATAAATCCACCAGATAGCGGTTAAACGCTTCCTTGAACTGGTCAATTTCGAAGCCTTTGGGGGTATGGTGTCCGATCCTCACGCCCTTGGATTTGATGCCGTATTCACCCAACCGTTTGGACACTTGCCTAGGGCTTATCGGCTTGCCCCGGTTGTAGGTTGCCCACGGTTTTTCGTCATCGTCACATAAGGCGGTTATCAGGTCGGCGGTGCTGATTTTGTCGGCCTTGTTGTGGTCGAACAGTTCCTTAATGTCTGCCAGCAATTCAACGCCTACGCTTAGGTTTTCACTGTCTGAGCCGGACAGTTTCAACGCCGCCCGTGTCGCCCTGTCCAGCCAATCCGCCCCCGCCAATCCGGCAATGGCAAGCAACGCCTCCCAGTTGTCTTGGGCGCGGTCGTGTAAGGCATTGGGTAGGGTTGGCCTCGCCTCCCGTAACGCGGCGCGGTAATCATCGGAAAAACGCGCCAGTTTTGACACCAAACCGCCAAACAAACCGGGTTCGGCATGGCGCAACCTGTCCACGTTTTCATGGGGCATTTTCCGGCGCAATTCCAGCGTAATGGCCCTGTCCATCAGGGTTTCTGACAGATGCCCGATCCCTGCCAAGGCTTTTGCGCCCCAGACATTAAAGCGGGTCGGGGTGAAGTCATCGCCCACGGTGCGGATAATGTAGGCTGAATCGCGGGTATGCCCACAATTGAGCAAGCCTCTTAGCTCCTCGTTGTCCTTCATAAAAGCGTCGGCCTCGTCGATCAACAAGGTGGGACTCCATAAGTCGATAGACCGGAACAACGCCGCCGGGGTGATATTGCTTGCCGTCAAGGGTCGATTGACCAAACGCCCCAAAATAAAGAGCAACTGAGATTTGCCACAACGCTTTTCCGGTGCGGTAATCACTGCCAAGGGCGCAACCTGCACCACGTCAATGAACCACGTCATCGACACCCATAACGCCGCCGCGTCCGCCGTTTCATCAGGGCAAACGATAAACCGCCGGATTGTGTCGGCTATGTCGTCCAGCAAGTCAGCCGGGATGACGGCATCAGGCCACGGGTCGGCAACGGTGAAAATGTCCTGGATTTCCGGCTTGGTTTCTTTCCGGTGTGCCGCTATCTGCTTGTCAAGTGCGGTAGCTTTAACACCTAAAGCCTTGGCCTCGTCCGCCCTTACGCGGTCATATTCCAAGGGTGACAAGGTGGCTAACCGTTGGATAATTTGTGCGTCCGTTTCGGGTTGGGTGTCGGCTTCGTTGGTCGGGTCAATAGCCGCACCCAAATCAATCAAGGGTTTTTCATGGTTGGGTTGCCCGCTCATAACTGCACCCCCTCATTGATGGCATCGTTCCAATCCTGCCCGACAATGGGCGGTATCATGTAACGCCCCCCACAAGCAAGAGCCGCCTCCCGTGCCGCCGTTTGGCCTGTGCCGCTGTGGTCGTTGTCGCCCATAACAATAATTTGAGCATCAGGGTTTTTTGCCCTCACGGCCTTGGCAACGTTGGCAAGGTTTCCAGCATCGAAAGCAATAAATACTTGGTTGCCCGTGGCTTCATACAAGCTTGCAGCGGTGGCGAAACCTTCCGCGATCAACACGGTGGGGGATTTTTTGCCTATCCACCAGAAACAGCCGCTTTTTTTGCCGCCGGATAAAAAACGCTTTGTACCGTCCGCTTGGATAAATTGAAGGTTCACCAGATTAAGGTGTTGGTCATAAATGGGAACAATCAGCACCCCTTGCAAACCACCAGAATCACCCGTTTTAGTACCGTGCGGATTTACCTGTTTACGGTATAAGTAACCATTGCCAGCATCGGCATAAATGGCGCGTTGCCAGATATTGACGGCTTTGGTGACGGCTTGGCTGTGCTTGTCTATAACCTCCAAAGCCCGTGCCACGCGGTCACGTTCGCGTTGCTCTTTAAAAGTTTGGCGTTCGGCTTCGGTGTAGGGCTTCTCGCGCTTGGATTGCCAGACTTCAAAAAGCCCGGTGGTGTAATCTTGAAACCACCCACCGCGCCGATCTGGAAACAATAAGCACCTAGCGGATTTGTTGGTTTTGGGCTTATCCAATCCGGCAAAGGCAATAATTTTGCCCGTGGGGATAACATCAGGCGGACATAAGCCAGCCGCCCTGATTGCGTCTTGAAACTCATTCATAATTTTTGCCATTTTCCTTATGGCGGTAGCCGTTCCGTGGTTAATCTGGTAAAATCAATAAGCCGTTAAAGTTACCAGATTACCCCATAAAGCCCCGCCATATCATTGATACGGTGGGGTTTTTATTTGCTTGGGTTGTTTATTTCGTCAAGGAAGCGGCGAAGTTCAGCGTCCGTTACGCCAGTGGCGCGTTTGCTTATTTTGACGGTCTTAAGCTTTTCGTCTTTGACAAGTCGCCAGAATGTGGCTATAGATATACCCATTGTTTCTGCACATTTAATGGGGCGGTGGATTTGAGTCGTTTGCGTCATGCTTGAAGCCTCCTGAGGCTTGTTGATTTTTTTAGCATAATACGCAGGAGGTAAGATAAAAAACGGCACAAAATCGGGGGTAAAATCGTGCCGTTTTTGGGGTGAATGGTTAGCGGTTTAGTAGTTGCAAATATAGCTGGTGGAATGTTTTATCGGTTAATAGGGATTTAGCACGGGTTTCTACCTCTTTCCCGATAGTTCTCGCACTATAGTCAATAAGCTTTACCATACATTGTCCTGGTCTGCTATATTTTTGAATTTTCTTTCCCTCCGCTTTGGCTATCAGGGTCAAATCCAGATAAGGAATAACCTTGTATTTTCTCCATTGATAAAAATCTGCTTCATCAAGCAGTTTTTCGTTAGCCCTTCCTTTTCTTCTGGCCTGACTGGTTGGCAATGGGTTGGCGTTTATGTGGCCTTCTAGCCATGCGTCAAAATCCTTTTTGATTTGCTCAATTGTTGCCGTTGTGTTGATAGCGACAAGTTGAATTTCATCCCAAGATGTTGTCATTATTGGGTAGGTCTCATCATCATAACTACAGACTGCCGCGCCATCATACTGGTTTGGCAATCCCTTTAGTTCTTCGTCCAACCATGAGTTATTGGCGGTAACGATAGGGTTTTTCTTTAGCCGCTCTATGTCCTTGACAACTAAAGCCGCCTGAACTTCACACCCACTAATACCGTCATATTCACCGCCTGTTCTTCTTCGGGTGATTTCTTTACTCGTTTGCATTCCATCAAGGTGTTCTAGCCCCAGCTTTTTGTAAACGTAGTTAAGCCGTTCCCATGACAGGTTATTGGTGTGTATTTTGGCTTTTCCATCTTCCAAGATAGATTGCTTGATTTGCTGTTGCCACGCCAACCCAAAATGGCTCTCATCGCCGACAATGAAAAAAGAGCCGTCAAGCTCTCTATTACTTTCTATCTGATGGTTTAAGCTACGCCTTGCCTGAATTTGTGCGTACCAGCCTTTAGCGTCTAATGTTTCCAGTCCTTTGTATCTCTCCAGCTTAAACCAGTCCGTGTTAAATTCTGCTTTCTTGTTAGCCATCAATTTTTCCTACAGTAGAGCCGCAATAATCCGCCCAATCGTTCATGACATTAAGCCGCTTTGCCAGTAGGTCGCCGCGTCTGTAGGCGGCTTCCGCTTGGTTTTTGATAGTGTGGGCAAGGCACATTTCCCTTACAAAGTTTTCATGATTCGTGGTGTCCGCCACCCAATCACTGAACGTGGAGCGGAAGCCGTGGACGGTCAAGCCTTTACGCCCCATGCGTTCCAATAACTTAAGCATTGCCATATTGCTTAGGCCACCACGCGCACCAGCAAAAACATAATCATTTTGTTTGACAGCCTGCATGGCTTTGAGCAATGCCACACACGCGCCTGATAAGGGTACGATATGCTCCTTTTTGGCTTTCATGCGATCTGCGGGGATTGTCCAGGTGTTGGCTTCCCAGTCGATTTCATCCCAGGTTGCGCCTATGGCCTCGTTAGTCCGTGCCGCCGTTAGTATGGTGAACTCTAGGCAACGTGCCGCCGTGTTGTCCTGCTGTTTGAGTTCGGACATAAACGCCGCCATGTCGGCATAGGGTAGGGCGGTGTGGTGGATGGTGTCCTGCACCTTGCTTGGTTTGGCTAGTATCTTGTCTAGGTGTCCGCGCCATCGTGCGGGATTATCACCCGTCCGATATTCGCTAACAGTTGCCCATGAAAGGACTTGTTCAATACGTCCGCGCACCCGTGAAGCGGTTTCGTTCTTGGTTATCCAAATCGGTTCAAGGCAAGCGGTAACTAGGGCGGTGTCAATGTCTGCCACGGGTAAACCGCCGATAATGGGGAAACAATACCGCTCTAGGGTGTTGCGCCATTGTTGCAGGTGTTTGGCGTTCTTGAATTCGTGCTGTTGTTTGTTGATGTAAGCTTCCGCGCATTGCTTAAAAGTCATGGCTACCGCCAGTGCCGCTTTCTTGCTGTCCGCCTCCAACCGTTTCAACTCTAGCGGATTGTCGCCAGCCGCCAGAATAGTGCGCTTTTTTAAAGCTTCTTCCCTTGCCTTGGCTAGGCTGATGGTGACTACTGAACCCAGCCCAATATCTACGGTTTTCTTGTTGCGGGTGTACCTGAATATCCAGCTTTTACTTTTAGTGGGGGTCACTTTCAGCCAAAGCCCCGCGCCATCGCCATACAGTCCGGCCTTGTTCAAAGCCGATACTTTCCTGTCGGTCAGTTTGTTGATTGTTTTTGCCATTTTCCACTCTCAGCCCATGTCTATGCAGCCCACGTTTCAGCCCATGTTTTAAACCTAGATTTTATGATACCCTATGATAACGGCTGATACAATGAATTCAATATAAGCTTATGAATCAATGACTTTTTGAGGCTATTTGATTTTTTATGATTCTTTAGTTGGGCGGACTGCCTCTCCGCCATATTGGCATCCAACGGGTGCAACGAAGTACAAAAACCTGCAAGCCTTAAGGCTTCGCGGGTTTTTTATTGTGCAACGAAGTGCAACCAGATACATTGACATACCGCAATTTGTGGCGGTATAAGTGGCGGTATATTCAGATTGACTGGAATTGATACCGCCATGCCCCTGTCAGATACCGCCATCAAGAACGCCAAACCCACGCCAGATAAGGCTTACAAGCTACAAGACGAAAAAGGCATGTACTTGCCCGTCAACCCCAACGGCTCTAAATACTTTCGCTACAATTACCGATTCAATGGCAAGCGTAAAACCTTGGCATTGGGCATTTATCCCGTCACCTCGCTTAAGGAAGCGCGGGAAAAGCGAGATACCGCCAAAAAGCAAATAGATGGCGGTATCGACCCCAACGAAAACAAAAAAGCCGTTAAACAATCCAAAGCCGAAAGCGCGGCAAACAGCTTTGAAGTGATTGCCCGCGAATGGTACGAAAGGAACATGTCCGACAAATCGGAAAGCCACAAAAAGCGGTCGATGCGGCTTATGGCAACGGACTTATTCCCACACATTGGCGTTAAACCCATCACCGACATGCTGATTGCCGCCACCGCTATGAACTACAACCTTGAGTTGTACACGCTAAACACCAAAGATTTTAAATTTATCCCCAACATGCGCCTGTATTCAGCGGGTGAATATCGGTATTTCAGGCCATGGGCAGATCACACAGGCACGGCGATAACACGATGGCCTAGCGTGGCATGGATGTAAACAAGAGCTTAAGTGGTTACGTGTTATGGCCTTTAGATAAAAAGCCTTAGATTTATTACTGGTAACCTCTAACTTCTATTCTATTAAAAACTTGCCGTTTACCGGGGTGATTTCCATGTCGCAATCCGAATTAAGCCTTTATTTCCCTAACGCCCAGCAACTGGCTATCAAATTCAGGGATAGACACAGTGAAACCCTAAGTTTTCAATCCCCCGTCACCCCAAAAGACTTGGACGACTTGCGCTGGTACATCGAAGTGTATGCGGTGGAATACACAGGCGAACCTGATGACGAAGAGGCAAAGCGCATTGAATCCAAACTAAGTCGCTTGGGCGAAGCGTTGTTTAACGCCATTTTCGCAACCACTGAAGCACAAGCCTTGTTCCACGCTTTCCAACAGCAATCCTCCGACAAGTGAGGGTGTAAGAATTTTTGTGTAAACGGTCATTAGGCAGGAAACTGCCCTTACT
>CAYUQV010000101.1:0-8368 GCA_964446885.1 uncultured Methylocucumis sp.
ATCATTGCCGATTGGACTGCTCCTATCAACTGCGGTAACTACAACACCAAAACCAAAAAGTGTTCTGGTCAAAACTATTGATTTGACATGTTGGAGCGCGGCCATCTTGGCCGCACCAGCGGGCAGGATGCCTTTATGCCCCAGAGGGTACGCGCTCCATACTGGTTCCCAAGCTCCAGCTTGGGAATCCCGTTCCAGAAGCTCTAGCTTCGCGAATTATGGAAGCTAGAGCTTGGAAACGAGCAACCTCGTTTTTACATCGCCCAAGCATAACAAGGAAATACGATGACCATCTCCCCGTTAACGCGCTTTCAAGCCTTAATCGCGCTGCTGATGCTGGTATTTTCGCTGGCGGCGCACAGTGACCCTACTCCCGCGCCACAGCCTTGGCTGGATGCGCTGAATGCCCTCAAACAAGGCTCCATGCCAGAGCGCGAACAGGCTATCCTGCAATTGGCCGAAATCAAAGACGCGCATAATCTCGCCATTCTGCAAGCTTTGCTGGACGGCAAGCTTTACACCACCAAGACCGATGCCAAACTCGTCATCGGCACAGACAACCATCAAGGTTTTGACATCAGCGATGCGGTTAGCGGCAGCTCTTTAGGCTCCGTTGACCATGATGCCCTGACCAAAATCAACCTCACTAACAAAATGCGCGGTACCTTGCGCAAAATCATCGGCGAACTGGAACTGAGCGCAGATGACCCGCAAGTCCGTCTGGCCGCCGTCAAAGCGATGGCCAAAGAAGCCGACAGCAAAGCCTTAGTGCTGCTACGCGACCGTGCCGACAAGGAACAAGATGAAGACGTGCGCGAAGCCATCAAAGTGACCTTATTGCTCCAAGACATGGACAACGAGGACAAAGCCACGCGAATCAATGCCATCACGGCCTTAAAGGATTATGATAACCAAGATGCCGCTAATCGTCTGAATGCCTTGGTCGATAAGGACGAAAACGGCGAATTCTTGGAAGCGGATGCCGACATCCGCAACTTGGCCAAAGCGGCATTGGTCAGCATCAATAACCGCCTGCAACTCTACAGCTCCATAGAAACCGTGTTTTTTGGCCTGAGCCTAGGTGCAGTGCTGGTGTTGGCGGCGATAGGCCTGGCCATCACGTTTGGCGTGATGGGCATCATCAACATGGCGCACGGCGAATTGATGATGTTGGGCGCGTACACCACTTACGTCATCCAACAACTGATGCCCGGTCATTTGGGCTTATCCATCATCTTGGCAATCCCCGCCGCGTTTGTGATTTCGGCCTTGGTCGGCATCGCCATCGAGCGCGGCATCATCCGCTTTTTGTACGGGCGGCCTTTAGAAACCTTATTGGCGACCTTTGGCGTAAGCCTGATTTTGCAACAAAGCGTCCGCTCGATTTTCTCCCCGTTAAACCGCAGTGTCGCCACGCCAGAATGGATGAGCGGTTCTTGGCAAATCAACGACTTTTTGTCACTAACTTGGAACCGTTTTTACATCTTGGTGTTTTGCTTGCTGGTATTTGTGCTGCTCTTGCAAATCCTCAAACGCACCCGCTTAGGCCTAGAAGTCCGCGCCGTTGCGCAAAACCGCAAAATGGCCAAAGCGATGGGCATCCCCACCGATAAAGTCGATGCCATGACCTTTGGTTTAGGTTCCGGTATCGCTGGAGTCGCGGGTGTGGCCTTAAGCCAAATCACCAACGTCGGCCCCAACTTAGGCCAAGCCTATATCGTCGATTCGTTCATGGTGGTCGTGTTTGGCGGTGTGGGCAATTTGCTCGGTACCTTAGTCGCAGGTTTTTCCTTAGGCATCGCCAACAAATTTTTAGAACCGTTCGCCGGGGCCGTGTTGGCGAAGATACTCGTGCTGGTGTTCATCATCTTATTCATCCAAAAACGCCCGCGTGGATTGTTCCCGCAAAAAGGGCGGGCGGCGGATTCTTGATTTTGTTGTCCACGAACAACACGAAAAAAAGCAAAAAGAAGCCGTTCGTTCCCAATCCAGAGCTTCACTGCCCTTAAGTTAAGGGGATGTTGCTCCCTCTCCCTGAGGGAGAGGGTTGGGGTGAGGGGATTAAACAAGGAAAATTTTTTCGTGCCTCTTGTGCCCCAGAGGGTATTCGTGGACATTCTGTATTAGAAAACTAACAAGGTTTAAAACATGAAACTCCTGACACTTGCAACCCAAGACAAAACCTGCACCACGGTGCTGATGGTGCTGGCGGCGGTGACGTTTATCATCCCGCTGTGCAACCTGCTCACGCCTGTCGATTCGCCGCTGCATTTTTCCGCGTACACGGTTTCGCTGCTAGGCAAATACCTGACCTTTGCCCTGTTGGGCTTGTCGCTGGATTTGGTGTGGGGTTATTGCGGCATCCTCGCCTTAGGCCACGGCGCATTTTTCGCGTTGGGCGGCTATGCGATGGGCATGTACCTGATGCGGCAAATCGGCACACGCGGCGTGTATGGTGATCCGTTACTGCCTGATTTTATGGTGTTCCTGAACTGGAAAGAGCTGCCTTGGTATTGGTTTGGCTTTGACCACTTCGGCTTTGCCATGCTCATGGTGCTGCTCGCCCCTGGCGCGTTGGCGTTTGTGTTCGGCTGGCTGGCGTTCCGTTCACGGGTGACGGGCGTGTATTTGTCCATCATCACCCAAGCCTTGACGTATGCCTTGTTGCTGGCGTTTTTCCGTAATGAAATGGGCTTTGGCGGCAATAACGGCCTCACGGATTTTAAAGACATTTTAGGTTTTAACATCCAATCCGAAGGCGTTCGCGCAGTGCTGTTCATGCTGTCCGGCTTGGCCTTGATCGGCGCGTTTTTGCTGTGCCGTTGGATAGCGGGTACGAAATTGGGCCGCGTGGTCACGGCGATACGCGACCAAGAATCACGGGTACGCTTTTTAGGCTATCGGGTGGAAATGTTCAAATTATGGGTGTTCACGTTTGCCGCCATGCTGGCGGGTGTGGCGGGCGCTTTGTATGTGCCGCAAGTCGGCATCATCAACCCCAGCGAATTTTCCCCGCTCAACTCGCTTGAAATCGTGGTCTGGGTGGCGATGGGCGGGCGCGGCACTTTATATGGTGCGATTATCGGCGCGGTGGTGGTCAACTACAGCAAAACCGTGTTGACCGGATTGATGCCCGATGCTTGGTTATTCATTTTGGGTGGCTTGTTTATTGTCGTCACCTTGCTGTTGCCTGATGGCATAGTCGGCTTGTTGCGGCGCAAATTTCAGGAGCAAAAGGCATGAATTCGTTTGCAGAAAATCTGTTTAGTGAAGATGACAAAGTCAAAGCCAGCAGCTTGGTGGTTGAAGGCGAAGTCGATACCCGCCACGGGCCGATTTTGTACCTGGAAGATGTCAGCGTCAGTTTTGACGGTTTTAAAGCTTTGAATAAGCTGTCATTGTTCATTGATGCCGGAGAATTGCGCTGTTTGATTGGCCCGAACGGTGCGGGCAAAACCACCTTGATGGACGTGATTACCGGCAAAACCCGACCTGATACAGGTTCGGTGTTTTTCGGGCAAACCATTAATTTGTTGGAAATGGACGAACCCGCCATTGCCCAAGCCGGGATTTGCCGCAAATTCCAAAAACCCAGTGTCTTCGATGCCTTAACTGTGTTTGAAAACCTCGAATTGGCGTTAAAAGCCGATAAAGGCGCGTGGAAAACTTTGTTTTTTCGGTTGACGGGCGAACAGCGTGACCGCATTGGCGAAATCATGGAACAGGTCGGTTTGACCGCTTTGGCCCATGCTCCGGCAGGCATCCTCTCGCACGGGCAAAAACAATGGCTGGAAATCGGCATGTTGTTGATGCAAGAGCCAAAAGTCATGCTCGTTGATGAACCCATCGCAGGCATGACCCATCAAGAAATCGAACGCACCGCCGAATTGTTGTTGTCATTGCAAGGCGAACGCTCCTTGGTGGTGGTCGAACATGACATGGAATTTGTGCGCTCCATCGCCCGGAAAGTCACCGTTTTACATGAAGGCTCGGTGTTGACCGAAGGCACAATGGACGAAGTGCAAAATGACCCGCGTGTGATTCAGGTTTATTTGGGCGGGTAGTCTGAATTAAGCTTGATAAGATGCTTATGGCTTATTTTGACTATCGTTCCCACGCTCTGCGTGGGAATGCTTCCAGTCACGCTCCGGCGTGACGAAACGGGACGCAGGAGCGTCCATTCCTGCATTCCCACGCAGAGCGTGGGAACGATAAACGCTAAGATTTATGCGAATGGTTCTGTAAGGAAAACAAACATGCTAAAAATTAACCAACTGCAACAATACTACGGTGCCAGCCACACCTTATGGGATTTGGATTTGGACGTGCCGGAAGGTGCGTGTGTTTGCCTGATGGGCCGTAACGGCGTGGGCAAGACCACCTTATTGAAAGCCATCATGGGTCTGATTCCAGTCAAAGACGGCAGCATCACCATGAACGGCGAAGACATCGCCAATGCCCCAGCGGAAAAACGCGCCGAGCTGGGCATCGGCTATGTGCCCCAAGGCCGCGAGATTTTCCCGCTATTGACCGTTGAAGAAAACCTCAAAACGGGCTTGCGCGCTGCCAGCAAATTAGGCATCAAAAAAGTCCCCGACCACATCTACGACATTTTCCCTGTCCTCAAACAAATGCTGAAACGGCGCGGCGGCGATTTGTCCGGCGGCCAACAACAGCAATTGGCGATAGGCCGCGCTTTAGTCTTAAATCCCCGCCTGCTCATCCTCGATGAACCCACCGAAGGCATCCAGCCAAACATCGTCAGCGAAATCGGCGATGTCATCATCCGCCTCAACCGCTCACGCGGCACGCCCCTCCCCATGCCCAAACCCAACCCGAACGCCCTGGGTGAAGTCCACGAAGCCATCAATAAAATCAATCAAGAACTGGGTGTGACCGTGCTATTGGTCGAACAAAAACTGCCCTTCGCCAGAAAAGTCGCCGACCAGTTCTGCATCATGGATCGTGGCCGCAGCGTTGCCGTAGGCGCGATGGACGGTTTGACCGAAGGTATGGTTAAGCAGTATTTGACGGTTTAAAGCGTAAGCATGGATTTATTATATGCACAATTGTGCATATAATGCGGCTATGAAAATCGAATTTGACCCTGATAAAGCCGCAGCCAATCCTTTGAACCATGAAGGTGTGACGTTCGAAGAAGCTAAAGCGGTGCTCCTAGACCCTTATGCCTTAACCCGTGAAAACGGTGATGCTAATAGCGAACAACGCTTTATAAGTTTAGGTATGGGGGCGAAAGGTCGGATTCTGATTGTGGTGTGGACATTGCGCGGTGAAACAATCCGCTTGATCTCTGCTTGGAAGGCCAACCAACCCCAACGTAGACGCTATGAGCAACAATTCTGATCCTTTATATGACCGTTATGCCAACCTCGATTTTAGCGATGCCAAACGCGTTGCCCAAATTCCGGCCTTAGTGCAATTGCAAGCCGAACAGGGTGGTAAATCGCGGATAACCATGCGCGTGGACAATGACACCTTAGCCTTTTTTAAAGCCCGCGCCGAAATCAGTGGCGGCAATTATCAAACCTTGATGAATGAAGCATTACGCCAGTTCGCCCAAGGTTTGACGTTAGCTGATGTGGTGCGGGAGGCGATTCGTGAGGAGTTGCATCGGGTATGAGAAGAGAAATGTGCAGTTATCAAAAATGGTGGATTATTTTTACTAAGTAACGCAACAAAAGTTTCATGCTACACGTAAAAATATTTAGGTGATATTACTACTTTTCCTTAAAAGACAAGCAGTTATTTTATGATGTGTTAAACATCCGCTGTTTCATTAATAACAAAATAGGACTGATAGTATGTAGGTCAGTTTAGCTTATTGAGCGTAGCGACATAGCGTAACCCGGCCTACGCTTTTTGACTGCTATGCGTATTTTGTTGATAAGAAATTGGTTTTTATAGCCGATTCGATTTTTAAATTAAAACGGCATTACCCAATTGAACACCGACATTTTAAACAAAGCCATCCTCTCCACCCAAAACCAAGGCTGGCAAGCCCAACTAGACCTAGGTTTTAAGCACCAACACGGTAAAACCGTGCTGGCACACCGCCGTCACACGGGGCCATTGATGGTACAACGCCCCTTTTACCCGGAAGGCGAGGTTTGCCATGTGTATGTGTTGCATCCGCCGGGCGGGGTGGTGGCGGGTGACAGCTTGGCGATCAATCTTAACGTGGCCAGCCAGAGTGCGGCGTTGGTGACGACTCCAGCGGCGGGCAAGTTTTACCGTAGCGAAGGCGAACTGGCTAGGCAAGTTGTGGCCTTGGCCGTTGAGGCGGATGCGTCATTGGAATGGTTGCCGCAGGAAACCATTGTGTATGAAGGCGCACAAGTGGCGGCGCAGATGCGTTTGGAGCTGGCGACGGGGGCGCGGTTTCTCGGTTGGGAAGTGTTGGCTTTAGGCCGCCCCGCCGCTGGTGAGGGCTTTACGGCGGGTGTGGCGGGTCTGGATTGGCATATTTTCCGGGCAGGCGCTTTGTTTTACCGTGAACGGATGCGGATTGATGCGCTCGCCTTTGCCGCCAACTGGGGTTTGAACGGACATTCCGCTTGCGGTACGCTGTTCGCGTATCCGGCCACTGCCGACCAATTGGCGGCGGTGCAAGCGTTGCTAGGCGACAGCCCCGGACGTGGCGTGACGTTAATTGAAGATTTGCTGATCTGCCGCGCTTTAGATGCCCGCGCCGACCGTTTGCGGGATTTTTTCCAAGACGTTTGGCGGTTGTTACGGCCTGATGTAATAGGCCGCGAAGCCTGTGCGCCGCGCATTTGGGCGACCTGATGCCCTACCGAGAAAAATTTACAGAGGAAACCACATTATGCAACTGACCGCACACGAAAAAGACAAGTTATTGATTTTCACCGCCGCCTTATTGGCCGAACGACGCAAAGCGCGTGGCTTGAAACTGAATTACCCGGAAGCTGTGGCCTATATTACCGCCGCTATCATGGAAGGCGCACGCGATGGACGCACGGTCGCCGAGCTGATGGAATACGGCCGCACCTTGTTAAGCCGCGACGATGTCATGGACGGCATCAGCGACATGTTGCCGGATGTGCAGATAGAAGCGACGTTTCCTGATGGCACGAAGTTGGTGACTGTCCATAACCCTATAGTGTAGGGTGGGCACGCTGTTTGTGCCCACCTTGCTGCCGATTATGATGGTGGGCACAAACAGCGTGCCCACCCTACCTTAAGGAGTCCCCCATGATCCCCGGAGAAATCATCCCCGCCGCTGGCGAGATTGAACTGAACGCAGGTTGCGAAACCCTCACGATAGTGGTCGCCAACAGCGGCGACCGCCCAATTCAAGTCGGTTCGCATTACCATTTTTACGAAACCAATCCCGCCTTGGAATTTGACCGCGAAGCCGCACGGGGCTTTCGCTTGGACATTCCCGCAGGCACAGCGGTGCGTTTCGAGCCAGGCCAGCAACGGCAAATTCAGCTCGTGCCATTCGGCGGATTGCGCCGCGTGTATGGCTTTCGCAATGCCGTCATGGGCGATTTGGATGCCACTTCAGCGGAGACAAAATTATGAGCAAAATCAGCAGACAAGCCTACGCCGACATGTTCGGCCCTACCGTTGGCGATAAAGTCCGTTTGGGCGATAGCGAATTGTTTTTACAAGTCGAAGCCGACCGCACCATTTACGGTGAAGAAGTCAAATTCGGCGGCGGTAAAGTCATCCGCGACGGCATGGGGCAAAGCCAAGTCGATTCTAAAATCGCGATGGACATGGTGATTACCAACGCATTGATTATCGATTACTGGGGCATCATCAAAGCCGATGTCGGCGTGAAAAACGGGCGCATCGCCGCGATAGGCAAAGCGGGCAATCCCGACATCCAATCCGGCGTGGATATGATTATTGGCCCTGGCACGGAAATCATCGCGGGCGAGGGCAATATCCTCACCGCTGGCGGCATCGATGCGCACATCCATTTCATCTGCCCGCAACAAATTGAAGAAGCGTTAAATTCCGGCGTAACGACGATGATCGGCGGCGGCACCGGCCCAGCAACAGGCACCAACGCCACCACTTGCACTCCAGGCCCTTGGCATTTGCAACAAATGTTGCTGGCATTGGACGGATTCCCGATGAATTTTGGTTTGCTCGGCAAAGGCAACGCCAGCTTGCCGGGCGGTTTGGAAGAACAAATCCGTGCGGGCGCGATGGGCTTAAAACTGCACGAAGACTGGGGCACAACCCCTGCCGCCATCGACTGTTGCCTAAGCGTTGCTGAAAAATACGACGTGCAAGTGGCGATCCACACCGACACGCTCAACGAATCCGGCTTCGTCGAAGATACCATCGCCGCCTTCCAAGGCCGCACCATCCA
>CAYUQV010000102.1:0-8265 GCA_964446885.1 uncultured Methylocucumis sp.
GACGTTATCCTGTACGCGGTTTTCTTCTATGTCCGGTATGGCGTTTCCTACCGCGATTCTGGAAGACATTTTAGCAGAGCGGGGTGTCACGGTGAACCATGTGGCCCTGAACCGCTGGGTTGTTCGTTATTCCCCATTGATCGCCCTGGCGGCAAAAAATCGTAAACGGCCAGTGGCCAGCTCTTGGCGCATGGACGAAACGTACATAAAAATCAAAGGAGAATGGGGTGGCCTGTACTGTGCGGTCGACAAATATGGCGACACCGTCGACTTTATGTTGTCCGAACGCCGCACGAAGCGACGGCCACCGCCTTTTTCAAGAAAGCCATTGATGGCAATGGCCTGCTCGAAAAAATCAAAACCGCCCATATGATCCGCAAGGGGGAACTCGCCGGGAAGACACTTCCCGCTTACCAGCAATTTATCCATTTGGCAGGCTAGTTTTTCCCGCCAATCAGGCCGTGCTCGGCTCTTCTAAATGTTTTCGACAGAACCCGTTTTCGAACCGATTGAGTGAAATGCGGGGCCGCGGCTTTGAAAACCAGCGTTATCGTGCCAGCGGACTGAATTTGGTGGCTGCGGCCAACATACTTTGGAACACGGTTTATTTGGAACGTGCCACACAGGCGTTGAAAGATGCCGGGAAAGAAATCGATGACAACCTGCTTCGTCACCTGTCCCCATTAGGATGGGAACATATTAATCTCACCGGTGATTACGTTTGGCATCAAAACAAAAAAATCGCACAAGGTAAATTTCGGCCTCTAAGAACAGCTAACGAAGCTTAGCGTACGATTTTTTTCGTTTCGTGAAGTTACCCCTCCCATTCACGACCACTGATGGCTAATCGGTTCACCATTTCAAATGGCGCATATATCAACGGGTTTCTGTTGTTATGTCAACAGAGCCTAAAAACTTGATGATCGAGTTATAGTGCTTCTGCTATATATCCATAGTGCGCAAGCCCGTTACTTCATATCCTTAATTTGCCGTAGAGTCAGCAACGCTTTAGGAAAGTCAAAACTTGTAATTTGTTTGTCGAGCAATAATGACAGATGTTTGTCGTATACGTGTTCAAGTAGCGGCTGGATTTGCCGCCAAGTGGATTCTGCATTGGCATCATCTTCGGCCAATAAGGTTTCCAACTGGCTTAAGTGTTTCATTAACTGTTCCGCATTGGTTACAGATGGCGGTGCGGGTGGCGGGACTTGCCCGGCCAGTATTTCCGCGCAAACGCTTGCCAACTCTTCCCCTAGCGTATCCGCCAAACCTGTAAGCCCCGCCGTATCGGCCCCTTCTTGGATGTTTTGTTCGATTTCCATCGCTAACTTATAAAGGCCTTGTGCGCCTAATGTACCTGACAAGCCTTTCAAGGAATGGGCCATGTTTCCGGCTTTAAGAAGATTGCCTTCCGCCAACGCCGTTTTCAGCCCATCGGCATCGTCACGGTGTTTCTGGGCGAACTTGTTTAGCATATGTTGGTAGCTGGACTCATTCCCGCCTAAATATTTTAGCCCTACCGTCCTGTCAATCCGACTGTTTGGCGCGGCGGTGGAAACTCGGCCTTCAGTTGGCGAATCGGGCAGTAAGGGCAGCACCCGCACGGGGACATTTTCCGGTAGCCAACGGCACAATTTTTCGTGGAGCTTGTTGGCATCAAAGGGCTTGGCCAAAAAGTCGTCCATCCCTGCCGCTAGGCATTGTTTGCGGTCTTCTTCAAAAGCATTGGCCGTCAGGGCAATGATCGGGACAGATTTGCCGTTGGTTAAGCCCCGGATTTGCCGGGTGGCCTCCAAACCATCCATGACGGGCATTTGCATGTCCATCAGGATCAAATCATAGGCTTGGGTTTGGACACACGCCAAGGCCTCCCCCCCGTGATTGGCCACATCGACCCGTAACCGAAACCCCTTGAGCAATTCGGAGGCGACTTCTTGGTTAATCTCGTTATCTTCCACCAATAACACCCTCGCGCCACCACGCACACTGGCCGTGTTAGGCAACAGTTCCGGTATTGCTTGGCCATCACCGTGCTTAAGGCGGACGGTAAACCAAAATGTGCTGCCTTGCCCTAGGGTGCTGCTGACACCTATTTCTCCCCCCATCAGCAAAGCCAGCCTACGGCAAATCGTCAGGCCTAAGCCCGTACCGCCATATTTGCGTGTGGTTGAGCTATGCGCCTGTTCAAAAGCCTCGAAGATACGGGCTTGTTGTTCTTCGGTCATGCCGATGCCTGTATCTTGCACCTCAAACCGTAACAGCAAATCGGCGGGCGTTTCGTCAAGTAATTTGACCCGTAGCGTCACGCTGCCATATTCGGTGAATTTAAGCGCGTTATTGACTAAATTGAGCAGGATTTGGTCAATGCGCAAAGAATCGCCCGTCAATGTCAAACTGTCAAAGCAAGGTTCGATTTCTTCTTGCCAAACCAGGCCTTTGGCTTCAAAGCGGGCTTTCATCATCCGTTTGATGTTGTTAAGGGTCATCTGGACTTTAAAGGCCTGCTCTTCAATCACCATCCGGTCAGCTTCTATTTTGGACAGGTCTAAAATGTCATCAATAATGCCCAAAAGGTGCTGGGATGCCGCGTTGACCTTGTCCAACTTATCCAATTGGGCTGGATTTTCAACGGAACGTTGCAACAAATGCGTCAGCCCGATAATCGCGTTCATCGGCGTACGGATTTCGTGGCTCATGTTGGCAATAAACGTGCTTTTGGCGAGATTTGCGGCTTCGGCGGCAATTCGGGCCTGCTCCAATTCGGTGGTGCGTTCCAACACCAGGTGTTCTAAATGCTGCCGATAATTGTCCAGCTCGTCCTGCGTTTGTTTTTGTAAAGTAATATCCTGCCAGAGGCCGTGGATAAATTGCTGTGTGCCAAACTTAATGGCTGTCAGCAATACTTCGACAAAAAAATGTTTGCCATTCGGTTTGACATGCTCCCATTCAAATTGATGCGCACCTTGTTCTAAGGTGATTTTTATCATGGCCTCGGATTTTACTGCGGACAATTGGCCGTCAAGCTGATATTCCGGGGAAATGTCCAACGGCGAATGACCAACAATATGGCTAGGGCCGTCTATTTCAAGAATATTCAGCATTGCCTTGTTGACATCGACAAAGCAGTTGTTTTCAATCAAAAAAGAGACCGCTTTAGTATCCTCAAATAAACGGCGGAAACGCTGTTCGCTTTCATGGCGTCGCTCTTCCAATTCCCGCCGTTCCGTGATGTCAATGTGCGTGCCGATGATGACCAATGGCTTGCCTTCGGGGGAACGGCGTGTGATTTGGCCGCGAGAGGACACCCAAACCCACCGCCCTTCTTTATGGCGCATCCGCATTTCGCATTCATAGTAATCGGTTTGGCCGGACAGGTGTTGCTGCAAAAGGCTATTGGCGAGCCCATAATCTTCAGGGTTCACAAACTGTTGCCACGTTTTGAAAGAAATCGGGGAGATTTCTTCGAGTGTGTAACCCAGTATTTGCGCCCAACGTTCATTAACATTGGTTTCGCCGGTTTGTAAGTTCCACTCCCAAGTTCCGGCCTGGGTCGCATCAATAATGTCCTGTAAACGTTGGCGTTTGTCTTCGATCTGTTTTTTTAGGCGGATCCGTTCAGTAATGTCAGTCCAGATAATTGAAAAATAATTCTCACCGTGGATACGCAGAGCCTTTAGGCTTTTATGGACATTCCTGGCACTGCCGTCCTTGCAGCGGAATAAGGTATCGCGCCTGCCCACACCCTGCATTAAAGATTCATGGCGCATGGCAAACAGGATTTGTGCGTCATATTCCGGGGCGATGTCAGGCAAATGCAAGTTTGAGAAATCTTCCCGCGTATAGCCCAGGCTATTGCAGGCAGCATCATTGAATTCGACAAACGCCAACGTCCTTGCATCGACTAAGGTGATCGCATCGGCGGCTTGGGACACGATCATATGGTAGATTTCTTCGCGTTTTCTGGAGTTTTCATCCAGCTCACGGCGTTCAATGATACTGGACAGGCGCTCTGCAATGGCAGCCAATAACCAACGCTCTTCTTTCATGAACGGCCCTTCATCCATATCCGGCCTTTCCTGCAAATAGCCCACCGCCACTTTACCCAAAACGGTGCCGGCGATTTCTATTGATGCATCCAGGCTGTTGACCACGTGATCAAACGGCCCGCACCCATAACGCTCGCCTTGCCACGTGATGCAGGCAGCCGTTATTTCCGGGTAAAACCAGCCTTGTGGCAACAGCTCCACCACGGTTTCCAAGACATGGGCTAACGGCCTTTGCAAATCTTCGGTGGCCCTAAATACGGCGTACAGGCATTGCTGCTCTTTGACACGTTCGGCCAATTGGATTTGGATATGCCGCGTTTCGGTGAGGTCACGCGCCACGCCAAGAATGCCCAACAAATTGCCGTGGGCATCTTTGATCGGTGTTTTGGTGGTTTGGTACACCCCCCTATAGCTACCATCATGGAATTCCAGCGATTCTTCGTGGGTGAAGGATGCATCGCTCTGGATGGCAATTTGGTCATTTTCCCGAAAGCAGTCGGCCAAATCCTTGGCAAAAAAATCGTAATCCGTCTTGCCGATAATATGGGATTCGGCCATTCCAAACAACGGTTCAAAGGCTGGATTACAAAAACGGAAAATGCCGTTGACATCTTTAAACCATACCATATCGGGTATGGTGTTGAGCAACGTGCGCAGCCATATTGCGCTTTTTTCGCTTTCCTGCCTGACCCGTTTTAGGCGTACCGCATAAGCGATGACGACTATCAGCAGGATAACAATAGTGGCCAAACTGGCGATCAGGATTATGATGAAATCACGATGATCCCGCCAAATTTCCAGAAAACTGACCGGGGGCTCATGATCGTAGGGCGGCAAACGCAGCTCGTGTGCCAGATTGCGCACCGATTCGTAATTGTATGGCAATGCAAAACCATAAATATTGAGGTGCCTTGCCTCTTCGCCATCACCGGGCATTTCCAGCAACGCGGCGACTATTTTTTTTGCCAAGGTTTCATTCAATTGGGGCATTGCGGCAACGAGCCACTCAGGATATAGCCGGGTCGATACGGCATAAGGGAAACCCGGCAATTCCCTAGTTTGGAGCACCTTGACGGCACCAGGGGCCAATTTGCCTTCATCCAACCATTTTTCTAACATGGCACTGCGCACAAATGCCGCATCGGCCTTGCCGTCAAGCAAGGCTTGCAGGGCATTTTCATGCGGCAATCCGGTGAAAATAAGCTGGCTATACGTCCGTAAATCTAAGCCCAATTTAAAAAACTCATAGGCTTGGGCTTGGAAGCCTCCTATCGAAATAACATCCGGCGCGGCAATCCGGCGGTTTTTTAAATCTTGCAACGTGTTGATCCCAATGCCTGACGGGGCATTGCCTGCTTGGCCGGCCCTAACCAAGATAACACCGCCGTAACTGTGCAAGGGCCTGTTTTTATAGCGGGCCACGACACTGGCGATGGGCGCGGAAAGGCCGATGCGGTGGGCATATTGCAAGTATTGCAAAGGGTTGCTGATGATGATGTCCACCTGACGGGCTTTCACGGCTTTTTCCAAATCCCTAGGGCTGTAGGCTTGCAAACTGATTTGGACATTGCCCAGCCGTTTGTCCAGATAGCCGACCAGCGGTTGCCAACGTTGGTTTTCTGAAGGGACAGATTCAATCGCTTGCACACCGATATTTAATGTCTGCAAGGGTTCGGCATATAAATCAATGGCCGCCAGCGACATCAACACCAGAACAATCTTTTGCCACATAATCATTCAAGATTCCCTGGCAAATAGTCAGGCAAAAATAAGGTGTCAAGCTTGGGGGGGCTTTTTAATTGGCCATTCATCAGCATGATTTGGGTGAGTTCTTGTGCCGTTTTTTTCAGTTCTTGGGCGGGCGGGCTTAGGTATTGGCGGTTATAGGGGGCATCAGGCAGGTCTAAATATTTAAACAAGTCATCAACTTGCCCGGCTTCGACACCAAGATGCCGGGAAAAACGGTAATTGGCATCAAAAGGATTGCTGCGCCAAAAATTGACCGCAAGAAAATGTCCGGCAATCAGTTGCCGCAATGCCCCGCTATTGCGTTGTACCGCTTCGGTACGCACCGCCAAAACATCAACGATGCTGCCGGGTATGCTGCGGGTATCGAACAGCCTGACCAAGCCTTTTGCCGTCAATTGGTTAATGGCGGGGGCATAGCTAATGATGGCATCGAGTTTATGTGTGTCCCAAAACTGCACGTGGTCAAAATCCATCAGCACTATCTCCACATCCTCACGCACCAAACCACCGGTAGCCAGCACTTTATTAAGCATGAACGAGCCTAAGCTGGTATTTTCTATGGCAATGCGTTTGCCTTTCAAATCCGCAAAACGGGTGATCTCCGGTTTGACCAACAAGGCATCGGCCCCTGACGAACTGTCGAACACCATCAGCACTTTGACATCAATGCCCCGATCCAGCAGTTGCAGGACTTCGTCCAACGTCAAGGCCGCGCCATCGACGGCACCTTCCCTGATGGCGGCGACCGAATCGGCCACCGTTTTTGACCGTACCAGCTCAATATCCCCGCCGTCTAACCAGCCTTCGATTTGTGCCAAAAATAAAAACTGGTAGCCAACCCAAGGGGCGATGGCGATTTTTAACGGCATCCGGGTACAGCCTCCCAAAGCGCCCAGGGCCAATGACCCGCAAACTAGGCGCAACAAGTCCCGGCGGGACATCAATAACGGTTTTGGGTTGGCCATTTCAATTCCGGTCAGTTGGGGGGGGCTTAGATCGGTCACTGATGCAAGCCTATATTTTCCAGGGGCAATGTCACCGTCGAAAACCAATAATTAATCAAGCCCTCAATCTTTACCAAAAACTTTTCAAGCTGTAAGGGCTTGCCTATGTAGCCCGACGCGCCTAAACGGTAACAGGCTTCAATATCACGCGGATTGGTTGAGGTGGTCACGATCACAATCGGGATAAAACAAAAATCCTCAGATTGGCGCAATTGGCTGAGGATTTCCCGGCCATTGGTTCCGGGCAGGTTCAGGTCAAGCAAAATCAAAGCCGGTGGAAGGGCAATGTTTGTTTCGTTAAGGCTAAACCGAGCCAATACTTCTTCGGCACGGCTTGCCCGTTCAATAGGCGAGGTATTGCCAGTTTGTCTGATCGCCCAACAGGCGATTTCAAAATCCTAATCAGAATCTTCAATGATTAGGATGGGGTTAGATTTTGTCATCATGCTTGCCTTTGCCCTCTATGGCAGGTGATAAAGTAAAAAAGAACGTGCTGCCCTGGCCTAATTCAGATACCACCCAAATTTTCCCGCCATGCCGCTCAATGGCGCGTCTGACGATAGTCAGGCCTGCCCCGCTACCGCCACCAAACTCATGACGGCCATGTAGGCGGCGAAAAAGCTCGAAAATGCTTTTTTGGTGCTCAAGGCTTATGCCAATGCCATTGTACCGCACATAAAATACAGGCGGGTTAAGCGTTGCATCACAGCCTATAGTGATTTTTTTCTCAGGCTGATGGTTGTATTTGATGGCGTTGGTGAGCAAATTTTGAAACACGGTGCCGATCCATACAGGGTCGCAATCGCTGACCGGCAAATCATGCGCTATTTCAACCGTGACCTGTTCATCAGGCCATGCATCTTTTATAAGCCTCATGGACTGTTTTACCACATCTTGGATAGCACACGGGCGGCGTTCAAGTTTATTTTTGCCGATACGCGAATATTGCAACAAAGCATCAAGCAAATCCGCCATGCGTTCTGTCAGCCGCAAAATGGTGTCCAAACGGTTGCGCCCATTTTCTGACAAGAGGCCGCTTTCTTCGATTTTTAAAAATTCGACGTAATTGTGGATGCCCCGTAAGGGTTCTTTCATATCATGTGAAGACGCGTAGGCAAACGCGTCCAACTCAAGATTGCTGCGTTCCAATTCGGCGTTCATTTGGGCGAGCAACCAAGCGCGTTCGACAATCATGCCAAAAATGCCATAACGCAGTTTCGCGGCGTAGTTAAGTTCGCACGCCAACCAGGGGCGGGATTGCCCGCGCACCGTTTCCTTCCACAGCGCGAACGAGGCCCGGGGTTTCAGGCGGATTTCCCCGTTGGTTTCGTCAATTTCCATCGGTTTGCCAGGATCACCCGCCCAGTGCACTTCCGACAGTATTTCCGGGCGGAACCACATCACCCAATCGGTGGCTTTACGTGACAAGCGCACAGCCAATAATCCGCTTACCGCATCACCAAAAC
>CAYUQV010000103.1:0-8122 GCA_964446885.1 uncultured Methylocucumis sp.
GACACCGATCACGATTTCCGGGCGTTTTTCTTTAAACCGCCGCCAAACGCCGAGCGCGGAAAAGACTTTTTCCTGGGCTTTTTCCCGTATCGAGCAGGTGTTCAATAACAGGACATCGGCTTGGGCCGGATCATCCGTGAGTTCAAAGCCGTGTGAGGCGTGCAGCACATCCCGCATCTTGTCGGAATCGTACTCGTTCATTTGGCAACCGTTGGTTTGGATATAAAGCTTTTGGGTCATATTTTTAGGGTAAACATCCGAAAAATACTGTGCGAAGTCATTGGCTTATCGCTACAGTTCTAAAATCAATGCAGAATCTGGGGGATTCGTGTTGAGGGGCATTATAACCTGAACGTAGCTTGAACAATCAATCTGTGTCATGGATTATCTGAAACGGCCTGTTTTGATGTTCAAGCCTGTTCTTCGTCTTCAAGGGTGGGCGTGACCGGGGCGATAGCCTGTTCTACCAGGCAGACCGCTCGGTTGAGGATAATCAGGTTTTTTTCTTCGCCGATTTGGATGCCCATGACATAAAAAATGGGCATCCACAGAGGGTTCATGATGATGCCGCCCAAAACACTTTTCCAAAACCGTTTGACATTTTTTAACAGATTATAGGATTCAACTAAGGGCGGCATCGGCTGTTCCTTAAACACCGTGGCGATGGGGCGCAACACCGCCCGTTCTTGCCTATCAATCAGCCGCATCGCCGCTTGGAGTTTTGTTTCCATGTCATGGTAATTTTTCCGCGCCAGCCCCGATGAAATGGCAAAAGTCAGCGCGACCAACGGCAACAATACCGTGGGCGGTGCGACCGGGGCAAAGGTTGACGACAACATGACCAGGCCTAAGCCAAACATCAGAATATCCTCGCCGCGTTCGACATCTTTATCGATGGCTTTGACGATGGCGGCAACGGGGTCTTCGGTAGGGTCTTGGCTGGTGCCATCCCAATACTGTTTGGGTTTTGACATGGTGTCCTCCTTAAAGGTGTCCATTTGGTATATCCAATAACGGGGTAAAAGTCAAATGCCCTATGCTTGGGTTGTTCTTGGTGAATAAGCCCATAAACAGTAACCACCTTTATAATGGATGATTTGCGATGGGTTCCGTATGCTGAATTTCATTTGGGCCGTGTTTTTCCTCAGCGCGTTTGTGATCGCGTCCATTAAATGGCTGCTATTGGGCGACCAACACGTCTTTGCCGACATCATGGCGGCGTTGTTTACGCAGGCAAAAACCGCGTTTGACATTGCCTTGGGGCTGACAGGCATTTTAGCTTTGTGGTTGGGGATAATGCGGGTGGGTGAGCGCAGTGGCTTTATCCTATTGCTCACCCGTGGTCTGACACCCTTATTCAGCCGCTTGATGCCCGAAGTGCCTAAAGGCCATCCGGCCTTGGGGGCGATGGTGATGAATTTGTCGGCGAATATGCTGGGGCTAGATAACGCCGCGACCCCGTTGGGCATCAAAGCCATGCGGGAATTGCAGACGCTTAACCCTAAGCCCGACACGGCCAGTTCCGCGCAAATTCTGTTTTTGGTCATTAACAGCTCCAGCGTCACCTTGTTTCCGGTCACGATATTCAGCTACCGGGCGCAATTGGGCGCACTCAATCCCACCGATGTGTTCATTCCAATTTTATTGGCGACTTATGTGTCTACCTTGGTGGGTTTGTTGGCGGTCGCGTATGCGCAGAAAATCAATTTGTGGGACAAGGTGGTGTTGGGGTATTTGGGCGGACTGACGATACTGGTGGGCGGCTTGGCGGGGTATTTTGCCAGTTTGCCGCAAACGCAAATGCTCCAACAATCGGCGATCCTCAGCCAAGTGCTGTTGTTTTCCTTGGTGGTGGCGTTTATCGCCGTCGCGCTGTACAAGAAAATCAATGCTTACGAAGCGTTTGTTGAAGGTGCGAAAGAAGGTTTCCAAACGGCTGTGACCATTATTCCGTATCTGGTTGCCATGTTGGTGGCGATAGGTGTGTTCCGTGCCAGTGGCGCGTTTGAATTGCTTGCCGACGGCATCCGTGCCGTGGTGCGCGGGTTGGCGGTTGATGACAGGTTTGTCGATGCTTTGCCCACCGCTTTGATTAAGCCGTTCAGCGGTAGCGGCGCACGGGCGATGATGCTGGACACCATGAAAACGCTTGGCGCAGATTCTTTCGCCGGACGTTTGGCGTGTATCGTCCAAGGCAGCACAGAAACGACCTTTTATGTGTTGGCGGTGTATTTGGGGGCGGTCAATGTCCGCTACAGCCGCCATGCCGTTGCGTGTGGCCTGTTGGCGGACGGGGCAGGCGTGATGGCGAGCATTGCCGTTGCGTATTGGTTTTTTGGCTGAGCGATGCCATCCGTTTGACAATTCGCTTTTTCCTTCCATGATTACTTGGAAGGGTGCGTACTTTAACGTTTACCCCAAAATCCTCATTTATTCCATTCCGGTTTTTTGCCGACGCTAGGCAGCCAAAGCCATGTGCCTGGACAAAAAAACGCGGACAGGGTTTGGTTTTTTCATTTTGCTTTGGCAAATTGCAAATTGAGTTGCAATTTGCAAATAATTGTCAGTCTATTGGCAAGTGTTTTTTTGCAAGGCATTGTTTTAAATATATATTATAAGTTGGCAAGGTAGTTGCTTTAACCTAGGAAACCAGCAGTAACAGACACGAAAACAATCCAATTTACACAATAAAGCCAGGGGGCATTTATGAACACATCACACATATTATCCGGCGGCAAATGGCCGTTGAAAGCCATCAGCCGTACCGTCAAGGCGGTGCTGTTGGCGGGCGGGCTGTTTTCGGCGGCCAGCGCACACGCCATCGACTGGAAATATTTCGGCTCTTATGACAGCGCGGGCGTGCCTAAAAGCATGATCGACCTCAGCCCGGAAATGCCGTCCGACCTGATCGAGCGGGTGCTGAAAAAATTGCCCGAAGGCCAGCACATCAACAGGAACGCCGAAAAGCTCCTCACTGACGACCTTGGCGCGAACATCTTCCTGGTCAAGGACGCGGAAGTGAGCGTGGCGTTTGTCGACGAGGGCGCGGGCTACATGAACGCGCTGGGCTATTTCAAATTTGACGCCGAAGACTTGCCGACCAAAAAGGAAGTCGAGATCGAGGACAGGATCATTTTCCCGAACGTCTCCAAACCCCAACTGAAATACGGCAACGCCGTAAACCTGGGCAAATTTAAGGCGGGCGAGGCGATCGGCTTCACCTTGGTGGCCGACGGCTGGAAACCCGCGTTGAAAAAGGTCAACCCGAACCAGTCCAAAGATTGGATCTTCCGCACCATCAAACGCCTGAACCCGGAAATTGACGATGCCAACAACTACCGTGCGCACACCGTCTTGTTGTCCAACCCCCAGGACGGCCTGCTGATCTTAGGCCTGGAAGACATCAACCGTACGCCCGGCAAAGGCAGCGACAATGACTTCAACGACGCCATCATCGCCATCAAAGTCACCCCGTTCAGCGCCGTTGACCGCAGCCAACTGAACGACCTGACCCCGAAAGACGATTTGAACAAAGTTGACACCGACGGTGACACCGTGCCGGACTATTTGGACGTGTTCCCCAAAGACCCCGCCCGCAGTGCGCAACGTTTCTACCCCAGCGCGAACGGCTACGGCAAACTCGCGTTCGAAGACCAATGGCCCGTGCGCGGCGACTACGACATCAATGACATGGTGGTCAACTACCGCACCATCGAAACCCTGAACGCCAAAGGCGCAGTCACCGACGTTGACGTGATCTATGAGATCGCCGCCCGGGGTGGTGACTACCGCCGGGGGCTGGCTTTCCACCTGCCCGGTGTCAGCAAGGACGACATCCTGGCGAAAAACGCCGACGGCAGCCTCGCCACCACATTGGTCAAAGATGACCAGGCCGCCGTGGCCTTGCCCGTCGAAGCCGGCCAAAAAGAAGCCGTGTTCATCGTCGCACCGGACGTGAAGGCCATCACCAAAACCGGACAGGCCTACCCGTGCAGCTTCTTCAACACCTGGAACCAATGCGCCCATTTGCCCAGCCCGCGCTTCGTCTCGCACGTCACCTTCACTAAACCGAAGGCCGCCCTGACCAAGCCGCCGTACAACCCGTTCATCTTCGCCAGTGACCGGCGCGGCATCGAGACCCATCTGGTCGACCAGCCACCGACCGCCTTGGCCGACCTGAGCTACTTTGGCACCTTTGACGATGCCTCGGATCCGGGCCAAAACAGCTACTACCGCACCGCCGACAACCTGCCTTGGGCCTTGGACATCCCCGACAACTGGCAGTACCCGTCCGAAAAGCAGGACGTCACCAACGGCTATGCGGACTTCAAGCCTTGGGCGGAAAGCAAAGGCGTGAAAAACCCAAGCTGGTACCTCAAAGCCAGCGACACAAAATACATCTACACCGGCAAATAAGGGGACAACGAACATGGCACACCACATCCTGAAAATCGCGGCATTGGCCGCACTCTTGGGCGGCACCGCCGCCCCCGCCACCGCCGACATCAACGATGTCGTGGTTGACGACAACTTCGCCTACAACACCCGCAAGGCCGTCAAAGTCGACATCCAGGTCAACACCCCGAATGGCGACCCGACCGGGCTGAGTTTTTACAGCAAAGGTGTCGATGGGCTACGCCTGCTCGACACAAGGGTCATAGGGGCTGATGGCCTGTACCAAGGCAAGCTGACCGTCCCCGCCTACCTGAAAACGATTGTCGTCAAGTCCCGCTGGCTGGACAGCTTCCAGGAAGTCGAGCTGAAAGTCACCGCGCAGGGCGTGTCGGCGGTTATTGACCATTTTTAAGCGTATTTTCTAACTGTAAAAATGTTTGTCGGGACGTGGGGCTTTTTTATAGCCCCGCGTTTTTGCGTTTGTATCAAACCTATAGGGTGTTTTTATGTCTTGGACTTCTGGCCTCCATCCTGATGTACCAATTATTGATATGTGTTACAGCGGTATAGTGACGGCATCCGAGCTGCAAGAATCTTTCTATAGCACCCTGAACTTGGCCATCTTGGAAGGCATAACCCGGATACGGGTGGATTGCACCACCTTGAGTGGCGGGCATTCCATTTTTGACTTATATTTTCTTGCCGACCTATTGGCCATGCACGATTTGGGGGTGATGTTTAAAGAAGCGATTGTGC
Organism: uncultured Methylocucumis sp.; assembly: GCA_964446885.1. GTDB lineage: Bacteria > Pseudomonadota > Gammaproteobacteria > Methylococcales > Methylomonadaceae > Methylovulum. Next base: position 5,152 of record CAYUQV010000103.1, read on the forward strand.
TGCCCGCCATGCCCGAAGATATTGAAAATATTGTTTTTTGGGAAACGGCCTGTGTTAACCGGGGGTTGAGGGTGCAGCTATTTGAAAGCCGTGAAGAGGCTCTTGATTGGTTATTGCAATTTCCTTAATCCAATGAATGGGCTATCACTGTTTTTGCCAGCTTTGGATTTTTCGGTAAATGGTTGACGGGCTGACCCCTAACAGTGTCGCGGCATTGGGGATATTGTCCTGGCAATGGCGGATGGCCTGTTCGATGGCATTTTTTTCGACTTGCCATAACGGCAAAATTTCAGAGACCCCTTCGGCCTGCTTAGGCAAGGCTGGCCTAATTGGCTGTTTGCCCGATGTGGGCACGGCTTTTAAATGGCTGGGCAACATCTCCGCCTGGATATATTTGCCGTGGTTCAAAACGACAATATTACGCATGACATTTTGCAGCTCACGGATATTGCCCGGCCACGCATAGTTTGTGAAAATCGCCTCGCACTCTGGCGACAAACCGACAAAATCCTTATGTTCCTCCGCACTGTAAGTCGTCAAAAATTGATTGGCAATCAATAAGACATCCGCTTCCCGCTCACGTAAGGGCGGCAAATGGATGGGAATGACATGCAGGCGATAAAACAAATCTTCGCGGAAGCGTCCTGCCGCCACCTCATCCATCGGGTTGCGGTTAGTCGCGCAAATAAACCGTAAATCCACCGTTTCCATTGTTGAACCGCCCACTTTTTGGATTTTTCCGGTTTGGATAAAGCGCAGCAATTTCGCTTGCAAATCTATGTCCATTTCACACAATTCATCCAAAAACAAGGTGCCGCCATCGGCTTGCGCCGCCGCGCCTTTGCGCTCGCTGGACGCGCCCGTGAATGCGCCTTTGACATGCCCGAAAATCTCACTTTCCATCAAATCACGCGGAATCGCCGCACAATTTAACGCAACAAACGGCTTGTGGCTGCGGTTGCTTTGTTGGTGGATGGCTTCGGCGCATACTTCTTTACCTGTCCCACTTTCCCCGGTGATGAACACAGTGGCTTTGCTGGAAGCGGCACTGTCGATGATCCGGTACACCGACTGCATAGCCAAGGATGCACCGATAAACCCGTGATAACAACTACGGAAATCTTGCCGTAATTGCTCAATTTCATTTTGCAAAAGATGTTTGTTCAGGGCGTTACGGAAAGTCACTAACAGGCGTTTGGCGGTGAACGGTTTTTCAATAAAATCAAACGCGCCATAACGCATCGCATCAACCGCCATGTCAACGCTGCCATACGCCGTGATGACCACCACCGTGCAGGGCAGTTTTTGCTCGTGGATATGTTTAAGTATATCCATACCTGCCATATCCGGCAGGTTCAAATCCAGCAACACCACATTAGGAAGTTGAGCGTCAATGAGCTGTAAGGCACTCGCCCCATCTGCCGCATGGCTCAGGTTGATTTTTTCATCACGCAGATATTCCTTATAAAGCAAGCGCAACGTAGGGCTATCTTCTATCAGCAACACGGAAGGTAAAGAGGTTTTTGCCATAGTGAACGGGTCAAAAGTTTTCGGAATGGGGTGGTCAGGTTTCTAACGCCTGCCGGACTAATGACCATACCGCTTTGATGCCTTGTGCGGTGGCCAACGCTTGGTTTTTATCGCCCTGATTGCATAGCGCATTGATATGGCCAGTCAGCTCGGCTAACGGGATCGCGCCAAACGTCGCCGATTCGCTTTTAAAAGAATGGATTTCGCTGGCTAATGTGGCAAAGTCACCATCGGCAATCGCCCGCCCAATCATGGCAACCCGCTCTTCCCCTTGGGTGAGGAATAAGGCCAATAATTCACAATAACCGGCTTCGGACACATCCTGTTGCAATTGCGCCAGCACGGCTGGGTCGATGATTTGCTTGGATTCAAAAGGGAAGGGGCGCTTGTCGTTTGGCGGTGTCATAGCAGCCTGAGTCTGGTTTGGCATAAAAAACCCAGCGGCAATTATCAGGTTGGGGCAGGGTTTGGAGGTTGATTTAGACTACGCGAAACGGGCGGCTACGGCAATGGTTTTGCTATCTACAGGATTGGGCATCATCCGCATATAAAAAAACGCTAGGTTTTTGAAACCTGGAGGGTTTAGGAGGGGGATGTTTTTGTGGTTGTTGGAGGTATTGAAAAGATTGGGACGAGGTGGCAAACCTCGACCCGCTCAAGTCATCAGATTTTATAAGTCTTAATTTCATCCATTAAGGCTTTTTCCACAAATGAATCAACCGATAACTTTAATTTTTTCGCCATCACCGCAACGTCTCTGTGCAGGCTCGGTGATAATTGCAGGTTAAATTTTCCTGAGTAAGGCATTTCAGGCGCAACACCCTCTTCTTCACACCAAGCGATATAGTCGTCAACCGAATCACGAAATGCCTGTTCAATTTCATCAACAGATTTTCCTTGAAAAGTGATGACGGTTTTTGTGTTGATGACATCACCATGAAAGAATTTTGCGTGGTCATCATATTCAACCATGCCAATATAACCCTTATATTCCATTTTTATTTACCCCTGCGTTTTCTAAAAATCGTCTTATGGATGCGATAGCACCTTTGTCTGTTTCTTTCTGTGGGTGTGGTCTGTGAAATACGGCTTTTTCTGTGTTGAGCTTTATTCTAACCCGTGAGCCGTTGCCTTCTGAAATTTCTGCACCCAATGCCACCAGCAAACTTTCAATTTCTGTCCAGGCAATAGTTGATGGCACGGGATTTTTGAATAGTTCGGCAAGTGTTTTGCGCTGCTTTGAGTTCATGAATTTTCAATGCTTTGTTTCAAGTTTGGGAAACTATGGTTAACGCAGGGCGGGTTATTCAACCCGCCCTTAACGTTTTATGCTTGTTAGAGGCTTTGAAACGTTTGGGACGAGGTTGCAAACCTCGTCCCGCTCAAGCTTGTCTATCCCCAATACGCGCCCTGTATCACGGATGCCGCTACCGTTAATGGC
>CAYUQV010000104.1:0-7490 GCA_964446885.1 uncultured Methylocucumis sp.
AGTAAGGGCAGTTTCCTGCCTAATGACCGTTTACACAAAAATTCTTACACCCTCAGTTGCTGCCAGCAAATCCTGCAAAACCTCCAGCGGTGAAGTGGTTTTAATGTCTTTATCAAGTTCCAAACCTATTTTGACTAACTCCGTAATATCTTCCCGATATGAATTTGGGGTGCATTTTAATAGGGGATTACGGCTCAATAAGCGTTTTATAAAGTGTTGTCGGTGATCTTTTAATATATCTCTTGCTTTCATAGAGTCTTTATCATTAAAAAAACTAAAATCGATAATGTTATAATCTGAAAAATTGAAAAAACCATCAACCCAATAAATATTTTATTTTCTGTTTTTAACTGGCTATTTTTTATTTCTTCGATTTTTTGGTTAATCATTAAAACTTTATTTTCGATTAATCCATTAGTTTTTTCTTGTACTGTTTTGCTATTTTCATGTATTGAGATAGTAATTTTATTAATTTCATCATGACAGCTTTGTTCAATTTTTGCTGATGATTCTTGATTTTTGTTTATAATGAAATTAGCAACCTTACCAAGCTGTTCCCCATATATTTTTCTACTTTCTTGATTATTATCAAAAATATCACTAAGTATTTTTTGAAGTTCTTCACCATGCTTAACAGCAATTTCTTTTAATAACTTTTCTGATATTTCTTGTGCTGTTTTGCTATTTTCATTTATCGAGATAATAATTTTATTAATTTCATCATGGCAACTTTGTTCAATTTTTTCTGATGCTTCTTGGTTTTTGTTTATAATCAAATCAGCGACCTTACTAAGCTGTTCTCCATATATTTTTCTAGTTTCTTGATTATTATCAAAAATATCACTACGCGTTTTTTGAAGTTCTTCTCCATGCTTAACGGAAAATTCTTTTAGTAACTTTTCAGATTCTTTGCTTTTAACCAATAAAACCCACAATAAAGCAGGAAAGAAATCATGTTCCGTTGCTTTATTTTTTTCCAAATTTTGAACAGAAGGCAACAACTTGTCTTCAAGTTGCCGCAAAATGCTTTCTTTTTCCATTTTAAAACCTAATTTAGCCGAATGATTAAAACGTTAGATATTACACAAACTCGAGTGCCATGTTAATAAAACTTGGCTCTACATGGTTTTTGAGAGCTTCGGTCAATAACCGAACACAAATGTAGCATCATTACGACATAGGCTGGCGAAAAGACAGCGGTTTTAGTGTTTTTAAAAAGCCCCCAAAACCCATAAAAGGCCACACTAAATATTCATCTGATAGAAATTTTGACGTGTTTTCACAAAAACCACTGACATAATCCGCTCGAAAATATCTGCTAGAATGTCGGCAGGAGGCTAATTATGCTAAAAAAATGCTTACACTGGTTGTTGACGTTCATTTATAAAGTAGAAGTCAAAGGCTTGGAGAATTACCGCCAAGCGGGCGAACGGGTGTTGATTGTGGCCAATCACACATCATTCCTCGATCCTTTATTGTTGGGGGTGTTTTTACCTGATGATATAACCTTTGCCATTAACACCCATATTTCAAGACGCTGGTGGTTGAAACCGTTTTTGGGTTTGTCCACGGTGTTCCCGATGGACCCCACCCATCCGTTATCGCTAAAAAACCTGATCCAACATTTGCAAACTGACAGCCGAACGGTGATTTTCCCGGAAGGCCGGATCACCGCCACTGGCTCGTTGATGAAAATTTATGACGGAACAGGTATGGTCGCGGACAAATCCGGCGCGGCAATTTTGCCTATCCGTATTGAAGGGGCGCAGTACACGCATTTTTCCAAATTGCGCAATATTTTCCGTTTGCGGCTGTTCCCGAAAATCAGCCTGCACATTTTGCCGCCCACGCATATCCATGCCCGCCGCGAACTCAGCGGCAAAAACCGCCGCAAATTCAGCGGCCATATCCTCGCCGACATCATGACCGAAATGATGTTCAAAACCAGCGATTACCAACAAACGCTGTTCACCAGTTTACTGAATGCCCGGACGATACACGGCGGCAAACATACGGTTGCCGAAGATTTGGAACGTGTGCCACTGTCTTATGACACCTTAATCACCCGCACCATTGCCATAGGCAATGCCTTGCAGGCCTTGACCAGCGACGCTGAACATGTCGGAGTGTTCCTGCCCAACTCCACTAAAACCCTGTGTGTGGTGCTGGGTTTGCAGTTATACGGACGGGTGCCGGCGATGCTGAATTTCTCGACCGGATCGGCGGGGATGGTGTCCGCGTGTACCGTTGCCAATGTCAAAACCGTGCTGACTTCGCGCAAGTTTATTGACTTGGCGCATTTGGACGAAGACGCACAGGCACTGGCGGAACACGTCAATTTGGTGTATTTGGAGGATATTGCCCAGCACATCGGCGCGTTCGACAAAATCAAAGCCTTGGTACAAAGCAAAACCGCAAGGCTATGGTACAAACCCGCCCCATTGGCCCATGACCAGCCCGCTGTGGTGTTGTTCACGTCCGGCTCTGAGGGTACACCGAAAGGCGTGGTGCTGTCGCACAGCAATATTTTGGCGAACCACAAACAAATCGCCGCCCGCATCAGTTTTACCCCGCAAGATGTGATTTTAAATTTCTTGCCAATGTTCCATTCCTTTGGGTTTACGGTCGGGACGCTGTTGCCCGTACTGCACGGCATGACCACCTTCCTGTATCCTACCCCGCTGCATTTTAGCGTCATCCCTGAAATTGCTTACGAAATCAACGCCACCATCATGTTCGGCACGAACACCTTTTTTGCCGCCTATGGCAAAAAAGCCCATGCCTATGATTTTTATAATCTGCGTTACGCGGTCGCAGGCGCGGAAAAACTACAAGAAAGCACCCGTGTGCAGTGGATGGACAAATTCGGCATCCGTATTTTGGAAGGCTATGGCGTGACCGAAACCGCGCCCGTTTTGGCGGTTAACACACCGATGGATTTTAAGGCCGGAACGGTCGGGCGTTTTGTCCCGGACATCCATTATCAATTGGAAGCGGTTGAAGGCATTGAAGGCGCGGGCAAACTGCATGTCCACGGCCCCAATATCATGTTGGGCTATTTGCTGGCCGAACAACCAGGCGTTTTAAAACCTACCCATTCGCTGTACGGTGCAGGCTGGCATGACACGGGCGATATTGTCGATGTGGACGAAGACGGTTTCATCAGCATCCGGGGCCGCAGCAAACGCTTTGCGAAAATCGCCGGAGAAATGGTGTCATTATCAGTGGTGGAACAAATCGCCGGAAAAGCCTGGCCAGATGCGATGCACGCCGCCGTAAGCCTGCCCGATGCCAAAAAAGGCGAACAAATCATCTTATTGACTACGCAAAAACAAGCGACGGCAGCAGAATTGGCATCCCTTTCCAACGGCGTGGCGGCGATTTGTTTGCCTAGGCAAATTAAGGTGGTGGAAGCAATTCCTATGCTGGCGACAGGTAAAGTGAATTATCCGGCGGTGACGGAATTGGCGCGTGGCGGATAATGGCCTTGTGCGCCAACGTAAACAAAAACGAGTACGCAACGCTGGAAATCTAAGCGGGGCGGAGTTTGCAACTCCGCCCCAAACGTTCTAACAAACGCAAAATCATCAAGGGCGGGTTGAATATCCCTCTCCGTATCCGGCATTCTATACTTCAAACGGTCAAGTTTTCGGTTTTTAGTGGGAGGGAGCGCGGGCATCCTGCCCGCCAGTTGCGGGCAAGATGCCCGCGCTCCAAAAACCGAAAACCTGAGCGTTCAGAGTATATCTTGATATGCCTATCTTAAGGTTTACATCCCTGCCGCATAGATTCCCACATCCACTAGACTGGTTTAGCCACCAACGCAGTACCCTGATAACTAACGCCTTCCCAGCCGTATTTCATGAAATTCCTGATGTTTTGATGGCCGTTGCCTTGTGGGTCGTTTAGCACATCTAGGCGGTAATAATCGCCGAACAGATTCAATGTAGTTTCTGTGTCCAGGCCGTTGAGTTTGGCGAAGGCGAAAATTTTGCAGGAGCCTTCGTTGGTTCCGGCGGCGCTGACCAAGGCATCATCACCTAGGCCATTGCTGAACATGGTGGGTTGGTAGTCGTAATGTTCGGTGATGACGGCGATGGTGTCGGTGAAGCTGACGGGTTCTTGGCGGGCGATTTTTTCAAGAAAAGCAGTTAACGGCATAGGTCATTCCATAATAATTAACGAAGTAAACGGGAGATGCTTTTAAATTCGGGGTGGGCGGCATCGCGCAACCATTCAAAAAGCACGGATTCATAATTGGTGATGGTTGCGCCTTGTTGGCGCAGGCGTTCTAAAGCACCTAGCTTGTGTTCGTGGGTGCGTGAACAGACGGCATCTTCGACGATTTGCACTTGATAGCCATCAAACAACAGTTCCATCGCGGTTTGCAGGACGCAGACGTGGGCTTCTTGACCCAACAAGACAATTTGTTTGCGCCCGGTCGAATGCAAGGCATCAGAAAAGCCATCGGCGGCGTAGCAAGAAAACCCGGATTTTTCAAAAATCGGGGTTTGTTCGGGAAAATGTTCACTGATCGCCGCTTCGGTATGCCCTAAACCTTGCGGGTATTGTTCGGTGACGACCACAGGCACGAACAGGCGTTGCGCGGCTTCCAGCAAAATTGTGATATGGCTGCGCACTTTGTCGGCATCGGGCATGACCGCCGACAATTTGCCTTGGAAATCGACAATCACAATCAAGCTGTTCGCCGCCGATAGTAAATTTGGATGTTTGTTCATCTAAGCCCCCTAAGCTTTTTTCATAATCCGCGCTTTTTCACGTTGCCAATCACGGTCTTTAGATGCCGCCCGCTTGTCGTGCAATTGTTTGCCTTTGGCTAGGCCCACTTCGAGTTTGGCGCGGCCATTTTTCCAGTACATGGACAACGGTATTAAGGTATAACCTTTGCGTTCCACCGCCCCAATCAGTTTATTAAGTTCGTGGCGATTGAGGAGCAATTTTTTGTGGCGCACCGATTCGGGGTTGATGTGCGTGGAGGCTGACAGAAGTGCGGAAATATGCGCTCCTGAAAGCCACGCTTCACCGCGTTTGATGGCCACATAGCTTTCTTTTAACTGAACCTTGCCTGCCCTTAGGCTTTTTACTTCCCAGCCTTGCAAAACCAGACCCGCTTCAAAACGTTCTTCGATGAAATATTCGTGGGTGGCCTGACGGTTAACGGCAATGGTTGCGTTTTGTTGGGATTTCGCTTTTTTAGGTTTTTTATCAGCCATGGGGCGGGAAAGACAGGTTAAGATTGAAGGAACCGCGCATTGCCCAGCGAATTTAAAACTGACGCAATGGAATAATTTTGTTATTTTACGCGATTATTTTTCGATAATAATAATTAAACTCAGTTTTTGAGGACAAGCATGTCAGAAACCAAAAAATCACCCCAAGGCGAGTGGTCATCGCATTCAGCATTTATTCTGGCAGCCACCGGTTCTGCGGTCGGCTTGGGCAATATCTGGAAATTCCCGTATATCACTGGCGAGAACGGCGGCGGAGCTTTTGTTCTGGTCTATTTGCTGTGCGTATTGTTGATCGGCATCCCGATTATGATGGCGGAAACCTTGTTAGGGCGGCGCGGCGGACGGAACCCGATCACGACCATGGAAGCCTTGACCGAAGAAGCCAAAGCCGATGAACATTGGCATTATCTGGGCTGGATGGGCATTATCGCGGGCCTGTTGATCCTGTCTTATTACAGTGTGGTGGCGGGTTGGGCTTCGGCTTATACGCTCAAAGCCTTTACGGGCAGTTTTTTTGGTGGCGACGCGCCAGCCATCAAACAAATGTTTGCGGATTTCATTGATAGCCCTATCCAGCTGGCCTTCTGGCATACTGCGTTTATGTTGGCGACTATGTTAATCGTCAGGCAAGGTGTCAATAATGGCCTGGAAAAATCCTTGCGGTTTTTGATGCCTAGCCTGTTTGTCCTACTGATTTTGTTGGTGGGTTATGCGATGACCACCACAGGCTATTTCCAAGGCCTGGAGTTTTTGTTCAAGCCTGATTTTAGCAAATTGACGGGCAACTCGATTTTAATGGCAATGGGTCAAGCGTTTTTTAGCTTGGGCTTAGGCATGGGCGCGGTGATGGTTTATGGTGCGTATTTGCCAAAACGGATTTCCATCGCTGAAACGGTGGTGGTGGTTTCTATTGCCGACACCGTTGTGGCGTTGCTGGCGGGGATTGTCATTTTCCCTATCGTGTTCAGCAACGGCCTGCAACCGGATTCTGGCCCTGGTTTGATCTTTGAAACCTTGCCGATTGCGTTTGGCAATATGACAGGCGGCTGGTTGTTTGGCGTGTTATTTTTCGTGATGCTGGTGCTGGCCGCCCTCTCCTCTTCCGTGGCCTTGATTGAACCTGCTGTGGCTTGGCTGATAGAAGCGCGTGGTTTTGACCGCGAAAAAGCCTGTTTTTGGTCTGGGCTTGTCACGTGGTTGATTGGCTTTGCGAGCATTTTTTCTTTCAATGCTTGGTCAGAATTCAAACCGTTCGGACAAACCCTATTTGACTTGATTGATTACATCACCGCCAATCTGATGCTGCCTATCGGTGGCTTTGCAATTGCCATTTTTGCAGGCTGGATCATGGCACAAAACCATACCGAGCAGGAATTGGACTTGCCTAATCCTGAACATTACAAAATTTGGCAATTGTTAATCAAATACGCAGCCCCGGCCGCCGTATTCTTCATTTTTCTGCATGTTGTGGGGGTGTTGTAACCATGACGGTTGTCCAAAAAAGCGCGTTGGTGCGCTATTCAGCCTCGCAAATGTTTGATTTAGTCAATGATATTGAAGCTTACCCGCAATTTTTGCCGTGGTGCAGCAGCAGCCGCATCCTGACCCGTACTGACAGCATTATCGAAGCCGAATTATCGATTTCCAAAGGCGGGTTTAAAAAATCCTTCTCTACCCGTAACCAAATCGACCAAGGCGGCAAAATCACCGTGTCCTTGTTGGACGGGCCGTTTTCGTATTTGGAAGGCGTATGGAGTTTTATGCCGCTACGCGAAGATGCCAGCAAAATCTCGCTGGATTTGGAGTTTGAGATGTCCAGCAAACTGGCCAGCCTGGCATTCGGGGCGGTGTTCAACCAAATCTGCAATACTATGGTCAGCTCGTTCACCAGCCGCGCCAAACAAGTCTATGTCTGACACGTTAACGGTTGAAGTGGCCTACGCCAAGCCTGAACAACAATTTCTTATTGCGCTGGATGTGCCTGACACCACTACGGTGGCCGAGGCCATCAGCGCGTCCGGTATCTTGGCGCAATGCCCGGAACTGAACTTAGGCCAACTCAACGTAGGCATTTTTGGGCGCGTCACAACGCTAGACCGATCCCTAAAAGCAGGTGATCGGGTGGAAATTTACCGCCCGTTAATCCATGACCCCAAAGAAGCTAGGCGGCAGCGGGCTTCTAAATAGTGCTAGACCGAGAAAGCCAAAAACAGACAAAATCGGGCGAAAAGCCTAGCC
>CAYUQV010000105.1:0-7130 GCA_964446885.1 uncultured Methylocucumis sp.
CTGCGGTGCTCGACGCGGCAAACGGGATAACACCACGTTACTGCGTAACGTCAGTGGATAAGCCTAGTGGCCACTGCGTCAAACCGGACAAACCCGTTTGGTGCCGTCAGTACAGCGTGGGCTTACTAGTCTGATAGGGTTAAGACAAAATTTGTGCCAATACTTATCTTTATGAAAAATAAGGTATTTTAATGAAAAGTTATTTTGATGATGTTGGCCTGTCAGCAACAAGTGTTGGTCAGGTGTTGATGTTTCAACAGTTTGCGGAGCGGGTAAACGGATAAATGAGGGGTGTGGCTATGCCGAAGGATGATAGCTGATAGGGTGGGTATCAGGTATGCTATGGCTTTGCTGTGTTTATCTAATCTTTGCCTTATCCAGATAATCGGGTACATCAGCTTAGTGACCCAAATAGGTCAACCGTTTTCCGAATGACAACGCGTAAACGCCAACCCTCCTACTGCCAAAGGAACGCCGTTATGAGTGATAAAAATAATCCTAAAATCTTATCTTCGGAGATCACTCCCCGTGAGCATTATTATGATCGGCGGCGGTTTATGCAGGTGGCGGCGGGCGTGGCGGGTGCGGGCCTGTTGCCAGGGTCGGTGTGGGCGGCGGAGAAATTGGCCGCTATCAAGTCAAAAACCTATGATTTGGAAGAAGAAAAGACGCCTTATAAAGATGTCACCCAGTACAATAACTTTTACGAATTCAGTACCAGTAAAGATGAACCCGCTGGGTTGGCGCACACCTTAAAAACCCGTCCGTGGACAGTGACTGTTGAAGGCGAAGTCCACAAACCTAAAACCTTCGATATTGAAGAACTGCTGAAATTGGCAGCGATGGAAGAGCGCGTTTACCGGCTGCGCTGTGTGGAGGCATGGTCTATGGTCGTGCCTTGGTTGGGTTATCCGTTGGCTGAGCTGATCAAACAGGTCGAACCCACAGGCAACGCCAAATTTGTTGAATTCGTCACCTTGCATGATCCCATGCAAATGCCCGGACAACGCTCATCGGTCTTGGAATGGCCTTATAACGAAGGCCTGCGTATGGATGAAGCTATGCACCCCTTGGCGTTGCTGACTTTTGGCTTGTATGGCGAATTGTTGCCCAATCAAAACGGTGCGCCCGTGCGCATGGTCATACCGTGGAAATACGGCTTTAAGAGTGTGAAATCCATCGTCAAAATCCGCCTAGTCGAAAAACAGCCTGTTTCGGCTTGGATGAAAGCAGGCCCTAGCGAATACGGTTTTTATGCCAACGTAAACCCCGAAGTTGACCATCCGCGCTGGTCACAAGCCAAAGAACGCCGGATCGGGGATTTTTTGAAACGTCCGACTTTGCCATTTAATGGTTATGCCGAACAAGTCGCGGGCTTGTACTCAGGCATGGATTTGCAGAAAAACTTTTAAGTATGACAAAGCTTCGCCAACTCGATGAAAAAACACTATTTTTCCTAAAAACGGCCTTGTTCCTGTTGTCCCTAGTGCCATTAGTGCGGTTACTGATTGGCGGCCTGACCGATGGCCTAGGCGCAAACCCTATCGAAAAAATCACCCGCTCGACAGGTTATTGGACCTTAGTTTTCCTTATGCTGACACTGTCCATCACACCACTTCGCAAATTGACGGGCTGGAATGCCTGGATGCGCACCCGCCGTATGATTGGCCTGTTTGCGTTTTTCTACGCCAGCCTGCATTTTTCCACGTACTTGGTGTTGGATCAGTTTTTTGATTGGGACAACATCGCCAAAGACATCATCAAACGGCCTTATATCACCGTTGGCTTCTTGTCCTTTGTATTGCTTGTGCCTTTGGCGGTCACATCCAATAACGCGCTCATCAAAAAAATGGGTGGCAAGCGTTGGCGCTGGCTGCACCGCTTGATATACCTGACCGCTATCGGCGGGGTCGTGCATTATGCGTGGCTAGTCAAAAAAGACCTAACTAATCCCGCCACGTTTGCTGTGGTGTTGGCCGTGCTGTTTGGTTTTCGGGTCGTCAGTTGGCTAAATGCCAAAAGGAAAATGTAAAGGGTGGATAATAAAATCAAGTATTTTGCTACCACCCGCCCTCATCCTCATCATAAGGCTGGGGCTTAAGGTCTTTAGGGATTCTGGGCGTATTGGCCGAGCGCAACAATATCAACGCGCCGCCCAACACAAACAACAACGCCAAAATGAACAGGATGATCCACATAACACACCTCGTAAAATAGATTCCCTGCATTCTCCATCAAAGGCACGGAAAATACGAAATTTTTCGTACCTTCGCTGTTTTTTAGGGGCGTTTCTCTGTTAATCTCTAGCGTTTTTCGGAAAACTCCTATGTTTCACATCGCCCTCTTTGAACCCCGTCTGCCGCCTAATACGGGTAATATCATCCGCCTAGTCGCCAACAACGGCTTTAGCCTGCATTTGATAGAACCCTTAGGGTTTGATTTGGAAGAAAAAAACCTGCGCCGTGCGGGGCTTGATTACCACGATCTCGCCAACGTGTCCCTGTATCCCAATTACGCGGCTTTCTGCGATGCCATGCAGGGCAGCCGGATTTTTGCCGTGACGACCAAAGGGCAGGGCGCTTACGATAAAAAAACCTACCATCCGGGCGACATCTTCCTGTTTGGCTCGGAAATCTCAGGTTTGCCTACCGGGGTTATGGACAGCATCGACCCCGATCACCGCATCCGCATACCGATGATGCCCAACAACCGCAGTTTAAATTTGTCCAACGCTGTCGCTATTGTCAGCTATGAGGCGTGGCGGCAGCAGGGATTTGTCGGGGGCATGTAAATTTTATTGTTAGAGTATGCCTAGCTAAGTAGTGGTGCAAAAGTCTTTTTAACATATAGCCAATCCAAAATAATCTGATAAGGACTGCGCGTCCTCGAAGGACGGGCAGTCCTAGCTCTTGTGCCCCTTGTGGGTAATCGCCTTTTTGACACCATCAATTTATATCAGATTGGCTATAAGTAACGGGGGGCGGGACGGGGTTTCAATACCCCGTCCTTAAGGTTTCAAAGTCGCTATACATACTGAAAACGTTACGGAACGGGTCATAAACCCGTTCCAGCCTGCGTTATTTTATAAATTTATGGGATACCTACTTAATCGGCTTTATGGATCAAGCCTTTGGTTTCTTTATAAACCGTTTCCGCCCAGCTGTTTTCGCAATCAGTGCAAGTGTTGACGCTGGCTTGGGATTGCCAACCGCCGCCTAGGGCTTTGTATAAGGCCACGCGTTGGTTGGATGCGTCCGCTGCACTGCCGATCAGGTCGCGTTGGGCTTGGTAGAGGGCTTGTTGGCTGTCCAGCACGTCAATAAACGCGGTCAAACCTGTTTGATAACGCTCTGTCGCCAATTTCAACGCCAATTGGTTGGCGGCGACGGCTTGTTCTAAAGCCTGATAACGCTGTTGTTCCTTTTGGTAAGCGGTCAGGGCATCTTCAACTTCCTTAAACGCCGTCAAAATCGCCGCTTCATAGCTCAATTTGGCTTCTTCAGACAGCATTTGTTTGCTTTTGACATCGGCTTGCAACCGTCCCCAATTAAACAGCGGCATCGACAAAGACGCGGCGGTAGACCAGGATTTGCCGATCGGCGTGACTTCTTTGATGCTTAAGTTTTGCAAGCCTAGAAACGCGCTCAGATTGATTTTGGGGTACAGTTCCGATTTGGCAATGCCGATATTGGCGACGGCGACGGCCAGTAATCGTTCGGCGCGGCGGATGTCCGGGCGGCGTTTTAACAATTCTGACGGCAGTTCCGGGATGGCAGTGGCAGTGACATGGGGAACCGGGGCAGGGCGTTGCAAACGGGCGTTTAGGGCGGCGGGCGGTTGGCCTAACAGTACACTCAGCGCGTGTAGTTTTTGCTGGATTTGGCTTTCATATAAAGGCTGTTGTGCTTGTGTGGCCGACAATTGCGCTTGGGCTTGTGTGACCGCCAGACTATCCGCCAAACCAGATTGTTGGCGGATTTGAGTCAGTTCCAGCGTTTCTGTTTGGCTTTTTAGGGTGTTTTCGGTAATGGCCAGCCATTGTTGGTTAGCGCGTAATTCCACATAAGTGCGGGCGACATCACCCAATAATGTCACCAACACGGCACGGCTGTTTTCGATTTCGCTGTCCACGCTGGCATTGGCCGCTTCTGCTGCCCGTTGGACTCCGCCGAAAAAATCCAGCTCCCATTGCGCGTCAAAGCCGCTTTGGAAAATGTCGATCAATTGGCTACCAATCCCAAAACCGCTGCCCGCCGTACTGCCTGATGGGCCACCACCCGACGTGTTGTTCAAGCGGCGGCTGATATTGCTTTTTGCGGATAAGGACGGCAAGGCGGCGGCAAACACCGACACGCGTTGGGCGCGGGCATCTTGGATACGTACCAGGGCTTTTTTTAAATCCAGATTCGCGCCAATCGCTTGGCCGATGAGTTGGTTTAATTGCGGATCGTTAAAGCTTTGCCACCACGTATCATTGCCAGTTTGCGCGTTAGTGGATGCAGGCGCGGATTGCCAGTGTTTGGGTGTGGCCATGTCGGGCGTGTGGTAATCCGGGCCGACTGCGGTGCAGGCGGTCAGCAGCAGACTGATAGGAATTATTAATTTAGCCGTGTCCATCTTTGCCTCCGCTTTGGGGCGCAGTCGGTTTGGCGCGGCTTTCGGTAGAAAATTCTTGGGCTTCAATGAACACGTCCATTTGCTGGCCGACATAAATCGCCGCCTGTTTGCGGTCAAAACTGTACAAGGCTTGCAAGACGCGGGTATCGACCCGTTCGGTACTGTCGCCAGTCAGGGATTTTTTCGGGACAACAAACGGCTCGACATACGCCAATTGCAAATCAAACTTAAAATCCCGGTTGCCGCGCAAATAAGCCACGGCTTTGCGGCTTTTGTCAAAACGCCACGCATCGTTTTCATCTATATCGACGCGGACATGCAATTGGTCGAGATTGCCCAGCACCAATAATGCGTTGTTTATGCCGCTCGCTGACGCAAATTCGCCAGGACGGACATTGACTTGCAACACTTCGCCATCCACCGGGGCGCGGATCACCAAACGTTCCAAAGTCGTTTGGATGTCGGCCAAGCCCGCTTGCGCTTGTTCTACGGACGCTTTCGCGCTTTCCCATTGGGCTTTGGCGACCATGACGCTGTTGCGGCGTTTGAGCAGTTCTTCGCTGCTGATGGCGCGTTTGTCGGTGACGGCTTCGGCGAGGCGGCTTAAAGATTCGCTGTCGGTCACGGAGGCGAGGGCGACTTTCACTTCGGCTTGGGCTTTGGCGAGGTCAGCGCGTTTCATGGCCAGACTGGCTTTGGCTTCACGGTCATCGAGATAAAACAACGCCGCACCCGCTTTGACCTTGTCGCCGACTTTTACGGTAACGCTGTTGACGATGCCCGACAACGGCGTACCGATGGCAATATTTTGGCTTTTCGCTTCAATAATCCCGGAACCTGCGATAAACGCCTGATACGGTGCGGAAGCCGGTTCGACCACAGCAGCGGCAACAGGCATCGGTTGGCTACCACTGACCACGGTATACGTGGCAAAAATAAATCCGGCACTAGCCAGCGTCGGTAACACATATCTGATTTTCATATCGCCTCTTCAAAAGGATGGGGATTGACACGTTTTCCCCCGTTTGCCGCGTCGAGCACCGCAGCATTTGTCGGGAATAGCCCAACGGGGTGCGGCAGGGATGCCGCACGGCGGCAAAGGGGCAGGAAGCCCTTTTTGCCGTCCCCCGACAAATGTGAGGAGCGCAAGACATTAAGCGGCGACCGGGCCGCCTTTTCTTTGAATACTTTCTTTTGGCGGAGCAAAAGAAAGTATTTCGCCTTCGGGTGCGAGAACCCGATTAAATAAATTGTCGCGATAGCGACTCTTTTACGTTGATTTCCAGCTTGCAGAAAATGACTATGTAACTTCGTCATTTCAGTTCTGATGCCGACTTGACGATTTTCATAATATGCCCGTCATCCATTTCGGCAATGCGGTCGGCGAAGCTAAAAATACGCGCATCGTGGGTGACGATCACCAATACCCGTTGATGGTCTAGCGCCACTTCTTTCAATAAATTCATGACCTGATGGCCGCTGACATGATCCAACGCACTGGTCGGTTCGTCGCAGACAATCAGGCGCGGGCTATGCACCAAGGCACGGGCGATGGCGACCCGTTGCTGTTGGCCGCCGGACATTTGCGCAGGCAGGGATTTAGTGCGGTCGCCTAGGCCGACTTTTTCGAGGATTTCAGCGGCTTTGCGTTCGGCAACCGCACGTTTTGCACCGTTAATAATCAACGGGATGGAGACATTTTCGGCGGCAGTTAAGGAAGGCAATAAGTTATACGCTTGAAAGACAAAGCCGATGTTTTCCGCCCGAAATTGCAGCTTGTCTTTGCTGCGCAAAGTCAGCAGATTTTCACCGAACAATTCACAATCACCTGCCGTTTGATCCAGAATCCCGGCAATAATGGAAATCAACGTGGTTTTGCCGCAACCTGACGGCCCTACCAACATCATCAATTCGCCCATAGCAATATCAATGTCCACGCCATTTAAGGCCGTGACGGTTTGCCCGCCCGCTTCATAGATTTTAACGAGTTGTCGGCAACGGATCGCCGTTTCGGTGGCATTCATGGCTTAACTCTTAAAGACAATGGCAGGTTCCAGGCGGATGACTTTGAGGATGCTGATGATAGCAACCATCACGCAAATCAAACCGACCCCCGCACCGCTGAACACCAACAATTGCCAAGGCATTTTGAAGGCCAAAATGGTGTGGCGCATCAGGAAACCGAAGAGCGCGGCGATACCCACACCTAAGCCATAACCAATACTGCCAACCAACACGGCTTGCAGCAAAATCATCCGCAATAAGGTGCCATTGCCTGCGCCCATTGCTTTTAACACGCCAAATTGGCGTAAGTTTTCGAGAGTGAAGTTATAAAAGGTTTGTCCGGCAATCGCGGTACCGACAATAAAACCGAGCGCGATCGTGATACCAAAATTGATCGGAATCCCGGTGTTCTTCATAAAATAATCATAAGTCAATTTTTCAAATCCGGCTTTGGTGCACACGATTACCCAGATATTATATCAAGTGACATAAAGCGCTTTGCCGACTTC
>CAYUQV010000106.1:0-6986 GCA_964446885.1 uncultured Methylocucumis sp.
TTTGAATCTGATAGGTGTTGAATAACGTTCAAATCCTGCCCCCGCTACCAGATAACTGATTGATTTTTAAGGATAAAAATCACAAAGCCATCGGTTTAACACGTTGAAAAAAACACCACAGGGCACCGTTTAGGGCACATGTGGATTTTTTCAAAAAGAATTCCAGACGGAATTCGTGTTTACCGAGGGCTTTTTTTATGTCCAGTGATTTTTCAGAAAATCTTTCATCATCTCAAAAAAACACCCATCACCAACGGCGTGTTGAAAAACAGATTCCCAATTTTAAGCATCGCCTTGAACCTGACATTGATAATCCGCTTGGGTTAGCCGATACCGTCGGCATGATGACATCAAGGGCCATAGGCATTCTTAAACTGCTGATTATTAACCAGGAAAACGGCGGAATTGTTGCCGAAGATATCGTCGTTGCTGCCATTTCTGCAGTCATTGCCGAAATAAACGATATTGACGCCACCGTCGCAGCCTTTTATACAGCCACCATTGACGCCGAAACACAAAGTGTAGGCGGTGCGCAATGATCGCGGAAAATTTGAGAGCTATTCCGGATAAATCGGAAACCAAACCTTCAAGCAACAAAACCGATATTGAAAAACTAAAGCATGTCATCAAAGACATTGACTGTTTTTCTCAAGAGAGCCTTGAAAGCATTGCGTCGCTTACTGTGTTATTACAGCTTTCGATGGAATCCCCCCTGTTTTATAAATGCCCATCAAATCTGCATCAAGCACTAACTACTATCCACACGATTGCCTGTGATCTTAAAAACTCCATCAACGTGATGGCCGAAGATGTTGGCTGTAATTATTCAAACAATGATGACGATGGCATTTGGCGGGCTTTTCACGAGGCTAACGCATCCAAGCCTCAAAAATCTAACTGATGAGGGCTTGATATGGCAACCATTCGCAAAATCCAACGACAATCCGGTGTTGTCTACAAAGCCATCATTACCCAGCGTGGCATTCAAATAAAATCAAAAACTTTCAGCCGTAAAGGCGATGCGCAAATATGGGTTAAACGCATCGAGGCCGATCAAGAAATGATGGAGGCTTTAGGGTCCCGCGGTGCCGGGATGCGGTTTAGTCAATTGGTTGATGAATACATGCAGCAATGGCAAGGCCGGGATGCGGTCAACCAATCTCGACGGGCACACTATTGGTTATCCACGTTAGGCCACCATAAACTTGTCGACATTAGCGCCGATATGATCCGCCAGCAGCTCAAAGAGTTTGAGGCCGGCAAAGTCTTACGAGGTGATGGTGCTGGCAAAGTCAAGACAATCAATCGCGATCGATCCCCGTCCACCGTCAACCGCTACCGAACTGTTTTATCGGCCATCTTTCGGTATGCGATCTTTGAAGGGTACGTGGTCAACAATCCCGTTTCTCGAGTGGCAGCCCGTAAGGTCAACAACCAGATAAATCGATTTTTAGATGAGGGTGAACGTCAGCGTTTACTGACAGCCTGTAATAATTCGGACTGGTCACGGTTGCATTTATTGGTATTGATGGCCTTGACGTCAGGTATGCGTAAATCCGAAGTACATAATTTGCGCTGGAACGACATAGACTTTGAAAACAACCTGGCACGATTGGCGACCAGTAAAAATGGTGAGCCCCGTTGGTGTCCGTTGCCGGATTTTGTTATGGATCAGTTACGGCCATTACGCGAGGTCGGCGCGGGTTTAATCTTTGCCAGTGACAACAAGCCCGGTCAACCTTTCGAGTTTAAAAAGCACTGGGACAAGGCGCTTCGCGATGCCGGTATAGAAAGCTTCCGGTTTCATGATTTACGGCATAGCGCCGCCAGTTTGCTGGCTATGTCCGGCGCATCATTGTATGAAGTGGGCGAAGTGCTAGGCCACAAATCCACCCAAACCACCAAACGTTACGCGCATCTATCAACCGAGCATAAATCCCGCTTGGTGGAACGTGTAATGACCGCAGCCATCCGTCAAAAATAATTGGAGTACATCATGAGTGCAGAAATCAAAAAACAAGCAGAAGATGAAAAACACAAACTTATCAATGCTATAGAGGAATTAACCCTGATGCTGTCTGAGCGGCTATGGTCAGACGATCAAATCAAAGATCGTTTTTTATTGGCGTCCTTGGCTGATGGTGCAAGAGTGGCAGCCATCAGATTGAATGAAGTGATTTGAGGTCTTAACCCGTTTAACCAAGCCTAGCCCGACGGGGTGAAAAGCGGATTTCTCAACTGCCTGGCTTGGTTTCTATTTTTTGAGAATGGCACTCGAGAGGTGTTTATGGATTATCTACCATATGGTGCGAGGCACCTTTTTAAAAAATCCCATGATTTCAACGGGTTCATTTGGCAGCTGGCTACGTTTGAATTGGAAATTGTTGAACAATACGAAAGACATCAAACAAAACTAATTAAGCCTCTTTGTGAGGTTGACAACTTGCTGGACTCGGATCAGCAATGGGAAATATTCTGTCAGACGTTGATTATGTCTGGTCGACGATACAGCAACAGCAGAAACGAGCGAAAGCATAGAGCTGAAGTCGAAAAACAAAAAAATGAAATATGCGAAACAGCTTTAAAATTGGCGCGTCAGCTCAGGGAATATCAGAGAACAGCCGATCAAGAAAATACGAAAATTTATGGCTATTACTACGAGCCCGCTCTGGATGATGTTTCATTTTATTTAGGAAGAGCATCTGACATTCAAAATGAATCTGACGAATCTTACCTGTGTAATTACCGTGATGTATTGGAACCGATACTAGAGGATCTGAGAAGTATGGCAAGTAGGGAGCGTATTGGGTTACCTCAGATGCCGTCGGTGTGGGCTGTTGTCGAGGCATTGGCTGAAGATATGTCAAGTGGCTTAAATTTCAATGACGACGTTTTGCTATTTTCTCAGACGGCTGGGCCAGCGGATTTTATTCGTGGATTCACCGAAGAATTAAAAAGGGGAATTAATACAGGGGAGATGCCAGAAAAACTAATGGCTTTGTCATTTAATAGTCTGAATATATTTACTAGTGTGCTTTATCCACATGTCACCATTCGGTCAGATAGGTTCATAGACAAAAACTGGAATCCAAAAAAGGATAGTTATAAGGCTAAACGCAATGCGTAAAGTTATATAACATTATGATAAACATAGGAAAGTAATATTGTATTTTTTGGATTTTCTATTTCCTTTGATCGAATAAATCGGTAGGTTATTTTGTCACCACGCTGTCAAACACGGCGGATTTTTACCAATCAAAGGTGACACGTATGCAAGAACCCGATAACGCAAATCATCCACCAGCGCCCACGCTGGAAAATATTTTACTGCTTGAAAAATTCCAAGAAAAACACGCAGACAAGTTTACGCGCGGCCAATTAACTTGGTTATTGCGTAATCGTGACCGCAATGGACTATCAAAGTCCGGCGCGGTCATTATGTTGTCGCGTAAACCTTACATCAACGAACCGTTGTTTACCCAATGGTTCGCCAATCAAAAAGCTTAACTCTCAATCAAATGACTTTTCAACGTGGCCGCGCGGATTGCGGTCGAGTCGGACCGATGGCAAATGAGAGCAGGATTTTTGACGATGAAATTTAAAAATTTTTATGACAAGCGGGAAGAAATGTTGCCGTGCCGGCAGTGCGGCGGCACGGCTAAAAAAAGATTGATGGAAGGTGGGTTGTGTCCTGCCTGCGTTGATGGTGCACGGTTGGCCAGGATTACCAGGCATTACAAGAGGTTGTTAAATGCCGGCCAATGACCGTTGGATTCACTATGCCCTGAAATATGCTGAGATGGGCTTTCCGGTGTTGCCCTTGCATTCCATTACCGAGCGGGCAACTTGCACATGCGGGCGAATTGATTGCAAATCACCCGGTAAACATCCACGTTTATCCAATGGGCTTAAGGATGCCACTACAGATAAAAATGTTTTGTATGACTGGTTTAAAAAATGGCCGGGGGCAAACATCGGGATCAGAACCGGAGAAATATCGGGATTGTTTGTAATCGATGTGGATCCGGGGCATGGTGGCGATGATTCGCTTATTCGTCTAAAAAGCGAATTAGGCGGGATGCCTGATGATGTTGTTCAAGTTACCGGTTCAGGCGGGAGCCATATCTTTTTTAAGTATGCCGGTGCTGCATGTCGCTCAACGACCAATTTTTTACCCGGGATCGACCTACGCGGCGATGGTGGTTATGTTGTGGTAGAGCCATCAAATCACATGACAGGGGGGAGTTACTTTTTTGATGGTGGCCTGCCTGAAAGCGTGGATAGGGTGCCGGCCCTACCTGATAAGTTGTTGGCAAAATTGCGCAAAAAAAACCAAGTGGTTCCGATTCGTACGGAAAATGCCGCGCAATTACCCGCAGTTGAGGTTAAGAAAATCCGCACGGCGCTGGGTTTTGTTGCCGGCTTTGATGATCGTGACCAATGGTTAGACGTGGGCATGGCATTACATTCAACCGGCGTTGGTGCGCAGGCTTTCGGCTTGTGGTGCGAATGGTCCCAGCAGTCGGACAAATACAACCTGGCCGATCAGCGCCGTGTGTGGGATTCCTTCAAGCAGGGTGGCGGCATTAACTTGGCGACATTGTTTGGTATTGCAAAACACAATGGTTGGTCAATGCCTGACAAGAGCCCAGCGCCATCTGAAAAGCCTAAGCGAAAACCCAACACCCCGCCCGTCATTGATAATAATCATTTTCAGCGGTTTGTGTTCCTGAAAAATCATAATCGCATATTCGATACCGTGACACGTAACGAGTTAAGCCGGGATGGTTTCGACGGGGCTTTTTTACACGTGTTTCCTGACCATAAACCATCAACGCTATTTCTGAAAAATCCCCTGACGGTCAAAGTCGACGGGTTGATTTATCTACCGGGCGAAACTGAAAACCCTATTCGGCGCGGCGGTGCTGAGTATTGGAATATCTGGCGCGATCCTGAAATAAAATTACCTAGCGAATCAACGCGGGAAGATGTTGAACCCTGGCTTGAACATCTCAATTATTTGTATCCGAATCAGATTGAACAGCAGCATGTTCTCAATTGGATGGCGTTTACCTTGCAGTTTCCGATGACCAAAATCAATCATGCGTTACTGATTGCCGGCACAAGCCGAGTCGGTAAAGACATGCTGTTGAATCCGTTGCGGTTTGATTTAGGCGATGCAAACGTTTGCGAGCCGCCAGCGGGCGAATTGAAAGAAACCTTTACGGATTATTTGCATCACTCCAAGTTGGTTATTTTCCAAGAGATACAGCTTTTCGAAGGCTTGAATTTAGAAAACAAGCTCAAGCCGATGTTGGCAGCACCGCCCGACATGTTACGGGTTAGATTGTTCGGGCGTGGTTTCTACGAAACACCGAATATTGTGCAGGCTATTTTCATGAGTAACTATCGGGATGCCTTACATATTAGTGAAGGCGATGGGCGTTACTTTGCAGTATGGACCGACGCACAGCCGCAAGATAAAGAGTATTACGCGAATCTGGCGCAATGGCTCGACCGGGGCGGCAATGGCTTGGTGGTGCGCTGGTTGCTGGATCGTGACCTGTGCGCCTTCAATCCCAAGCAGCCGGCACCCATAACACAATTTAAATCGGAATTGATGGTGACATCTAAGTCACCGTTGCGGCATCAACTCGAGGACATGATAGCGGCGGGCGATTATCCGGCAAATGTAGATTGTTTACGGTCGGCTGATGTTGCTAAGGTTTTTAGAGATAAGTATTCGGCCAAGTCGATTGGCATTGTATTGGGTGAAATGGGTTGCTTGCCGATGATATGCAAACGTGCAACTGGCAAGCGTGAAACGGTTGCGCTTTATGCAGTGCGCAATGTGGAGGAATGGCGGCAGCAGTCGGCTATCAAATGGTTGGATGAGTATGATGCACGCCGCGAATAATAGCCAGACGTCTAGTAGACGGATTGTAAACAGGTGGACGGATAGGTGGACGTCTCAAAACCGCGCTGTTTCTGGTCTTGATGTCTATCCGTCTAGTTGTCTACCTATTTTTTACATGTGTGTGAGAGTTATACAAATCAGTGCACAGGCGCACGTAATGAAGCTACACGCAGCGGAACGATGTGAAAAAAACGGGTGGACATGTGGACGGATTGCCTTCAATCCCAGAGCTGGCGTGGCTTTGAGACGTCTACCTATTGTAAAAATCTATACTAATCCGTCTACCTATCTGGGGGGGCGGGTGAAAAATCAAACACCCTATACCCCGCGTTCACTCAGCAAACTTCATTTTCACGGCTGATGAATTAAATAGAGAAAGCCCGCTTAATTCTAATTTAATAATATAAGAACATTAGGTTTTATTAATTATGAAAACGATTTTACTGTTTAGCGCTTTAAAAAAATGGAGGCATATATGCCAGTAGCAGCACCAAGACCATGCCGGCATGTTGGTTGTCGTGCGTTAGTGTATGGCCGCGAGGGCTTTTGTGATGCCCATCGTAAAGCCCGTTATCGCGAATATAGCCAACAAAGACAAGCTAAAGGGGAACGGGTAAAGCTATACGACACTGCCGCCTGGAAAAGAGTGAGAGCCACGCATCTTGCGCTTGAGCCTTTGTGCCGGTCGTGCAGATTGGCTGGCCGGTTAGTCGCTGCAAATGTAGTTGACCATATTACGCCGATTAAGAAGGGTGGTTCAGAGCTGGATGACAGTAATTTGCAGTCTCTTTGTAAACCGTGCCATAGCGCAAAAACTTTGATTGAAACAATGTCAGGCGGGGGCGGGTGAAAAATCAAAAACCCTAGGCCCTACGTTCCCCTAAGAAGCTAAATTTTCCCTGAATGAATTTTGAAAATGGAAAAAGCCAAATGAAATTAAGTAACTCAATCTCAGGAGATTTGAAAAAAAATGAACATCTTTAAGTCGGTAAAAGCCCTGCTTGGTTTTCATCAAAAGCACATCACCATAGAAGGTTTAACAATACGGCAGATCGAGCAAGGCCTTCGG
>CAYUQV010000107.1:0-6972 GCA_964446885.1 uncultured Methylocucumis sp.
AGGATTTCCACGCAGGAGCAAGGGAAATCTTTACTCAAAAATAGCGACTCCCTTTTCTAAAAACAATTAAATAGATAATTTTTATGGCCGGATTTTTTCTCTCTATATCTTCTGATAATACATCCCCTTTATTTACCAGCGAGCGGTGTCACGCCTCTTTAGATGTTTTTGCCAAGAAAGGCTTGAGTTTAGGAGCCCATATCGTTCGGGAAGGTTTTGAATTGTGGTATTTTCCGAAAATAAAGCAATCTTACGATCAATTATTGGAGTTTCCGAATGGCGATTTTGTGCTCTATACCGGGACTCTTATTTATGGCAATAAAATTGATAGGGATGCGCTTTTAGGAATATATGAAGATCATGTCTCCGGTATTTTTTCAGACGCAAACGTGTCAGGCAATTATTGCCTGATCGTGTTTGCCAAGAATAAATTGATGGTTCTTTCCGATTGCGCTGGCTATTATCCAGTTTATTGCAATAGTACAAAAACAGTCATTTCCAATTCTTTTTTGGCAACGGCCCGTGCTGAAGGAAAGCCCGTTTTACGCAGCCACGAATTTTTTGAATATTTGTTATTTGGTTTCTTTTGGGGCTTGGAAACCTTATTGGAAGGCGTTTATGTTTTGGATAAGAAACGGCTTTGGTTTCCATTAACGCCCAATGAAAATATCTTGCGTAAGCCCGTTTATGAGCCCTTTCCCGATGGCAGTTCATGGCAGGACAAAGTGGATCGGGTGGCCGCCGATTTGTCAGATTATTTCCAAACGTTGCTCACGGTGTTTGGCGGCTCAATTGGATCGGCGGTATCAGGCGGTTACGATACCCGTCTGATGCTTGCCATCCTGAGGCATCTAGGGCATGTCCCATACCTTTATGTTTATGGTAAAGACAATTCCTCTGATGTGAGTGTTGCCAAACAAATTTGCTCCGGTGAGCATTTGTCGCTTGAGCACATTGATAAATCAACGTTTGCAAGGCCAAGCCCTGATGAGTTTGCCGCTATTATGGAAAGGCAAGTGTATTTTTTTGATGGCATCAAACCGCTGGGCATTATTGATGACGGTTCTGATTTATATACCCGGTTTGATCGGGCAGATAAGGCGACGCTGCAACTTAACGGTGCGGGTGGCGAGATATATAGGGAAATTTGGAATTTATCAGACCACAATGTTGATCTGCTTGATTTTCTAAGGATGCGCTTTGACCGTGGTTCGTATGCTTTTTGTCGGCCAAGTTTTAATGAAACCCATTTTTTTACCGTGCTTGGCAATAAAGTGAGGGAAATATTAGATATTGACCGTTCATGGTTGACCCGTATCGAGGCTGAGAAACTGTTCCCTTTTTTGCGGAATTATTTTGCGGCGACCAACAATGCGGCAAATAACCAAATATCGTATTCGTTGATTCCTTTTATGGAACCTAAATTCATTTATCCTAGTTTTGATATTCCAATTCCTTATAAATATTGCGGTGAATTCCAAGCAAAACTAATAAAAGCATTAGATCCGGCATTAGCAAAATATCCTTCTTCTTATGGTATTAATTTCTTTGATCCGGTGCCTGCCAAATATCGCTTATTAAGAATGGCGGAACGTAATATTCCCCTAAAAATCCGTCTATTAAAACGTTCGGCAGTAAAATCATCAGAAACAAAACCGTATTATTTTAATGAGGATTATATTGGCAATATTATAGATATGAAAAATTTACAGATTTCGGATTTAGTTGACGTTGACAAATTAGACAATCCTGAACTTCTTTCAAGGGCGTTGTCTGTAGAATTATTGTTATCAAAGTTGTAAATTGTTATGTAATTTGGTTCTTAATAAATAAAACAGGAGATAGAAATGGCAATACAAGTTATCGTAAACCACCCCGGCCCTTTACCGATTAAGGTCAATTTGATGCCCCTGGCGATATGCCCGTGTATCTGGAGGCTAGCGGCTCAGTTTGGTCAGAAGTAGCCAATGCTATGATTGGGATCGGCGTTGATTTGGATGGTGTGAGGCTAGGGGCGGCGCAGATTTTTTCTAACGGAACCAGTACGCACCGGGCCGTTGTTCCGGCTTACTTACCCGCCCAACTGCATTTTGGGCAGCACACGTTGGAGCTGTATTTAAATTCAGGTGAAACTATCTCGGACGTTAACGATTTTTATACCGTAGTCCTCCATTACTAAAAGCCCTGAGGGTTAACGGCGTTTAAAAGACCTGCCAAATTGGTAAAATCGGGCAGGTCTTTTGGGTTTACAACAACGCTAAAAATTCCTCGCGTTGGATCACTTCTTTTTCCTGCAACAACGTCGCCAGTTTGTCCAAAATCTCGCGGTGTTCGCTGATGATTTCATGGGCGCGGTGTTCGCCTTCACTGATTAAGGCCATGATTTCCGTGTCCAACATGCGCGCGGTTTCATCGCTGTAGTTGCGCACTTCAGAGAATTCACTATCCAGAAATTGCATTTGCTGGCGTTTGCCGTAGGTCAATGCCCCCATGCGTTTGCTCATGCCTAGGCTGCATACCATGCTGCGGGCGATGTCGCTGGCCCGCTCCAAATCATTTTGCGCCCCGGTGGACACGCTACCTAACACGATGCGTTCGGCAACCCGCCCGCCTAGCAAAATGGCGATTTGGTCTTTCAGTTCGTGTTCGGTGGACAAAAACTTTTCTTCAACAGGCAATTGCAAGGTAAAGCCCAACGCCGACACGCCGCGTGGAATGATGGAAATTTTATGCACAGGTTGCCCGGTCGGCACTTTTTCGGCAATCAGCGCGTGTCCGGCTTCGTGATACGCCACCCGGCGTTTTTCTTCGGTGTTCAAGGTGCGGTTTTTCTTTTCAGGGCCGGCCAAAATACGGTCTATCGCCGCTTCAAAATCAACCATTTCAATGGCTTTATGATCCAAACGGGTGGCGATGATGGCCGCTTCGTTGGCGATATTGGCCAAATCCGCACCGACCAAGCCGGGTGTGCGTCTGGCAATGACACTGACATCAATATCTTTCGCCAGCGTCATGGCTTTGATGTGCAGTTTCAGGATTTCAACGCGGTCTTGTAGATCGGGTTTATCGACAATGATTTGGCGGTCAAAACGGCCTGAACGCAACAGGGCTTTGTCGAGGATTTCTGGGCGGTTAGTTGCTGCCATGACAATCACGCCGACAGACGTGTCAAAACCGTCCATCTCCGTGAGCAATTGGTTTAAGGTTTGCTCACGTTCATCATGTCCACCCATCGCGTTTGGGCCGCTGCGTGAGCGGCCTATGGCATCGAGTTCGTCAATAAAAATGATGCACGGCGCTTTGCCCCGCGCTTGTTCAAACAGCTCACGCACCCTGGCCGCGCCGACACCAACAAACAATTCGATAAATTCAGAGCCGCTGATGTTAAAAAACGGCACGCCCGCTTCACCTGCCACCGCCCGTGCCAATAAGGTCTTGCCTGTGCCAGGAGGCCCGACCAACAACACACCTTTGGGCATGTGGCCACCGAGTTTATGGATTTTGTCCGGCGATTTTAAAAAGTCGATGGCTTCACGCAGTTCTTGCTTGGCACTGTCTGCGCCTGCAACATCATCAAAGGTCACTTTCGGCAAGGAGTCAGGATGGATTTGGGTTTTGTTGCCCAAATTCAAAATGCCGCGTTGCATCCCGGAGGTGCGGCGCATCATCCAAGACCAAATCGCCACTAATAGCAAAATCGGCAGCACCCAATTCAGGAAAAAATTCAGCAACCAGTTTTCACCGCTTCTGACCACATAATCGACCTTGTTTTCTTGCAGCAATTTGGCCAAATCCGCTTGCCACAGGGGGACGGTCATAAAGTGTTGCGGCTGGTCTTTAGGCGTTTCTGGCTTGATCGTGCCGGAAATATAACGTTCCGTGACTACTGCCTTATCAATTTTGTCCGACTTCACATCATTCAAAAATTGGCTATAGGAGATTTCTTGGCCATCTAAAGTATTGGCGGAGTTGAAAATAGCCAACATCAGGAAAAACAGTAAGGTGAACACCAATAAGCGGCGCTGGCTAGGCGGCGGTTGGTCAGGTGCTGTTTTCGGGCGTTCGATGGCTTTGCCCAAAAAATCAAGCGATGCGTTTAGGCCTTGTTTGATCAGTTCGTAAATCTTGCCGATTGTGGCAGGATCTTTAGAGGTATTCTTATCCATACACAGGGTCTCCTAGGTGATTGAAACAATGGTTGTTTTACTTATGATGGGCGACTAAACCAACACTTTGCCACCTTAGCAATATAGGGCTTAATCATGAAAAAACCATTACGCAGTATTTACTTATCTGCCTGACTATACCCGCGCCGACTTATGCCGACAAGCGATATTGCCTGGGTGTGGGATTTAAATCCCGCACTATGGTGATTATCGGGACAACACATATCCCCGCCCTGCCAGAAAATGCTAAAATCAACGGTTTATCCATTTTTCATGCACCGTTGCCCATGTCCAATAGCCAAAAACTGCCTGTCACATCCTTAAAGCTCCATGTTGATTTGGACAGTTTTGATGTTCCCGAACCCCCCGTTTGCCCGTTGGACATCTTAGGCCAAACCAGGGCCAAATCGGCCTTGCAGTTCGGGGTGGCCATGCCGCAACCGGGTTATCATGTGTTTGTCATGGGCGAGCCGGGTATGGGGCGGCTGACGTTAATCACCCAACACTTGGAAGCGGTGGCGGCGGATTTGCCAACACCCTTGTCTTACGCTTATACCCATAACTTTGACAATCCTAGGGAGCCAATGGCGGTATGCTTGCCCGCCGACTATGGGCAATTGTTCAGCAAGGATATTGAGAAATTTTTGGAAAGCTTGTTGGAAGTGTTCCCGGCGGCTTTTGAAAGCCCTGCCTATCAGCAAAAAAAGACCGCTATCGAGCGGCAATTCAACCAAAATTACCAACGGGCGCTTGATCGCGTTGACAAAAAAGCCAGAGGCATGAGCGTCGCGCTGTTTCGGGAAGATGACAACATCACGTTTGCGCCCATCCACGGCAACAAAACCCTCAATGAAAAACAGTTCAGCCAATTGCCCGAAGCCGAGCGGGAAACCTTTCACCGACAAGTCGAAGAGTTGGAAGATTTCGTCAGTGAAGTGCTGCTGGAAATGCCCTTGTGGCGGCGCGATGTCCTGGAAAAACTCAAGCAATTGGATAATGACACCATCCGCCAAGAGCTCGAACCCTTGTTCGCGCAATTGCATGACAAATATATCGCCATAGAGGATGCCGTCAGTTATTTGTCGGCGATGGAGCAACAGCTTTACATCACCATCAGCGACGAACTGATGCCGTCACGCAGTCTGGATGCCCTCAGCCATGCCGCCAAACGTGGGCGGCTGTTTGAACAATTCGCGCCGAACGTGCTAATCGACCATTCCCAAGATAGCGGTGCGCCTGTGGTTTATGAGGCGCATCCGACGTATCAAAATGTGTTCGGGCGCATTGAATATGCCAGCGAACAAGGCATGTGGGTGACCCATTACCAACGAATCTGTAAAGGTTCGCTGCATAAGGCCAATGGTGGCTATTTGATTTTGGATGCAGAAAAGTTGCTGGATTACCCGTTTGTTTGGGACGCGCTGAAACGGGCCTTAAAATCCGGCACGATAGACATTGAATCGCCGTATTCGGATATGGGTGTCAACACCATGACCCTCAAACCGGAAGTCATCCCGCTGAATGTCAAAATCATTTTGGTAGGTTCCGGCGACATTTATTATTTGTTGGCGGAACTGGATCATGAATTTAATGAAATGTTTAAAGTATTGGCGGATTTTGACGAAGACATCCATCTCAATCCTGCCACGATGCAGCATTTCGCCGCCTTGGCGAGACAACACGCCACCGATTCCGGCGCACGTCCATTGACCCATTCGGCGATTGCTTGCCTGATGGAACACAGTTGCCGCTTGGCCGAAAATCAACAGCGTTTTTCCGCGCATATCAATGACAGCCTGCAACTGATTGGCGAAGCGGAGTTGTTTGCCAAGCAAGCCGCCAGCACAGAGCTGGCGCGTGAACATATCGAACAGGCTTTGGCGGCCCGCGAATACCGCAATGGCGGCTTGTCGCAACGCATCCTTGAAGATATGTTGGACGGCACGATTTTGATAGACACCGACGGCGAAGCGATAGGCAAAATCAATGGCCTGACCGTGTTAAGCATCGGCGGCAGCAGTTTTGGTGCGCCGGCCCGCATCACCACCACCGTCTATCCGGGTTCACGCGGCATTGTTGATATTGAACGCGAAGCGGAATTGGGTGAAGCCATCCATTCCAAAGGCGTGATGATTTTGACGGGCTATTTAGGGCATTTTTACGCGCAACAATTTCCCTTGGCAATTTCCGCCAGCATCGCCATTGAACAATCCTACAGCGCGATAGACGGCGATAGCGCATCGTTGGCTGAATTGTGCTGCCTGATTTCCGCGTTGACGCGCACGCCCATTAACCAAGCGTTTGCCGTGACCGGCTCGATTAACCAATACGGCGAAGTGCAGGCCATCGGTGGCGTAAACGAAAAAATCGAAGGCTTTTTTAGGCTCTGCCAAGCGCGTGGCCTGACGGGCCGGCAAGCCGCGATTATTCCCGCCGCCAACAAACGCAACCTGATGTTGAAACAAGATGTGATAGATGCCGTGGCGCAAGGCTTGTTTGCGGTTTACACCGTCAGCACGGTCGATGAAACCTTGGAATTGTTGACCGGACAATGGGCAGGGGATGCCGATGCGGAAGGCAATTACCCGGAAAACAGCATCAATTTCAAGGCTATTTCACGCTTAAAAGAAATTTCTGAAATGGCCGGGGATGAAGAACATAAGGAAGAAGGCTGTTGACGTTAGGCGCGGCGGCAAGCACCGCCCCACTAAACAACAAATTTTTCAGGATAGCGTTTTTTAGGCCTTCAAAAGCACACGATTACCCAGATATTATATCAAGTGACATAAAGCGCTTTGCCGACTTC
>CAYUQV010000108.1:0-6913 GCA_964446885.1 uncultured Methylocucumis sp.
GTATTTTACTACGGTGGGAGCCGAATATCAGGGGACTTTTTCAACACAATCGACCAATTTGAGTCATTCAAATAGCTGAAAACTCCGGTTATGAACGGCAGATTTGAGTTAGAAAGCCGATCTTACATGTCCGTAAGCTTTTGATATTAAAGAGTTTGAAACTTAAGTATGACTAACACTTTTGGCGAGCATTTCAACTGCGACAAACTTCAAATATGTAATTGGTTGATAAGCATTTTATTTCTATAAATGATTTGAACTACTGAATTCAGCTTGACTAGAGCTCGACCGCTGGCAGGGCACCTATCACAGTGATCAGCAAGGAATTAAATGAGTCTGCACCATTGGACGCCGCAACGGTCAGTTAACCCAAACACTACAAGCTAATGCCCAATTTTATTTATCAATCAAACGATAAATCTCCAGTTCTTTATCTGTGGCTTTAAAATTTGAATGTATTGTAATGGTCTTTAGTTTTTGGAATACACTTTCATTACCAAGAAGGTTTTGAAAACGGCTCATTGATGGCAAATCAGTCCAAAAGTCCTTTTGAGAAACCACCAAACCAATATTCTGATCGTGTAGTAACTGAATCATATCATTCTCTGATACGCCTAAGTCTTTAACCCCTCTTTCTCGTTCGATTTTTAATTTCAAAAATAATTTATCAGATCGAACTATAGATGCCGAATTTTCTCCACCTATGACCCGCATGTTATAAATAAATGAGCCATCACGATTACCATGAAAAATTATTTTTGTACCATTAGGCGTGTTTTGTTGGGAATATTGAGCCGCTTCCTGATAACCATCAACCCAATGTATGTCATGAACTATAATTCCTATGTAAGCAGTTATTAAGGCTATCGTCAAAGATATGATTGACACGTAAAGTTGACTAATTAATTGATCTAATTTATTTATTAGCCATATGGAAAAATAGGCCAGAGGAAAAACGATTTGTATCGTATTTCGTGGCATGCGTAACGCTATTAAAGAAAAAAATACATAGCCAACAATAATCCACAGTAAAAAAAATAACCTATCAGGAGCGGTTTTTCTTATATCACGCCACATAACGATGGTGTAAAATATCCCAGTAAATCCTAGAACTATCATTGGCCAACCAATCGACTCAGGTAAACAGTTTAAATAATATGTCCAAGCTTTAACCGAAAATAAACTTAGATCATCTGAGCGAGCACCCGCGACTGATTCCATATTGACGCGACCAAAAACATAGGTTAGCGCAGCTAATGGAATAAGTGAAATAGCTGTCAAAACCAATACAATTCCAGCAAACTTATTCAGAACTAGGCTGGCTTGCTTGCGGTAAAGAATGGTCACTAAAGCAGGAAATGCAATGAAGGCAATGGTTTGTTTGGTATATAAGCCAGCAACTAAAAAAGCAACTGCACACAAGAGGGAACGTCTATCACCTGCTTCCAACCATTTGCAAAAATAAATCACCGTCCAGACCAGAAAACATGATGCAGGGATATCCAGCATCACTTGGCTACCCCATTCATTAACTATTGGTGCGGCAATAGTTAATATCGCTACGGCCAACGCAGATAATGAATTTAATGTGCGACGAGCCAGAACATAGCTACCAATACCTAGTCCAGCCATAAATGTACTGATGCAAAGCTGAGCGGTTTCATGGGATACGCCAAATATCGCATAGAATCCAGCCATAATGAGTGATACAAGAGGTGGATAAAAGCCAATTGTCAAGGCTGGAAAATGTTGGTAATAAGCATTTGCATATTCCATAGGCAAACGGATCGGAAAAGCCTTTAAAAAATCGAGAACAAACACACCATTCAACGCATGCCGAGGTGCGTCAGAGTATGAAAAATCACCCAATTTTGGTGCTAAATAGAAAGATAAACCAGCAATCAACAGCAATGTACTCACTGCAAGGTAATCAAAAAACTTTCTTGAGATAGTCATCTCATAATCTCACTTTCTTAGTTAGGACATACTAAAGTTAGAGCCCATCTTTATCAGAAGAAGGGTTAAATCGACGTTTTTTTAAAAACGCTTTCTGGTAGTAGTTTTATTATTGCCATAATTCCAAACCAAAACCACGGCGCATAGACGATATTACTGTTCTTGTTACAAGCACGAACAATGATAGCCCCCACTTTTTCCGGCGAAGCCCAAAGAAAACCCTTTTTAAAATCCGCTGTCATTGGGGTGTCCACGAAGCCTGGCTTGATGGTAACTACCGCGATGCCTGATTTGTTGAGCCGCTGCCGCAATCCAGAAGTAAATGCCGTCACCATGGCCTTGGCGCTGCCATAGACATAGTTGCTTTGCCGCCCTCTGTCACCAGCGACTGAGGAAATAACCGCAATTGTGCCTTTCCTCTGTTGCTCAAATCGATTGGCAATGTGAGTTAACAACGCAATCGTTGAAAGCGCGTTGGTTCTGATTTCCTGTAGGGTAAGTTCTACCGACTGTTGACAGGCCGTCTGGTCTGACAAAGTGCCATGCGCAATGAGCACCGTGTCTAAACCATTGAGCGTTTGTTCTGCGGCATCTAACATTGTTGGTTGGACATCAAAGTCATTGGCGTCCATGACGTAAGTCTCGACTTTTTGACATCCCCTGACGCGCAAGTCGGCGGCAATTGCTTCCAGTTTCTCCGCGTTACGAGCCACCAGAAATAAATGATCGCCCGCTAGCGCCCAAATACGTGCCGTAGCTTCTGCAATGGCCGAAGTTGCCCCGACTATGAGTATTTTTTTCATGCGTTCTCCATAACCCTGCGCCAAAATGACGAGGAAAAGTGCGGGTCGATATAATGGCTAAATTCTTGCCAGCGTGGGTAACCGCTTTGAAATAGACTGACTGGCATCCGTCCGTCTTTCGCGGGATAAAGTCGGCCACCGGCAGCGCTAACTATCGTATCCAGCCGTTGAAATAATCGGTGTAATGCTTCACCCCGGTTTGGAAAATCCAAAGCCAAGCTAACGCCAGGCAGCGGGAAGGAAATCATGCCCGGAGAATCAATATCGCCACAAACCTTTAGCACGGCCAAGAATGAGCCCATGCCGCTGCGAGCTATTTCATTCAGTAGCTCTGAGACAGCCTCTTTTCCATGCAGCGTCGGCACCACACACTGGTATTGATAAAAACCACGAGGACCATACATCCGGTTCCATTCCAACAAGCCATCCAGCGGATAGAAAAATGGTTCATAGTGTTGCGTTTGTTGGGTCTGCCGTTGAAATTGCTTGTGATAATACGCGGTATTAAATGCTTTTAGCGACCATGAATTGACCATCGACAACGGTGGGACAAAAGGAAACGTTCGAGTTTTTGATGAATACGGTTTTAATTTGGTATCGACCGGCGCATGATTGCCGCGCATGAATAGTCCGCGGCCCAGCCGTTTGCCGGTGCCAGAACAATCGACCCAGGAGACGGTGTATTCGTAGTCCTGATCAGAATCATCACACAGCGTAAAAAACTCAGCCAGACACTCGTAGCGTATGGTTTCCGCATTAATCCAAGGACTGCGAACACGGCGCAGCTGTAGCTCGGCCCAGGTAATAAACCCGGTTAATCCGAGTCCGCCAATAGTGGCGCCAAATAAATTCTCATGATTTTGCGGCGAACAAATCAGGCGTTGACCATCTGAACGCAGCAGTTCGAATTGGCGAATATGACTACCAAATGTTCCGGTGATATGGTGGTTCTTGCCATGCACATCATTGGCGATTGCCCCACCCACAGTCACAAATCGCGTTCCAGGTGTTACCGGCAAAAACCAACCTTGTGGAACCACTAAGCTTAATATTTCAGATAGCAACACTCCCGCTTCACAAATCAACACGCCACTATTGGGGTCAAAGTCGATAAAGCGATTGAGTGATCGGCCGTTTAACATTGTGCCGTCACCATTCAGGCAACTGTCGCCGTAACTGCGGCCATTGCCATAGGGTAAAAAGGTGGTTTCGTTATCAATTACTTGGGGGAAAGGATCAAATCGACTGGCTAGCGATACCGATTTCATCACCATTCTATGCACACGCCCCCATGAGGTAAAAATTTGATTTGGCATTTTTATATCGCCATAAACACGGTAATACCAGCCAGCACACCAACGGCTAGACTGACATGATCTTTTAGAGCAAAGATAACGGGATCGTCATGCATCTTGCCTCGATGCGCCTTTAGCCAAACCCGGCTGATCCAGTAAAGCAATAACACGCAGAGGAACCAAATCACCTGCGGATGCCGATAAAGCGGCTGAACAGCAGGGGAATTAATATACAGGGCCAGAACCAATACACACAGATAGCCTGAAGCCGTGCCAAAACTGTGCAGTATCGGTAAATCCTCTATGTGATAGCCGCGTCCAGCGGCCTTCAGTTTGCCTTGGCGTTGCATGGCATCCAATTCGGCATAACGTTTCACCAATGCCAAACTAAGAAATAAAAACACCGAAAACAGTAACAACCAGAACGATAATACGACATCAACGGCCATGGCACCTGCGACTATTCTAATAGTGTAAAGTCCTGCCAAGGTAATGGTGTCTATCAGTACCACGCGCTTAAGACCAAACGAATAGACAATCGTCAAGGCGTAGTAAACGGCTAATACCAGCCAAAATAGTGGCGGCAAGCTGGCGGCGGATAATACCGTGGCCACTAATAACAGCGGCACAAGCGCAAAACCCATGAGTAAAGATAGTGAACCAGATGCAAAAGGGCGTTTACATTTTCTAGGATGCCGGCGATCCACTTCCAAATCAAGCATGTCGTTCAACAGATAAACCGAAGACGCGCAGAGACCAAAAGACAAGAATGCGAAAAATGCCTGTTCAATGGATGCTATATCCCCCAAGCGATGCGCGGTAGCTAACGGTACAAACACCAATACATTTTTAGTCCATTGATGCAGGCGTAATGCCTTGAATATGGGTTTTAAGAGGCCAGTGTTTTTTGGAAAGACAGCACGAACATCTGTGACGGCCTCAGCATCCAGTTTCAGTTGTTCGCCAGCACCAACTACGACAGCACCTTGACTGACCTGCCATATCGCCATATCCACACGGTGATTGCCGCAGTAGTCAAAGGCTTTTTCGCCAAATTGTTCGATCAATTGTTTGGCTTTGTTGCGGCCAGACAGATTGGTGCTATCGCTACTGGCAAATACACCCGAAAAAAACTGTAGATGATCGGCGACAGCATTAGCTAAGCGATGATTGGATGCCGTGCATAACCATAACTCACGTCCTGAGTTACGCTGGGATTGCAGCCAATTAACAAATTCATGGTTGTAGGGCAGCGCAGCCGGATTAAATGCGACACGCCTAGCGATTTCAGCCTTCAATGCCGCTTTGCCTCTCAGAAGCCAAACAGGTAATAAAATAACATAGAAGGGATTGCGTTTAATCAGCAAAAGCACTGTTTCCAACAGCAAATCGCTGTGAATGAGTGTGCCATCCAAATCAACACATAGGGGTATTTTGGGCAATTCCTCCGTCATGGCAACATAAACCTCATTCAGTTGTTTGGGTCTCAAAGCGAAAACAGCTAACCAGCCAATGGCCACAGCCAGCCACAAGGTTAGCAAACGGCAAACCAGCGTAATGAGTATTGCATCCGACAAGGGATAGCCATGTGTATCAAGCAAGGCCACCATCACGGCTTCGGTGCTACCCAAGCCGCCAGGCAGGAATGACAGCGCTCCTACGATGATGGCAATCGAATAAATGCCGACAGCATGCATCATATCTATTGAGACGACAGTGGAAATCTTACCAATCACCATTAAGCCCAAACCTTCACACCCCCAGGCAATAAGGCCTATGAAAAATCCTGTTACCAATATTTCGGGATGCAGTAATGCTCTTGCTGAAAGCAGTGTCCGCAAAATACTTTGCAAAACCCGATTCATTGATTCTGGAAGCCAAATTACACCATGAGCCCATGATGAGACTCTAGCCCAAGGCGCTAACGCCAACACAGCCATTATCAATGTAATAACGACGACCGTTCCGGCTATTAACCCATTGTAATTAGACGTTCCAACCGCAAGACAAGCCAACGCAACCATGGCGAGCAAGTCCATCAGGCGTTCAACAAAAAAGGCAGCAGCGGTATTGGATAAGGGAACACCCACTTTTTGCAGGTAACGGCCTCTGACCATTTCCCCGACTTTTCCGGGGGATAAGGTGAAGGCAAATCCGGCAATATAGGTCAGTGCAGAGAAACCAAATTGTAGAGAATGACCCAAACGGAAAAGGTACAGTGACCATCGGACAATACGTAACAGATAGTTCACCAAAGAAAGGCCCCCTGCCAAAAGCACGGCATCCCACGACGTCAAAATCGGAGCCAATGTTATCTTGGCTATATCGGCTCGAAACGCAACTACACACCATCCTAGGAAAAATAGAATGATTGCGTAATAAAAAACTGCTTTCAGTTTCATTAGGGAAGAGAAGGTCTAGATGTTATTTTTATGAGAATAACTATCTCATACAACCATTTAATGAGCAATTTGATTGTCAGCAATTACAGTCGAACCAGACGCTCGATATTCAAACTAATGAATGGCGCTTTTGGGTCGATTGTGTTGAAAAAGTCGGTTTTTCACGAATCCTGGCTAATTTGATTGTCTTGCAGCCTTATAAGGTGTTGTTTTTATTGTAAATAAATTTTATGATTTAACCAAGTTTTCCAAGAAAGGCACTTTTTCAACACAATCGGTCGTAACAAAGCAATCAATCCCTACCCAACCAAACCATGAGATATCCCGAATATCAAATCCCAAGCACTTGATCGAGTTCAATAATAAAGCTGTTGGCCTTCATTCCAACCTCATTTTGCAAAAAGCCGATTTTAACAGTTGGCTTTTAACTGATTTTCCAACAGTAAAATCGGATGAA
>CAYUQV010000109.1:0-6866 GCA_964446885.1 uncultured Methylocucumis sp.
GGCTTAAAGTAAGGGGCACGGATTTTAAGCTATCAGTTAGTCCGATACCACTACCTTTGTTCGGATTTTTCTTAAGTAGTTGCCGCTGAGTCATTTTTAAGATGTAAAATTCGTTTCACATGCGGTGTGGCCAATCATTAATTATTCCTTGCTTAATAAAACACTATCCCTAATGCGCTATTTAACTGAGTTTCTTAGGTGATTTCACCACCAGTCACGCATCAAAAAAATATCAAAACATAGCCGCCAGCTTAAAGCAGTTGCCCTTTAAATGAGGCAACCATTACACTCATACCTTTTCAATTCATTTAACCCAAACATCATCATGGAATTTAGCTTACTTAACACTGACGGCCACGCCCGTCGGGGCCGGTTAACCTTTGCCCGTGGCATCGTGGAAACCCCTATCTTTATGCCAGTTGGTACTTACGGCGCGGTGAAATCACTCACGCCGGAAGATTTGACGTCGATTGGTGCGCAAATCATTTTGGGTAACACCTTTCATTTGATGTTGCGCCCCACTACCGGGGTGATTAAGGCGCATGGCGATTTGCATGATTTTATGCGCTGGCAAAAACCCATCCTGACCGATTCGGGCGGTTTTCAGGTGTTTAGCTTGGGTGCGTTACGGAAAATTAGCGAGCAAGGCGTGACCTTCCAATCCCCCATCAACGGCAGCAAAATTTTCATGGGGCCGGAAGAATCCATGCAAGTGCAACGCGATTTGGGGTCGGATATTGTCATGATCTTTGATGAATGTACGCCCTATCCGGCGACCGTTGACCAAGCCGCTGACTCCATGCGCCTGTCATTGCGCTGGGCGGCGCGCAGCAAAGCCGCGCATGGCGATAACCCTTCCGCATTGTTTGGGATTGTCCAAGGTGGCATGTATCCACATCTGCGTCAAGAATCGATTGCAGGGCTGGTCGATATTGGTTTTGACGGCTATGCCATCGGCGGTTTATCGGTGGGGGAGCCAAAAGATGAAATGATGGCAACTTTAGATGCTGTGCATCCTAACATGCCGGTTGATAAGCCCCGTTACCTAATGGGTGTCGGTACGCCGGAAGATTTGGTGGAAGCCGTCCAACGTGGCATCGATATGTTTGATTGTGTCATGCCGACCCGCAACGCCCGCAATGGGCACTTGTTCACCCGTTTTGGCGTGGTGAAAATCCGCAACAGCAAATATGAGTTTGACAACCGTCCGTTAGACGAGGAATGCCCTTGTTATACCTGCCAAAATTATTCCCGTGCCTATTTGCGGCATTTGGATAAGTGTCAGGAAATGTTAGGCTCCAGACTGAACACGATCCATAACCTTTATTATTACTTGAGCCTGATGCAGGGCCTGCGTAATGCCATAGAAGCTGGCGAATTGGCGGCATTTGTGAGGGAGTTTTATCGGTTGCGGGAACCTGCGGACGCTTGTGTGTAAATTCTCCATAAACTGATGTGTTATATGACCTAGTTTAAATAGGCTATATGGCTTTATTGCTTTTAAGGTCAGTTAGGTTAAGGGGGGGATGTGCTGTTGCGCAATTGAACTGCGTTATCTGACGTGGGTTTAATCAGGCAATTCCTGTTTGCCCTGGTGTTTATTTGCTCTTTTGTTAGCTTTGGTGTCCCCAAAAACTAGCTGGATGGTTTGAATAGGCAGTAATTATATGATTTTTAAAGATTAATGGTGATGTTTTTTTGTATGGCCTGCGCATGAATGCTGGCATTTTTTTTGCTTTCAAGTCGGGAAGGACTGGTTAATTCTTTGATGCTAGGGTGTTGTCCATACGGATGTGCGGACAAAATTTCTATGCCCCATTCTGCTTAAATCATCCCGTATCTGATGACAAAACCAATTTTTATGCCGTATATCAATAATTATTTCGAGGAAATATCATGAGCAGTGCAAAACAGGTCGCCAATTATGTAACAAATGACATCGTCAATACCTTAGGCTCTATCGTATCCGCCGCAGGGCCGGCCAGCATTTCTTTGGCAACCTTAAGTGCCACTAAAAACGGCTTTAAAGTTTCTGGCACAGCTTATTCATATACCGGTAGTTCGACGGGTTCTGTTGACCTTAATGGCGATGGTTTCAGCGATGTGATTATAGGGGCACCTGGAGATATTTTGGGGGCGACCAAAGGGGCGGCTTATGTTGTGTATGGCAAGTCGGGCAATTTTGCCGACACTTCCATTACCAAGGCCAATTTTAAATTTTCTGCCGCCAGCGGGGTGAGTGTTGGCAAATCAGTAAATGGTGCAGGCGATGTTAATGGCGATGGTATTGGGGATTTGATTGTTGGTGCTACCAGCTCGATTTTTGGCGATAACAACGGTGAGGCCTATGTCATTTACGGCAAAGCTGGCGGCGTAGCGAGCATTAATTTGCCTGCGGGCGGGGCATTGGCGGCTAACCAAGGATTTAGGATTTTTGGCGGTGGGGTCAAGACCCTTGGATATTCCGTTAACAGTGCGGGCGATATTAATGGCGACGGTTTTGACGACTTAATGGTTGGTGCTGCGGGCACCTTGGCTAACCTTGTAAAAGGCACGGCTTATTTTGTTTTTGGTAAAGCCGGGCAAACGAATGTCGATTTAAGCAATTTGGCAGGAAAGGGATTTAAATTTACGGGTGCTAAAGACGGTGATGCTACAGGACTTTCTGTTAGTAAAGCAGGTGACATCAATCGTGATGGCTATGATGACATAATTGTCGGGTCGGCTTTCGCAGATGCAAACGGTATAAGTTCAGGTGCGTCTTATGTGGTTTTTGGTAAGGCGGGTGGTTTTGCAAATATGACAACTGCCGATTTAAATGGAACCAAAGGTTTTTCCGTTACAGGCGCAGCCGAAGCAAGTTATCTTGGCTTTACAGTTAGCAGTGCGGGTGATTTTAATGGGGATGGCTTTAGTGATCTTGTGGTCGGTGCGTCGTATACCGATAGTGCTTATGTCGTTTTTGGCAAAGCAGGCGGATTCTCGTCCAAATTAAGTGTGTCTTCATTGAATGGCACAAATGGATTCAAAGTTTCTGGTGATTTGTTCAGTTTTTTTGGAAGGGTCAGCAGTGCAGGTGATGTAAACGGTGACGGATACGATGACATTATTTTTGGTCAGGCCAATCCCTTGGTTACTCCGGCCACTTCAGCCGGAGCGGCTTATGTGTTATTCGGAAAAGCGGGAGGATTTAAAAACATCACCACGGCAGACTTTAATGGGGTTAATGGCTTTAAGCTGACAGGCGCTGCCATAGGGGATTTGGCGGGGATTTCGGTTAGTGCCGCTGGCGACATTAATGGTGACGGCTATGATGACATGATGGTTGGCGCAACCGGGGTTGGTGGTAACGTCGGCGCTTCATATGTTGTTTTCGGTAAAGATTTCAATGGCGTGGTGAATTATAAAGGGACTTCCGGCAAAGACACATTGACTGGTACAACAGCTGCCAATACGTTCAATGGCGGATTAAATGACGATATTATCATCGGTAATGGCGGTGCCGATTCGCTTCTGGGCGGTAAAGGCAATGATACGTTACGCGTCTCTGACTTGAATTTTAGGATAGCTGATGGGGGTACGGGTAATGATACCTTAGCCCTGGTTGCCAAAAGCCTTAATTTTAACCTCGCGACGGAAAGGGGTCATGTTTTCGGTATTGAAACAATCAACATTACCGGTACGGGCAACAATATTTTGACCGTTAATCCTAGAGATGTATTGGGTTTGTCTGATACCACCAATACTTTAAGGGTGTTGGGTAATGCAGGGGATAAAGTCTCTGGTATCAGCAGTGCTGGTGGTTGGGTGCATGATGCCGATGTGGGCGGCTTCCAGCAATACCATAACGGCCAAGCGATTGTATTGGTCGGTTCGAGTGTAGATGTAGGTTTTGTATAACCATTTATGCCCGCCATCACAGCTAGCCGATGATTTTGGAACGTGATAGGTGGGCTAGGCAATAAGTTTTATAAATTGATAGGATGTTTATGCGTCCTATCAATGATTCCTATCCTGGATTTCGCGCTAAATCGTATGACAACTTTAAACCACGCCCCAAAAAACAACCATCAAAGTGTGTTGCGGACAACGTCTGAAAACAACCATGTCAATGTGCATGAAGATAGTCTTGTTGAGTTGTTTCCTTTGCCACGCTATTTTCAAATCCATTTCCAACATATCCATGATAATGCTGGGAATGTCCAAAGCGAGATAAGCGACCTAAAAGCTTATATCGCCAAAGTTGATGCGAAGCTTGACCAGCTTTTGCAGTCTTTGGACACATCCTCTTCGAGGTGAAGCTGGCTACGATGCTCTAAGGCGGTTTTCGTCACCTAGGTGAGAGGCCATAAAACTAAATCGAAGCAATAAAACATTTTTATTGCCCGTGTCTATGAGCGTCCGCTTAGTTTTCTCCGATTTTTAATTCAAATAATAAGTGTCAAAAGCACGTTATGACCAATAAGCCATTTTTATTACCCGCCCTCGCCTTGTTGTTAGTCATCGACAACTCGCTGGCTGGCCAACAAGGTAGTGGCGCTGATGCCGATACCCGTACAACAAAAAGCGTCAAGTCTTCGGATAGCCAAACAGAATCTAAAAAAACAGCGGATA
The DNA here is from genome assembly GCA_964446885.1 of uncultured Methylocucumis sp. Lineage (GTDB taxonomy): Bacteria > Pseudomonadota > Gammaproteobacteria > Methylococcales > Methylomonadaceae > Methylovulum. The sequence continues at coordinate 4,615 of CAYUQV010000109.1, forward strand.
CTAAAAACGTGGGCGGCGGAAACGGTTCTGCAACCACCGCCGAAGATTCGGAAATGGTGAACTTAGATACCGTCACCATCAGCACGACAGCCGATGATGACGATGGCGAAAAACTGTATAACGCCAAATATTCAAGTTCGGCGACCCGTACCGACACGCCCATCAAAGAAATCCCGCAATCCATCCAGGTCATTACCCGCAAGCTCATCAATGACCAGCAAAATGTCACGGTCAGCGAAACCTTACGCAACGTCAGCGGTGTCATGCCGAATAATGTCTTGTTCACGCCTTCCGCCGATGCCACCAAAATCCGTGGTTTTGCCGCCGAACAATTATTGGACGGGTTTACCCAATACTACAATCCAGGAGACCGCGAGAGTACGGTCAATCTGGAACGGGTTGAAGTCTTGAAAGGCTCAAATGCCGTCTTGTACAGTGGCGGGTCGGGCGCTCCCGTGGGTGGCGTGGTCAATTTGGTGTCCAAGTTGCCTAAAGCCACGGCAGCCGGGCAGTTGGACATGAAATATGGCAGTTATGATTTTTACCAGCCTTCTATTGATATTAACCAGCCTTTCAGCGATAAGGTTATGTTCCGTTTTACAGGCGAATTGACTGATGCAGGCAGTTTTCTCGATAACATCCATACCGAACGCTTTAACGTCAATCCGGTCATCACTTTTACCAATAATAACGACACTACCTTGACTATCCAAGGCCGGGTCGCCCAATGGAAACAAAAAGAGTATCAAGGCTTGCCTGCGACAGGTACGGTGGCGGGGGATTTCAAGATTAGGGAAAACATGTTCATAGGCTCTAAGGATATAGAGCCTAGCTATTCGGATTTTTCTGGAGTATGGGGCACTTTAGACCATTGGTTCAATGATACCTGGTCAGTTAATTTAAAAGCCCGTTACGCCGAGTCGGAATTTGATTCAATTGCGCAGAATATTTTTGGTAGAGATATTACCGATTCGAATCCGAACGCTTTTAATTTTACGGCGGACTTGCCTTTCCACATTAAGCAGAGAAGGTGGGGCTTGGCAAATACGGAGCTGTTTCAAGAACAGCAAGAAATGAGTTTCCTTGGCAATGCCTTAGCCCAATTTAATCTAGGGCCCACCCAAAATAAAATCTTGTTCGGTGGTGATTACAGTGAGTTTGATGATAGTGGCTTTATAAAATTTGATACTACCAGCGGAACGGGCGACGCATATGCTTTTGTTAATTTGAGATGGAAAAATCCACGTTACCCGGAATGGGCCAGGAGTTGGGAGCAAACAAATGATTTGTTTGTAAAAAATACCACTTACGGTGGCTACGCCCAATTACAAAGCACATGGTACGACCGATTGCATTTATTGTTTAGTGCCCGTGCCGGTGTGGTTGAAATTGATTACAGCAGAAGGGATTTTAGGAAATACGATGGCCTGACTTCAGAAACGCGGATTATGCCGCGTGCAGGCGCAGTATTTGACTTAACTAAGCAATTTTCTTTGTTTGTCAATTACAGCGAGGGGATGCGCGGTCAGCCGTTCACCCAGTTTTCTGGCAAACCTAAGCCAGCCTTGTCAGACAGCCTTGAAGCAGGCATTAAAGTGGATATTGCCGACCAGTTGAGCGGTCAATTGGCGTTTTATCAAATTGACCGGAGCAACGTTGCCGTCAGTGGCAATAACGATCCTTTCTCTTCGATACCCGGAGGAACGCAACGTTCCCAAGGATTTGACACCGATTGGGTATGGCATGTGACACCTAGCCTGCATTTACTGGGCAATTACGCTTATACTGACGCTAAATTTACCAATGATTTAAGAGGCCCCGATGATGCACAGACACCTGTCTCTGAGGGGACTCTTTTGTTCGGTGTCCCTGAACATTCGACCCGATTTTGGGCGAATTATGACTTTCCGCAGCCACTCTTAAAGGGTCTGAGCTTAGGGGCGGGTGTTTATTGGCAATCGGAAACCTTTTTATCCAACAGATACCAAGCGTTGAACGATTTTAAAGCCGACAGTTACCATACTTTTGATGCGTCCGCTTCTTACCAATTCCAACGCTATAAACTGGCGGTCACTGTCAAAAACCTGACCGATGAAAGTTATTTCCAAAGCTACGGTTATTTAGGGGGGAGGGTTGCACCAGCCCAAGGTGTTTCGGCTTACGCAACATTTACCGTCAATTATTAAGCAGTAAAATCTTTAGGACTTTCGCTGACCTGAAAGGATTAGTGTATGTTATGCCTCATGATAACA
>CAYUQV010000110.1:0-6811 GCA_964446885.1 uncultured Methylocucumis sp.
TTCAACGCTCTTTTCCCCAGGACCCTGGAAAGTTTTGCACGCCGTTTTGCACCGGAGATAGCTCAACTTTACGCCGTTTGGGCTTGATAGCGTTGAGAAAGGTCAGAAAGTCGATGGAATGTTTTGGCCGAAAGTCATCAACGGTCAAATTGGCTTCCTTTAGAAACTCATAAAATCGCCGTAAGTCATAAAGGTAAGAAACAATGGTGTTGGGGGAACACCCTCTCGCTTCTAAACCGGCCGCAAACAAGTCAATAATCGGCATCGACTCCCCAGCATCGTCAATGAGTTGGAACCGCAGGCCAGAATTTGCACGTACTTTGAGAATATGCATGTCAAAATCCTCATGGATTGATTTTGATAAAGGCACCTTAGCACTTATAAGTTAAATGAACAGCATTCAAAAGCACACTGCACACTGCACACTAACAAATAGGCTAATACTAATATTTAAAGATTAAATACTCTGAGAACAGAAGTGTCTATATAAATTCGTAAAAGCCGCTGGCGAGGATTAAACAACGCCGCTTATGGAACGCCGCCCGGAACGAGGGCTTTTCACTGACGGTTTCGGCACGGGCGTTGATTAGGTGGTGGCTGTTTTTGCTGTCTTTCGACCAGGACGGGACTAAGCCCCAAAACAGGTTCACCGCTTTTAGGGATTTGTCATCCAATCCGACAATAGTGAGAATTTTCTGACCGGGGGCAATGTTGTAGCTAGGCTGGTAGCGCGGTAGTTTCTGTAATTGGAAATGCCCGATGATGTCATCGGCTTTGGCTATCAGGTTAAAACGCCCGCACATACCGTGTATTCCTAGGCTTGGTTTTCATTAGGGTTGTCTGGCGATTTTGCTGGAGATACGGGGCTTGTTTTCCGTTGGGGATTATGGGCATCGCTCAAAGACCTAGTGTTTTATTCAGTGTGGCTGTCATCAGGCTCCGCGATCGGTCGCGTTTCCATGATTTACCTGGGTTTTAGAGATTGCTCTTTTAGCCGAATGCCGCTTGAACTGGGTCAGCTCAATTTAATGTTTAGAATTGAGTTGGCCACAGGCGGCTAATACATCATCGCCTTTAGCTGTTCTTATTAAAGTGGGGATTTTAAACGTATCTAAAACGGCCTTAAACTGTTCAACTTTCTCAATATCTGGACGCTGGTAACGCGCCCCAGGAAATTCGTTAAAGGGGATTAAGTTTATATATGCCCGTTTACCCGATAGCAGTGTCCCTAGTTTTTTAGCGTCATCGGGTGCATCATTAAAATCTTTAATCAAAATATATTCATAGGTAATAAATTGCTTTTTATTTAAAGGCACTTTATCAATATAGGCCAATACCTCATCTAACGGATATTTCTTATTGATGGGAATCAGTTCATTGCGCTTTTCTGCAAAAGGTGAATGCAGCGATAACGCCAGATTCACGCCAGGAATTTCCTCGCTCCATCGTTTAAGCCCTGGAATATAGCCCGCCGTTGAAATGGTAATTTTTTGCACACCAATGGATGTGCCGTGTTGCGATAAAAATATTTCACAGGCTTTTTTGACGGCATCAAAATTATGTAACGGCTCGCCTTGTCCCATAAAAACAATATTTAAAATCCGTTCTTCCCCAGGCCTATTTTGCGCCAACCAACGCCAAGCCTTTAGAAACTGGCCGACAATTTCACTGGTGGTCAAATTCCGTTTAAGCCCTTGTTCGCCGGTAAAACAAAAAGAGCAATTCATGGCACAGCCAACCTGTGATGACAGACAAATTGAATATTTGTTATTAAACGGAATAAGGACGGTTTCGACTTTATGATGGTCTTTCAGTTTAAAGAGAAATTTTACTGTCCGGTCTTTTTCTGATTCATAAACCGTATGAATTTCGGGCAGGGAAAAATCGAAATGATCTTGAAAAAAGGTTAAGGCGGATTTGGCAATATTATCAAAGCATTGGGTATTTTCTTTTTTCTTGTAATGCCAATTAAAAAGAATTGCCGCTGCTGAGGGGTTTAAATTATTCTGATTTATAAGCAGTTCTAAATCAGAATAATTTAGGTCATAAAAAGAGAGTTTCAAAAATATCTCCTACTCATATCAATATGTTAACGATACCAACAGTTTGAAATTCCCGGTTTTGCCGGAAAGTTGCCGCCCAAGCTGGTTTATCGCCCGTTTCAGGCTGTAACGGCAACCCTCTAGGCGATGAAGCGCAGGCGGATTATGGTTTTTTTAAGTCGGTGCTGATGGCTAAGGAAGACTTTCCAGGTTTTAAAAGCCCGGAAAGTCTTAAGTAGCGGTGCAAAAGTCTTTTAACATAAGTAACGGGGGGCGGGACGGGGTTTCAATACCCCGTCCTTAAGGTTTCAAAGTCGCTATACGTACTGAAAACGTTACGGAACGGGTAATAAACCCGTTCCAGCCTGCGTTATTTTATAAATGTTAAAAAAGTTATGGACACCTACTTATGGCGGAAAAAGAAACAACCAGTCTCAACGGGGCGGGATAATCCACTTGGTCAGGATGCCTTGGCTTAGGTCAAGTGTGCGTCCTGTGCTTTTTGCGCTATCGACAAAAAAGGAAACGGCCCCGACACATCCCCGGCCTTTATGGTTCAGCTTCACCACGCCATTTGCGTTGCTCACGCCTGAAACGTGTTTGTCCATCCAATATTCATCCATAAAACGGCCTTTGAGCGTCACGCCGGGTAAGCGTTTGCCTGTTTCATCCGTTATGGTTAATGTGCTTGTCACGTCATTGGTCATCCGGCAAGTGCTGACGGGCTTGGCAACCATTTGCAAAGAAGCGACCCGGATACAGGCTTTTGAGCAAGGTTCAACCGGAAATAGGCGCACGCCCCGTGCCGCTTTTCCTATCCCCGCTGAGGCCAGAATATGGCCTTTGTTATTCAAGGAGCTGGCCGAATATATCGGTGTTGCATCATAAGCGGGCGACAATTTGGCTGATAGGGATTCTCCCAAACCATCAGGGCCTGCCGCAATGATGCCAGAACTGCCGACAGTGCCAAGAATGTCCGAGTTGTTATTAATGGCACCAATGCCATAGCGTGACAGATGCCCGGTACCGAATGGCGAAAGCAGTTGCCACTCTCCGGTAGCGGCGACATAGCGGTAAAAATAGGCAATGTTTTGTGAACCATTGGTGATGACAAAACGGGCTTGGTCGCCTGTATCGTTAATCTGAGCCGATGCTTCAGGACTAAAACCTTTGGGAGGTAGGGTGTTGGGCGTGACCGTATTGGGCGTGTCAAGCTGATACCAACTGCCCAGCAAAGCCACCGTACCGTTGGGGCTGATGGCCAGCGGAATCTCATTAGGAAAACCTAAGGTGGTCAAATCTTTTAGCCCACCGACCGGATCCCATACAAAAGGCGCGGCATTTGGTGGGCCGATGGCAGGTTCGGTGCTGTAACCGACCACCCGATTGGCATCGTCAATGCCTGCAACACGGGCGATGGTATTGCCTGGCAATAATCCAATAGTGTGCAACGTGTAACCTGTAGGGGTTGGTTCCCAAGCGACAGGCTGCGGCCCAAATCCCACTTGTGCAATAGATGCTGAGCCTGCTATCCAGCCCGCCGAATTTATTCCAGAAACGGAAATGGATGAGTAATCGGTTGGTGCCGGTAAGGGGATTGGTTTACCTTTGCCCTTAGGCCAAACGACCAGTGTGCTTTCGGTCAGGCATGACGGATAGGTGGGAAAGCACGAACTGACTTTGCTGATATTTCCAACGATGTCGCCCGCATCATTCATTAGGCTACCGCCACCCGACGCGGACAATAATTGCATCCCATAGGTGGCGGCTGTAGCGGTATTGTTTACACCGATGGCCAACAAGCCAGCCGCTATGAAAATCATCGGGCGCGTGGCAGTGGAATAGGGCGGGAGGGTTGTCGTTTTCATGGTTTTGCGCCTGCGGTTAATATAAAAAAGGGCGTATTTAGCGGCAAACTGCTGGATGTGCTTAGGTTTCCATTGCGCCAAGCGGAATTATAGCCCCTATTTTTATATCGTATGCGCCAAGATTTTCTTTAAAAAAGGCAAGGTCAGCTTGCGTTTGGCGGCTAAAGACGCACGGTCTAAAGTGCTTAACAAATTCCATAACGAGGCCAAATCGCGGTTGTAATGCGTCAACAAAAAGCGTCCGGCTTGCGGCGATATTTCAAAACCCATTTGGTTGGCTTTAAAAATCAATGCCTTGATGCTTTCCGCTTCGGTCAGAGATTTGAGTTTAAGCGTTAGTCCCCAATTCAGTCGGGTGCGTAAATCGGGCAAGTTGATGGCGATATTGGACGGTGCGCAACTGGCGGACATAATCAGGGTATGTCCGTGGCTGCGGTGCAAGTTGAAGAAATTGAAAAACGCCTGTTCCCACACTGGGTCGCCTGCGATGTGTTCGATATTGTCCACGCACACCAGATCAAACCGATCTAGGCCGTTCAAAATGGCCGGGTCGGGCAGGTCGGTTGACGAAGACAAGGAAAAATAAAACGCATCGAGGTTGTGCTGATGTGCCTGATGGCAGCAGGCTTGTAGCAAATGGCTTTTGCCCAAGCCGCTTTCACCCCAAATGAAAATTTGTTGCTCGCCCGTGCCGTCCAGGCTTTTTTTCAGATGATCGACGATTTCTTGGTTGCCGGACGAAAAAAAATCATTGAAGGTCTGGTTGGCCCGGAATTCAAAATTGACGGGAAGTTGCTCTGCCATAATTCAGTGTGGTTTTGCCGCGAAACGCAAATAAAGGGCCGACCCCAAAAACAACAGGAAGCTGAAGGCGACTTCGGCCAGCGCAAAGTTGCGTTCCGCGATATTGCTGTAGGCTTCGGTGGAACCGTGGACGAAATAAATCAGGCTGATATAAGCCGCCCAGCCGCAGGCTTTGCGGTTTTGCGCCAATAAGCCGCGCATTGGTAACAGCAACGGCGTGACCGTCACTAACAAGATTAACGCAACCGGAAATTGCCGGGCGGGAGATAAGACGGTAGGCCATAACATCAGCAAGGCGAACAGGCCAAAAAATCCGATCAGAGCGGACACGTAAAAATAGCGGGGGTTGGGTTTCATCAAAGAAAAAAGGTCAGGATTTTAAAGAAAGTGCAGTTTTCGCCAAACGCGCCCCTAGGGCTTTACATAAGTTTTTTTCATGGTCGGTCAAGATGCCTGCCTCAGTGGTCAAATGGCTAGGCCCGTAGGGTGTGCCGCCGGATACGGTTTCGCGCAAAGCCGCTTCCGTGTAAGGCAGGCCCATCAATAACATGCCGTGATGCAATAAGGGCAACATCATGCTCAATAAGGTGCTTTCCTGGCCACCGTGCATACTGCCTGTGGATGTGAACACGCCCGCTGGTTTGCCGACCAACGCGCCGGAAAACCACAAGGCGGTTGTGCCATCGAGAAAATATTTCAAAGGCGCGGCCATATTGCCAAAATGCGTGGGGCTGCCCATCGCCAAGCCATCACAGTTTGCCAAGTCTTCCAAACTCGCGTAAACCGCCCCGTGTTGCGGGATGGTATCGGCGGTTTTTTCACACACGGTAGACACATCCGGTACCGTCCGCACCACTGCCTCCGCGCCCGTGACGGATTCCACGCCCCTGGCGATTTGGTTGGCCATTGCCGCCGTTGTGCCGTGGCGGGAAAAATACAGGATCAATATTTTACAAGTCATGGTAACCGCCTGTGTGCAGAAGAGGGGAAAGGCGGCAAGGGTTGCCGCAACGTCTGAGGTGTGCCAATCAAAACAGCGGCTATAATAGCATTTTTACTCCATCTTATACGCTGAAAAACGCCCCGCAGGTTCCAAAATGATGATAGAAAGGCTCAAACAATATGCCATCCTGGCCCGCTTAGACCGCCCCATCGGCATCTTGATTTTATTATGGCCAACCTTGTGGGCTTTATGGATCGCCAGTGACGGCAAACCGGACGGCCTGGTGTTGATGGTGTTTGTGGCAGGTGTCGTGCTGATGCGTTCGGCGGGTTGTGTGATTAATGATTACGCCGACCGTGATTTTGACCCGCATGTTGAACGCACCAAGCAGCGGCCTATTGCGGCAGGCAAGGTCAAGCCCAAAGAAGCGTTGATTGTGTTTGCGGTATTGTGCCTTGTTGCGTTTGGCTTGGTGTTGCTGATGAATGCCTACACGATTTTATTATCGTTCGCCGGGGCGTTTTTGGCGGCCAGTTATCCGTTTATGAAACGTTATACCCAGTTGCCGCAAGCCTATTTGGGCATGGCGTTTGGTTGGGCCGTGCCCATGTCGTTTGCCGCGCAGACCAACACCATTCCGCTCGTGGCTTGGCTGTTATATTTGGCCGTGATGTTGTGGGCTTTGGTGTATGACACCATGTATGCGATGGTCGATAAGGACGATGATTTGAAAATAGGCGTGAAATCCACGGCGATTCTGTTCGGCGCTTATGACCGCCATATCATCGGTGTGTTGCAAGGGGTGATTTTGCTGATATTACTGATTATCGGGCAGATGCTGGCTTTGGCTTGGCCTTACTATTTGGGCGTGGGCATTGCCGCCGGATTGTCGGTGTACCAACAGAAACTGATTTTCCATCGTCATAAGCCCTTATGTTTCCAAGCATTTTTAAACAACAACTGGTTTGGGCTGGCGGTTTTTGCAGGCTTAGTCTGTGCTTATGGAGTTTGATTAAAGACATGCGGCGGGCATTGCAGGTTTTTCTTTCTAGGCAAATGATTTGGCTGCTTAGTGTGAAAAGTTCACAAGCAAATTGACCCCGCAGGGCAATCGCGCTATTTCTCCAGCTTGACGTAACAGGGGTAATAAAATA
>CAYUQV010000111.1:0-6768 GCA_964446885.1 uncultured Methylocucumis sp.
AGCTCCGCCAGCTCTTCAAGGAATTCGCCACCATGGTCTACCAGATGGGCCTCGGTGCCAGGGTATTTATGAGATAGTGCGGTTTTATGATGCCTTATTGAATCTAATTAGATTTAATCATTTTTTATAAAACAAATACTTAAGTTAAGGAAAAAATTATGCAAGTCCACAAAACCGATCTGCCCGGTGTCGTGATAGTTGAACCTAAAGTGTTCGGCGATGAGCGTGGCTATTTTATGGAAACCTGGAGCCAAGAACGTTATGCGGAGATGGTCACTCAGGAAAATTTTGTCCAAGACAACGTGTCTTTTTCAAGAAAGGGCGTGTTGCGGGGGCTACATTTTCAAAAAATCAATCCGCAAGGCAAATTGGTTTATGTGTTGCAAGGAAAAGTCTATGATGTTGCCTTGGATATTAGGGTAGGATCACCAACGTTTGGGCAATGGACAAGTGTCGTTTTGTCGGCAGAAAACAAACGCCAATTTTTTATTCCGGCAGGCTTTGCGCACGGTTTTTGCGTGACTTCGGAAACGGCTTTGTTTGCTTATAAATGCACTGATAAATACAATCCCGAATCAGAAGGCAGTGTGTTATGGAATGACCCGGATTTGAATATCCCCTGGCCTACTGATGCCCCGGAATTGTCGGCTAAAGATGCTGTAGGCACGAAACTTGCAGATTTTGCTCACGAACTTCTTCCAAATTATTAAACAACGGTAAACTTTATGAATAAAGCGATTATTGTCACAGGCGGTGCCGGTTTTATTGGTTCCAATTTTGTCCTTGATTGGGTGGCAAACTCTGATGTGACAGTCATTAATTTGGATTGTCTGACCTATGCTGGCAATATGGAAAATTTGGTTTCTTTAGAAGGAAATCCTAAGCATATTTTTGTTAAAGGCGATATTGGTGACAGTGAATTGGTGCGCGGTTTGTTTACGCAGTACCAACCTTGTGCGGTTGTCAATTTTGCGGCTGAATCCCATGTTGACCGTTCCATCCACGCGCCGGAAGATTTTATCCAAACCAATATCGTAGGTACTTTCCGTTTATTGGAAGCGGCGCGGCTGTATTGGAACGGTTTGTCTGACGATGATAAAGCGGCCTTCCGCTTTTTGCATGTGTCCACTGATGAAGTGTATGGCTCATTGAAAAAAGAAGACCCTGCGTTCAGCGAAACCAACAAATACGAACCCAACAGCCCTTATTCGGCAAGTAAGGCCGCCAGTGACCATTTGGTGCGGGCTTATCATCATACTTATGGCTTACCCGTTTTGACCACCAATTGTTCCAATAACTACGGGCCACATCATTTTCCTGAAAAACTCATCCCGCTCATCATTACCCATGCGTTGGCAGGAAAATCGTTGCCTGTTTATGGTGATGGCCAGCAAATCCGTGATTGGTTGTATGTGGTTGACCATTGCCGTGGTATCCGCCGCGTCCTGGAAGCAGGCACGGTAGGGGAGACCTACAATATTGGCGGTTGGAACGAAATGGCGAATTTGGATATTGTCCATATCGTCTGCGATTTGCTGGATGAGTCGCGTCCCCGTGAAGATGGAAAATCTTACCGTGAACAAATCACGTTTGTCACAGACCGCCCAGGCCATGACCGCCGTTATGCGATTGATGCCACCAAAATTGAACGGGAATTGGGCTGGAAACCTGAAGAAACGTTCCAAACCGGTATCCGTAAAACCATCCAATGGTATTTGGATAACCCTGAATGGGTGGCGAACGTACAATCTGGTTCTTACCGCGATTGGGTCGAGAAAAATTATGCAGGGCGTGGCTAATGAAAATTTTGCTTTTCGGTAAAAATGGTCAAGTGGGTTGGGAATTGCAACGCGCTTTGGCTCCGTTGGGCGAAGTGGTGGCGTTGGACAGGCATTCCGGTGATGGATTGTGCGGTGATTTGGCTAATCTGGCGGGAATTGCCGATACAATCTCTCAACTCAAACCTGACGTGATTGTCAACGCGGCTGCGCATACCGCTGTGGACAAAGCCGAAAGTGAACCTGATCTGGCTCGCACGATTAACGCTTTGGCGAGTCAAGTGATGGCACAGCAGGCTTTGCAATGTGGCGCATGGCTCATCCATTATTCGACCGATTATGTCTTTGATGGCAGTGGTGACTTGCCTTGGCAAGAAAGCGATGCGACCGGGCCGTTGGGGGTTTATGGTGCAACTAAGCTGGAAGGTGAACAGTTGATCCAGCAATCTGGTTGCAAGCATGTTATTTTGCGCACCAGTTGGGTTTATGCGGCGAAAGGCAATAATTTCGCCAAGACCATGCTGCGTTTAGCGCAAGAACGTGACAGCTTGAAAGTGATTGATGACCAAGTCGGTGCGCCTACGGGCGCGGAACTGATCGCCGATGTCACCGCGCATATCATCCGTACCGCCCAACAAAAACCTAATGTGTCAGGCGTTTACCATTTGGTGGCGGCGGGCGAAACGTCTTGGTTTGGCTTTGCCAAATTGGTGTTGGAAGTGGCCAGTGCAATGGGTAAAACGCTTAAGGTTGCCTCTGATGGCATCGAACCGATCCCAACCAGTGCTTATCCTACCCCTGCTAAGCGACCACACAATTCCCGATTAAATATCAGTAAATTGGAAAAAACCTTTAATCTGACCATGCCTAGTTGGCAAACTGGCGTGCAGCGTATGTTGGCCGAGATTTTGGCGTAACGTATTGAATAATCCCAACCCAGTAAGCACAAGTGGAATAAATATGACTACACAAGCAACTTCATCCAGACGCGGCATTATTTTGGCAGGCGGGTCAGGTACCCGACTTTATCCGGTCACTAAAGTGGTCTCCAAACAATTGTTGCCGATTTATGATAAGCCGATGATTTATTATCCGTTGGCGACATTAATGTTGGCAGGTATCCGTGACATTTTGATCATTTCCACGCCACAAGATACGCCAAGGTTTGAGCAATTGCTCGGTGATGGCAGCGATTGGGGTTTAAACATCCAATATGCTGTGCAACCTAGTCCAGATGGTTTGGCGCAAGCGTTTATCATTGGTAAAGAATTTGTTGGTAGCCATCCAACTGCATTGGTATTGGGCGACAATATTTTTTACGGCCATGATTTGCAGAGCCAATTGGAACGTGCGGTTTCCAGGGATGAAGGAGCCACTGTATTTGCTTACCACGTCCATGATCCTGAGCGTTATGGCGTGGTGGCATTTGACGCTGATGGCAGTGCCACGTCCTTGGAAGAAAAACCTGTACAGCCTAAATCCAATTATGCGGTCACTGGTTTGTATTTTTATGATAATAGCGTGCTTGATATTGCCGCTAATATGCAGCCATCCCCGCGTGGCGAATTGGAAATCACTGATGTCAACCGCGTTTATTTGGAACGCAAAAAATTATCGGTTGAGATTATGGGGCGCGGATATGCCTGGTTGGATACAGGGACTCATGAAAGCTTGATCGAAGCCAGTAACTTTATCGAAACGATTGAGCATCGCCAGGGCTTGAAGATTGCCTGTCCTGAGGAAATTGCGTTCCGTAAAGGGTATATTGATGCCGAACAGTTGCAGAAATTGGCACAGCCGTTGGCAAAAAATGGCTATGGAAAATATCTGCTTAATTTGACGAATGATCGGGTAATATGGTGATAGCTAGTTTTTCAAAAAATAATCTAAGAATGTCTCTGTCCTATTAAGGGGCTTTAGGCTTTGCTTACAAGGATGTAAGCGTCTCAAAAAAACAGTTTCTGTTCACTTACTTTTCCGTTATTTGGCTATGGACATTGCTTCGCCGTATAAAACCACTGTTTTTTTGGTTGAAGAATGTGCCAACCCGTCCACTGATTTTTTTATCTATCCTATTCTATGTGCGGATGGCTGTTTTGTCGTCCGTTGCAATCATAATGACTTGCCTGATCCGGCGGCTTTAAACGATGCGGTTGTGCTTTTTGTCCGTTATGTGCCCGCTGCTTGGGCGAAACTAGTTGCTTCAGTCCGTAAAAAGCTGCGGCGGCTGATTTTTTTTATGGACGATGATGTGTTGGACTTTTCCGCATCGGCCGGAATGCCATTCAGTTACCGTTATAAACTCACCAAATTGGCGTTGCGCCAGCGAAGATGGTTGCATCGGCAACAGGCACGCCTTTGGGTCTCCACGCCGTACTTGATGGACAAATATGTGGGTTGGCGGCCGCAACTAATCCTGCCTTCCCCCATTCCGTTTCCTGAATCGGCGCGGCGCATTTTTTATCACGGCTCGATTGCTACCCATCAGGCCGAAATTGCCTGGTTGCGGCCTGTGATGGAAGAAGTGTTGGCTAAAGATCCGCAAGCCGTATTTGAAATTATTGGTAAAAAACCCGTTTTTGACCTGTATCGCGACTTGCCGCGCGTCACCGTGGTGCATACCTTGAAATGGCCTGCTTATCAGGCATTTTTGGCGACACCAGGACGGCATATCGGTTTGAACCCCTTGCTGGATATTCCTTTTAATTTTGCCCGCTCTTATACCAAGTTTTTTGATATTACCCGTTGTGGTGCAGTGGGCGTTTACACGCCGGGTTGCGCCTGTGCTTCAGTAGTTTCGCATCAACAACAAGGGCTGGTGGTTGGCCCTGATCCTAGCGCGTGGGCGGCGGCCATTTTGAGCTTGTCCCAAAACGAGCCTTATCGGCAAAACTTGTTACATAATGCCCAGCTTAAAATGCAGGAGTTGACCGTTGCCGCACAAGAATCTTATGTCGGTTTGCGAAACACCTGGCGGGACGGTTGATGGATGATATACGGCAAACGATGATGAAGGACATGGCTTTGGCCATCATGCACAATCCCAATAGGTTGCGCGTGTTGGCATGGGGGTTTAGACGGCATAAATTATTGTTGTATCAATCTGATAATTTGGCTATTGCCATTTGGCAACGATTGGCAACGGGTCTGGCCATCCGGTTCGGTATTGACGTGCAAATAGTCAAAGAGGGGGCATTTTGCCGGATTGCAGCGTCAACGTTATTGTCTGTGGCTTTTGATGATCTCCAAAATGCACGTTTGCAAAGCTTGATTGAGGCGGGCTATACGGTGGCCCAGCAAGAGCGTGCGCAACATTTGCTTACCTTATGGCGGGTTCATAAATTGTCACTCCACCATGGTTTGCGTGACTGTGAAATGCTATTGCCTGCCAAATATGTTGTGCTGGTTGATCAGGGCGATGTACAGCTTTTGCAGGGTATGCTCGACACGGCATTGTCAGAATATCCACAAGCTCATGTTTTGGTGATCCCTTGTCCTGATTGGGGCAAAAAAGCCTGTCACGCTAGTGATGGTTCAGTGCCTTTCCTAAGCCATCCGCTTGTTGTTGTTTTGCACGATGCAGTACATCCGGCTTCAGTGTTGGCACACGCCGAAGCCGTATATTGCGACACGTCATCTATTGGTTTTGAAGCCTTGCTATGGGGCAAAAAAGTGCGTTGTTTTGGTTTGCCATTTTACGCTGGTCGAGGGTTGACAGACGACGTTTTGCCTAAACCGGAAAACCGCCAAGTTGTGCCCTTATTGGATTTGGTTTATGCCGCTTTAGTGGCTTATCCCTATTACCTTAACCCCGAAACGAAACAAATCTGCGAACCTGAGCAAGTGATGGTTTGGTTAGGGTTGCAACGTTCGATGCGCACCCGGTTTGCAAAAACGGTCTATGCGCTGGGCTTTTCAAATTATAAAAAACCAATTGTGCGGTGTTTTGTTCAAGGTAGCCAGGTTGTTTTTATCAATACACCACAGCAAATCCCTAAACACGCAACGGTATTGCTTTGGGGAAACAAAACCTTGCCAGACTTGACCGTCCAGCGTATCGCTGAACAGGAATGGCACATAATTCGCTTGGAAGATGGTTTTATCCGGTCAGTTGGTTTGGGGGCGGACTTGATACGCCCATTGTCGTGGGCTTTGGATAGTTTTGGCATTTATTATGATGCAACACGGCCATCAGGTTTGGAGCATATCCTACAACATCACCAGTTTGATGAAGCCTTGTTGGAACGCGCCAGGCACTTACGTGAGCGCTTAGTCGCCGCGGGCCTGACTAAATACAATGTCGGCACACACGTTTGGCAACGCCCCGCCAAACAGGCTTTAAAGGTTGTTTTAGTACCCGGACAAGTCGAAACGGACGCTTCGCTTGCTTTTGGTGCGCCAGGAATTCGTGCCAATGTCGCGTTACTTAAGGCGGTCAGACAAGCCAACCCGGATGCGTACATTATTTATAAGCCCCATCCCGATGTGGTTGCTGGTTTGCGCAGCCAAGGCGAAGGTGAACATGGGGCTGGCCAGTGGTGTGATGAAGTGGTGATTGACGTGTCGATGGGACAATTGCTCGGACAAGTCGATGAAGTGCATGTCCTGACTTCGCTGACGGGGTTTGAAGCCTTGTTACGTGGCAAACAGGTGGTGTGTTATGGCTTGCCGTTTTATGCAGGCTGGGGCTTGACGCAAGACGTTGTGGATTTGCCCCGGCGGGGCCGCCAATTGACGCTGGATGAGTTGGTGGCTGGCGCGTTGGTTTTATATCCGACCTATGTGAGCCGCATTAGCGGCTGTTTTACTACACCGGAGCGGGCTTTGGAGGAGTTGTTGGCGTGGCGTGGCCGTGAACCCATTTTGCCTTGGTGGCGTAGAGCTTTGCGTGTTTTTTTGCAAATTGAGGCCAAAATAAAGGCTTTGTACAGTTAATTAGAAGTTACGCATTGACGACAGCCTGAAAATTTGGGTTCAAGTGGTTCATGGT
>CAYUQV010000112.1:0-6758 GCA_964446885.1 uncultured Methylocucumis sp.
CACCGGGCGAATGCTGGTGACATGCACATAGTCACTGAGACGCTGCAGCCATTTGGCAATATCCAGACTTTCCAGCGTGGTTTGGTCGGTGGCGAATAAGCGGCATTTGCTTCCCAACAGGCTGAATTTCTCGCCAACCACGTATTCTGGAAATGAAACACCCACGGGTACTTGATTTTGGTCGTCTTGAACTTCCACCAAGGCTAGGTGGAGTTGTTGGAAGACTTTGGACCAGAGGAAGTGCACATTTACTTCTGGATTGGGCAATACGGTGATCTCACAATAAGCACGCATGGCTTAGTCCTTGCCGCTTTGACCAAACACACCGCCGCGCACCAAAACTGCCATAACATAGTGTTCTTCGTCTTTGTTAGCCAATTTTTCGCCCAAGGCGAATCGATCAAACAGGGTATAAAAATCGGCTTTTTCTTTTGGATTGCGAAAAGCTTTGCCTAAGTTGGTCACTGCGCCGTATGGCTCGATGGCAATAGGGCCGATTTGAGATTCTGCAAAACTGGGATACCAGGTATCGATGGTGCGCAAGGCATTACCGATTTTTTGCGAGTGCATGGCGGCTACGCCGTTTACTTCGTAAAGTATTTTACTTTTATCGCCTTTGCCTTTGTCTAACACCAATTCTTCGCTGGGATAGACTTCCTGAGCTTTGCCAGCCAGTGCATAAGCATCAACGGTAATTAATAAATACGGCAGATTGCCACTGAGTGCAGCGGCGATTTTGTCGGCTAATTTTTGTAATTCCGGTGAACTGGTATTGAAGTCGCGCAGAGTGAACTGTTTAGCATCGAATACTAATGGCTCATCCTCTCCAATATTGACGACCACTTCGATTTTGTCCGCCCCTACCCGGTTACGCCATAAATAGCGGCCATTTGCAATGTTGATGGCGTAGCGTTTTGCCAGCTCGGCAAAGCCGGTTTCTTCGATATAGGCTTTGGCGACATCAGGGTAAGACTTGTTAAATTCAGGCCCGTTACTGGCGGAAGGCTTTTCCACGCCACCCAAAACTTTCAAGGTAAACGACAAATGCAGGGTGTCTTGATCTTCACCCAAAGCGCAGGCATCCACTTTTTGTAGGTTGGGTTTTTCCACTTCGGCGTTTAGCTTTAGTGGGTCATTCTGAACAGCGGGTTTTAATCGATTGGAAATCGTACCACGCACGGATTTTTCGATGAGTTTTAGCGGGCTGGATTTCGGCCATAGTCCGTCATTTTTCCAAGTGGTGCCATATAAATAGCCATCGGAAGACACCAGTTTTTTCTCAAAAGCCAATACAGTTGCATCGTTTTTTACAGCCATTGTTATTCTCCTTGAACATGGGAAATGGAAGCGGTTTGGCAAAGGTACAGATTCTGCTCAAGATCGACACGGTATTGCCAGAGCATGTCGTCCAGGTTGTTGATGCGATAAGGCATGACGAATTCACCCAGCGTGACCACGCTTTCAGCGAAACGATGCGGGGTTTCGGTGTCACGTTGATTTTTGGCTTGGCCTAATTCGGATATACCTTGAAAACCTGCGGCGATTGGCACCAGCCATCCAGCGGTTTTACGGTTACTTTTCCAAGTCACTTTACCTTCATCATCCTGATGGGCGCGGTGCATGATTTTGAGGTGGCCGAGCAAAGCGTCCAGTGCATCCCGTCCTTCACGCGTAGAAGCCACCATCAAGTCACGGCGTTCAATCAACACATGACCGAGCATGAGCTTACGCAAAACTTGTTTAATACTCAGTTCGTCGTCTTCATCAACGGTTAGCCATTCCAGTGGTTTAGCAGAGAGCACGTCGCCACCAGCAAATTTCATGCGATTCAGCTGAGTATTTACCAATACTTCTAGGTGTTCGCGGTCATCGTTGTCTAGTCCTTGATATTCCACCAACAGCGACACTTCTAAATGGCAACGCGCTTCTTCCACAAAGGCGGGACGGCTACCGTCTTTATCGAGTGGATTAGCCGTACCGACAATGGAATGCACAAAATCACCAGTGCCTTTATAGGTTTGCAGGTCAAACTGATGACAACTGACTGCTACACGAGTGAGTTGCACATCGACTAAACCCGCTTGATGAATCTGGCGCTGCAATGCGTGAATTGCGCCTAACCATGCCGTCATGGCCGGAAAGCCAATGGTGTAGGGGCTGCTCATGGCATTGGCGTTATGGATTTTGATTTTGGGGAGCAGTAAAAATCGACTCATTTAAAAAACTCCTTATCGCTACTCACCGCCTGTTGCACGATTTCTCTGACCGCACGCAATTCGTCGTCACCGAGTTTGGTATAGGTGTCTTTAAACAGGTATTCGTAGCTATCCAGTATCCAGCGGCCAAAATCAGCGACCACTACTTCCAGCCAATCATCTTGGTTTTCGCGTTGTTCTAAATGTGCATCATCCAGCCAGATGCGTTGAGCCAGCGGTAATGATTGGTAATATTGGCTGTTAGACCAACCGGGCGGATTTACTCTGATTTTGAAGGCTTGTTGCAATGCTTGGTCAACAATGTATTTCAGACAGTTTTTAATGCCATTTCGCACATGGATATTGTTGATTCCGGTTTTAATCAGTTTATCCAGCGCCTGAAATTCATCTTGAAAGCGCCTGACTCGCAAACTGTTTTTGAAAAAACTCTGGCTTGGTAAGCGTATTTGACGTTGCGTGAGTACTGGCGGTGTGCTGGCTAATAAATAGGCACGTCCGGCATTTTGGCTGTTTAACACGCTGACATTTTGCGGCTGCGTGCCGCCATAGGCAGTAACGGTTAAATCAAAAATATCGTCATATCCATCCGCGTGAAATTCATTCTTTTTGCGGCTTTCTTTGGCTTGTTTGGTTTCCTCAGAAAAGCGTATGCCGTCAATCCGCGTTTTGACTTGGGTGAGCAAACCAGACGGTGTCAATAACGAAAGCAGGTGATAGTGATCGGCAACCGGGAAATACACTTGTTTAACGAGGTGATCGGTTTTGTTGGCATCACCCAATTGTTTAATACTGACGAAGCCTTGTTTTAGGCTTTCATAGCTCGCTGTGGGCAAGTTGAATAGGTTTTTGATAACAGAACTATCCTCTTCCAAATGATCGAGAACGGTTTTGCCATCTTCCATAGTGACGCTTAGAAATTTGTATACATCCATTGCCGCCGCATTACCAAATACGTCGAGCTCATAATTCACATTGCCGGTACGCAAATAACCATCATTGGCTTGTTCACTTCGGGCTATAACTGAAGATGTTTTGGCACTAGGATGGCTAAACTTGCCGGGGTGACTAACCATCGTTAGCTGGGTGGCTCGTTTTGCCGCATCCGGCAACCAATTAGCCAAGGCAAATTTCTCGTTCGCTTCTTGCTGTAACTGAGATTGTTCTTCATTCGTTAGAGAAGGCTTTACCCTGGCTTTAAGCCAAGCGGCTTTGCGTTCTGAGAAAAAGTTGGAAATAAATTGGCTCATCGCTTAATGCCTCCATGTAGATGTAAACCAAACATAATTGTAGGAGCAAAAAAATAAAATGTCCCGTAATATTTGTATTACATTGAATTCGCCATCGAACAGATAGCTTAGTAAGTAATTTTTGTATTTTTCTCTGCCGCATAGGCAGCTTATGGTTCTCTAACCCTTACGTGGATAAAACCCAAACTGATCCGAATACCAAAATCCTTGGTTTTCTTTATCAGGTAAGTTGATTTCGCCATAGCGTTTGGAGTGCTTTTCCATAATCCGCTCTTTCTGGGAATCCGTATCAGCATCGCTGTCGAGTAACTGGCTAAGAGCGGCTTGGTAATCTCTTATCAACCACAATCGCGATGTTTCACGCTCAGTTAGGGCCGGGGCTATTTTGATATTTTGCCTATCGCCCACGCGCACAAACTCACCACGCTCGGTTTTTTCGCAAAATACCGCTTTTTCGTCGCGCCAAACTAAATGCAGCGTTATATCCGGGCTACTTTCCCGAAAACGGTTGAGTTGCTGAGGCACTGCGGTTAGCCACCAACATTCACTTAGCCAAGCCTGCATGGCTTGTGGGCCTTTGGCTTGGTATTGGGTCAGGCTGTTGTTAATAGCTTGATGCTCTAAATCCGCCAGTTTTTGTTTGGGTTGCAGGCTTTGAGGTTGCTGAATACGCGGAATGGCGTTAATCGTCGCGTTTAATTGCGCTTCATCAACCAGCTGGCATACATCATGTGTCGCCAGTTTTAACGATTTAAAGTTTTCGTAACCCGGATGGCAATAAGCGGCTTTACCGTCTTGCCGCATGGCTTTTAGGTTGAATTGCATGATGGCGATATTGGCTTGCTCAATACCATCTGGGCGGTGGCGGCGCACCCGCCCAGCCAGCTGAATAATCGAGCGATAGGAGGATGGCTCAATAATGGCCCAATCAAAATCATGATCTCTACCCACCTCTTCGACTGGCGTGGCAACCAAGATAAAAATGACCTGTTGGGCGGTGGTTGTATCCAAGTATTCGCGGATAACCGGATTTTCAAATGCTTGCGGCTGTTTACCCGGTTTTTCTTTACGCTTTAACACCTTATCCAAATGTTTTTCTTGGTCATGGCGCAATAGCAACACTTGCCGACTGTGATAGGCCATGATTTTTGGGGCAACGTCATCACCCCAATCAGCCAGCAACAAGGATTGCGTCAGTGCTATACAGGGCGGAATATTCGCCATACGAATCACACCAAACGATACCCGTTTGCCGGTTTTCGCATCAATCGTGTGATGCTGATGATGCAAATCGATTGCGGTTTGCTTGATTTTGGCAAAGTACTGTTGCTGTAGTGATTCCTGGTTATTTTTACTGGCAAGCAAATCGTCACAACGAACGATATAGGCTTTACGTTTAACCGGTTGTTTGAGTAGATTGGTGACGCGTTTTTCTATAAATGCTTGGTGAAACGTTTGATAGCTTTGGCAACGTGCGATGGACTCGCTTTTATCCAAACACTGAATATCTGCGCCAAATTCATCGACCCAGCCGCAAACCACTTGCGAAGATGCCTGCTTAAAATGACTGTGCAACACCCAGCCCGCTTGATAGGCATTAAAGAAACCGATAGCAACCCCCGGCGGAATGGTGGCAGAGGAAATCATCACTTTGCGCCCCAACATTCCGGCCAAGTGAATTAAACGGCCTATCGCAATTAAGTCTTTACCATCAAAATCATCGACTTCATCAATCACCAAATCAGACGACAGCAATCGTAAACTGGGCAAAATATATTTGCCTCCTCGCGTGGTTTCTGTGGCGGCGATGATATGGTCAATGGTGCAGGCAAGAATTGGCTTATACAAAAAGGCTTTATGTTTGGCGTGATGCACCACAGCATCCAGAAATTCAGCTGTAGGTGCATCGGCATAATCTAAATCTTCGCCTAATAAGTCTTCCAGCGATTCGGAACCAGAATTCTCATAGGAAACAAGTTCATCATCCTGCTTAGCTTTTTCATGCAATTCCTTGATAGCCGATGAACCAATCAATACCGCCAAATCGTCATTTCTTAAGCCAATGCGCTCACGATATTCATCACCTGTTTGCAGGGTCAATGTACGTAAACCCAAGGCCAAAATGTAACGCAAGCCTTCGCCCCCTTCGGATAAAGCTTGCATGATTTTGGCGTTGGCAATGGTTTTGCCACAACCGGTACTCGCCATATTGACTACAAACCAGCCAAAGGCTTTGGTATTTTGTTGCTTGTTAAAAGCATTGATTTTTTCGAGTGCTTTGTCCTGCCATTCGTAGCCTTTTGGGCTTTTTTGTTTCAGGCTTTTAATGTCGTTTGCTTTATCCATATCGACAGAAAAGCGCGACAAAGTTTGGCTAATACGTAAAGCATGGTCGCTGACATGCACTAAATGCTCATCCAGCTTTTGTTTGGGCTGGCCTTTGTCAGTGTTGGCAATCAAGGTTAAATCGCTTTTCCAGTTCTTATCGGCATCGCAGGAGGAGTAATAGTGATCGCCCAACATCAAAGATAAACGCGCATGGTGCAATACTAAACGATAAGCGCCTATATCAAGGAGCAGATGGATTTGCTCTTGAGCTTGTAACAGTTTTTCGGCCCATTTTTTAAGCTGCTTTAGCCACGGTTCTGAATCACTAAGCAAACCTTGTGGAAATTCAAAACAAGCGGTTAGACGTTTTACATCCTCATTTTTGTTTTGATAATTCCAATTTGCGGCAAGGCTTTTCAGCATCCTTGGTAAACTTTCTCGCGTTTGATCAGCTTCTTCTTTTGGCTTATGTAAAGCAGGCAATCGATGATGCGTCAAAATCAACCATCCCACTAACTGCGCTGTTGGCGGCAGATTGTCGAGTGGTTTGGCAATATTTTTTTCAACTGCTTGCTTTAACTTGGACTCATCAAATTGACCAGTAATGAGTAATTGCAACCATGCTTCATCGTCATTACC
Organism: uncultured Methylocucumis sp.; assembly: GCA_964446885.1. Taxonomy (GTDB): domain Bacteria; phylum Pseudomonadota; class Gammaproteobacteria; order Methylococcales; family Methylomonadaceae; genus Methylovulum. The sequence goes on from CAYUQV010000112.1 coordinate 6,431, forward strand.
CGCTTGCAGTACTAAAGCATTCAATAGCAAACAAGAAATCCACTCATGCCTGAGTGGATCACCCAATTTTGTACTGGCGACTAATTTACTTTGAAACAATGCAGTTGCTTTACCCCAGTCATGCAATAACGCTGCAATCGCAACCAGAGCCTTGATTGCAGGCAAATAATGCCAATCATTTTCCCATTGGCTATTCAGCATATTTTTCTGCGTACTATTCACCGGGACGATTCCCTCAGCATTAAATCGCCGTCTATTCCCCACAATCCAAATCAACTCGCTCCGGCTTCTGGACCTGATCCAATGGCAAGCCACTGCCGTATTCTTG
>CAYUQV010000113.1:0-6682 GCA_964446885.1 uncultured Methylocucumis sp.
CTATTTTATTACCCCTGTTACGTCAAGCTGGAGAAATAGCGCGATTGCCCTGGCCACTATCCCAGAACGCTTGCCGTACTGTAAAACTAACTTAAAGCCCAAAGGTGCAACTACAAAAAACGCACCACAGCACCAATCTAACACCACCCATTGCACCCTCCCCCCACGCCAAGCTTTCTTTGGGCGCACCGCCGAACTCGCGCAACTGGCCGAATACCTGCTCCCGGAACATCGCGGCTGGGGTGTGGTGTTGGACGGGCCGGGCGGTATCGGTAAAACGGCACTGGCCGTGGAGGCCGCTTACCGCGCCCCAGCAGAACTTTATCCATGCAAAGTATTCGTGACCGCCAAAAACCGCCGCTTGACGCCAGACGGCGAGCGTTTGCATAGCAATGATTTTGCTGATTACCATGCCCTATTGACCGCCCTTGGCCTCGCGCTCGGTTGCGATGACATCCAGCGCATACCACAAGCACAACAAACCGCTTTTATCCGTAACGAACTGGCAAAACGCAAAGTGTTGCTGGTGCTGGATAATTTGGAAAGCCTCGCTAAAGACGAACGCCGCCAGATTTATGATTTATTGGAACGTCTGCCCGCAGCTAGCCGCGCCCTGGTCACTAGCCGCCGCCGCGACGAAACCGCCGCCCGTTACCATCGCTTGGATAAACTGGATTTTACCGCTTGCCAACAATTGCTTGCAGAATTAGGCGAACGCTTGCCAACGGTTGCCAAACTCAATGCAGACCAACAACAACGGCTGTATGCCGAAACGGGCGGCAACCCATTGCTGTTGACCTGGACGGCCGGGCAATTGGGGCGGGTGCAAGGCCGTTGCCGCACCGTGGACGAGGCCGTGGAACGGTTACGCGAAGCGCATAAATGGGCAGGGAGTGGCCAAGATGACGACGAAAACAGACCATTGGAATTTGTCTTTGGTGATTTGCTCGAAACGTTCACAGACGATGAAACCGCCGTGCTGGCAGCCTTGGTACATTTTACCCAACCCGCCAAACTGGCCTGGTTATTGCCGCTGGCAAAACTCAGCCACAAAGCTGCCGAAACAGCATTGGATGACTTAAACAACCGCGCCTTATTATTGGAAGATGAAGCCAACGGTACTTGGCTGTTGCCACCATTAGTCGGACATTTCCTGCGCCTACGTTGCCCGCATGTGGTCGGCGAAGTGGGGGAACGGCTCGCAGCGGAAGTTTATGCTTTGGCGGTGCAGCATGGTTATTCGAATAACGCGCCGTTTACTGAGTTGGAAGCCGCTTGGCCTATCGTGCAAGCAGCCTTACCACTATTGATAGTAGGCGATAATATGCGGCTGCAAAAGGTTTGTGAGGGATTATCTCAATTTTTGGATTTCAGTGGGCGTTGGGATGTTCGGCTAAACCTAAACCTAGAAGCCAAAGCCAAAGCCAAAGCATTAGCGAGAGGCGATGACGACAGTGCCGGTTGGTGTGCTTATAACGCTGGTTGGGTTTATCACTTACAAAATGACGCTAATGCGGTAGTGGCCTGTGCCGAACGTTGCACCCAGCATTGGCAAAATGCGAATGCTGGGGCTAGGAAACAAGCAATAGCAATCCATTTGCGTGGCGACTGCTATAAGTTGACCAAGAATTACCCGAAGGCGATTCAATCTTACAAAGAATCGCTATTATTGTATCTATCCTTAAACCCGGAGAGTGGGGATGTATCAACAACCCTCAATTCTTTAGCCACAGTTAAACAAAAAGCTGGTGACTGGGATGCTGCCGAAGCCGACTACCAAGAAGCTTTGCGCATAGCAAAGAAAATGGGCTACCCCGAAGGTGTCGCAACTTTCACTGGCAATCTAGCAGATTTGGCATTAGACCGCACCGACTGGCTCACCGCCGAACGCCTCGCCAGAGAAGCCTTAACACTCGCACAAAAACTAGGCCGCTTACAGCTTATCGCTTCTAATCACCACTATCTCTCCCAAGCTTTGCTAAACCAGCAACGCCCCGATGAAGCCTTACCCCATGCCCAAGAAGCCGTCACAATTTTCAGTAAGCTCCCGCGCAGCCCAGACCTCGCCGACGCACAAGCCACACTGGAAGCTTGTTTAGCGGCTAGGATCGGCATTGATAGCAATTAAGCACCTAAAACTGAAAAATCAGGAAATGGTTAAACATTCAAGGCTCTGTCCCTTGGGTACAATCCGGTCATGGAGCGTTGTTTCAAAAGCAGGGCAAGAGTCCACAGAATAAATACCTAGGATTACCCTTCGGAGTTAAAGCCACGGCAACAAAAAACAGGGCTTTTACCCCGTGTTTTTATGGGATAATCGCCATTTTACGATTTTTCAGTGACTCGCCATGACCTATCCCACTATTGAAGCCTTTGTCGGCAATACCCCTTTGGCGCGGCTGCAACGTCTGCCGGGCAACACCAGCAACACTATTCTAGCCAAGTTAGAAGGCAATAATCCGGCGGGGTCAGTCAAAGACCGCCCTGCCCTAAGTATGATTAAACACGCCGAGGCGCGGGGCGACATCAAACCTGGTGACCGTCTGATTGAGGCGACCAGCGGTAACACAGGCATAGCCTTGGCGATGGCGGCGGCGATTAAGGGCTATAAAATGACCTTGATTATGCCGGACAACATGAGCGAGGAACGCCGTGCGTCCATGAAAGCGTATGGTGCTGAAATTATCCTGACACCTGCGGCGGGCAGCATGGAAGCGGCGATTGATTTGGCGCGGAGCATGGAAGCCGCTGGTGAAGGCAAAATTCTTGACCAATTCGCCAACCCGGACAACCCACGCGCCCATTATGAAGGCACGGGGCCGGAAATTTGGCGTGACACGCACGGCAAAATCACGCATTTTGTCAGTTCAATGGGGACAACGGGTACGATCATGGGCACGTCCCGGTTTTTGAAAGAACAAAACTCTGACATCCAAATCGTTGGCGTACAACCGGAAGGCAATTCCAAAATCCCTGGCATCCGCCGCTGGCCGCAAGAATATCTGCCAAAAATTTACCAAGCCAACCGCGTTGACCGCATCATTGAAGTGGATCAAACCACCGCTGAGCAAACCACCCGTGCCTTGGCCGCGCAAGAAGGCATTTTTGCCGGGGTTTCTTCCGGCGGTGCAACGGCAGCGGCCTTACATTTATCCGCAGAACTGGAAAATGCCGTGATCGTGGTGATTATTTGTGACCGGGGGGATCGTTATTTGTCCACCGGGGTATTTCCTGGTTAAACATTTGGCAAAACCGTAGACTTGCAAGTCTTGGCTCTAGCCGGAACGGGTTTGTTACCCGTTCCGTAACGTTTTGAGTTGCTATAAAACCTTAAGGACTGGGTTGCAAACCCAGTCCTGCGCTAGTCCACAGTCCACGAAAAAACGATACGTTTGCTTGTTTTTTTCGTGCCTTTCGTGCTTTTCGTGGACAATGTTTTTCTTTTTCCAAAACGGTCTAGCCGGAACGGGTTTGTTACCCGTTCCGTAACGTTTTGAGTTCTTATAAAACCTTAAGGACTGGGTTACAAACCCAGTCCTGCGCTAGTCCACAGTCCACGAAAAGACGATACGTTTGCTTGTTTTTTTTCGTGCCTTTCGTGATTTTCGTGGACAATGTTTTTCTTTTTCCAAAACGGCTGATGGCCTTAGGCTTTAGCCACTCATTTCCTCTTGACCCTCATTTGACTTAAAGCATGTCCCGCAAAAGAAGCAGAACCCCGAAATTTCCTACTACACCCGTCACTGTCACCATTGAATCCTTGGCCCACGATGGCCGTGGTGTCGCCCATATAGACGGTAAAGTGGTCTTTATTGACGAAGCCCTACCCGGCGAAAGTGTCGAATTTTTATATACCGACAGCCGCAAAGATTACGCCGAAGGCAAAGCCATCAACATCTTGACCCGCGCCGCTGACCGGGTAGATGCCGCTTGTCCGCATTACGGCGTGTGTGGCGGATGCAGTTTCCAGCACGTTGAGGCTGCTGCGCAAATCCGCATTAAACAGGATTTGCTGGTTGAGCAGTTCAAACGCATCGGCAAAGTGGCCATCCCGGAATTATGGGAACCCTTGCAAGGCCCGCATTGGGGGTATCGGCGCAAAGCGCGGATGGGTGTGAAATATGTCGCGAAAAAAGATCGGGTATTGGTGGGTTTTCGGGAAAAACGCCATCCCTATTTGGCGGAAATCGACAGTTGCCCGGTCATGCACCCTACGGTCGGGACGCAACTGACCGCGCTGGGCGAAATGATCGCTGGCCTGACGGTGCGGGAAAAAATTCCGCAAATTGAAGTGGCGATTGGTGATGACGATTGTGTGTTAGCGATCCGTGTACTGGAGCCGCCCACTACTGAAGACATTGAACAATTGCGCAGGTTTGCCCATAGCCACAACATGAGCTTGTGCTTGCAAAGCAAAGGCCCTGACACGATTATGCCCTTGCCGGGCGAGCCGGAAATTACGCCCACTTACCGCTTGCCTGACCAAAATATAGCATTCAAATTCCGTCCGGCGATGTTCACGCAAGTGAATTACGAAATTAACCGCCAAATGATTAACCGCGTCCTGGCGACTTTGGATTTGAACGCCGATGACAATGTGTTGGATTTATTCTGTGGCTTGGGCAATTTCACCTTACCGATGGCGACTAAAGCCGGGCATGTCGTTGGCATCGAAGGCGACCAGCCTTTAGTGAACCACGCCAAAACCAACGCGCTGCACAACAATATCCACAATGTCGAGTTTTATGCCGCCGATTTGACCAAAGACATCAGCGACACGCCGTGGGCAAACCGCAAGTACAATAAAATTTTGCTCGACCCGTCCCGCGCTGGGGCTTCGGAAATCTTGCACCATTTCAAAACTTGGCAGCCCGAGCTGATTGTTTATGTGTCCTGCAATCCCTCCACCTTAGCCCGCGATGCCGGGATTTTGGTGAATGATTTGGGTTACACCTTGGTTAGGGCGGGTGTAATGGACATGTTCCCGCAAACCAGCCACGTTGAATCGATGGCCCTGTTTAAAAAATAAGCCTGTCAGGCTTTTGTAACAATCCCTCTGTAATATTCTCCCCGCCCCAAACAACCGATAACTTGCTTATACGCAACGTTATCGGTGTCGATTTACAAAATAATTTCGCCTTGACAGTTATCCACTGGTTGCCAATACCCTAACCTTATCGGGCATCAGGTATTTATGGCAGGTATATTGCTGATTTATTTAAGTTATTTTTTATACATCACAATTCACTTTAAGCCGGACGGGGCATATCGCCCTGTCCGCAAAGTTTAATTGCCTTCAAAAATAATGCTGGCATCCAAACGTTAGGAACGGGGTTACGAAACCCCGTTCCGCTAAAAATGCCATATATATTGCTGATTTTTAAATTATTTTTATCCATCACAATTCACTCCCATTAACCCGTAACAACTTATGTCCATCAATTACCAAAACTATTTGTTACAAACAGGCACTGCCCAACACGAAACCGATGATTCTTTTGCGTTTGCCATGGCCAATTGGGACGGTGATAACCGCCCTGATTTGTTTATTATCAAAAAAAGCAACACCGGGTCTGGCAGTACCGAAATCAGCATCCTATCCGGTAGCTCAAACTTCCAACAATTTCTGCTACAAACGGGTACGCCTTTGCACCCAACTGATGCGTCATTTGCCTTTGCCGTCGCTGATTGGGATAACGATGGCCGGCCTGACCTGTTCATTATCAAGAAAAACAATACAAGCACCGGCAGCACCGAGATAAGCGTCTTATCGGGTGCGAGTGGTTTCCAAAAGTATATTTTGCAGACAAATACACCTTTGCATGAAACAGGCAATAATTTTGCCTTTGCTTTGGGGGATTGGACAGGCGATGGCAAACCGGATTTGTTCATCATCAAAAAGAACAATACCGACACTGGCAGCACGGAAGTCAGTATTTTGTCCGGGCGGTCAAATTTTCAGGAATATCTGCTGCAAACAGGCACACCCCTGCACCAAACAGACCATACTTTTGATTTTGCTGTCGCGGATTGGAACAATGATGGCTGGGTGGATTTGATCGTCATCAAAAAAAGCAATACCGGCACGGGCAGCACAGAAGTCAGTGTGCTGTCCGGTGCGCATAACTTCCAAACTTTTTTGCTACAGACAGGTACACCCCAGCATGAAACAGACCCTAAATTTGCGTTTGCTGTGACCAACTGGGAAAGCCAACAACATAGGGATTTAGTGGTCATCAAAAAGAAAAACACAGGTTCAGGCAGTACAGAAATCAGTATTTTGCGCTGATCCTGTACACCCATCACTTGCGCTTTTTCAAAGCATTCTAGCCGGAACGGGTTTGTTACCCGTTCCGTAACGTTTTGAATGGCCATAAGCAAAATAAAAACCTTAAGGACTGGGTTGAAAACCCAGTCCTGCGCTAGGGCAACAGCTTCACCAACCACTTCCCCTAGCCGGAACGGGTTTGTTACCCGTTCCGTAACGTTTTGAATGGCCATAAGTAAAATAAAAACCTTAAGGACTGGGTTGCAAATCCAGTCCTGCGCTAGGACAGCGGCTTCACCAACCACATTGAACGGTTCAACAACACCCTGCGCCATCTGGTATTTTGTCCATCACTACAATTCAGGGCAATCGCGCTTAAATTACCCCGATGACCCGGAGCAAATACTGATTATC
>CAYUQV010000114.1:0-6672 GCA_964446885.1 uncultured Methylocucumis sp.
AAATCAAAATTAACGCCTTGGGTGGCATTTCTAAGCTGCCTGTGCGGCAGTAAACCGTCAAATTCATCGCCCACTTGCGGCACATACTTTCTAAGCTGCCTGTGCGGCAGTAAACTCTGACCGCGCCGCTTTGGCACCAACTGCGGTTTTCTAAGCTGCCTGTGCGGCAGTAAACCTGCGTCACTGTCTCTTACAACTGGCTTACAATTTCTAAGCTGCCTGTGCGGCAGTAAACGCAAACCGGGCGGGCAGCTAAGGCCGGGTTGCTTTCTAAGCTGCCTGTGCGGCAGTAAACGATATGGCCAGAAAAGCCAATGCTGATGAATTTTTCTAAGCTGCCTGTGCGGCAGTAAACCTATGTATTTACAAAAAACCTATAAACACAACAACAGCTTAAGCGATGTTTGCGATTTTTACCAATATAAAAACGCTTAAGCCAGTTTGTTAATTTTCCTATCTTTTTAAAGTGTTTTGCTAAACGATCCTAAATCGGATCCGCTGGTTTCAGGCTTTGGCCTGTTGCTAGACGCTTTTGTCGCCAGCGCATCCACCCAGTGACGTACAAGATACACGGCACTAAGCCGCTTGATCCAGAGAAATGCCGGATAAACCCGGTGCGTAGGTGGAATGGGTGGCGGGTGCTTGATAAAACCGTGACAGTTTGTCTGACAAGGGGTCTGGCTGGGGTTTGAAAGCAGCCTTGCCGGACTTGCATCCAGGCGGTGATGATGTGCAGTGGGGTGTATAGCCAATCCGATATAAATTGATGGTGTCAGCTAGGACTGCCCGTCCTTAAAGGACGCGCAGTCCTTATCAGATTGTTTTGGATTGGCTATAGAGGGCAGGGCAACTTCGGCGGTTAAAGCGTCCGCCGTGTTTTTTACACCGTCATGGGCCAAGTTTTTGGTTTTTAGTGGGAGGGAGTTTAGGTCTCCTGCCCGCAGGTTGCGGCCAAGATGGCCGCGCTCCAAAAACCGAAAACTTGACCGTTTACAGTATATTTTTGGCATTTATGCCGCATGAGCCGCCGCAATCACCGCTTGCCCCAAAGCCAAGCCACCATCATTCATCGGATAACGCTGCGGTGACAGCACGGTTTTGCCGTGCGCTTGCAAAGCTTGCGTCACAGCTTGCAGTAACAGGCGGTTTTGGAACACACCGCCACTTAAGACCATCCGCTCTACGCCCGTTTGTCGGCTTAAGCGTAGCAAGAGCGCACTACTGGCTTCGGCTAGGCTATGGTGGATGCGGGCGGCGATCCTTGATTTATCCGTGCCGCGTTTCAGGTCATCGAATACCGCTTGCCATAAGCCTTGCCAGCTAAGTACCGCCATAGCACCTGTTTCATCAAGATGCCAAGCGCGAGGATACGCCTGTTCATCGGCAAACACGGAGCTTGCTAGGATTTCCAAGGCGATGGCCGCTTGGCCTTCATAAGCCACTTGGTCACTGTGCAAGCCCAGCGCGGCGGCAAACGCATCAAACCAACGCCCGCAGGAACTGCACAGCGGGGAATTGAGGTTTTTTTGGATCATGGTCGCCAAGGTAGCCAGCGGTTTGCTCGCCAATAACTGCATGATGTCCAACTCGCCATAATCTTGTTGCAACGCCGCAAAAGCAAAATAATGCTGCAAGTGTGCGAAGGTGTTGCGCCACGGTTCACGCATGGCTTGCGTCCCGCCCGGCAAGGCAATGGGCTGGAAATGGCCTAGGCGTGTGCAGCTTTTATAATCGCCCAAGAAAAATTCCCCGCCCCATAAGCTGCCGTCATCACCTAAACCCAAGCCGTCAAAAATCGCCGCCAACACAGGCGGTGCATCTAAGGCAACCCCGTGTTCGGCAAGACAGGCGGCCAGGTGGGCGTGATGGTGTTGGATTGGCACTAAAACGGTTTCTGATGCTGCCGCCAAAGTTTGCCCGTATTGCGTGGACAAATAGCCGGGATGACAGTCCACCGCGATCCTGTCCGCCCGGAAATCGTAGAGGTTTTGATACAAGTCTATGGCGTTGCGGTAATCCTGTTGCACGGCGGCGTTTTCTAAGTCGCCGATATGCTGGGAAACGATGGCCAAGCCGTCTTTGAGCAGACAAAAACTGTTTTTCAACTCCGCACCCATCGCCAATACCGTGACCGACTGGCTAAAGCCTTCGGGTAAAACTAAAGCTTCCGGGCTGTAGCCACGCGCCCGACGCAAAACGCGAATGTTGCCGTCCATGACTTGTACAACAGAATCATCCAGACGATTGACGATGGCGCGGTCATGCAGCAAGCAATAATCGGCAATCCCTGCGAGTTTTTCGCGGGCTTCGTTGTTATCGGTGCATTGCGGTTCATCGCTGAGATTGCCGGAAGTCAGCACGATAGGCGCGTCCAGCCCGTCCATCAATAAGCTATGCAAAGGCGTGTACGGCAATATGAAACCCAATTTGCCGCCGTCCGGCGCGACACCGGGAGCAAGCGCATCACCTTGCATCGTCAGCAGCACAATAGGCGCGGATTTATCGTGCAGGGCGTGGTGTTCTAATGGGTTGAGTTTGGCGTAACGGGCCACCATTGCGGCGTTTTTCGCCATTAGCGCGAACGGTTTGGCATAGCGGCGTTTGCGTTCGCGCAACCGTTGCACGGCTTCGGGATGGCTGGCATCACAGGCCAAATGGAAACCGCCCAAGCCTTTGATAGCAACAATAAAGCCTTGTTTAAGTAACAGAGTGGCTAAAGCCAGCGCATCGCCTGCTTGCCTTTGGCCTTGGTTGTCTTCTAGCCAGATGTTCGGGCCACAATCCGGGCAGCAATTGGCTTGGGCGTGGAAGCGGCGGTCGGCGGGATCATCGTATTCGTGTTGGCAGGGCGCACATTGCTTAAATTCGGCCATGCTGGTGTGGCAACGGTCATAAGGCACACGCCGGATGATCGACAAACGCGGCCCGCAATGGGTGCAATTTGTGAACGGATAACGGTAGCGGCGGTTAGTCGGGTCGGCAATATCAGCCAAACAGGCGGGGCAGGTGGCGGCATCGGCAGTGATAGCCGTTTTGGCTAGGCCGTGTTGGCTTTCGATAATGCGGAAATCCTGATGACGTGGCGGCTGGTGCAGCGTTTGCACGTCCAGGCTATCGAGCCGTGCCAGCGGCGGCAGTTGCAAGGGCAATTGTTCGATGAATGCCGCCACATCGGTTTCATGTCCGTAGACGTGGACTGTCACACCTTCGTTGTCATTCCAAACGGCTCCAGACAAGCCCAATTGCCGGGCCAAACGCCAGACCATCGGCCTAAACCCGACACCTTGGACGATGCCGCGTATGCGCAAGGCTTTACCGGACATCAGCAAATGCGCGGCAGTTGTTCGCCCACGGGCCAATCGACAATACGCCGCCCGCCAAACGCGGTGCGCATTTGCACAAAATGGTTAGGGTCATCCGTGACGGTGCCGATGATGGCGGCATCCACACCGAGCGGATGTTGGCGCATGATCGTTAGCAATGGCTCGGCGGCGGACGCGGCGCAGATGCACACCAATTTGCCTTCGTTGGCGACATAGAGCGGGTCAAGCCCTAAGATTTCGCAGGCGGCTTTGACTTCGGACTTGATGGGGATGTGCGCCTCGTCGATGACCATACCGACACCCGATTGCTGCGCCAATTCGTTTAACGCCGTCGCCAAACCGCCACGGGTCGGGTCGCGCAAACAGAAAATGTCAGCGGGGGCGATAGCGACCATCGCGGCCACCAAACCATTCAGGGCGGCAGAATCGGACGCGATACTCGTTTCAAATTGCAGGTTTTCCCGGCTGGCCATAATCGCCACGCCATGATCGCCCATCGTGCCGCTTACCAACACCGCACAACCCGCTTGCGCCCGGTTGCCGGAAATATTGACCCCATCCGGGACGATGCCGACCCCGGTAGTGGTGATGAACACGCCATCACCTTTGCCGCGCTCGACCACTTTCGTGTCGCCCGTGACGATAGGCGTACCGGCCCGCTTTGCCGCCTGCGCCATGCTGATGACAATTTTTTCCAAATCCGCCAACGGCAAACCTTCTTCGAGGATAAAGCCCGCCGCCAAATACAGCGGTTGTGCGCCGGACATGGCGACATCGTTGACCGTGCCGTGTACCGCCAGCGAACCAATGTCGCCACCCGGAAAAAACAAGGGCGAAATCACATGGCCATCGGTGCTCATCACCAAGCGTCCGGCAGGCACGTTAAACACCGCTTGGTCATTGCGTTGGTTTAGCCAATCGTTATCAAACTGTTTGATGAACATTTCGTCAATCAGCTGGGCCATCGCCCGACCGCCGCCACCGTGGCTTAAATCAACCTTGCCTGTTTTGATGTCCAATTTTGCTGTGTAGGGGTTTGCCATAGGGGGAAATGCGTATGATATGTGACAGAAAGATTGTTGCTTGACTGGTTTGCACAGGATGTTTCACGAAACGGCTTTATAGCCGCAAACGTTTGCTAAGTAGTGGTGCAAAAGTCTTTTAACATAAGTAACGGGGGGCGGGACGGGGTTTCAATACCCCGTCCTTAAGGTTTCAAAGTCGCTATACGTACTGAAAACGTTACGGAACGGGTAATAAACCCGTTCCAGCCTGCGTTATTTTATAAATGTTAATAAAGTTATGGACACCTACTTACTTAACATAACGCTATTTAGAGCCAAGTCATATGTGATTGTAATACACCCGAATGTATTCAGGCACAAGACTATAAAAGCAGACTGACTTTCAGGTGTGTTTCTAAACTATTAAAGCCTTTTGTTCCATCGTTTGGTGTTGCGGCAAAGAACAGTGTACGTTTACCGGATAGTTGCACCCACCCAATGGAATTTCCATCCTGAATATTTGCGGCAATGAGCGCAATGGCTGATAAACGCCATATGCGGATTAAAGAATTGGAGGTAGAGTAATGTGCGATATTTGCGGCTGCGGCGAGAATTTATCTCAGCAAGCGCCTTATTGTCGAAATTAATTTATGCCCATTCCTAATCAGATTTTTACTTGATTAACAGGTCTCGCCCACTACCCGCTGCTTCTACAATTCAGTGCCATACAGTCGATCAAGTAATGTCTTGCCACTAACAAAATGTTTAATCGCATAATTTTCACTGATGACCCTGGACATACGGAAAAAGAACCGTTGATAAGGCGATGTTGTCAGGTAATGTTTGATAGTGGTGCGGTTTTTTACGATGCCCTTAATCTTTTCGGCGTTGCCGGGGATTTTTATTGGCTTATTATTTATAGTGTTGGCGGCATTCTTTTGGAAAAAAATGGTGATATTGGCACCATCTTTTGAAAGATTATGTTCAACTTCGGTAAATCCGACTTTCTCGCCCAGTGTCCGCAACGTCTCATGGTTAAAATTGAAAATATGTGCTTCGTGGAAGGTATTGTTTGGAGATTGGCACGTTGCTTCTATTGACGGCACTTCGACCACAAGAGTGCCTTGGGGCTTTAATAAGGCGTAGAGCTTGGCTAAAACACCGCAAGGATTTTCGGTATGTTCAAGTACATGCCAGATTGTAATCAGGTCGAAAGATTCATCAGCTTGCTGGATGTCCTGAATGAAGCCGACTTGCACTTTCAGGCCGTATTCTTGTTTTGAATATTCAGCGTAACCTTTATTAGGTTCTATTCCGCTTACATGATGGCCTAAGGATTGCAGCAGATAGGCGAATTCGCCGCCGCCCGTCCCGACATCCAAGATCTTTTTAGGTTCGGCTATCCATGTCCCCAACAATTTACGCCGATATAAAGCAACTTTGCCAGCACGCAGGATATGTTTTTGTTTGGGTTGGTAAGTGCCTTTATAGGCTAAACGGTAATCGTCTTCATAAAAGCTACGGGTATTAAACGGCAAGGGGTCTGACCAAACCAATCCACAGTTATTACATATCACTGTCCTGAGCGGTTTGCCACTGCGGCTATATTTTCCAAGGATAGATACTTCGTCATTTCCACACAAATTACATAAATGAGTATGCAGTCCTAGATTGTTTTGTTGCATTGATTGTGTCCTGAGTTGATATATTTTAGGTTGGCACTCAACGGAGGTATCAATCGCTTCATACCTTTTGTTGTACTTTCACTAGGCGTTGCGTAGTGTTAAAAAAGGCGTAGCTTGACTTGTCTGCGAAAAAAATTATCGCGCCAACGCAATGAATGATTGAAGTCCGAAACCTTATCTTCCGGCAATATCCTATTTAGGTTTATAGTCCTGCTTCAATTCTGCTGAACGCTACCTGCTCGTGCAAAGCGTAAGAGCTTTGGAGCTTTATCAATGGAGTTATTTTGGAAGTTAGGGAGCGATGTAAAACAAGGTTAAAAATTAGATTATTGTGCTGTCACTGTTCAGATAAACCCGATCAACGTAAAGACATTGTTCGGTTTGCTAAGGGTTGGTGTTTCAAAACGATCTCCGATAGGCCTTTAAATATAATCACTTTTGTCAATAAGTGATTTGTCATAAATTTCATGGTATTACTAAACCAAAATTTCCAGACGACGACTGCTTGTCCTTTACCGACAAGGGGCGCGAATGAAGAAAACCAGTCGTTTTATGCCGTGAAAACTGTTACGAAGTTACTTATCATTGATCGGCTTATAGGCTATATAGTGCTAGACCGAGAAAGCCAAAAACAGACAAAATCGGGCGAAAAGCCTAGCC
>CAYUQV010000115.1:0-6590 GCA_964446885.1 uncultured Methylocucumis sp.
AAGTTGAGTTTGGTATTAACATTTTTACTTGATTAACAGGTTTCGCCCACTACCATAATCCGTTGGTCAAAAATTACCATACGGCAGACCCGACTAGCCGCTTTGGTTTGCAAATGGGCCAAACCTCGCCGGATTCGGTGTTTATGACCTTAGGGCTGTTCCCCCTTCAAGAAGTCAACTTCTCCACCGCAGACAAATGGCTGTTTGGTGGCCAGGTTGGCGTCGATTGGCTGGTGCATAATGATTCGCGCTTAAAAGTGGCGGCGGCGTTTTATAATTATGAAAACATCCGCGCCCAGGCCAATGCCCGTGATAGTTTCACGTATGATTGGACAGCGCCGCAGTTTTTGCAAAAAGGCAATACGATGGTGCCTATTAATGTTAATGATGGTTTGAATAGCCGTTGCGGCGATTCACAAAGCCCTTTCAAACAAGGCTGTTTGTTTGGTCTGGCCTCTGATTTCAGGATTTTCAATGCCACGGCGATGTATGATTTTGCCGATTTTGCCCCTGTCCATGCCTTAGTGTCTTTGGATTATGCGAAAAACCTAGGCTACGATGCGGCGCGTATTGCCCGTGAGTTTCCGGGGTATTTCACGGGTGAGAAAGGTGCAGACAACACCGACAAAACTAACGCTTTCCAAGTCCGTTTGGATGTCGGGCATCAAGAAATGCGCCGTTTCAATGATTGGAGCGCAATCTTGGCATATCGTTATGTGCAACGTGATGCGGTATTGGATGCGTTCACCGATACCATTTTCCATCAGGGCGGTACCGATGCTAAAGGTTGGATGGTCGGTGGCAGCTACGGCTTGGCGAAAAATACGTGGCTGATGTTGCGTTGGTTCAGTACCCAATCGATTGATGGGCCGCCTTTGGACATCGACACGGCAACCTTAGATTTTAACGTGCGCCTGTAAGGCTGGGAGTTTGCAAGCGATGGACAAAGTCAAATTATGGTTGCCCTTGTTGGGCATCCTGCTCACGTCAACATCGGTGACGGCGGCTGTGCAAAAACCGCCCAATCCTGATAACCAAGCCTTAAAAAAAGCCCAAGGCATGGTGCGCCAATTGGGTGAAGAAAAAGCCGTGTTGGAAACCGAGAAAACGGCTTTGCAGGAGCAAGTGCAAAAGCTCGATGCCTTGGTCAAACAACTCGCGCCTTTGCAGACGGCGTTGCAGCAAGCCCAAGCGGGTAGTGAAGTGTTGTCTAAAAACAATGCCACCCTGCAAAGCCAACTGCTGCAAGCCCAGCAAAAACAGCAGAATTTACAGAAAAAATTACAGGAAGTCATCGGGCAAGCCAAACAAATCCAAAGCGACAACCAATTATTGGTGTCTGCTGTGAAAGAGCGTGAACAATGGATCACGCAATGTACCGAAAAAAATCATGGCTTGCTGGCCGCTAACCATGAATTGATTGACAAATACCAACACAAAGGGCTTTGGCAACGGGCGGCAGAATTGGAGCCGTTCACCGGAATAGCCAAAGTAGAAACCCAAGCAACTGTGGAAAGCTACCAATATAAGCTCGAAGATTTGACCATCACCGATTTCGGGCAAAAGCCCGGCACACCTTGAACGCCATTGACGGCATCCCTGCATGGGAAGCCGTCAATAACACCACCTTAAGCCCTTACGCTTAACTTAATTCGCGTGGACTTTAGCAAAATAACTGACCTAAAAGACAGGTTGGGTCGGCTGCTCTTTGCCCGCCAACTGAGGTTTTTCATGTCCAAGTCATTTCTTACATATCTGATTGATAATGCTATGAATTTATATAATTTATTTGATGAAACCAAGCAAGCCGAACCATTGCCTGAAGCCTTGCAACAGTTCCAAGATTTGTTTTTCAACACCCAAGGCTTACCCGAAAAGGACAACACCTTGCGTAATTTGGTGTATTTGGGCAACCAGGCGTTTTATTATTTTTTCAGCAACCAATTTGCTTATTTGTCAGAAGCCCATTGCCAAAGCCTTGGCCAATTATGGGTCTATACGACCAAACGTGGTATGGAAGTGTTACAGCCCCCTAAAGTCCATAACCCTAGCCAATGGTTGGCGGTGCTGCCTTCTCAGCATCATCTGGAAGGCGCGGCACGCTTGGTTGATGAATGTAAAAAAGTCAATTTCTCCCTGACTTTAGTGGATCGGGCGAGCGGCGGACGCTTGTGTTTACCAAGCCCGTTTTCGTCAAATCTGGCGTATTGCCAAGAAAGCTATGAAATGACTGAGGGCTTCAATTGTCTGCGTTTTGTCGATGGCGGGCAGTGCTTCTTTTTGCTGCAATGGGTGTCGAGTGCCGATGCCCTGTATTTTCCTTTAGAAAATACCTTGGTCTATTTTGCCCATGTCAAAGAAACCCATGTCCGTCATTTGCTGACCAAACTAATGCGCGATTTTGCCGATAACGTGGCGTATGCCCGCAATGGCGCAGGTTTTGGCGGTGTGATCGCATCGCACAGCCGTCCCTCACATTTTTATTATGATGTTTGGCCTAGCCTTTACGAGCTTTACCATCATCCGGGGTTGGCGGCGGCAATCCCTAACGTCATCCAACGTGAAGACCACGATTTTCTGGATTTGGAGGTGTTTTTTTCGGCATCACAATGCCAAGTTTTGGACTCCAGTCAAATTGACGGGCTAAGCCGTAGCAAGCATCTGTTTTTTATACATCTCGGCGCCCACAGCCATTTACGTGACCGTTCCAGTTATTATCAGGCGGATGAGGCCTTGGTGAAGGCGGCACAAAAAACCACCGATGCGCTGATCCAAAGCCAATTGGCCGAGCTTACCGATTGTTATCCGATTATTTGGATAGGTGTGGAAGGGCAAAAACGCTGTTGGCTGGAACAAACCGAAGGTTATGCGCATATCCTAAATGGCTTGGCACAGACCTATCCAAACTTGGGGGTGATTTTTGATGGTTGGACTTTGCCTTATTCGGCATCGAAATCTTCCAAACGCGAGCAAGGCAATGATTTACGGGTCATGACCCACATCGTTAATCAATTGTCGCCGACTATCCGTCATGTATGTGTGATTGGCGCGAATAGCCTGCATAAAATTGCCATCGGCCAAAAGGCCGATTTTTTTATCTGCAATTTCGCGACTGGCTCATTGCATATTTCCCGTATTTTGCGCAAACCGGGTTTTTGCCATTTGAGCAACGTCTCTGCCTTTTTGTCGCTTAAGTATGCGATGCACTTGCACCCAAACCCGCATGTGTATCTTTTGCCCAAAGCCTTAGTGACAGATCAGGAAGGGGCGGACACCATGCGTCATGACACGGTCAGTTATTCAATAGAGCCCGATGCGTTTTATGGCTTCATCAACGATCACTTACAGGATGTTTTGGCAAACGTACAACCTACCCGCGCCCGCTTGTTCATTGAGCCGACTTACAGCGTCAGCCCGGACATGCGCCTTTCGCTAAAGTTGGCGACACTGGCTAATTATCAGCATATCCAGCCCAACGGCTTGGCCGCTACCTTACACCTCAACCCAGATTATCTGTTACGTACGCTGTTGTATGGCACGTTCCCGTTTGACAGCCAACACCGCTTACCAGTCGCCACCGACTACTTCATTTGGTTACGTGAGCCTTTGCATAGGGTCAGTTACCACGCCTTGCAATTGGCCAAAATGGCCGAAAGCCAAGGCCTATCAACCGCTATCGCTGACGTTTGTAAAACCGGGCATAAAACCTTGGACAATTATTTGACGCGGCTAGTCGCAGATGGCCTGGATGTGCCGTTTGGAGAGTGTGACGGGGCGTTATTGGCGACTGCGTTAACGAATTTGGAAAAGCATTTTACATTCATTGGCCTACAAGAAAGATATGGCGAATCGTGCGATCTGTTATGTGCGTTGACAGGCTGGGACAGGACTGTGTTTGCAGAGGGACAAAGTGAACCATTTCCTATTGTTGACGGGGATTTGTCTGATGATGAAATCCATTTGCTGGCAGGGATGAATGCTTTGGACATCGAATTATATCAAGCGGCTTGTGGCCTGTTTGCAGGCCGTTTAGCCGTGATGGAGGGCAAGTTTTTGCAGATTCAGTAAGTGTCCATATACATACGGGTTTAACAACATTGGAAACGAGTCTTGGGGTAAGTGAATTTAAGTGCTTAAGTTGAGTTGCTTTAGGGGCAGAACCTGTTTGTATTAAAAAGTTGCTAGCGACAAAACAGAGGCGTATATTCCTGAAAACTCAATGGGGCGTGATTATGCTATACGCTTTTTGGGGTGTAATTCAACGCACCTTTATGGGTGTATATTTAATAGTTGGGCATCCACTAAATACCAATTACCATGCAACTTAATCCAAAGTCTCTTCCAGACATCACAAATCTACGTCGTCGCTCCCAAGCATTAGCAATGCTTGACGCGATTATTTGCCCTGAATGGGAGGATCGCTATTACAGTTTCAACGCGAGTTGGAGTAATGGTGAAGAAATGGGGTCAATGCGAAATGGCTGTGGTGACGATTGGTTTATTCTCTTTGGCGATTTTGGTTCTGCAATCAAAGGCCTAGCCCATGAGACTTCGATTGCAGGAGATAAAATATTCGCCCACGAAGTGCAAAGGCAAGTTCCACAAGCCTTCTCGTCTTTTCTCGCCGAACCCGCCTTTGGTATGGATTGGCTGAGCTATTGCTATTGGAGGAGGCCTGAAGATAGGGATTGGCATAAAGTGGTTCATCCTGATCCAATGTTTTCGGAAACAGATGACGGGTCAGTGGAGTACTTGGCGCTGTTGTACGAGCCGGCCATCTCCTACCAAGAGTTCGCTAACTGGTACTACGAAGTCGCCCCACCTCTTGTTGCAATCGAAAGTGTCTATGAACACGTTCATCTGACAGAAAGCCTCGTGAAATCGCTGAACTCCGAAGTAACTATCACTCAGGCACAAGAAGCAGCCCTTGAGATAGGCTATCGGGTTGGGCGCATACATATTTAAATTTTTTGGTATTTGTTGCTGTCGGGTATTTTGGTTGTGAAGCACTACGGTGCTGCGGGCTTTTCGGATCTATGCTATACGCCTTGTTGGGGTGTAAATTCAACGCACCTTTATGGGTGTATATTTAATAGTTGGGCTTTTAATAATAAGAAAAATCCATGCAGATACATAAAGCTATTGTCGCAATTGTTTTTCTAGCTATTGCAGGATGCGGGAAACCGAACAAGTTTGAACAACATTTTACTAAACCTGCTTGGTTCGATTCGTTGGAGGCTCCTGAGATCAATACTCCTGAAGAGGTGGATGCATTATGGCAGTCAGAAAAGAGATGCTGTGAAGATGCCAATACTTTATTGAAAAATAATCGAATTTTTTATAAGAGCTGCTTTAATGCTATTTCAAAAAATTACGACAATGAGGAATTGGTCGTCACATGCTTATGGTTGATGGACGTTGGTGCTGAATCAAACCAAAGAATTGAAATTTCGCGGTTCTTAGTGGATAACTTTCGGCATCACAAGAATAGCGTTAATAACTGTGCTAATTGTATGCCGGGTGACACGGTGGCAAGAGTAACGTTGGATTTGGCAAGATATGAAAGCCGCACGAGCAACTCTAAAGATCAGCCTATCAACCGAATAGAAAATTTACTAGATTCGAGAAAAGATGAAATAAGCTATTGGGTTCAGGCGGAAATATATGAATTTCTTGGAGAGACTTACCTTGAAGCAGGTATAAATTATGAGCGGTTAAACCGATTTAAGGAAGCTTACAACAAACTGGATAAGATAAAAAATTACAATGAGCCATTAGAGCGAAGGTTTGCTCCATTAGTAAAGCTATATAACCTAATTTTACAAAATGCACCTAACGATAGTGCTAAGCTGTAATAGCCAAGTAAATTAGCGCAGCCGTTAAGCCTGTTTCTCCTGAGCGGGACTGGGTTTCGTAACCCAGTCCTAATGTTTTAGCTACCTGCAATCAACAAACATTACGGAACGGGTTGCAAACCCATTCCAGCTTAGAATGCATAACAATGCCTTACAGCGGACAAACCGCTGAACGTAACGTTATCCGCAATCAATAGCAACAATGCAACGTTCTAAAAACAACGGAAGCTTAACTCATGTGAGGTATGGCCACTCCTCACGACCTCGGCTTATAGAAGTTGTTTGTCCATATTGCGGTGGGTTAGCACAAGCATCAAAACCGTCCGAATCTGATTTTAGAAGCGAAATTGTAAGTGATTTATCGCCTACATTTCATATAGATGATTGGATTGTAAAATGCCTGTCTTGCCCTAAAAAGATTGATGGGATTGCTTATGAAAAACTTCCACCGCTTTTTTACTCTGATGGTGAGTTAAATATCTGAGCGGGACGGGGTTTCATAACCCCGTCCTTAACGTTTTGAAGTGCCGACAATCAATCAAAATATTATGGGACGGGAAACAAACCCGTTCCGGCACATACCCTACTGAACCTAAAAAACTAGCGATTACCAATGAAGTTTGAATGGGATAAAGAAAAAGCGCAGAAAAACCTCAAAAAACACGATGTCAGTTTTAATGATGCAAAACGGCGTGCAAAACTTTCCAGGGTCCTGGGGAAAAGAGCGTTGAAAAG
>CAYUQV010000116.1:0-6547 GCA_964446885.1 uncultured Methylocucumis sp.
TTTACTACCTTATCTAAATCCTATATTCAAGAACTTTTAAGTGCGATTGCCCTGCGGCGGCGGGACGGGGTTTCAATACCCCCGTCCTTAAGGTTTCAAAGTCGCTATAGGTACTGAAAACGTTACGGAACGGGTAATAAACCCGTTCCAGCTCAGCGGTGCTATCCAGTAAACCTACCAAACCTAGCACAACAAATTTTTTAACTTTTTTTGCATCCAAATGGCTGTTCTCTCCGTATAGCTAAATGCAGGCTGAAAGCTTGCCGCACTGACTAACTTAACTGAGAGAACGATCATGAACAGAATACCCAAATACTTAGCGGTTGCTGTCGCAGCAACGTTACCTGCCGTTACCCTAGCCGCCAGCCACCGTGAAGCGCCTGCCATCGCTTTTGATCCCGCCGCCGATATTACCGATGTCTACGCTTTCCGCAGTTGGGAAGACCCTAGCAAACTGGTGTTCATCTTGAATGTGTTGCCCGGTCAAGAACCCAGTGCCGGGCCTAATTATTTCAATTTTGATGACCACGTCGCTTACGACATCAATCTGGACACTAACAAAGACGGCAAGGCGGATGATGTCATTTACCGGGTCCAATTTAAAACCGAACTGCGCGCACCGTTCACTGGGTTGCCCGTTGCTTATGGTGGTGTCGATACGGTTCCAGGCCTGCCGCCTGCGATCCGGGAATTGGACGGCCCGCTTTCGAGTGGTTTAGGGATGCGCCAAACCTATACCGTAACGGAAATAAAAGGCGACGAATCCAAGCCCTTAGGCAGCGGCCCGATGTATGCGGTGCCTTCGAATATCGGCCCACGGACAATGCCGGATTATCAAAGTTTAAGCGAACAAGGGATTTATCCGCTGGTGAATGGCGGACGGGTGTTTGCCGGACAACGTGACGAATCGTTTTATATTGATTTGGGTGCAACGTTTGACACCCTCAACTTCCGCGCACCGCCTATCTTAAGCGATGCCCAAGATGCCAACGACGGCGCGAACCCGTTTGGTAATGACATGTTGTCAGGCTTTAACGTCAACACCATTGCCATTGAAGTGCCGATTAGTGAAGTGCTGAAAGACTCGGAGCAACCGATAGTGGGCGTATATGCCTCCACTAGCCGTCCCAAATACAAAAACATTAACGCCAAAGGTGAAGCCGTCTATGCAGGGCCTTGGGTACAGGTTGCCAGATTAGCAAATCCGCTCATCAATGAAGTGTTGATCGGCACGGGCGATAAAGACCGTTGGAATGCCGCCAAACCGAATAAAGAAGCGCAGTTCTTAAACTATTACCTTAACCCCTCTCTTGCAGGTTTAATCAATGCGGCTTTTGGCACCAGTTTCCCGGTAACGGGGCGTACGGATTTGGTCAGCGCTTTGCTCAAATACCCTGGCCAAGACCCTAAAACCTGCACTGTAGCCAATCCTTGCGCCGATTTATTACGGCTCAATGTGGGCGTAACCCCCACCGCGCCAGAATCACAAAAACGCCTGACCGTGTTGGCAGGCGACAACGCGGGTTTCCCGAATGGCCGTAGACCCAATGACGACGTGACCGATGTCGCGCTCCGCGTGGTTGCCGGGGCATTGCTTGGGCCGGTGCCAAAACTGGGCGACGGTGTGAATTTCAACATCGGAGCCAAAGGCCCGAACCTCACCAGCAATGGTATCTATACCGTTTTCCCTTTTTTACCTAAAGCCCATGATGGCCGAAACCGCCGCCATATCGATTGCGGGGAAAGATTGGCCAATCCTTGTAACTGACGTTACGCAGTAACGTGTTTTTGTCCCGTTTGCCGCGTCGAGCACCGCAGCATTTGTCGGGAATGGCCCGAAGGGGTGCGGCAGGGATGCCGCACGGAGGCAGATTACCCATAGGGCATAAAGGGCAGGAAGCCCATTCTGCCTCCCCCCGACAAATACCCACAAGGGGCACTTGTGCGAGGAGCGCAAGACATTAAGCGGCGACCGGGCCGCCTTTTCTTTGGATACTTTCTTTTGGCGGAGCAAAAGAAAGTATCCCGCCTTCGGGTGCGGGAACCCGTTTAAATAAACTGTCGCGATAGCGACTCTACATATTTCTTTCCAACTCGCAGAAAATGTCTGCGTAACATCAGTTTATAAATTCGCCTGATACAGTTTTTCACCCACCGCAAAATCCTCTTCCCAATCAATATCAAAACCCTTGAGGGTTGGGGTCTCAAAAAGTAGGGGCTTAAGTCCCACACGGTCTTGCAAACGGGTCATCAATGGCAGGGCGATGACAAATAACGCGCTATTGACGAGAAAAATCTTGTCTAAATCTTGGGTGCGCGGCCAACGTTTGACGCTAGGGTCATGGCTGATCCAATCCACGCCCCGCAGGGCAAAGGTCTGTGCGACATCCACCGCCATCAGGCTATCGGCGGTTTGGCTGTTGGCCGCTTGCAAATAGGCAATCAAAGCCTTTTCATATAATGCGGCATCAAATAGCGGTGAGGTGACGTGCGTCCAGACCATCACATCCGTCTGCACGGTGCCGCACAAATAACCGATCAGGCCTTGTAAGGAATCATCGGCGGCATGTTCATCGGGTCTGCGGTCAAGCAACAAGGGTTTGCTAAAGGTATTTTGAATGGATTCGACGTAATTGATTACCACCGGATCATTGGTTGTGACCAGGATTTCGCTTAAGGTTGGCACAGCGGCGAGCTGTGTTAATTTAAGTTCCAATAAGCCGTGGACAAATCCGGCAAAGGGGCGGGTGTTTTTATGGGCAACCCGTTGGCTGCCTTTACGGCAAGGGACTATGGCGGTTATTTTTGTTTTCATAAAAATCAATTAGATAAATACGGAAGTCAATAAGCTTTTTTCTGGCCCACAAAAAAACACGAAAATACTCTGAACGGTTGGTTTGTGTTTTTCGTGTTTCTTGTGCCCCAGAGGGTATTCGTGGACAAAAAGTTCTTGGTTAAAAACAGAGCGGTATTTAAACCGCAAGCAAATCCAGCAATTCAGGCAAGTGTTTGATGATGGGCAAGGCGTGGGTTTGGGCGATGGCATCCATGTCGGCTTGGGCACTTGAAAATTCACGCATATAGACAAAATCACAAGCTGGTGCCGCTTGGGTGGCTTGCCAATCGGCCACCGCATCACCGACTAATAAGGCCCGTTGGCCTTCGGCCGCAACCAAACCTGCCACAATGTCGGTTTTCTTTTGCGGCGATCCATAGATGCCAGCAAATAAACCGGATAGCCCGCGTTGCCCAAACACCCACCGTAATTCTTCCTGATCGGAACCCGAAGCGACATATAACGGCACACGGCCTTGTAATTGCGTTAAGGTTTCCAAGCAACCCGGCGTGAGCGGCACATTCAAATAAGATTTACGGACGATGCGGGCATACGCGTCAATCAGGCCATCCACTTCACCGTCATGTGGCGGCCTGCCCAAAAAATCAAAAAACTGTTGGAACAGGGCATAACGCGAGCGGCCAAAATTGCGGGCTTGAAACTCTGAAAACAAAGCCGTGGCAGGTTCCGGGTAATCCGTCAATACGTCCCGAAAGGCTTTTATTTTCATCCGGTTGGAGTCCAATAACACGCCATCACAATCAAAAATGACCAACGCAGGTGACAACTGCATAATCAACGCCCTTGCACTAGCGCGTGTAATGAGCGTACCGGAACCCGGTATAACGTTGGCGCGAGGCTGACTAATTTCGGCGCATCCTTAACGGCTGCCAATTCCGACAAGGTTGTGATGTTTTCGGCGTTTTTCGCCTGCGCAGATTCGCTGGAGTCCGTGTAACCATCAAAACCAATCAGGAAAATTTCTTCCGCACCGCATTCAATCGCCGCCGCTAGGCCCATTTGCAAAGGGCTAGGGACAAAGACATTGGCAATGGTCGAAACCGAAAACAATTCAACGGGATTGACTTGGCAGACCACGCCCGTACTGGGAATGCTCGCAGCAAAGCGGGGCGGGGGCGGGACTAGCCAGCTATTAATCACCCGCGACAATTCAGCGACCCGTGCCGGGGTTATTTTTTGGATTTCATGGCCGGACAAGGCGATCAAATGGCGGTGCAAATCACTGAAATAATCAATCGACTTTAAACTGGTGTGCAAAATCACGCTGTCACGACGATCCAAGCGTTCCAAAGCCGCCGCCGCATCCCGTGCGCTCAGGCCGCCACCCACCAAAATGAAGCGTTTGAATTTGCCTTTGCCAAGATGATCGGATAGGCGCGTAAACACTAAGGCATCGGAACCGTCGTGCTCGACCAATTTGTTTTGCAATGCGCCCATCACCACCGCCGGGTCAAAACGGTCTTTAATCAGCCAATCCATCACTTTGCCTTGTTCCTGGCCGGATAGGCTGGAATACATATACGGCAAGGATGTACCCCATTGGTAAACCTTGTGCAATTGCTGCATTTTGTCGAGGAATTGGCTAAGTTCAAAATAGGGGATTTCCGTGCCTGTGGCGATACCCACATAAGTCAGCATCAATTCTGTTTTTAAATTACCCGCACCGCGCCCCATGCCCATGAAGGTCGCATCAACCGAACTGGCTCCGGCTTGCAAGGCGCTGAGGGTATTGGCAAACGCCAGGCCAGCATTGTCATGGCCATGAAAACCGATAGTCCCGGTAAAGAATGTCCTGGCGGTGCGGATGGCGGCAGCGACTTCTTCAGGAAAACAGCCACCATAACTGTCAACCAAACCTAAGCAATCCAAATCCGTCACTTCGGCAAAAGGCGCCAAGATCTGCTCGGCGCGTTCGCCCCATTTGCTTAAGTGCATGATGTTCAGGCCACAAGCAAATCCCAAACTGACTACTTGCTGGTGCATTTGGATGGCACGGGGAATTTCGTTGGGTGCGACGGCAAAGCGGATCAAATCGACGATGCCTTGTATATCACCTAAATATTGCCCAATCGTTGACGCTTCGACATCTTTTAGATTGAACATGATCGCCAAGCGTTGGTCAGGCCGTAAGCGTTGTTTGGCCGCCAGCAAATCGCTTCTCGATAAATAAAAAAAGCGTCCGAAATAGCTGTCTTTTTCCGGGCTACGGTAGCCTAGCTCGACATCATTGATTGGGCTTTTGGCAATCACATCGAGATATTCGTTGACAAAATCGCGGTCAAATTCCCAATGCGTGTAATAACCGCCATCGCGGAGCGTGCAATCCAGCACTTTGGTTGGATGGGACAAGCTGTTCATAATAAATCCATGTTAAAAAAGAGGGGCAAAACCCGGCAAAACGCCACGTTATTTCAGCCGAAGTGTTAAAGAAATCCCTTAACCGCCCAAATAAGCCTGCATTTTTTGTTCGGTTTGCAGAAAAAAATGAGGGACAGTGCCTTTAAAGCATTTGAAACGGTCAAAGATTTGCGGGAAATTGATTTGCACGTTGGGGGTGTAACCTAACTGTGCAAAGCGGGAAGCGGGTGGCAATTTATTGCGGGAGCAAGCCACGGCGGCGATGTAAGCGGCTTCTGAGATATGCAATAGCTTGTGGCAATCACTCAGTTGGCCTAGCATCCAGCTATTTTGGGGATGCAGCAAATCAGTGATCCCATAGCGTCCGGCATTGATAGTCCCGATAAATACATGCGTGGCTTCGCTGTAGCGTTCTTGGAACGCTTTAATCAAACCGGACTGGAATAGCAGCAAAGCAAAATTCTGGTGCACCATCGGGTTAAAACTAGGATGTACAATCAGATTTAAGGCCTTATCGGCCACTTCTTCGGCTTTACGGATGCGCCCTGTGGACAGCAGCGCGGTCGTCAACGCACTGGAGCAAGAGACAAACCAGCGGAAAGCCAGCGCATCATGGTGTACCACCACCTCCCGGTATTTGCGGTAAGTCTGGTAAAGCTCCTCTAGCAAGATGCCACGGCTAGCCAATTCATCGGTGATGCGGTAAGTCAAGATCGTGATAAAGCCACCAAAATTAGGGTTTTCCAGCGGTAGGGTATGAAAATACGCGTAACTGATGACAAACAAATCATCGCCTGATAAGCCACGGGTTCCGGCATTGAATAGCGTCTGCGTCAAATACGCATTGTCAGTCAGCTTGCTGCCGTCCAATTTATATTTGATAAACGCATCGGTGACATGGATAGGCTGTCCGTCCAGCAGCAACGTCACTTGCCGTAGGGTGGGGATTTCTAGTTCAGTGATGGCGAACAGCAGGCACATTTTGCCTTTTAGGGTCTGCACACGGGAATTTAAAATAAACTCGTGGCCTTGATCGTTGATGACCTGCACATCACAAGCGTTAGGCGTTTTCAAATGATAAGCATCCAGCACCACCGCAAGGTCACTGCCATGCACTTGGATGTCCGGTAACACCGATAGGTTTTTCGATCCGGTCATAGTGTCCTCATTAATGTGTCCAATTGGATAACTGATGTTACGCAGACATTTTCTGCGAGTTGGAAATAAGCATGTAGAGTCGCTATCGCGACGGATTTTTTTAATCGGGTTCTCGCACTCGAAGGCGAAATACTTTCTTTTGCGCCGCCTCGGCAACTGCTCCTGCGTTGCCCT
>CAYUQV010000117.1:0-6517 GCA_964446885.1 uncultured Methylocucumis sp.
GATTTCCACGCAGGAGCAAGGGAAATCTTTAATCAAAAATAGCGACTCCCTTTTTTAAAATCGTTCCCACGCTCCGGCGTGGGAATGCAGGGCCCGACGCTCCTGCGTCGTGTACCGCCACGCCGGAGCGTGGGAACGATTAAGGCTGCCAATACTACTTTCGTGCTTTTCGTGCCGTTCGTGGATAAACAAGTTTTTCGTCGACAAACAAATTTCAAAAACTCAGGAAACACCATGTACGTTTTCTACGCAATCATCAGTTTGACCGGGTTGGGCTTGTTGTTGGGCTTGTTGCTGGGCATTGCCGGCAAATACCTGAAAGTTGAAAGCAGCCCGATAGTCGATGAAATCGAAGCCTTAATGCCCGGCTCACAGTGCGGACAATGTGGCTTCCCGGGTTGCCGCCCGGCCGCCGAAGCGGTTGTCGAAGGCAAGGCGCCTGCCACGCTTTGCCCGCCTGGCGGCAGTGCCTTAGCGGAACAAATTGCCGCGTTGTTGGGCTTGGACTTGGACTTGAAAGACGTGCAAGAACCCGAACTGTTGGTGGCCCGCGTCAGTGAAGCGACCTGCACAGGCTGCACCCGCTGTTTTAAAGTCTGCCCGACCGATGCCATTGTCGGTGCGCCCAAACAAATCCATGCCGTAGTGGCTGATGCGTGTATCGGTTGCAAAAAATGCGTGGAAGTCTGTCCGACCGAATGCCTGCAAATGCACCCGATTGAAGTCACCTTACGCAATTGGCGGTGGACGAAACCGTCTGTGCCCGCAGCAAGTGAGGCCTTATGTTAAGCCTGTTCAGCAAACCGCGCATCCGGGGTGGTGTCCATGCCGAAGAGCGCAAGGCCAGTACGTCCGGCCAAACCATTGTCACGCATTTCCCCTTGCCGAAAAAACTGTATATCCCGTTACAGCAACATGTCGGCAAACCCGCCGAACCGCTGATCCGGGTCGGTGATGAAGTGCTGAAAGGCCAATTGTTGGCCTACAGCCAAGGCATGATTTCCGCGCCTGTCCATGCGCCCAGTTCCGGCATCATTTTAGATGTCAACGATTACCCTGCACCGCACCCGTCCGCGTTGCCTATCCGCATGATCGTGTTGGAAACGGATGGTAAAGACGAATGGGCCCCAGTACCTGAAATTGGCGACCCGTTTTTGCTCACGCCTGAAGACATCAGTTTGCGCGTGGGTGCGGCTGGCATCGTTGGTTTGGGTGGCGCGACTTTCCCGACTGCCGTTAAGCTGAATATGGGCCGCGAAAACCACATCGACACTTTGATTATCAATGGCGCGGAATGTGAACCGTATTTAAGCTGCGATGATAGGCAAATGCAGGAGCGCAGCGGGCAGATTATCGACGGTGTGCGTTTGATGCTGCATGGCATGGAGACCCATCATGCCGTGGTCGCGATAGAAGACAACAAGCCCCAGGCCTTTGCCGCGATGAGTGAAGCCGCCCGGCCTTTTCCAGAAATCAAAGTCATCCAAATCCCCACCCGTTACCCGATGGGCTGGGACAGGCAATTGATCCGTTATGTCACAGGCCGCGAAGTGCCTGTAGGTTGCCGTTCATCAGAAATTGGCGTGACCATCCACAATGTCGGCACGGCCTACGCGACACACAAAGCCATCCGCCACGGCCAACCTTTAGTCAGCCGCGTGATTACTGTGTCCGGTGGCGCAGTGCGCAAACCGATGAATGTCGAAGTGCCATTAGGCACGTTGATTGCCGAATTGTTTGCGTTTTGTGACGTAGATACCGAACAGGCCGCACGGATCGTGATGGGTGGGCCGATGATGGGCGATTCTTTACCGCATTCCGGCCTGCCGACCGTCAAAGCCACCAGCGGCGTGTTGGCCTTGACGCAAAGCGAGCTGAAAAGCACTGACGAACAACCCTGTATCCGTTGCGCCAGTTGCGTGACTGTTTGCCCAGCGGGTTTGCGGCCTTTGGACATGGCTAACAACATCAAAGCCAACCAGCTTGATACGGCAGTGGACATCGGTTTAAAAGACTGTATCAGTTGCGGGTGCTGTTCGTACATTTGCCCTTCTAACATCCCATTAGTGCAATATTTCAAATATGCGTCCGGCGAAGTCGCGGCGAGGCAACAGGCGCAACACAAATCTGAACAAACCAAGAAATTGATGGAAGCGCGGCAAGCTAGGTTAGACCGTATCGCCGAGCAACAACGCTTGGACGAAGAAGCGCGGATTGCCGCGAAAAAGGAACGTGAACGCTTAAAAGCCGAGCAGGAGGCCACCGCATGATAACCCACCACAAACCCGCCAGCGGCGCCCATGTCGGCGCGAACAAAAGCGTCAGCCAGATCATGTGGCAAGTGGTGCTGGCTCTATCCCCCGCCACGGCGTTTGGCTTGTGGTGTTTCGGATGGCCTGCGATATTTTTGTTCATCATCACCGTGTCATCAGCGGTATTGTTTGAAGCGTTTTGTATCCGCTTGAAAGGCCGCCCAGTCAAGCCTGTGATTATGGACGGTTCGGCGTTGCTGACAGGCTGGCTATTGGCCATGACTTTGCCGCCCTGGGCACCGTGGTGGATAGGCGTGGTCGGTGCGGGCTTGGCGATTGTTTTGGGTAAGCAAGTTTATGGAGGTTTGGGCCAAAACTTGTTTAACCCGGCGATGTTGGCGCGGGTGGCGTTGCTGATTTCTTTCCCTATTGAAATGACTACGTGGGCGAATGTCTCACCGCTGTTTTTCAGCCAGTCACCGGGCTTTGCCGAAAGCTGGCACATCACGTTTTCGGGCTTGCAAAATTTGGATGCCTACACGGGTGCGACTACCTTGGGCTATGTGAAAACCGAGTTTTCGCAAAACCGCGTGTTGTCCGACATTTTGCAAGATTATTCAGCGGTGCTGAATTTCATCGGCTGGACGCGGGGCAGTTTGGGCGAAACGTCCACCGTATTGCTGGGTTTGGGCGGTGTTTGGCTGATCCGCGAAAAAATCATCCAATGGCAAATTCCTGTGTCCTTGTTGCTGACGGTGGCGGTGTTGGCGAGCGTGTTCCATTTGATTGACAGTGAACATTACGTCAGCCCGTTCCTGCACTTAAATTCGGGCGCGATGCTGTGTGTGGCATTTTTTATCGCCACCGATTATGTCACCTCACCTAATACGCCGACCGGGCAATGGGTGTTTGGTGCGGGTTGCGGCTTGCTGATCTTTATCATCCGCACCTGGGGCGCATACCCAGAAGGCGCGGGCTTTGCGGTGCTGTTGATGAATTCGGCGACACCGTTGATTGATTATTACATCAAACCCCGCATTTATGGCCGTGACCGCAAGGGCAAACCTTTGGATATACCCAAAACATAGTCGTAGGGTGGGCAGTGCTGTTCTGCCCACCAAGCTTGAACAATCGGTGGGCAGACCAGCTTGCCCACCCTACCTTGGCGAGCAAGTTTAAAGGCCAACTAGATCATGAACTTAAATAGCGAAACACTCAAATCCCAAGCCACCCATTATCTGGACTGGCTAAAGCGTTGGTTGGAACCTGCCAACCTCGAACAACTGCGCCCTAAGCTACAATTCCAAACAGGTATATTGGCAGGTTTCGCGCTCATCGCCAGTGTTTTGCTCGGCGTGACCAATTGCAGCACCGAAGGCACTATTAGGCAACGCTTGGACGAAGATTTGCAAAACTCGCTCGCCGAAGTGGTTCCCGCCGCCTTGCATGACAACGATATGTTGCAGGACACACGCATCATCCCGTCTGCCGAATACAATATCGCCGCCGCTGAAACCTTGGTGTATCTCGGCAAAAAAGCTGGCGAAGTGACGGCGGTTTGTTTTAAGTTCACCGCACCGGATGGTTATTCCGGTGCCATCAATATGATTATGGGGCTAGACCGGGATGGCAATATTTTGGGTGTTCGCGTTTTAAGCCATAAAGAAACACCCGGTTTGGGCGACAAAATTGAAGTCGCCAAATCGAATTGGATTTTAAATTTCGTGGGCAAATCCTTAGAAAACCTGACCCCTGCGCAATGGGCCGTGAAAAAGGACGGCGGCGAATTTGACCAGTTCGCTGGCGCCACCATTACGCCGCGCAAATCCGTACAGGCCATTTATCGCGGCTTGCAGTTGTTCAAGGCGCATCGGGAAGAATTGATTAAGCCTTAGGTTTGTTTACATAGTTTTGTCCACGAAAGGCACGAAAAGCACGAAAATTGATTGGTGGAAGCAGGTGAAAAAGGTTTTGCCACTCCTAAAAACAAGGGCAGTCGTAACTACAAAATAACCGATTTGGCTTTTTAGAACTTATGGCCATAGGGCTACTAGACCAAGAAAACTCGTGTAAACCTTTCGTGCTTTTCGTGCTTTTCGTGGACAATAAATTTCATACAGGAGCCAGCCATGTTATCCGACACTTACCGCAAAATTGCCGCCGATGGCATTTGGAACAATAACATCGTGTTTGGGCAGAATTTGGCTTTATGCCCGTTGCTGGCGGTCACGGGTACGGCTACTAACGGTTTGGGTATGGGTTTGGCGACGTTGGTGGTGATCGTCGCTTCCAATGGCCTGATTTCCGTGGCCCGACATCTGATCCCTAATGAAATCCGCATTCCGATTTTTGTCCTGCTCATCGCCGCCTTGGTGACGTTGGTGGATATTTTGATGAGCGCTTGGGCGCATGAGCTTTATAAAGTCTTAGGGCTTTTTATTGCCTTAATTGTCACCAATTGCGCGTTACTGGGCCGCGCCGAAGCGTTTGCCTCCAAACAGCCCGTTAAAGAAGCCTTATGGGATGGCCTGATGATGGGCTTAGGTTTTTTGCTGGTGCTGGTGGCCTTGGGCGCGGCGCGGGAAATCAGCGCGGCCGGGACATTATTTGCCAACGCCTCAGTGTTATTGGGCGAGTCCTTCCGGTTTTTGGAAGTGACCGTTATCCCTGATTACAAAGGTTTTTTATTAATGGCGCTGCCGCCGGGCGGTTTCATCATGGTGGCGTTTTTGATTGTCGGCAAACGCCTGATTGACCAAAAATGGGCCGAGCGGAAAACCGTGGCCGTACTGGAGCCGATTCCCGCCGAATAAACACCCAGATTAACCGATTGGAAAACTTAAGGAGCCGCTTATGAATGTCGGAGTGTGTTATGCAGAAGTCGATAGGCAGTTGTGGATGCGTCTGGAGGTGCCGGATGACAGTACGATTGAACAAGCCATCCAGCTGTCGGGCGTGTTAAAACTGTATCCTGAAATCAATTTGGCGACGCAAAAAGTGGGCATTTTCGGCAAGATTGCCAGCTTGGAAACGCCCGTAAAAGACGGCGACCGGGTGGAAATTTATCGGCAAATTACGGTTGACCCACAGACCGTGCAACGGCGCAGACGTTAAGGACGGATGATGTATATTTGTGTCTGTAAAGCGGTGACGGATTCGCAAATCCTGACGGCCATAGAAAATGGCGCGTGTTCACGCAAACAGCTCACGCAATGTTTTGGCATGGGCAAAGA
Source organism: uncultured Methylocucumis sp. (assembly GCA_964446885.1). GTDB lineage: Bacteria > Pseudomonadota > Gammaproteobacteria > Methylococcales > Methylomonadaceae > Methylovulum. The sequence goes on from CAYUQV010000117.1 coordinate 5,486, forward strand.
CTGCGGCAAATGTAATAAGGACGTGATTGCCTTGCTGGAGCAAGCCACAAGCCAAGCCCGCCCGCTAGCGATAACCCTCAATTAACACCTTTAGGACACTGACTTATGAAAGGCGATACCAAAGTTATTGAATACCTTAACAAAGCCCTGGAAAACGAGTTGACCGCCATCAACCAATATTTCCTACATGCCCGCATGTACAAAAATTGGGGTTTTAAGCAATTGAATGAAAAGGAATACCACGAATCCATCGACGAAATGAAACACGCCGACCAAATCATTGAGCGGATTTTGTTCTTCGAAGGCCTGCCTAATTTGCAAAGCTTAAGTAAATTGCTGATTGGTGAAAACCCACAAGAAATGCTGGCCTGCGATTTGAAATTGGAACACATCGCCGTGCCGCTGTTACGCGAAGCGATTGCTTATTGTGAAAGCGTCAGTGATTTTGTCACCCGTGATTTGTTCGCCCATATTCTGGAATCAGAAGAAGAACACATCGACTGGCTGGAAACGCAATTGGAATTGATTGAAAAAGTGGGCTTGCAGAATTATTTGCAGTCGCAGATGTAAAAACCCGCTCACAGTAAAAAAGGGAGAATCATCCCCCTGATTCTTCCTTTAACCCGCCCCGCGCAAGTGATGTTATCGTTAAACCACTATGAATTGATAAGGACTGCGTATCCTTATCAGATTATTTTGGATTGGCTCTATTCTGGCAACTATTGCCGTCAACACCGCGTTTTTTCGCGATTTTTTGCTGAAATAAGCCCGTTTTTCTGCCAAAGCCCATTTTTTAGCGCGTGATATTTTGCCTGTGCGTCAACGCATTAGGCTTAACTCCCAGCATTTACCGCCAAAAGGTGTGAGAAGTTACCTCGCTATTTTTCTGGCCATCATTACAATCAGACGGTTTTTTTGTTGCCAGCTTTTAGTGGCTGTTAGCAGAAAAAAAACGACCGCTGCGAGACAAGAGTCGAAGTCCCCAGAAGCGATAGGGCATGTGTTTTCACGGAGCGAAGCGTAGTGAAAATG
>CAYUQV010000118.1:0-6190 GCA_964446885.1 uncultured Methylocucumis sp.
TTTTCAACGCTCTTTTCCCCAGGACCCTGGAAAGTTTTGCACGCCGTTTTGCAGTCTTTGGTCGGATTGAAAAAGCTTGAAACTATATCAGCTAACCTGCTTCATTTCCTACTAAGTGCGATTGCACTTCGGAGTTGAATCCGCCTTATTTGTCAAAAGTCAAGCGGGCTATTTCATAGATAAGACTACGCGTCCTTAGAGGACACGCAGTCGTTTGGAAGAACAGTTTCACAAAAGCTTAATCATGACAGCCCCATGATTGCCCAATAGTTAAAGGCCTATCATTTTTAGTATCTTTTCATAAACGCTTTGGGTCTGTTCCGTTTCATTCTCATTTCCTGAGGACTTTGCACCTCCAGTCGTGGTATTGCCCGTTGTCTGGCTCTGGCCATTTGTGTCTGAAGAAATCTGGGAAAATTCACCTAACGGTTGAACCATTTCAGTATTAATCGGCACGTTTGCATCTGACATATTACCTGTCACGACAGCCCGTGCCGGCATACAAAAAACAGCAACCAATATTAAAGGCAATTTATAACTTAAATTTTTCATTAGAAAGCTCTCTTAAAATCGTTGGGAATAACCGACTGATGAAATAAACCTTGGCCGGTCGCCAGCATTATCCGTCAAGTCAGCCACGCCAACTGAAATACCTAAAGGGAATTTTTTGAAAGGGGTAAACGAAAAGCCGGTCGCTAAATTAATGCCGTTCCAATCAACAATCAAGTTGGTTGAGTCAAATATCTCATACGATAGCGCACCGAAAACATGTGTGCCGTAATGGCCTTTGCCATTGGCTATATCTAAAGGGCTTTTGCTGCCAAAGCGGCCTTCCCCTAAACCGAGACTGGCATGTAATTTTGCAAACTGCGGCACACTGGCCGCAAACATCTGAAAGGCATGGCTGGCGACAAGGTAGTAACTTTCCCCAGAATCAGAACGGGAATCGGCGAAGAAGTTTTCACCGCCTGCGGCAATTGACGTTCCATAGCCCAAGTAACGGTGTACTTTGAAACCTAGTGAAAATACGCCCGGATCGTCAACATTACTCATCGTAGTGCTTAATTGTACGCCTAGATTTTTAACTGGATTACCGACGCCCAAGCCAAAACTTACAGCTGCATCACTACGGTCAGTGTAGGTCTGTGGCGATGTCACGCCGCCGCCAATAAACAGCATTCCTCCTGACGCGCCCCAGCCTGACGGTGACATAAGCGACTTTCCCGCACGGTTAGGCAATAAAGTAGCCTGCACGTCATTGATGTTTTCATTAATCAAGCGTAATGATTCGGCTGAAAATGCTTGGATAGGACAGCTAAAGAGGAACAAAACAAATCCGTAACTAAACGGTAATTTTTTCACGACTTTTCTCCTTAATAGGGATTTTTGTAAGTCACAAGACCTTGTTCTATAAAATAAAGTTATTGCAACTTGTGGGTTTATAGTAATTTATCGATTACTTTCATGCTTGATTGTTTCTATTTATGAAATTATGAAACCAATCTTTCCGACAAAAATTAAAAATATCGAAAAAACATTGATGTTTGTGGGTAGATTAAGGCGGGGCCAGAACTCGTCGGCACAATATCAGGCCAATCGGTTTGCCAATACAAAATGGTGTCGGAGCCATTTGAATTTTTGCCGCTGAATCTGTTTCTGGGATTAATCCTCCTCTTTATAAAGGCTATTAATCGCCAAAACTTGCGGCCAGGCATCAAGGAAAGCCGTGACACAGCAGGGATCAAAATGCTTGCCGCTTTCCGAACGTAAATAATCGGCGGCATCCTCCAGTGACCACGCGGCTTTGTAAGGGCGTTTGGATGTCAAAGCATCAAACACGTCGGCGACGGCGACAATACGGCTCAGCAAAGGGATGGACTCCCCTTCCAGACCCTTAGGGTAACCACTACCATCAAACTTTTCGTGATGGCTTAAAGCGATGTCAGCACCAACCAAAATTAACGGCGAAGTACTGTCTTTTAAAAGGTCGTAACCCATTTGTGCGTGCTGTTTCATTTCTTCCATTTCCACTGCGTCCAATTTGCCCGGCTTGAATAAAATTTCATCAGGAATGGTCAGTTTACCTATATCGTGCAAATGGGCGGCTTGTTGGATAAGCTTTTGCTGTTCAGATGAAAGGCCGAGTTTTTTGGCAATCAGTTTGGCGTAATGGGACATGCGTTGGAGATGGTTGGCGGTTTCTGGATCACGGTAATCGGCCAGACGGCTTAATAACACCAAGATTTCTTTTTCAAGATTTTCAATGTGTTGGGCTTCAAAGCCGGAATTGACCAGTTTTTGGGCATGTTCGGTAATTTTATTGATTAAATAGTGGTTTTGTTCGCTGATAATTTGTAAGGAGCGATGCTGGAGGATGTGTTTTTCGATACGGAACAGCTCAATCGGTATCAAATAAGGGCTGATGATGTAATCAAGCACATTAAAAGATAAACGGTCCTGCTCCCAGTTATCATCAATGGCCATACCAATGGCAACGGGCACGCGGGTTTTGTTTATGAAGTCTTGTAATTCCAAGTTGGCACCGTTGGCCAATAACGCGCCGTCAATCAGCAATAAATCGGTTGGCAGTTCGGTGTTAAGGTAGGCCATACAGGCCTTGGTGTTTTGGGAGGCATGGATAATATGGTTCTTATTTAAGAAGGCCACCACCAGCGGGGAAAATAACTCGCGGGCACTATCCAAGACGACAATATGGGGGTGGTCGGAAATTAGTATTTTATTCATAACGGTTTAACGGGATTCAATTGAAATGCCTGATAATTGTGTGCAGAAGACCATGTCAAAGCTTTATTAAAACCGTGCACCTTGTAAAGCCCTCTTGATGGGTAAAATAGACACACAGTCGATTTATACCGTAGGGCTTTTATGAAGTAAGTTGATGGTTTTCTTCATTTAATGGCCGTCTTATAGGCTTTTGGCCATCAGCAGGGAAATGTTTGAGCCCACATCATTAATGCTTTTTTTGGGTGGCGATCGTTTCGACTATATCTATCAAGGCCAAGGGGCTAAATGGTTTGGTAATATAAAAGTCGGCACCCAGTTTTTTGCCGGTGTCCCTATCTTCTTGTTGGGCTTTGGCCGTTAGCATAATCACTTTGCTGTCTTTGAGTGACGAGGATTTTATAAATTTACATACGGCAAAACCATCAATGTAACCTGGCATCATGACATCTAGCAGGATAATGTCCGGCTTTTCTTTAAGGATCAGTTCCAGAGCCTGATCACCATTTGTTGCTTCGAAAAGGATATAGTTGCCGTAGTTGAACGTCAGCTTTAGCAGCCGCCTCATTTCAGCGTTATCATCAACAATCAATAGGGTTGTTTGCGGTGTTTTTGAAAAAGTGGCCATTAATTACTCCTTGAAGCCGGGGCCTGTTTAAACCACAAACTAATTTCCGTGCCTTGATGGGGGATGCTGTTAATTTCTATAATACCTTTATGTAAATCCATGATTTCTTTTACTAATGACATGCCTAAACCGGTTCCGGCAATGTGCCGGGTATTGGCTCCACGCCAGAAACGTTCATAAATGTGCTGGATTTGCTCAACGGTCATGCCAACACCGTTATCTTTGATCCGTACGCCCACTTCTTCTTGCCCTTCTGTGTTGCGCTGGCTGAGACTGATGCTGACTTCTGCGCCTAGCGGGGAATATTTGAAGGCATTGCTGATGATGTTGGACAAGGCGTGTTTGATTTGCCCGGCATCAATGCACGCCCAATAGGCTCCATCCGCCGGATTGACTTCAATGCCCGATTCATTAACAGACACCCGGTAGTGCTTATCAATGATATTGATGTAGCCGTCTTGATAATTGACAGAGGCCATAAATTCTTCAACGGCTTGTCTTACCACAGCTTCCAGGGGTTGTGCCTCGAAATTAAATGTTTTGCCCACCCCGGCTTCAAGTTTGGCCATATCCAGGACGTTATTGACCATCGTCAGCATAAATGCCGCTTGGTTTTTGATATTGTGCAACATGTCCCGATGGGTTTTGGGGTCAAAGGTACTAACCAACAACAATTCGGCATAACCGTAGATGCTGGTCAACGGTGTCCTTAGCTCATAAGCGGCGGCACTAAAAAAATCGTTTTTCATCTTGTCTACTTGGGATTCCAATGTCACGTCACGGAAATACATCACTTTAGAAATCGGCTCATGCGCCAATTGGCAAACGGTCACCCGGATAATACGTGGTTCTGCATGTCCGGTTTTTTTACGTGTTTTATAGGATGTTTCCGGGGTGGTTTGTCGGTTGGATTGGTGCGCATCGGACAATGGCCACCTGGTTGGTTTGGGTGGATAGCTTAACAATGCTTGCTGGTGCCTTGCCGCCATCAAGGGGATGTTATCAGGTCTTTTTGCAAGATGATCGGTTTCTGATTGTTGGCGGGGCAACATTTTCAGTAACTGGCAAGCGAGCCCCCATATGCTGGCATGGGCAGGTTCTTCTAAGGTGATAGCTGCCATTTTTGTCGTAAATTCGCACTCTGATAGCTGCATTAGCTCTTCAGATGAAAACCCGGTCATGGCTAAAAAAGACGGGCTAGCCGAACTGATTTTGCCTGCCGAATTGAACGTGACAATACCATCAGGACTGATGGCAAAAAGGGCATTTAGATGGTTTTGCCACTCCAACAGCCCATCTTCAAGCACTTTCAGCTTGGTTATGTCAGCGTGCGAACCTGTTATGCGCAAACCTTTGCCTTCGGCATCACGGATGATGGCTCCCCTGTCCAAAAACCAACTCCAGCCGCCGTCTTTATTTTTGAGCCGGTAAACGCTTTCATAAGAATTCTGTCTGCCCCCTAAACAAGACATTAGGGATATGAGGGCATTGTCCAAATCATCGGGATGGATACGGTCATACCACGAGGCATAGCAGTTTTTTAGCTCATCATGTGTGTAACCGAGCATTTCTCTCAGACGTGGCGAAAAATAAATTTCATCGGTGAGAAGGTTCCAATCCCATATCCCGTCATTGGACGCAGCCGCCGCCAACCTGAACCTTTCTTTGCTGGCCTGTAAAGCGTGTACGGCATTAATGCGTGCAGTGACATTGACCAACGAACCCAACTTATGTCCGTCAGAGCAAGTTTGTAGGTGCATTTCAAACCACAAAGCCTGGCCGTCTTTTGTCAAAAATTGGGCATCAAAACCACAGCGTGGGGCATCGCTTTGAAGATGTCCGGCACATTGGCCGTAGTCATCGGGATGGACGAAGCGGCCTATGTGCTTGTCTAACGAGACTGCAACATCATAACCAGTGCTGTCTTGCCATGCCTTATTGAGGTAAGTGAACCGGCCTTGGGCATCAAGCGTGAACACAATCAGGCTTAATTGTTCAACCATAAATTGAAAATAGGCATCCTGGGCACAAAGTGACCCTGTAAACGGCATCCGCATTTCTAAAAATGTGTCAGGGCTAGCAAGATTAGGATTTTTCATAATATTAAAGCCAGAATTTCAGTGTGATTCCAATCGAAAAAAACCATTTCAAATAGGCTTAAGTCATCTATGGTTTGTATCAGATCAGTTATAAATTAGAAAAAATGGCAGATAATGCATCCTCCCAAAGCATGAAATCTTATGTCGCTAATGTAACGGATAGCATTCCATCTAGCGGCCAGTATTAAAACAAGCAAAATATCGGCGTTGTTAGGTGTAATCCGATGTACCAATCCCTTTTTGAAGGCGCGCCTGCAATGTTAATACAAGGATTTAAGGGCTGTTAAAGGCAGTAGATTCCTGGTTTATCTGCGTATGATTGAATTTTTTTATAAATTTGGCAAATATAATTGTTCATTTATGCGTAATAAGTACCATTTTTTTATTAAAATAAAATAAATATATACTAAATGGAATATTTGAAAGTATTTTGTGCAGATTTTTTTGAGCTATAAAATTGAGGTATTATGACTAGGCCTATTTTTCACACAGTGGAAAATAAAAAACCAAATAAAAACAATCTATTAATGTTGTTTTTTTCAGGCTCTGCCCGTCATTTTTCCGATGGTGTTTATCGATAAAAAAATTTTAATTTTCGTAAATTAAACGGTCCAGCCTGTCTCTAAGCTTGATAATTAAAAATGCGGTCAAGGTTGGACACCTATGTTGCAGGGCAATCGCGCTATTTCTCCAGCTTGACGTAACAGGGGTAATAAAATAG
>CAYUQV010000119.1:0-5898 GCA_964446885.1 uncultured Methylocucumis sp.
CTTATTTATCCTTTATTTAAATCAATGCGTTAGGTTTTTTGTCGTGTACAGAGCTTTATAACCATAAAACTCACCCGCGACAATTTGCCCCCCATCCCAACCTTTCCCATTAAGTAACTGTGGCGGTATCAATTGGGTAAAGGCTTGGCCCTAAGGGATTTTTGATTAATTGCAGGTTAAGTTTGGATGCACTATCCTTCGCGCTCCATTCAAAACACACACCAGGATTTAGGTTATGAAAAACAAAATTGCTTTATTGGCCGGATTGTTAGTGGTCTCACATACTGCCGTTGCGGACTTTGGTTTGCTCGAAGGTGTCGCCAAGCAAGTGGCGAAAGATGCCGTGACGACCGCTGCACCGGACGCGGTTGCCAAAGCCCAAGCGGCGGCACAGGCGGTAGAACAGGCTAAAGCCTTAAAAGGCGCAGTAACCAACGCCCCCGACGCGCTCAAACAACAAGCGGTTGGCGTAGCCAAACAAAAACTGGCTGATACCGCCAATGCCGTAGCTCCCGGCGCGGCACAAAAACTACAAGCCGCCAAACAAACATTAGATCAGGCGAATGCTTTGAAAAGTGCGGTGACCAATGCCCCGGATGCCCTAAAACAACAAGCCGCCGAAGCCGCAAAGGCGAAAGTGCAGGAAGAAGCGACCAAAGGTTTGGTTGATTTGCTGCATTAATAAACGCGCTTAGACTGACCCCTTTCCGCCAAGCTGGAGCAAAACGTTTTGCTCCAGCCTTCCTCCCCATCCTAACCGTTATTGTTTCTGCCAAGCTTGTCGCAGTTTGGCGACTTCGCCTTCTTGGCTAATTTGAAACCAAGCATTTTTTATGGCATCACGTTGCTTTTTGGTCAGTGTCCACGACAAAGGCGGTGAATAACGTTGGTTTTTACGGTCTTCACTTTCTAAATGGGAGGCCAAGCCATCAACGGTGGTATTCCCGGCAGTGGGCATTGCAAAAAACTCTACGACATTTTTAGGGAAGGTGATCGGAAAGCGCAACACCTCCACGCCCCGGCCTTGCCACTCTTCGATCAAATCTTCAACATCTTCTTGATTGCGTTGGCTTTGTGTTGAATTGCGGGCATTGAACACGGTCAACAACGGGCCGAATAAAGCCATCAGCCAACCCACATCCTTATCGGGTGCGCTTGCCATCGGCGGTTCATCGGGGAAGGCGCGGATTTCCACGAACAACACCCGTTTGATGCCAATGGCTTCACTGTTTGGCAAGACCAAATTATTCAGCCAATCCACGGCCGTGACCACGCCAAAATTGTCAAAAAAGCCACCATCGGCGACATGGAAAATAGGCTTGCCTTTGGGGGCCAAGCTGTTGCGCGTGATGGGCGTGACATACGGGAAGGTTGCTGACAATAATGCCGCCGTGCTGACATCGACATCACAGCCTGTATATAAGGTATTGAACTCCACGCCTTGCTCTGCGGGGACATTGAAGGTCATGGGACTGATCAGATAATGCCGCCCGTCTTCAACAATCGTGGCATTGAACACGGGAGTCGGCAACAACCCCGCTTTGATTGGCCCGCTCCAAGAATGCAGTGTCGCCGATGGATGCGTTAGCTCTGATTTCCAATCGGTATTGATGGCATCACCACGGTCACGCGGTGTGGTTTGCAGATACGGCATCCCGACTATCCGCCATAAATCCGGGTAAGCCAAGCCCCATCCGGTCGCGCCCAAACTGTCTTGCGTGGAGGCGACAAACATTTCGTCCAACAGCATAGGATCGGCCACGCCATTGTCATTAAAGCGGTCAAGGAAATACATCAGCCCCACCGAACCACCCGACACCGCGCTAATCAAGCCTATCGCACGGGTAAATTGTTCGCCCAACAAAGTTTGTAAACCCGCCAACACCATGGTTGTCCAGCCTGCCGCTTGGATACCGCCACCACTGGCGCAAACCACCACTAAAGTATCCGAACCTGCCAAACGGTTTTTTAGGCTTTCTACCACGTCTTGGGTTTGCAAGGGCGGCAAGCCTGTTTCACGAAGATCGTAATAATGGTCAACTTTCCACAAACGGTACGCCAACGCTGACAGCAGCAACATCGACAACAGCACCGGAACCCGATAAAAATCCAGCAAAAAAGTCAGCATCCCAAACAACAGGGCGAAGATTTGCAGCAAGCCCAACACATACGAAATGGCGGGCAATTGCCAAGCCTCTTTTTTAATCGAAGGCCGATAGAGTGCCAATCCGAAAAAATACAACACGGTGGCGACCAGCAAATAACAGCCCATCACCAAATGCCCGTTTGCCAGAACCGGGCCGGTTGCGGTGCGGACAATAAACCCAACTTGGGCGTGTTCGGGCAAAATATTAAACACCCCCATCAACACATCGCTTATCCCAACCACGGGCAGGTCTTTTCTTAACCAATACACCGCCAGCAAAAATAATCCCGTCAGCAGAACGCCTGCAATCGTCCCATAACGGCGTTGCTCTGCGGTCATTTCCAAGGAAGCCGGCCCCGATGCCCAATACACCGCCACGATAGTGGGCAAGGCCAACACTATCGCTAGAACATACGGTAACAGCGATTGTTCAGAAGCTAAGCCCGCCAACCACGGGCAAGCGACAACGCCAAACCGTTCATCGGCATTGCCGCCTATCACCGCGCCCAACAGTACAATACCCAGGCCTACCGCCACGGCACCGGGAATCACCGTGGCCATCCGCAACGGGTTGCTGAGTACGAACAAATTGCCCAACATCGTCGGCAAGACATAAATACAAACCACAGGTAACGCGAACAACACTAACGCCGCAATTAGCGGCACACGCAAAAAGAACAGATATTGCAGGATTTGCCCATCCCAATGGATGAACGCAAACAGGAACAGCGCCAATACACCCAGCACGAGAAAACCGCGCAGGTTTTTTAAGTCAATACTCATAACCTACCCCTATCTTAATTGTCATTGTGCAAGGCCCGGCGCATGTTCATGTCCTCCTAAAACCCGATGCCAGGCCTCATAGCCGTTGTTTTTTCGCGCTTGCTGTGCCTGGCCAGGCCATGCAAAATAGCCTTTCCAGGTTTTGCTAATATCAGAAAATGCTTATAAAACAACGTAGTTACAATAACATACAATCAACGATTGTGTATCGGATAGGTGCTGGACTGTGACCTCCGTCATGCGTGGGCACGAGCCATGTTATGGTGCAATGAAGTAGCCGAGCATAAACTGTTAGGCGTGTAAAACAGGTTTTGTACGCCATCAAAACTAAGCTTTTCGATGGGTCGCCATTGTTAAAAAACGTTTGAACGGTTACTTAAATAACGCCAGCTTTTTGCCCGTCTTCATGATTTTCATGGACTATGGTACTTTTACCGTAAACCAGCTACTGACCTTATTTTGCCGCATCATGAAGCCCGCCCTAAAACGCCTCGTTTTTTCTTTGTCTTTGATTGTCTTGGCAGCTGCTGTGTTGTTATGGTCAGATCGGCATAACCGCCACGGCGCACAGCATCCCACCAGCCAAGCCGGGCAAATTCCCGTTGCGCTGTTACAGCACAGCTCAAATCCAATGATGGAAGAAATCCACCAAGGCATCATTGATGGCCTGCACCAACAAGGCTATGACGATGGCAAAAAACTCGCGATGACTTTTTACAACGCCGAAAACGATTTGCCGACCGGAAACCTGATCGCGCAAAAAATCACGGGCGGCGATTTCCGCTTGGCCATCACCATTTCTACGGTCATGCTCCAAGCCCTCAGCAACGCCAACCGCACCGCGCATATCCCGCATGTGTTCGGAGCCGTGACCGCGCCCGTCACCGCCGGAGTGGGCATCAATGCTTTAGAAAGTTTGGACAAACCCGCCTACCTGACAGGCATCGGCACACCACAACCCGTAGCGGACATTTTTCAATTGGCCAAACGTATTAATCCGGGCTTAAAGACCGTCGGTGCGGTGTGGAACCCGGTCGAAACCAATTCCGAATACTGCACCCGCCAAGCCCGGCAAATCAGCGGCCAGTTAGGCATCACCTTATTGGAAGCCCCGGTCGAGCAAAGCAAAGACGTGCGCGAAGCCGCCGCGTCATTGGTGGCACGCGGCGTACAGGCGTTTTGGACGGGTTGTGATGCCACCGTCATTGCCGCCGTGGACAGCCTCACCGAAGTGGCGATAGGTGCGAAAATTCCCGTGTTTTCAAATGTCACAGGCCATGCTCTGCACGGCTCTTTATTTGATTTAGGCGCGGATTATCATGAAGTGGGCATGGAAATAGGCCGCATCGCCGCGCAAGTGTTGTCAGGCACAAGCCCGGCACAACTCCCGGTCAAGGCCTTTGTGCCCAAACGCTTAATTTTGAATGAAAAAACCCAAAGCAAAATGCGTGATACTTGGGCATTTACGCAAACTCTATATGAAGAAGCGGGCATGGTGGTGCAACGCGATGGGCAGGTGAAGAAATGGCGTTAGGTTGTAGCCGCATCAACCGCGTAAATCCAGACCGATGCGCAGCCTACCTTTTATGGCTTTTAGGGACGGCACAACCGTGAAGCGTTTATAAAATTACTTAAACCACCACCCGCCCCGTCCGGCATTCCTCCCGCTTGCGCCAAAAAAACGCCAACCACATCGGGGCTGTCAGTAAGGGCTGTTAAACAGGGCATTTGCCATTTTTACCTGATTACGCCCGCCATCTTTAGCCGCATACATGGCCTTATCGGCTTCCAGCATCAACGCCTTACCGCTATTAGCGTGTTCAGGATAGCTGGCAACCCCAAAAGAAGCCGTCATAAAAATAAGTTCACCATCGAATTTCACCGGGGTTTGCGCAACCAAACCACACAATTGTTCGGCAAGGGCATAGGCACTGTTGGCACTGACACGAGACAGCACCAGAAAAAATTCCTCGCCGCCAAAACGGCAACACACATCGGTATCGCGTGTATTTTTCAGCATTAATGCACCAAACACCTTTAGTGCCTCATCGCCCGCCAAATGTCCATAGTCATCGTTAATAACCTTAAAATGATCAATATCTATCATGATGACGCTGACACAATAGCCCTTTTGGCTTGCCAAACTTAGCTCGTTGTTGAGGCTTTCGTTCAGGTAGAGACGGTTATACAAGCCTGTCAACGGGTCGCGGATGGCTTGTTCGCGTAACTTGTCCTGCAAGGCGTGGATTTCACGCTCTGATTTTAAGCGCTCGGTGATGTCTGCGCAGACCCAAATCCATGCGGGTTTGCCGTTGATGCTTATCGGTGAGCTAGCCGAAATTTCAACCGTAATAATACGGCCATCTTTTCTTTGTGCATTGATCACAAAACATTTTTGGCTACTATTCCCGCCCAACCCTAAGCGCATCGCGTTGAGCACCAATCGCCTATCATTTGCAGACGTAATATCCATAGGCCTCAATTGCAAAATCTCATCGACGCTATAACCGATGATTTCGGCAAATTTTAGATTCGCATAACGGAACTGGCCATCCATGACCATCGTAATGCCGACTAAAGACTGATCCAGCACACTATGGAATTTGTTTTCCGATTCGCGCAGCGCACGATTGACTTTTTCGAGTTCCCGTAAAGAAATGTCCAGCTCTTGGGTGCGTTTCAAAATCTGTTGTTCAAGCATCACCGAGGTCTGGAACAGGTCAAAATCAGACCGGCTGGTACCGGTATTGCGTTCGGCACGGTTCATTAACACTTGGATGATTTTATTTAGCCTAGCGATTTCGGCGCGTAAAGCATCTTCGGTGCCCGAAGGCATTGAGGGTTCGGACATATTAAACGAGGGGGACAGAACCTATCGCGACGGCAACGAAGGTCTGGTTGACATGGATTCCTAGAAAAAGGGAGTCGCTATTTTTGATTAAAGATTTCCCTTGCTCCTGCGTGGAAAT
>CAYUQV010000120.1:0-5807 GCA_964446885.1 uncultured Methylocucumis sp.
ACGGGCGGTACTGGGGCGGGTGATTGTCCTGATCATAAGCGGGCCTTCCGGTGGCGGCTGGTTTGGGTATTTTAAAAATCATATTATAACTTTGCTGTCAATGCGTAACTTCTATTTTATTACAATTTGATCGTGTCCCTGTTGTAGGCTCGAAAGTGCACTATTTCAACTAGGTGTAAGCTATGGATCATAAACCTTAACGATTTCCCGCATTTGTTACGATGAAAACCCCATGAACGCGATTTTAAAACCTAGCCTTTACGAACAGCTTATCGCTTTGCCGGAACATATCACCGGGGAGATTTTGAATGGTGAGCTTCATGCAATGCCGCGTCCTTCTGGAAAACAGGGTTTGGCAGAGAGTGTGCTAAACATACGGATTGGAACGCCATTTGGTTTTGGCGAAGGTGGCCCAGGCTGCTGGCGCGTTATTATCGAACCTGAAGTCCATTTCATCCGTGATACAGAAGTGGCTGTGCCGGATTTCATCGCTCCCACGCTCTGGCGTGGGAATGCCGCCAGTGACGCTCCAGCGTCACGCAACGCCGGAGCGTTGTAGGATGAATTCCCACGCCGGAGCGTCACTGCCATTAAGTTAAGAAAAAGTATTCAAAAACAATGTTTTTTCTGCCGTTTATGGAAACTCAACAAGGCTCTCGACGAGGTGTTTTTCCGTGGCGGGTTGCGGTGGCCCCGCTCCAGGCAAGGGTTGGTGAGGAACAGGGCTGTCAGTTGCTCCAGCAGCGCGTCAGTGTCAAGCCCGCCACCCAAGATCAAGTCCAAGGCGAGGTTTTTGACCGCATTGAACGACACCGCCCGGTTCACCGTCTGAGGGTATTTCGTGTCCTTGGCGTCCAGCATGGCCTGCGCGGTGTCGGTCAGCAGCGACTCCAAGCCGGACAAGTACACGGTGGCATGGAAGTCTTGGCGTACCGCTTCGGCACCGGTGCCGGTGAAATTTTCCAGCTCCAGGCGGGTCTTGAGCAGGCCGTAGAAGATCTCGATGCCCCAACGCAGGTGATAAAGCTCCCGGAAACCTTGGGTGGGATACAGGTAACCGTCCAGCAACGAGGTCACCAACACCTCGTATTCGCCCGTGGCCAGCAAGACCCTGACGAACCGGACGATGAGCGACAGGGGAAGACCCAGCCCGCGGATCGCGGCCAGTTGCCCCGCGCACGGGGTCAGCGTCACCACTTGGCTGTCGGGGCCTTCGCCCTTGAGCATCCGCCGCGCTTCGGCAAACGAGGCCGCCGAACATCGGACGGCGAAGTCACGCCTGTGGTGGCCAAGTTCCGCCAGCATCCGGGTAGTTCCTGTCCATCGTCAGCAAATCGCCCGCCCGCGTGTGGGGCAGATGCGCCACCGCCAAGTCGATCTCGTAGGCCTTGGCCTGGCCCAAGGTGGCATCCAAGGCGACCCGGTTCAGCACGTCGTACAGCACGGAAGCCAAGGCATACGGGCGTTCGCCTTGGATTTCTGCGGTCTTGCCGTTCGTCCAGGCAACCGTGCCGAATTCCTCGCGGATGGCTTCGGTGTCCGGCAGCACCATCTTGGAATCGTCAACCGCCAGTACCCGGAAGCCCCAAAAGCGTTGGTAATCGGCATCACTGTACAGGTTCTCCACCACGGCCGCCTGGTTCAGCTCGATGAACGCCGTGTGTTTGAACTTGTACCGCGCCTGCGAATAGGCGCTGGCGGTCACGGGCGGCTGGCCCAGCCAGGTCATCGCCTCGTTGACGACGTTTTGCAGCGATTTCACGCTGTTCCTCATGACCAACACCAGAACCAGCGCAAATGGCAGGCTACGGCACCGCGTGAAGGCTTTGGCAGTCTGGCGGTGACGGGATTTGAAGGCATCCGATTCAATCCGCTCTTGGGTAATTTTAACGGCACGCTTTTTTTAGCCATATCCAACACTTATTCAAATCGGCTTATTATTACAAAAATTGCTTAACTTAATGGCAGTGACGCAGGAGCGTGGGAACTATAGCGACTCTGTTTACTTTTCACCTCCGACCCTGCAACACCCCAAGCAACCAAACCACCTCATCCCTATTCATAAAGGGCTTCCAAGGCGGCATAGCCGTACCCTTCCGCCCTTCCAAAATTGTCGTCACCAATAATTCATCCGATTTTCCAGCAAGTTTTTCCGGCAATAACGCAGGCCCCATGCCACCTTGTAAGGTTAAGCCGTGACAGGCTCCGCAGTCGTTTTTAAGCAGGTTGCGCAATTCCATTTGTCGTGAAGGCGAGGGTTCTGTTGCCCAAACGACTGGTATGAACAGGCTCACAGCGAATAAAAGCTGGAGTAAAAAAACATGTTTTTTCTTGCACCCCTGAGGGTGTACTCCTAATACATTAACCATCAAGGTTTCAACTTGGCATAATAAGCCGCGACATTGGCTATATCGTCATCCGTCAATGATCCGGCAATGGCATTCATAATGTCCGATTTACGGGTTTTGTCGCGGTATTGCTCTAACGCGGTTTTCAGGTAATCGGCATCGCGTCCGGCTAGGGTTGGGAACACCGAATCGTTGGATGGGGTGCGGATGCCGTGGCATTGTGAGCACACTGCCGCCGCCCGTGCTTGTCCGGCGTAGATGCTGGTGGCGTGGGCGGTATGGGCTGTTAAGGCTAATGACAGACCTGCTAAAAGTAGCCAGCGGTTCATTTTTTTGCTCCTGGCAGGCCACCGTCACGCGCTGCCAAATCATCAGGCGACAGGCCACGGGTCATGTAGCGGACACGACCGTGCGAGAAAATTCCCGCCGGGCTTTCCATGCCAACCGAAGCGACTTTTTCTAAGCTGGTGGAATCGTACACGACGACTTCATCACCGTTGTAGCCCGCGCTGACGTACAGGAATTTACCGTCTGCGCTGTATTCAGGGAAGTAGGCGTGACCACCGACATCCAAGGTTTTGACGACTTCCAATGATTTTTTGTCGATCAATTGGATCGTGCGGGCGCGGCGGTCTTTGCTGATGATGTCCACGGCGACATACGGCGCGTTGGCGTGGGCGGCGGGCGATTCAGTGCCACCAGCGACGGGCACTTGTTTGACGACTTCCATTTTGTCCAAATCCCAAACGCTGACTACGGTTTTGTCGCAATCGCCAAAGTTGGTGCCAAAACCTAAAGTACGGCCATCAACGACAACTGCCGAGCCACCACCAACGTGTGGCACACAGCCTGCTTCGAGTTTTTTGATGATTTTGCGTTCTTTCAAATCAATGGCGGCGACGATGCTGTCATCGTAAGCTGCGATCATCAATTTTTGTCCGCCGTGCGTCAGGAACGCGTCATGCAAATGGCGGCCCACGTCGGTGATACGGGTGACGGGAAAGCCTTCAGTCAAATCCACTACCCAAACTTGTCCGGCGTTTTCCAACGCAATGGCGAAAATGTCGGCGAACGGTGTGCCGATAATCATGCCGGAATCGGACGAGACTTGTTTGCCGTCTGGGTCAATGCCTTCGAGTTCAAAGGTTTTTAACGGCTCTAAGGTGTCAGCGTTTAGGATAACTGCGTTGTGCGGCACAAAAGAGCCCGCCATGATGTATTTACCGTCGCGTGATACGCCCATGCCGGGGCCGTTGTAGCCCGTTTTGATGCTGCGCACGGCTTGCATGGAGTATAAATCGACTTTGAAAATTTCCGCCGTGTCGGTTTTCACATAAGCCCAACGGGGATTGGCCGGGTTGTAGTCGATGATGTGCGCGGCTGTGCCTGTGGGCACTTCGCCGATTTTTTGGTGGGTTTTGCTGTTGATGAAAATCGCCCGTGAACCGTCACCGCGCCCGTATTTGCCGCGTGCCGCCACGCCGATTACGTCATCCATGTTGTCGATGGCGTAAGTGGGCTTTTCTGGCAGTTTGCTTTCGTCGCTAACGTAGACTTTGAGCGATTTTTTCATGTCGTCAATCGTCCAGGCCGGATTAGGCTGTTTGGGCGTGCTTTGCAGGTGTTTGATGACGCCACGGATTTGTTCATCGGTGAGTTTGCCGTAAAACGGGGGCATTAAGGTATCAAAGCTGCCCGCCATGACGATAGTGCGTAAAGCGGTAGGGCTGCGGCCTTTGAGCGTGTCAGCGTTGAGCGCGGGCGCGAGATAGCCGCCGTGGTCAGCTCCGTGGCAACTGGCGCAATTTTCGGCGTAAATTTGGTGCGGGTTATCGTTGGCAGCTTGGGTGTTGAAAGGGATCAGCAAAGCCGACAGTTCAATAAGTATGGCGAGGTGCAGGGATTTTTTTATAGTTTTCATGGCTACAGACCTTTTGTTAGTATTGGCCCAATACTAAGCGAGTTTTAGGGGAATCTCAAGCACCTTTATGGTGCAGGGCGTGAATTTTCTGGATTAGGGTAGTTTTTTTACGGACGGATCGGTTTTATAGGGATTTTTAAACCTGTCTGCCAGATGATGGGACGGTAAAAAGCAGAATTGTATCCGTTAGAACAAAAGGGAAGCACGTTTACTGTGCTTCCCGGTCGGGGGGGTTATTCTAAGTTAGCGTGGCGGTAACGCATTTCTTCTTCGGGGATGCCTTTTTCGTGGATGAGTTGCGAAATATAGGATTCTAAGAAGAATAAAGTGGACAGTTCAAACACGGTTCCCATCGGCATGCCTTGGACTTTGGCGTATTGCTCAGGGACACCGATTTGGAACACGTCATCGGCCATATCGCCAATGGTGGAACTGGCTTTGGTGGTGATAAGTAGAATATCGGCGCGAAGCTCAACAGCGCGTTTGGTGAAAGCAATCAGTTGTTCGGTTTCGCCGGAGCCTGAGATGATGATGAGCAAATCGCCGCGTTTAATGCTAGGCGTGACGATTTCGCCAACGACGCTGACGGTGTAGCCGCTGTGCATCAGGCGCATCGCAAAGAATTTGGCGATCAAACCTGAACGGCCTGCACCTGACAAGAAAATCCGGTTGGCTTTGTCCAAAATATGCGTCAATCGCTGTGCGCTGCCCTGGTCAGTTGAGCTCAGCACGGAGCCGATTTTATTGATGACCATTTGTTGATGGGTGGATTTGCCGTCAGCGATGTCGCGGATTTGTCTGGCCGCTTCGGCAGGAGAAGCCGCGCCGTAGATTGCAGCGCCGACGACGATAATGTCCGCGCCCGCTTCCACCACTTGTTTGACGGTGGAGGCTTTGATACCGCCTGCCACGGACACGCGCATTTTTAAGCCTAAAGCGGCAATCGCCTGTAAGTCTTCAAAGGGGGTTTGCCCGGCGGCTTGGGCATCTAGGCCCGTGTGTACGCCGATGATGTTTGCGCCTAATTCGGCGGCAGCTTTGGCGCAGGCCACTTTGTCCGCGACGTTGATAAGGTCAATTTGCGCTTCGGCACGGTGGGCTTTGGCGGCGTTGACCACGCCTTGGATCGTCGCCAAACCGGATACGCCCAGCACGGTGCAAATATCGGCTCCGGCGGCGTAGAACGGTGTGGCTTCGTATTCACCCGCGTCCATGGTTTTCAAATCAACTAGGATCAATTTGTCAGGAAAACGGCTGCGGAGGGCTTTGACCAGCTCCACGCCATTATGCTTGATGCACGGTGTACCAATTTCGAAAATGTCGATATAGGGTGCGGTCTGTTCGGCAAGGCTGATGGTTTGGTCAAAATCCAGCGAATCCAATGCCAGTTGTATTAAAGGTCTAGCCATGTTTGTCACTCCTCGTAGTTATAATTATCAAGTTAACCCGATGAACTCTAAATCAGGACGTGGAGTATGTCAATTTCAGGGCAATCGCGCTATTAAGCGCCTTTGCCGAAGATCAGCTCCGCCCGGTAG
>CAYUQV010000121.1:0-5791 GCA_964446885.1 uncultured Methylocucumis sp.
AAGGGCAGTTTCCTGCCTAATGACCGTTTACACAAAAATTCTTACACCCTCTCATGGTCATCCGTTCACAAGAACCCAACGACTTAATTCAATTGCGTCGTTTGCTAAAACAGGCCGACCAGCCCACCGTAGACTGGTTACAAGTTGCTAACGCGCTTTGGCGTTGGAATTATTCAAACCAGCAATCACAACGAAAAATTCTGGAAGATTTTTTCTACTACCAAAACAACAAATCAGATTCCGCTGATTAATTAAACTCACGAGGCATCAAAACCATGAACGAAAACTTTATCAACTTTCACATCTTGATTTCCCATAGCCCATCCTGTTTGAACCGTGATGATATGAACATGCAAAAATCCGCCATTTTTGGAGGGAAGAGGCGAGTGCGGATTTCCAGCCAAAGCTTGAAGCGGACGATGCGGACTAGCGATTATTACAAGGCTAATTTTCCTGAGAAGTCTATTAGAACTAGAAATTTAGGCCTACTGGTTGAGAATTTATTCGAAAACTTAAATGAAAGCGGTTATGAAATTGAAAGAAAGTGGATTGAAAAAGCTGTTGAGGTATTCGGTAGTAAATTTGTTAGCAATGACGATGACAGCGACGAAGAAAACGATGAAGAAGTAATTGACGAGGAACAAAAAGATAAACCCAAAAAAGTAGCTGTTGCTCCTTGGGTAGTATCGGAATTTAAATTCATCTGCGCCAAAGTGATGCGGGTCTATCAAGAAGAACTAACCGAAAAAGAACATGAATCTGTGCAAAAAGCTATTGAGAAAGAAAATAGCCGCCGAGTTAGCAAGAAAAAGCCAAGAAAATCTCCAGAAGAGGTGAAAGATGAGTTTTTACTGAAAAAATTAAAAAAAGAACTGGAAACTGATGCAACTGCTTTGGCTAAAGCGTGTGGAAATGCTCTTGATATGGCTCTATCCGGTCGTATGGCAACATCAGGCTTAATGACAAACATTACGGGGTCGCTGGCTGTCGCCCATGCCATCACTACCCATGCAGTCGATGCCGACATTGATTGGTTTACTGCGGTCGATGACTTGCAAGAATTGGGTTCCGGTCATTTAGACACACAGGAATTTTCATCCGGCGTTTTCTATCGTTACGCCAGCCTGAACCTCAAACAATTGCAAGTCAATTTGGGTTTGCTGCCAGACATCAAAGCCGAAGAAACGGCTGATAGCCGTACCAAAGCGTTAGATATTGCCGCCCACGTCCTGCATTTGCTGGCAACCGAAGTGCCGAGCGCCAAGCAACAAAGCTTTGCCGCACATAACTTGGCGGATTTGGCTTTGGTCAGTTTTTCAGTTCAGCCCATTTCATTAGCCAATGCGTTCGAAAAACCCATACAAGCGGATCACAAAGGTGGTTTTAGGGAGGCGTCGTTAAAAGAACTCAACACCTATTGGGATAAAGTCCATCGAGGCTACGGCTTGCATGAACGTTGTGCAGAGTTTTCTTTGGAAGCTCTAAGCTTGCCTGACGGCATTACGTCCAAGTCCTCACTGCCGGAACTGGAAAACTGGTTAAGAAATAACGGACCAGCTTAAACGGATGCCGTCATGAACGACTATCTGATCTTAAAACTACAAGGGCCGATGCAGGCGTGGGGTAAGGAAAGCTTTGAAGGCTTGCGTCCTTCCGAACTGTTTCCGGGTCGCAGTGCCTTGCTGGGATTATTAGCCGCTTGCTTAGGCATAGACCGTAGCGACCGCGAGGGGCAGCAAGCACTAGCCGCAAGCGTGTATTTTGCCGTGCGCGTTGATCCGGTTTTCGACAAGGAAACTAAAAAACCCATTGCCACCCAAAAAATGACGGACTACCACACCGTCAAAAATGCGCGGGAAGATTATCGCGGCTTAAAAAGCCACGACACCATCCAAACCTGGCGGGAATACTGGCAAGATGCCTGTTACACCGTCGCTGTTTGGAACACGGACAAAGCGACAAAAACCTTAGCGGAAATAACCCAAGCCATCAAAAATCCGCTTTACACCCCCGTGCTGGGGCGGCGCAGTTGCCCATTGGCTAGACCATTGTTTGAAACCACATTAACAGCCGAATCGGCTTTAGCTGCCTTGGCACAAATTGGCAATCATCAAGGTACTGTTTACAGCGAGGAATCCAGCAAGGGTGCAGTCGAATTAAAAAAACGCGACGTGCCGATTACTCATCAGCCCCGCCAATTCGCTAGCCGCACCGTCTATTTGACCACTAGCCAAGGAGTGCCGCATGTACCTGAGTAAAATCCATATCCCTTGGACGCAAGCAAAAAACCCTTACCAGTTTCATCAGGCGTTGTGGCGATTATTTCCGGGACACGAAGAAGCTGATCGGGACTTTTTGTTCCGCGTTGAACAACAGCAAACAGGGGTTGGGGCGCAGGTTTTGATGCAATCGCCACTACCACCGCAAAGCACAGTACAAAGCCCGATTTTGCTGGCGGCTCCGCGTGACTTTACTTTGAACATCCCAAACGGACAACGCTTGCGGTTTAGGCTACGCGCAAACCCTATCAAAACGATCAAAGACAACAGTAAAGGTACCATTCAGAAAAAAGGCAAAACCTTTACCAAAACCGTGCGTGTACCGCTGTTACACGAAGAACAGCAACAAGCCTGGTTGGAACGCAAGCTACAAGCCTTTGCCCAATTGGAAACGCTAATCGTACAGCCAGAACCTGTGTTGTATTTCCGCAAAGCCAAAGAAGGCCGTAGCGGTAAAATCCAGCCCGTGTTATTTGATGGCATTTTTACGGTAACGGATGCGGAAGTATTCAAGAAGGCGATTATGCAGGGGATTGGTCCAGCCAAAGCATTCGGTTGCGGATTGTTGTCGGTAGCTAGAGCATAATGGAGAGATTATTTTGAAAATCAGGGCATTTAGCAAAAGAGTTTTGCTAAACCAAATTTTGTGGCCTTATATTTAGCCTTTGATTAATAAAAACTTTACTATAGCGTATAAAATATCCAATCTGATCCATAGGTGATCCATGCAAATTAATACCCAAATCGACGACAGCTATCAACAAAAAATAGCCGCCATACATGAAGCCACCCAATTGAATACGCCAGAAATTATCAAGCAGGCTTTGGATTTGTTGTACGAAAAAACAGCCCTGACAGGCAGGCAAAAGAACCGGATGTTATTGGAAATGCTGGCAGGTACGGCGGAAGGGCCAGAAGACTTGTCTGTGAACTATAAAAGCTATCTCCTGGAAGGTTGGAAGGAAAAACATGGTATTGACTGACACAGGATTTTGGTTCGCATTTTTTAACAAAAAAGACCGCTACCATCGGCATGCCATCGCGGTTATGCAACATTTGGATGAAGGGTTGATCACCACATGGCCTGTCATAACCGAAACCAGTTATTTGTTAGGAAAGACATTGGGTGTGCAAAGCCGGATAAACTTTATTGGCGCACTAAAATCTGACTTGGTCTCGGTTTTTGATATTAATGTGCAGTGTTTGCCTCAAGTTCAAGACCTGATGCAGAAATACGCCAACCTCCCCATGGATTTAGCCGACGCTTCCCTGGTCATCCTAGCCGAACACCTTGGGCACGGGCGCATTCTCTCCACCGACCAGCGCGATTTTAACGCTTACCGATGGAAAAACCACCAGCCCTTTCAAAACCTGTTGTTGCCGGAACACTAATGCTTCTCCCCCTCAAACCCATCGCCATGAAAGAACGTGTTTCCCTCGTCTTCATCGAAAAAGGCCAGATTGATGTCAAAGATGGCGCCTTTGTCGTCATTGACGAAACCGGCATCCGCACCCACATACCCGTCGGTTCCATCGCCTGCATCATGTTGGAGCCAGGAACACGCGTCTCGCACATGGCCGCAGCGTTGGCTGCCAGGGCCGGGACTTTGTTGGTTTGGGTGGGGGAAGCTGGCGTCCGGGTTTATGCCTCAGGGCAACCGGGCGGGGCAAGGTCTGACCGCTTGCTCTACCAAGCCAAACTGGCACTGGACGATGCCGCCCGCCTGAAAGTCGTCCGCAAAATGTACGAAATCCGCTTTGGCGAAAAACCACCGGAACGCCGTAGTGTTGAACAACTGCGGGGCATTGAAGGCGCACGGGTCAAAAAGATATACCAACTGCTTGCCAAACAAGCGGGCGTTGAATGGAAAGGGCGCAACTACGACCATACCGACTGGGACAACAGCGACATACCCAACCGTTGCGTTAGTGCCGCCACATCCTGCCTGTACGGCATCACCGAAGCGGCGGTCTTGGCGGCAGGTTACGCCCCTGCGATTGGATTCATCCACACGGGAAAACCGCTTTCTTTCGTTTATGACATCGCTGACCTGTTCAAGTTTGATGACATCATTCCCCATGCCTTTAAGATTGCTGCCAAAAACTACGCACAGCCTGAGCGTGAAGTCCGCCTCATGTGCCGTGACGTGTTCCGGCAAAGCAAAATCCTCAAGAAAATTATACCGACCATTGAAGACGTGCTGTCGGCCGGAGAGTTGGCAATCCCAGCTCCGTTTGAAGAATCGATAGCGCCCGCCATACCCAACCCGGAGAACATTGGCGATGTTGGTCATCGTAGTTGAAAATGCCCCGCCACGCTTGCGCGGTAGACTGGCCGTTTGGCTCATCGAAATCCGTGCGGGCGTTTATGTGGGCGATTTGTCGAAAAAAGTGCGTGAAATGATTTGGTCACAAGTTGAAGATGGGCTTGAAGACGGCAACGCGGTGATGGCATGGTCCACCAACACTGAATCCGGCTTTGATTTCGTGACGCTAGGCAAAAACCGCCGTTTGCCAGTGGAGCTGGACGGCTTGAAATTGGTGTCGTTTTATCCGGTAGAAGACGATGGCAAACCAGCTCTTTAACAACGTGGAATATACCGGAAAAATCGGTAGAAAATTAGCAGTGATATTTCTGTTTATCTAACAATAAGTTAAGATAAGTGCGTTCCCCACACCCGTGGGGATGAACCGTTTTACAACAAATGGCGCGAAATGTTGACCGGGCGTTCCCCACACCCGTGGGGATGAACCGTCATCCCGCGCTATATTGATGGCCTGATTATTGCGTTCCCCACACCCGTGGGGATGAACCGGCAATGGGCATTATTTACATTACGCCGATTGTGCGTTCCCCACACCCGTGGGGATGAACCGTTTTTTGTCTGTGTTTCCGCTGGCGTTCAGCAGCGTTCCCCACACCAGTGGGGATGAACCGAAATTGTACAAGTAGACCATTGCAATAATTGAGCGTTCCCCACACCCGTGGGGATGAACCGCAACGCCAACCAACGGGATACCGAAACGGAACGCGTTCCCCACACCCGTGGGGATGAACCGGTACGGATTTAGGAACGTTACGAAACCGACAGGCGTTCCCCACACCCGTGGGGATGAACCGGAATCATTGGCAACGTGCTTATGAATATCCTTGCGTTCCCCACACCCGTGGGGATGAACCGCAAAAATCCTTAGCTTGTTGAGGTGTTTTAGCGCGTTCCCCACACCCGTGGGGATGAACCGCATCCCAAAACGTTTGACCCGTGACAGTTTGCGCGTTCCCCACACCCGTGGGGATGAACCGCATAACCTTCGGAGCAGGTTTCATTGTAATAAGCGTTCCCCACACCCGTGGGGATGAACCGGAGATTCTTTTAATCATGGTATTTGTCCTCAAGCGTTCCCCACACCCGTGGGGATGAACCGCATGTCTTGTGAAGAATTCCCATCGGATTACAGCGTGCAAAACGGCGTGCAAAACTTTCCAGGGTCCTGGGGAAAAGAGCGTTGAA
>CAYUQV010000122.1:0-5781 GCA_964446885.1 uncultured Methylocucumis sp.
TGCCTCCCCCCGACAAATACCCACAAGGGGCACTTGTGTGAGGAGCGCAAGACATGAGCGGCAATCGGGCCGCCTTTTCTTTGGGTACTTTCTTTTCGACTGCAAGGATGCAGGAGGTAGGGCAACGCAGGAGCAGTTGCCGAGGCGGAGCAAAAGAAAGTATCCCGCCTTCGGGTGCGGGAACCCGTTTAAATAAACTGTCGCGATAGCGACTCTACATATTTCTTTCCAACTCGCAGAAAATGTCTGCGTAACATCAGCTTGTAACTAACCGCTGCACCGTCCGCAAGGATGCGGACAGCCAGACCAGTGCTCATGATCTAAAAAGGGGGAATCATGGCTAAACGGATTGTATTAATACTATTGCTTGGCTTGGCGGCCAGTCCAGTTGCCGCCAAGCCCTATCTGCCGACAACAGCGGATCAAGTGTTGGAAGAATTGCCCGTTTTGGGCGGGCAGACCGATGCAGAATTGCGGGGCTTGCAACAAGCATTAAACGCAGACCCCACGAATAGGGCGTTGGCCGTGAAAGTTGCCAGCCATTTGCTGGAAATCGCCCGCGTCGAGGCGGAACCCCGCTACTATGGCTACGCCGAAGCGGCGGTTAAAACGTGGTGGCAACAACCGACCGCCGATGTGTTACTAATCCGCGCCACGATTCGCCAGCATCAGCATGATTTTGGCGGGGCGTTAGCGGACTTGCATGAGGTGCTCATCGACCAACCCAACAATGTCCAAGCTTGGCTGACGCAAGCGGTCATCCAAAGTGTCCAAGGGGATTACCAAACGTCCATTCGTAGCTGTCTGATGCTGAAAAGGCTGATGCCCGGCTTGGTCGCGACAACCTGCTTAAGCCATGCGGCCAGCCTTAACGGATCGGGGCGGCAGGCTTATCAATTGTTGCGTAAGGCTTATACCGATCATCCCAACGCCGACCCAGCGACGCGCTTATGGGCATTGACCGTGCTGGCGGAAATCGCCGCCCGGCAAGGCGATGACCAAGCCGCCCACGGGCATTTTTTACAAGCCTTGGCGTTATCCAAACACGATGTGTATTTGCTGAGCGCTTACTGTGATTTTTTATTAGACCAACACCAGCCGAATGAAGTGATTGCTTTGCTCAATAACCATACCCAGCCCGATGCCTTGCTGTTGAGGTTAGCGTTAGCAGAGCAAGCTGTGGGCGCGGCACCGCTAAACCAGCACATTGACACGTTAAAACAACGGATTGAAGCCTATCGGCTACGCGGTGAAAGCTTTCATCAACGCGAACAAGCCCGTTTTATGCTGAACTTGGCAAAACAACCGCAAACGGCCTTAACACTTGCGTTAGCCAATTGGCAAGTGCAGCGCGAACCTTGGGATGCCCGCTTAGTGCTGGAAGCGGCTTTGGCTGCGGGTGACACCGATGCGGCCCGGCCTGTTTTGGCTTGGCTGCGGCAAGTCAATTTGGCGGATAAGCCGTTACAGGCCACGATCCAGCAACTGGAGACACAGGGATGAACAGAATATTAGCCATGAAATTGATAAGGACTGCTTACTCTCCAAGGACAAGCAACCCTTTGTCCGGCCTCCTATGGGAATCATCATTTTATATCGTACTGGCTCTATGGTTACTGTTTAGCGGGCCTGTTTTCGCGCACAAGGCCAGTGACAGTTATTTGTCAATCACAAGCCAAGAACACCAGCTGAAAGGCCAATGGGACATCGCGCTGCGTGACCTCGATTATGCGTTGGGCCTAGATGATAACGGCGACCGGCGCATCACCTGGGGGGAGTTGCAAGCACACCATCCACAAATTGCCGCTTATGCCCTCTCCCGGCTGGGCATTCAGGCCGATGGACGGGATTGCACCCTAGAAATCACCGATCATTTGGTTGATAACCATACCGATGGCGCGTATGCCGTGTTGCAGTTTAACGCCCTGTGTCCCGAAGCCGTCCGTGAGCTGGCGGTGGACTATCGGCTGTTATTCGACCTAGACCCTTCCCATCGGGGCTTATTGCGTCTTGAACAATCCGGGCAGACCCAAACTGCGGTATTCAGCCCTAACCAGCCCACCCGCAATTTCCCATTGGCAGGGTCATCAACGTGGCGCGAATTCATGGACTATGTTCAAGAAGGTGTTTGGCATATTTGGCAAGGCTACGACCATATTTTATTTCTAATCAGCCTGTTATTGCCCGCTGTCGTGTGGCGGAACCAGCGGCACTGGTATCCGGTATTGCGTTTTAAGACGGCCTTTGTTGAAGTTTTGAAAATTGTCACCGCGTTTACCTTCGCCCACTCCATTACCCTCAGCCTAGCCGTGTTAGGTTACATAAACCTACCCTCCCGTTGGGTAGAATCCATCATCGCCGCCTCCGTGTTATTGGCCGCACTGAACAATATTTATCCCATCGTGCTTAAGCGCATCTGGGTCGCCGCGCTCGTGTTTGGCTTAATACACGGCCTAGGTTTTGCTAATGTGCTCATAGACTTAGGCCTGCCCAAAGCAACATTGGCCATCGCGTTATTGGGCTTTAATCTGGGTGTTGAACTGGGCCAGTTTGCGATTGTGGGCCTTTTTCTGCCCGTGGCGTTTACGATGCGCCAAACTTGGCTTTATCAACGCATCAGCATCGGCATCGGTTCTTGGGTCATTGCAATCATTGCCGTGTTTTGGCTAGTGGACAGGAGCCTAGGGCTAGGATGGGCCGGAGTGATTGACTGACGTTACGCAGTAACGTAGTTTTACCCCGTTTGCCGCGTCGAGCACCGCAGCATTTGTCGGGAATGGCCCGTAGGGGTGCGGCAGGGATGCCGCACGGGGGCAGATGGGCAGGAAGCCCATTCTGCCTCCCCCCCGACAAATGTGAGGAGCGCAAGACATCAGCGGCGACCGGGCCGCCTTTTCTTTGGGTACTTTCTTTTCGACTGCACGGACGCAGGAGGTAGGGCAACGCAGGAGCAGTTGCCGAGGCGGAGCAAAAGAAAGTACCCCGCCTTCGGTTGCGGGAACCCGATTAAATAATCTGTCGCGATAGCGACTCTATTATGTTGATTTCCAACTCGCAGAAAATGTCTGCGTAACATCAGTGATTGATTAAAAGTCAGTGGCCCATGAATGGCACATCCTGCCAATTCCGATATGAAACCAATCGCCATTCGGAAATTATACAGTTCAGGGTATAGTGTCATTTTATGGTCGGTGCGTTGGGTGCGGGAGTTTAATCCACAGGCATCAAACGCAGGCCCAAACACTTAAACAGATTCTGACTATGACGCTTAACCCGCAAAAGCCCGCTTGGTTGATGGGCTTGCCTATTTTGTTGTTGCTCTTTGCGCCCTTTGTTGTTGCGCACGGTGTGGATGCCGACACGCAACGGTTTTTGTCCGCTAACCAAGCCGTGGCTATCGGGCCTTTTATGTATATCGGCGCCAAGCATATGGTGACAGGCTATGACCATTTGTTGTTTTTGGTGGGCGTGATTTTCTTTTTGTTCCGTACACGCGATGTGTTGGTGTATGTGAGCCTGTTCACTTTAGGCCATAGCACCACGCTGTTGTTTGGGGTGCTGGAAAATATCACGGCCAACCCGTTTCTGATTGATGCGGTGATTGGCCTGTCGATTGTTTATAAGGGCTTTGATAATTTGGGCGGATTTCAAAGACTGTTGGGTTTCCAGCCTAACACCCAATGGGCGGTGGTGATTTTTGGCCTGTTCCACGGTTTTGGCTTGGCGACGAAATTACAGGATTTTTCGTTGCCCCAGGCGGAGCTTTGGAAAAATTTATTGGCGTTCAATGTTGGGGTGGAAATCGGCCAGTTTGTCGCACTGCTGTTTATTTTCATCGCTTTGGCTTTTTGGCGGCGGCACGAGAGTTTCCGCACTTTTGCAACGGCGGCGAACACGCTATTAATGACGGGTGGCTTGGTTTTGTGCGGCTACCAAATGACTGGTTTTTTACTCAACGCTTAATTCCATGAACGACATCCAAGCTTCTATCCCTTCAGTAAAATCACTTGTTGTTGCCTGCGTTGCCGCGTCTTTTTTGGCGGGCGTTATTTTGACGGTGGCGGTGTTGCCCGCCGAATATGGCATTGACCCGACGGGTTTGGGCCAAAAAATGGGCTTGACGGCCTTAGCTAAAACCACTCAGGCAAGCGGAAACGTGGCGGCGGTATCATGCGCCCCGGCTAACAGCACCGATGCCAACGCCAGCCAATGGCAGGATTCGGTGCAGATCACCGTACCTGCGGGCAAAGGCCTAGAATATAAGTTCCATTTGGCCAAAGGCGCGTCCATGGAATATTCATGGACGAGCAACGGGACAAAATTGTATTTTGATTTTCACGGCGAGCCGCAAGGTGACACGTCGGGCTATTTCAAAAGTTATCAGGAAAGCACCGACCATCAAGCCAGCGGCGCTTTCACCGCGCCTTTTGCAGGTTCCCACGGCTGGTATTGGGAAAACAAATCCCAAGCGGCGGTGACGGTCATCCTCAACACAAAAGGCACTTATCGGGTTTTAGGGTTGATGTAGGGCCTTAGGATAACTTTCTGATTTAAGACTTGGCAGGTTTCTTGTGCCCCTGAGGGTATTGAAACCTGCCAGGTCTTTACGATTTCAGCAATGGCAATTCGGGAAGTTATTTTTAGCCAACTCCTTAGCAAGCCCGCCCCATCGGTTAACGGCGGCGCAACCCCATGATACCAACCAAGCCGATGCCCAGCATCACAAGCGCCAAAGGCTCGTCAACTGTGCCGGTATAGTCGAAAGCCAACGAGCCAAACCCTGAATCACCCGATACGGTTCTGTATGAAAAATAGGCCGTATCTCCAGGCAAACCCAAGCCTGATGCCGCTATCAAGGCAAACTCAGGGTCATTGCTGGACACGGAATAACTCAGGCCCAGTAATAAGCCATCCAAGAAATCCACGGAAGGTGTCACTTCTGCGTGACCCAACGTGAATGCCGATGACAGGAAGTTAAACGCAAACGAAACCAAGCCCACCGATTCCGAACCGGAACCTGCCAACCCCGTATCGTCATAAGAAAAACTGCCGCTATAGCTTTCACCCAGCAGCAAGCCTGAATCCACCGAGCCAGAAAAATTATAGCTGACGATTGCCGCTTGGGAGGCCGGGGCAAGCAACATTAAGGCTGCGCATAAGCCGATGCTGGCAGCTTTCTTTTTTAATCTGTTGTACATGACATGATCCTATCAAAAAGTGGGCCCCGCCCGCCTGACAGCTGGCAGGGCCTGTTAACCATTTAGAATTTAAAATTGGCCGCGTTGTTCAGGGCAGCCGCGCTGACATTCAACACGACCGCCAAGGCCCGTTTCGCCGCCGCGCCGCTGCCGTCAGGATCGACATACAGCACGGTGTTGCTGCCCGAATTGGCAAACTGGACGATACCATCGGCTATCGGATCATTGCCTTGGTAGCCCACAGCCAAGAACAAGGCATCCAGGTCAATCTTGTCCGCGCCTAGGGTGAAGTCAACGATAGTGTCGATGCCCTCAGTCGGTGCGGTGAACACAAACTCGTCATCACCATCGCCTCCGGTCAGAATATCGGCTCCGCCAAAACCTGTAATGCGGTCTTTGCCCGCCGTGCCAATCAAGGTGTTTTTGGCGGCAGTGCCGTCAATGGTATTGATGGTTTCGGCCAATTTGATGCCAATGACCACCGGGTCATGGTCGGACGTACGGTATTGGTTGGCCGCGTACAAGGTGGGGCAGGGCAATCGCGCTTAAATTACCCCGATGACCCGGAGCAAATACTGATTAT
>CAYUQV010000123.1:0-5757 GCA_964446885.1 uncultured Methylocucumis sp.
GGCCGCCCGTGTGGCGCGTGGCCTATCCCTCCAAAACCTGGCCAACATGACGGGCATTGAGGTGGCCAGGATTGAAGCGATTGAAGGCGGTACGGCAGAAAAGTGCGGCGACAATTGCCTGTTGCTGTTTAGGGCATTAGGGGTTGCCTTTTCATGCCCAAAATGATGCGGGCAGCAAAATAAGCGGGCCATCGGCACACCCTAACGACTTCCTGACAGGTAGAAATAACCCGTACATCATGACAAGGGAGGGCTTTAGGCTACTGGCTTGGGCATTCTGCGTTAAATTTTTTAGAACGCCTTAAAGTTCTTGGGGAGGTCTAGGAAACGGTATGTCCCTCTGCGTACAGCCGTTGAAACATCCTGAAAGGCTAAGACTGTGTTGGTGGGGAAAAATGCTGCTCCCAAGCCACATATTAAACTTTTGACAGGTTTAAATTGTATAAGATGGGTCGGTCTGTTATTATTTTTTGACGGCCCCAATCCCTGCCTGCCCTTGGATGCCGGCCTGCATGGGCATCCTGACCGGTGCCTTTTTGTGCCACACCGCCGAAAGGGTTCGGACATGAACATCAAGCACCTGTTCCATTGGCTTGCCGCCGATCCTGTCAATTTGGGGATCAAAGCCAAATGCCTTGCCGTCCTCTCCAGTTTCACGGCCATCATCGTCACCGCAGGGCTGTCCCAGTCCCTGGTTACAGATGCCTCTTACCCAGTTTTGGTCGCATCCATGGGGGCTTCCGCCGTCATCCTGTTCATCTTGCCGGGCAGCCCGCTCGCACAACCGTGGCCCCTGGTAGGCGGGCAATTGGTGTCGGCGGCGGTGGGGGTGGCCTGCGCACAGTTGATCCCCAGCGCCACCTTGGCAATGGGCTGTGCGGTTGGCGGCAGTATCCTGGCGATGCTGTTGACGCGCTGCCTGCATCCCCCCGGTGCGGCCACCGCACTGGTGCCGGCCATTGCCAGTGGGGCGGGTATGTTGACAGACTACCAGTTTGTGCTGATGCCCGTGGCGGTGAATGTGGGTGTGCTGTTGCTGTTGCTCATGGCCATCGCCATCAACCGTTGGCTCCTGCACTATGATTACCCGGCGGTAGCCAAACCCGGCGACGCCCGGCAAACGCCCCCGCTGCCGGGCGTTTCCCCGGAGGACATCCAGTCGGCGCTGGCGAACATGGGCCGGTTTGTCGATATTTCCACCGGGGATTTGGGGCAGCTGCTCGGCGACGCGCAACTGCAAAGCTTCAGGCGCCAAAGCGGCGGCATCACCTGTGCCGACATTATGGCCAACCCTGTCCCCTGGGTCGAGTATGGCACGGATGTGGAAGAGGCGTGGCGGACGATGCACTACCAAAAACTCAATGCCCTGCCCGTGGTCGACCGCGCCCGCCGGGTCATAGGCATCATCACTTGGCAGGATTTTTTTAAATTCATCCAACCGGAACCGGGCCGGGCATTTCCCGGCAGGTTTTTGGCATTCATCCACCGCACCCGTGACATCGCCACGGACAAACCCGAATCTGTCGGCCATATCATGACCTCCCCGGTCTGCATCCTCCAGGCAAACAGCCATATCGCCGAACTCGTCCCGTTGATGTCCCTCCAAGGCTACCGGCAAATTCCGGTGGTCAACGATGAAAACCGCCTGGTCGGCATGGTTTACCAGGATGCCCTGATCGCCGCGCTTTACACCAAAGGCCTTGGCCACGGGCAGCCCCAGCCATAAGGGGTTGGCCTTATGCCCCGCAAAGGTGAAACCGGAGCCGCCAGGGCATCACGGCATCGGCCAAGACAGAAGCATGGCAACCCCTGGCCGAACAGGGGGGCTTACCCCGCAGAATATTCCTTCCCTGCCCCCAAAACGAAAGTTGATGCCATCCAGGTTTGGGCGAACCGGATGTGAGCTGTCCTCAACGGAGGTTGGAAATTGGTTTTATTTTTTTGAGGATGCAAAAAAATAGAAAATCGGTAAGCCTTTGTCAGTTAGAAAAAATGGCCCTATCTGAAACTATTTTTTGACATAAATGCGTGAAAATTCCACTCGTTTTTAGGTAATAGTTAATTTCAATAAGGTTTGATAATTGTTACCCTAACAAGTTTTATAAGGGCATTGCACCCATGCCCCCCCCTGGCCGTTTTACAATCAGACTGGGGGGTTGGCCTCACCCAGTTCAGGCCAGTTATCCAAATACCCCAACGAGGACAACATTAATTCAAGCCATGAAGAACTACTACCATTATTGGGGAAAGGCTCAAAAAAACGGACAGGAAAAAGACGGCGGCACTTCGAAGTACCATTTGCTGCCTTACCATTGTTTGGATGTCGCGGCGGTGGCTGATACTTGGTGGAGCCAATCCCCGTCAATCAGGCAACAGCTTATGGGTATAACGGGTCTGAATGAACAAAAAACCCGTGCCTGGTTGATGTTTTTTATCGCTTTGCACGATTACGGGAAATTTGATTTGCGTTTTCAACGCAAAGCACCTGAAGCTTGGCGAGCAGTTAATCCAGAATTAAGCACGATGCCAACTCAACTAAACGGGCTAGTGATTAAAAATTATTACCACGGCCCTGCGGGTTTGTATTGGTTTTATCATGACTTCCAACAGCGGTTTAGTTCTGGTGATGGCTATTATGCCGAAGATAACGAAGATTGGGATGCGTGGTATAGCTGGTTGGCTCCTGTCGTTGGGCATCATGGCGTTGTGCCGAAAGACGATGAAAAAGATGCGAGAAATGACTATCAATTGGCGGCAGGCTCGGAACAATTGCTGGAAGCGTTCAAAACAGCGCGTTACCAATGGTTGAAAGCACTGGAGGAATTATTTCTTACACCTGCCAATTTGTCGTTAAACGATACGCCGCCACTGCTAAAAACGACTAAAAACAACCAATCGCCAGCAACCCTGCTAGCAGGATTCTGTGCCGTCAGTGACTGGCTGGGTTCGTCAGAGCGGTTTGTTTACGATGACCAACTTTGTGACGATTTAAAACGGTGGTACGAAAACCGTCTGGAAAAAGCAGTGAGTACCTTGCAAGACGCAGGTGTCATCAGCCAAATCCAGCCCTACCAAAACATTGATGCGCTGCTTAACGGCTACAAACCTCGGCAAGTGCAATGCCTGATTGACCAACTGCCCAAAAGCCAAGGCCTGACCTTGATTGAAGCTTCCACTGGTTCGGGCAAAACCGAAGCGGCATTGGCTTACGCTTGGCAACTGCTGGCTTTAGGTTTGGCTGACAGTATTGTTTTTGCCTTACCAACCCAAGCCACCGCCAATGCCATGCTTAACCGTTTGGAACGAGCCGCGCCATTGATGTTTGCCAACCAAACCAATGTGGTGCTGGCCCATGGCAGGGCAAACTACCAAGCCCATTTTATCAACCTGAAACAAGCCTGCCGCCATCGCACCGCCCAAGGTGAAGAAGAAGCCTGGGTGCAATGTGGTAACTGGCTGGCACAAAGCCGTAAACGGGTGTTTTTGGGGCAAATTGGCGTGTGTACCGTCGATCAGGTGTTGGTGTCGGTATTGCCCGTCAAGCACAAGTTTGTCCGAGGCTTTGGCATAGGGCGTAGCGTGTTAATCATTGATGAAGTCCACGCTTACGACAGTTACATGTACGGCTTGTTGGAAGCGGTGTTGGAACAACAGCGTTTGGCGGGTGGCAGTGCAATCTTGTTGTCAGCGACCTTGCCCTACCCGCAAAAAGTACAACTGGCGAAAGCCTGGGATTGCCAACTGTATGCTGAAAATAAGGCTTATCCGCTTATTAGCCATTGCAGCAATGGTAAAACAAGCCCCTTCGATTTAACCGATAGGCCAGAGCAACATCCTAAACCGACTACGTTGCAGTTAGAGCTGATCAAAACTCCGCAACTCATCCCCGATGATGGCCTTATCCAACGGATACTCGATGCCGTGGCACAAAACGCCCAAGTGTGTTTAGTCTGCAATCTCGTCGCAGTGGCGCAAGAACTGTATCAGCAGATTGCCGAGCAAATGGTAAAAGACGGGCGGTTTACCGAAGATCAATGCATGCTGTTCCATTCCCGCTTTATTTTTGGCGACCGTCAAAAGAAAGAGGAAGCCGTGCTGAATTTGTTCGGCGTGACCCCTGAACCTGCCGATGCCAGACGCAAAGGCCACGTTTTGATCGCCACGCAGGTGGTCGAACAATCGTTAGATTTAGATTTCGACTGGCTAATCACCCAGCTTTGCCCGGTGGATTTACTGTTTCAGCGCATGGGGCGGTTACATCGCCATGCGACTAACAATGCCTTAAGGCCGCCGCAATTTTCCCAGCCTATTTGCACCGTGCTGCTGCCCACCGAAGATAATTACGAATTGCACGAACTCATCTATGGCAATAGCCGTGTGTTATGGCGTACCCAACAGCTTTTACAGCAAGCCCCCGAATCACAAGTCAGTTTTCCGGCGGCTTACCGTGATTGGATTGAGCCCGTTTATGATGAAGAGGCGTGGCTTGATGAACCGGAATGGGTGCAGAAAAGCTATGAAATTTACAAAGATGATTGCTATGCCAGCAGGATGTCCGCAAAACAGTTGATTAACAGCAATATGAATGAACTATCCGATAACGACAGTAATGTATCTGCCTTGACCCGTGACGGAGAAATGAGCTTGAACGTAATTCCTTATTACACCGATGCCCAAGGCAAAAGAAATTTGCTGGATAGTCGACTGGTAGACAGTTTGGACGATAGCGAACGCTTGGAAGCCATCAATTTAAACAGCGTTGCCGTACCTAGAACATGGGGCAGAAACGGCAAACTACCAAAAGCCGATGAAACAGGCTTGATCTGGCTAGCTATGCAAACAGATGAAAACGATAGGTTTATTTCCAAACTCGGTGACTTTACCTACATTTACCATGCCCAAACAGGCTTAACCCGCATCGACAACCCCAAGGAGAACGCATGAATTTACTCACGGCAGCCTGGATACCCCTCCAATACCAAGGCAACTACCAAAAAATAAGCCTACAGCAATTTTTGTGTGGCGAACAAACAGGTGAGTTATGTTTGCCGCGAGACGATATGGAATTGGCTTGCTTGCAATTATTGTGCGCCATCACCCAAGTGTTGTTATTGCCTAGCGATAAAAAGGCGCTGTTGAAATACCTGAAAGAACCGATAAGTGCTGACATTTATGAGGATGCTTGTTCCGA
The DNA here is from genome assembly GCA_964446885.1 of uncultured Methylocucumis sp. Classification (GTDB taxonomy): domain Bacteria; phylum Pseudomonadota; class Gammaproteobacteria; order Methylococcales; family Methylomonadaceae; genus Methylovulum. The sequence continues at coordinate 5,192 of CAYUQV010000123.1, forward strand.
CAAAATGGACTGGTTTGATTTGAATCATGAGAAAACGCCATTCATGCAATTTCGTGACGTTACGCCAAGCAAAACAGAACCTTATACAAATATGGATAAACTTTTGGCAGGGGTGTCCGATGGTGCAAATAAGACATTTGTAAATCCTCAGGATTTAGGGGCTGGTTTGTGTGAAAGTTGTACGTCAATAGCTCTTTTTAATATGGCAAATAATGCCCCAAGCGTGGGTGGTGGTTTCCAAGGTAGTTTTAGAGGCAATACTCCTATAACGGTGTTGATTAAAGGCAGTAATCTTCGGGAAACCGTTTGGCTAAATATTCTGAGCGAAGAAGCCGTGGAAAAAATCATGCCTTGGCACGAAGATACCAAGAATCAAAAACCAAATTATGTTGATAAGGATATTGCTGGAAAGTCGATTGATGCGTCACGCATAGGGTTAGCCAGAGGGTTGCTATGGCAACCAGCACATTATGAATTGTATCCACCGATTGAAAATACAATTTGTAGTTGCTGTCAGGGCAATCGCGCTATTTCTCCAGCTTGACGTAACAGGGGTAATAAAATAG
>CAYUQV010000124.1:0-5654 GCA_964446885.1 uncultured Methylocucumis sp.
CCCGTTCCGTAACGTTTTCAGTACTTATAACGGCTTTGAAACCTTAAGGACGGGGGTATTGAAACCCCGTCCCGCCACCGTGACTCATCTTAAAAGACTTTTGCGCCCCTACTTAATTTAACTTCATGACCCCCATACAAACCTTGTGGCTGCTGTTAGGCGGCAGTTGGGCGACGCTGGAACTGGCTATCGTCATTAAAAACCGTGCCGTTCCAGTCGATAAAACCAACAGCCATTCCCCCAAAATCATTTGGTTAGCGAGCATTTCGGCGTTGGTTATGGCGTTGCTGTTCAAACACTGGCAATACTGGCCGATTCCCGTTGCGTATTTGCCCCGGCAAATCATGGCCTTATTAGTGTTTGGGATGGGCTTGGGGCTACGGTTTTATGCGGTGGCCAGTTTGGGGAAATTTTTTACCACCACGGCGATGGTGCAGGCGCAACACCAATTGGTCGAGCACGGCCCGTATCGGTTCGTCCGGCATCCGGCTTATTCCGGTTTATTGTTAGGTTTTCTGGCGGCGGGTTGGGCCATGGGCGACGGTTTGGCTTTGCTGGCTTTGTGTACGCCGTTGATTTATGCCTTACACCAGCGGATTAACCATGAAGAAACGCTGTTAGTAGGACATTTTGGGCAAGTCTATTATGATTATTGCCTACGCACTAAAAAGTTGATTCCTTGGGTTTATTAAGGAGTCATCGATATAAATAATCTTATGCGATTATGGAGTAAAAATTGGCTCAATTAAGGCTACCATCACATTTGATTTCCGTTCTCAGCGAGATATTATCCGAGGCAGAAACCCATGCGACAATGAATAGCTTGTTTATGTACGCTAACGCCCCAGGTGACCCACCTGATGGTAGTAAATTAACAAAAGCTCAAGAGTGGTTGCGTCGAATAAATACTGACGAAAGTTGTGATCCTTTCGAAATAATTGGGTTTCTTATTGAAGGTTATATGGAACCCCCTCTCCCCGAAAAGAAATCCCTTTGGGATGATGATGAGCCTTCGCTTAACGAACATCAAGAAAAAAGGATTGAGCGAATAAAGCAGGCACTAACACGGGCAAATTTGCAATATATTCCAGGCAGTGCCAGAGTGACCCATATTTCAGGCAGTGCTTCGCGAAGCCTTAAAGAAATTATCTGCAAGTTAGATTATTCATCTATCGACCAAGAGTTTGATAGAGCCCTTAAGAACGTTGAATTATCTCCCAGGGAAGCGGTATCTGCTGCATGCAACATTTTAGAATCAATTTTCAAAACATATATAGAGGAAGAAAATTTGACTCCACCGAATAAGCTAGATCTGCAACCAATTTGGAAAGTTGTTCGAGATGATTTGGGTCTTGATCCGAGTAAAATAGAGGATAGAGATTTACAAGAAATACTTGCAGGCATGTTTGCAACAGTTAGCGGAATTGGTGCTTTAAGGACACATGCTAGTTCCGCTCATGGTGCTGGAAAAAAAATGTATAGTTTGAAACCACGACATGCACGGCTTGCAGTTCATAGTGCTCATACATTAGCAACATTTATTTTAGAGTCTTGGCAAGAAAAGCGGGAGTCAAAGAAAGCTAAAACATAATAAATCGGTTTCAAAGGATGTGCCTAGGAACAAGTGCATCTTATCTTACTTCAATAAGCCATTGAATAATAAGTGTTCTACTGTCGGCATATCCTACAATTATCATTAATCCCCAAAATTCCCTTTAACCCGTAACCCTCCCCAATCCATGCCACAAAAAAAACATATCGTAATCATAGGCGCAGGCCCTGGCGGCTTGTGCGCTGGAATGCTGCTGTCCAAACGCGGCTTTGACGTGACCATTTTTGACAAAAACACCGAAGTGGGCGGACGTAACCGACCTATTCGCCTGAATGGGTTCACGTTTGATACGGGCCCCACGTTTTTGTTGATGAAACATGTGCTGGATGAAATGTTCGAGCTTTGTGGTCGGCGGAGTGCCGATTACATGGAGTTTATCAAGCTCGATCCCATGTACCGTTTGTTGTTCTCTGACCGTGCCGTTAATGTTTATTCTGACCGCGATAAAATGCGCCAGGAATTGGCTCAGGCGTTCCCGGAAGGCAGCGCGGGCTATGATAAGTATCTCCAGCAAGAAGGCGCACGTTTTAAACGGCTTTATCCGTGCATCACCCGCGATTACACCAGCCTGAAAGCGTTTTTTTCCTGGGATTTGTTGCGGGCCATCCCTAGTTTGGCGTTAAACCATAGCGTGTTCAGCAATTTGGGACGGTATTTTAATGAAGAAAAAATGCGCTTGGTGTTTTCTTTCCAATCCAAATACTTAGGCATGTCGCCGTGGGATTGTCCGGGCATGTTCACGATGCTGTCGTATTTGGAGCATGAATACGGCATTTACCACGTCAAAGGCGGGTTGAACCAAATCGCGGCGGGCATGGCAAAAGTCATCACCGAGCAAGGCGGCGTGATCCGCACGGATACGCCAGTCGAATCGTTGCTGATTGACAATAAAACCGTCAAAGGTGTGCGTTTGCAAGATGGTAGCGAAGTGCTGGCCGATGAGGTGGTCGTTAACGCCGATTTTGCTTATGCGATGACACAATTGGTCAAGCCGGGCCAGTTAAAACAATACAGCCCGGAAAAAGTGCAAAAGCTGGAATATTCCTGTTCCACGTTCATGCTGTATTTGGGCTTGGACACGTATTACGACTTGCCGCACCACACCATTGCCTTTGCCGATGATTACACGAGCAATATCAACAATATTTTCCACAGTAAGACTTTAAGCAAAGATTTTTCGTTTTATGTGCAAAATGCTTGCGCCACCGATGACAGTTTGGCACCTGCCGGAAAATCAGCGTTATATGTGCTGGTACCGATGCCGAACAACGACAGCCAATTGGATTGGTCTGCCTTGTGCGCACAAAAACGCGAACAGGTGTTGGATGTGTTGGAAGCGCGGATGGGCTTGGCGGGTATCCGCGAACACATCGAATGCGAAAAAATCATCACGCCGCAAACCTGGGAAACCGAAGAACACGTCTTTAAAGGCGCGACCTTTAGTTTGTCGCACAAATTCAGCCAGCTTTTATACTTGCGCCCGCACAACCAATTCCAAGAATTGGCGCAATGCTATTTGGTCGGCGGCGGCACACATCCCGGCAGCGGATTGCCGACCATTTACGAATCCGCGCATATTTCTGCGAAGCTGATTTGTAAAAAACATGGCGTTAATTTTGGTTTGGAAGCTTAATTATTGATTTTTATTGGTTTTTTAAGATGGCTTTTCAATAGCTTTAATCAATTGATAGTATAAAAACAATCAATTTTATTTATTGATAATTTCTCCTTATAGTGTTTACCAAGCCGGACATGACGGCGAGAACCAACATTATTTTTAGGAGAAAGCCATGAAAACCTCAATTACAAAAACTATCGTTGCCGCTATGATGGCCGTAGCTGTTGCCGTTACCAGTATTGCCGCCCAAGCGGAAATGCAAGATGCTAACGGTTTGGTTTATAACAACCGTGCTTCTGCACACGCTATCCATAACTCGCCCAATTCCATTGCGGATCAAGCCGTTGATGACCCTCAGGTGATTTATGTCAATCGTGGCTACGGTCAGGCGATTTACAGTTACCCAAGCAACATCGAGCATCAAATTGTTGATTTGGAAGTGGATTACATGGATAAAGCCAATGGCCAAGCCATCCACAGCTACCCCAACAATAACGGTGGGTAAATGCAATTTTTTTAACAATAGCCGGAACGGGTAGAGCACCCGTTCCGCCGTTTTTTGACTATGAACCAGCAAACCATCACCGCTTTTTCTGTCCTTGACGGACAGTCTATCGACACTTACCCCATCACGTCTCAAGATGCGTTAACGACCCAAATGCTGGCGGCACGGAAGGCGGCCAGCACTTGGGCCAATATCGGCGTAAAACAACGCGCCCAACGCTTGGCGAAGTTGCAAGCCGTGATGATGGCCGATCTTGACCACATCATTGACGTGATTATGGCGGCGACAGGCAAAGTCAAAACGGATGTGCTGTTAGGGGAAATTTACCCGGTGTTGGAAACTTTGCGTTATTACCAAAAACATGCCGCAAACATCCTTGCACCGAGTCCGGTTCACACCGCACCATTGGCATTCCCACAAGCCAGCGCCTATTACGAATACCGCCCTTATGGCGTGGTGGCGGTGATTTCGCCGTGGAATTTTCCATTCCAACTGACCTTAAGCCCCTTATTGACGGCTTTGTTTGCCGGCAATGCCTGTGTTTTCAAAATGTCCGAACTGAGCATCCCGGTTGGCGAATTGATTAAGGCCTTATTGGCGCAATTAGATTTGCCGGAAGGCTTGGTGCAACACGTTATCGGCGCAGCGAAAACAGGCGCGGAATTGGTTGATGCCAGACCAGATTTGGTGTTTTTCACAGGCGGCGTGGCCGGGGGTAGGGCGGTGATGGCGCGGGCGGCGCAACATCCCATTCCGGTGGTGTTGGAATTGGGCGGTAAGGATGCCATGCTGGTGTTCGCGGATGCGGATTTGCAACGGGCGGCGCAGGCGGCGGTTTACGGCGCATTTATCAATAGCGGGCAAGTCTGCGTGTCGGTTGAACGGTGTTATGTCCAAGCCCGTTGTTATGCCGGATTTGTCGACTTGCTTAAAACCGCCGTGGCCCAGGTGACGGTTGGGCATGGTGACGTGGGCGATTTGGGCAGTTTGACGACCTTAACACAATTCCAAACCATAAAAGCGCATTATGAAGATGCCATCGCCAAAGGGGCGCAGGCATCTTCCCCCTTGCGTCTGGAAGGGAACTATGTGTATCCGGTGGTGTTGTGGGATGTGACGCATGACATGCTTATCATGCAGCAAGAAACGTTTGGCCCTTTGTTGCCTGTTATGGCGTTTGATGACGAAGCGCAGGCGGTTGCTTTGGCAAATGACAGCGAATTTGGCCTGAACGCCAGCGTCTGGAGCCAAGACATTACCAAAGCCGAGCGGGTTGCAAGGCAGTTGCAGGTCGGTAACTGGGCGGTGAACGATGTCCTGAAAAATATCGGCCATCCCGGCTTACCGTTTGGCGGGGTCAAAAACAGTGGCTTTGGCCGTTATCACGGTGCGGAAGGTTTGCGCCAGTTCAGCCAGACCGTTTCTGGCCTGACCAGCCGAACCACATTTGCTGATGAACCGAACTGGTTCCCGTATTCCGAAAGCCGATACTGGCAAATGCGGGCGTTTATTGATTTGCTGTTTGGCGGCGGTAGCCTGTTCCGACGTATGGTCAGAAATGGCCCGCAATTGCGGGCTTTCCAAAAATATTCTTCATTAAACTTACGCCAACATCTCCATAACGTGTGGATTTATGTGTTCAAGTAATCGGGTAGCTTGGCTTATCTGTGCTTGAAAGACGCTTATTCACTGATGTTACGCAGACATTTTCTGCGAGTTGAAAGTAAAGACAATGAGTCGCTATCGCGACAGATTATTTAATCGGGTTCCCGCACCCGAAGGCGGGGTACTTTCTTTTGCTCCGCCAAAAGAAAGTACCCAAAGAAAAGGCGGCCCGATTGCCGCTGATGTCTTGCGCTCCTCGCATTTGTCGGGGGGAGGCAGAATGGGCTTCCTGCCCATCTGCCTCCGTGCGGCAT
>CAYUQV010000125.1:0-3882 GCA_964446885.1 uncultured Methylocucumis sp.
TGCTGTGGAGGGTAAAAAAGCTTGTATTTTATACCATTTAACTTATGTCAAATTACTTACCCCAATTTCCTTAACGCAGCCAACCTATCTTGAATGGTGTTGCCGACATTTGTTTGACTGCCTTTGACTTGCGCCATTGCCTCTTGTATATCCGCATCATCTTCTTCCTGGGTAGGTTGTAACAAGTTGGCCTTGCGGCTGGCGGCATCGGCCTCGGTGGCGGCTTGTTGTGCCAATTTCTCCATATGGGTGATGGCGCTACTTAAGGAATTGCCGCTACTGGACAATCCACTGGCGATTTTTGCCGCTTCGGCTTTTTCTTCCGCCTGTTGTTTGGCAAGTTCGGCTTGTTGCATTTTTCTTTTGGCACTTTCGACAGTTTGTCGAGCTTGTTTCAACTTTTCCGCATACTGCCTTACCAATTTTTCCAGATCATCCATATATTGCTTGGCATCAAGCGCCTCTTGCTGTTCGCGCTGGACATCAGGGAGCATATCTTCCAACAGGGAAACCAGCTTGGCTAACGCCTCGGCCTTTTCTGGTTTTGCCTGCAATATTTCCGCAGCGGCCAATCGTTGTTTGTACAGCTCCGTTATGGCAACGGATTCATTATTCTCTTTTTCCCAAACCTGTTTTGCTTTAGAGAATGAGAGGTTTAGCTTGTCGAATTTCTCTTCGATTTCAGCGATAGCGGCTTCAGTCGCCCCTTCAGGATCGAACTTCACAATAGCCTCAGCGATTAAGTTCGACAAATCTTTTGCCTTTTGGGCGCCATAATTTTTAAAAAAAAGCATAGTCGGTTCCTATTTGTTTCAGTTTTCTGTTGTGGAATGGCGGATGGAGGACAGGCCACCCCCCAATGTTGGTCAACCCGCGATAGTGAGTACAGATGGATGTAATTGGACACCAATATAAAAAGACACTTGCGCTTGCTGTTTTTCTTCGACAACTTCAACCGCCACCTTAAGCAACTCATCCGTTTCGTTGAAAAGAGGTCTTTCGTATTGCATGATCCGGTTTTTGCAGGTGTAGGTGTCGTTATGGGTTTTTATCTCCTCCATAACATCCAGTAAATCGATATTCGGTGAATCCCCGCCCAATGAACGGCGGTAATGAATGGAATCAAGGTCAATGTCGATCCCTGTAATATCCTGGATGGTTTCAGGCCATTGATTTTCTTCTGGGGTAATGGTCAACACGTTTTGATAAAGAATAAACCCTACTATTTTTTTGTCGGACGCTTCGATTTCCAGCAAATAAGAGTTACCGTTTTGTTCAGCATAAACAGCATACCTGTCCAGGCCATTCGTCTCCCCCATCACCTTACCGATGGCTTGAATAGTGAATGCACCTGTTGGCCGGACAACCGATGGATGCAGCTCAAGATGTTCCGTATCGGTCGTATTGACGGTGATAAAACTGCCAAGAGTGATCAAATTGGTTGTTGTCATTGTTTTACCTCCCGTTTAATTTTCTTTTGGAGGTCGTTCAGTTGTAATTTGACGGTTGCCGCCTTTTCAGGGGATTTATCCGACCATTGTTTGCTGACCACGAATAAGGCCGGAGCGACAATGGTTTTGACGTAAGCATAGGAAAATGTCGTATCCTCAATTGCCTTGCCATAGTCTTCGGAGGACAAGGTTCGGTTTTGGTAAACGTCGCCTTTCAGCAAAAGCGGGTCGTCTATAGCAACAAGCCGCAAATCTTTCCGATTGATCAGGCGACCAATGGCGGCGGCATGGGGGGCTGCCATATAAAACAGACAACCTTGGTTTTGGGTGGCCTTTAGGATCGCATCTTCGTAGTTCACTGCATCCTGGACGGCTATATCCTTATAGGCCGGATTCAATGTGACTAATCTATCCCATGTCATGCGCGAGCCTGAGTTTTTGGGAATCCAGATTTTTTTATCTGCGATATCCGAAATAGTTTTACTATTGGAACCCACGCTACAGGCCAAGTGACCGGCTTCCAAAAACGGTTTGAAAACCACCTCCAATTTTTCGGCATCATAAAGTGTGTCGCCCTGAAGGAACCCTGCGTCACAAGCACCTGATTGCAGTTTGGCCAGGATGTCTGGCGAGCCTTTCGTTGTGATTAGTGCCATATTAACGGTGGCCCCCACTTCCGGGTACATCACATCCTTTGCGACCGCGTAATAAGGGCCGTTTTCAGAGCCGGTACAGATATTCAAGGTTGGCAAACTGGCGGCAAGCGCCGCCTCTGACAACGCGGCTGACGCGGGAACACCTGCGGGAAGCCAGTTGGGGTTAGGTTGAGTTGTAATGCTTTGTTTTTGGCTATCAACCTTAGCCAAAGCCTCCTTTAATTGAGGATCATTTTTAGCCATTTGATCCGCTTGTTCCCGCCACTGGCGATAATCCTGATCGTTTTGATGGTTATGGGCATATTGGGCGGCATTGCTGATGTTGTTCATCAAGGAATACAAGAAAACGGCTGAAAGCAGGCCAGAGTCGGAGACGCCTGAAGACCATCTGGACGGGTTCGCTTGGTAGTAATGGCTTCTCGCCGACCAAGGGTCGGCCTGCCTTGCCACTTCTTGATACAGCGGGTTGCCACGGTATTGTGTGCGGTATTTTTCCAAATCCGCTTTCGGAAAGGTTTTTGGTTGTTGTTTAGGGAAATTAGCGTCATACCCAAGGTACGATTTTTGGGTTTGCTGATTATTGTATTGTCTGGTAATGGCGTTTCCGCCTACCCCAAATTTAAAATTTTGTTTGGTAGCAAGGGGTTTCGGCGATGTTTTGATCGACGGAGTTCTTACTGAACCAGTTGTTTTAAATGATGCTGACCATGCACTGGACATGATTACAATAGGCATTAAAGTTAAGCATATTACGATCTTTTTCATAGTTCTTGGTGAGGTGAGGTTAGTTTTGCGTCTACTATTTGCAATTACTGGGTAGTATTTATTTAACTGGAGACGTTATTTATTTTCGTTAGGAATTCTTTCAAAAGAGTGTTTAACTTTTACAACAACCCATTGGCCACCCATCAGCATTCGCATAAACATATCCACGAAAGCTTTATGGAATAGAGCCGTCATCGTTGCCGAAAATAAAGTAGCAAACAGGATTTCAGTCATTAATGATGGATTCTCGACAATGAGGCCGAGCGAAATAATCAACCGGCCAATTACTGCGGTAATGATGGCCAAACCAAAAAATAAAATGAAAGAAAAATTTTTCTTTTGAAAAAATCCACCAAAATAAAGTGCTGTGATAAATGCTGCGAAAAAATACAAAGAGAAATTAAACATAATTTTTTTCAGTGTCAGTGGGGGTATATGGAAGCAACCAATGTGTCTTTTATATATTGATTAAATTGAATTGATGCTTTACTCAAATAGTTATCAAAATATGCTGTTTTTTTCGTGTAATTAATGGTTTTTTTCAACCTAAACTTGTTCTTTTGCCACTTGTGATGTCTTGCCAATGGCATTCGGCAATACCATATCTTTATGGCCTCATCGCAAGTCCATACCTGCCCAGAAAACTTAATTTTTACCTTGGTTAGAATTCATAGACCCGCTTTTTTGCAGTCAATGGCTGTGAAATCGAAATCTCCAGTAGCATCGTTTGTATTACTGGCAAAACAGTTGCCGCGCTTGTCTTTAAAATATGTGATGTTATCGATCACTTGCTCAATGGTTTGAGCTTTATTTTGGTAAGCATATGAACTTGGGTTGGTTCGGATATCACCATTCCAATTTATGGCTGCCAGAATTAGCGCGATAAACACGGCGATAACAATCAAACTAAAAAAATTTGGAGCGGATTTAATAAAAGTATTGATGGTTGGCTCACAGTTGAAGAATGTGTTTTTCGGCTATAAACCGATTTTCATAAGTTTGTATGTTGT
>CAYUQV010000125.1:3982-5590 GCA_964446885.1 uncultured Methylocucumis sp.
GGATGTTGCGCGGTGGGCATTCAAAAGAATGCTTCAAATGAATACCCGTTATTGTGCAGGATTTGCCTTAATTCAATCAGGGCACTGGCCTGTATTTGCCTGACCCGTTCACGGGTCACGCCCAGGTTTTCGGCAACCTGCCCAAGGGTGTTTTCCGTGTGGCCGCACAGTCCATAGCGTGAGTTTATGACTTCTGCCGCCCTACCTTGCAATTGGGCGATGAACATTGGCAATTTTTGTCTGATGTCATCATCCTGAATAATTTCTTCAGGTGGAAGTGCGGATTCATCGTAAAAACAGCCAACCTCCAGCGCGTCACCGTCCTCGCTGGCAGACGTGGTCACACTGCTTTCCGTGGTGACATGGTCGTACTGCAATAACGTGTGTACGTCCTGTTCGTCACATGACAGGTGTGCGGCTATTTGCGCAACCGTCGGATGGGAGCCATTTTTTTGCAAAAGCTCACTGCGGGCCCTGAGGCATGGGCTGAGGTTTTTAATAATATGGGCTGGCAAGCGTATTGGCCTGCCGGCGTTCATGATGTGGTATTCAATGGCCTGCCTGATCCACCAGGTGGCATAAGTTGAAAACCTGCATCCTTTCCGGCAATCAAATTTGTCAACGGCGCGGATTAGGCCCGCATTGCCTTCGTTGATCAGGTCGCCTAACTGAAACCCCCTATTTTTGTAACCCAGTGCGATATGGACAACCAACCGCAAGTTGGCCTTGATCATGGCTTGCCGTGACGCTGCGCAGCCAGATTCAACAAGGATCGCCAATTCCCTTTCTTTAGCCGCGCCCAATAACGGTATAGGCCTCATTTCGTCAAGATACCGCTCTATGATCGGGTAACTGTCATGTTGTTGGGCGTTTTCGTCGCCGTATAGGCCATCGCCACACAGGCCGTCCCTGCCCGTTGGCCGGATTGGTGCCGGCTTCATTCGATTCGCCATTATGCCCCCCCTGTTTTGTGTTCCCGCTTTGGGATATGCCACGGGTTATGTCCGCCGGAAACGGCGGGCGTGTAAAGGCCCCCATCCAGTTTGAAGGTGCTGGCTTCGTTGACCGCGCATAAAAAGCGTTTCGGGACACACGACTCCAACTTTAACTTGCCTTTCGTGGCGAGGATGCGTTTGTCCCCGATCCATATCCTGGTGGCATCGTTTTTTTGGCGGATGCCGCGCCCAACGCTTGCCTCAATTTTCGCCTGGCTTGGATGACAGACCGGGCGTAAATGCTCGCATTGATCGTCTCTAGGGGGAATCCGCGATTGTGCATCGAATTGGAGATAATGCCCTCAAGGGCTTTGTCGGGTTGTGGGAAAGGTATCCTCGTGATGACAACGTTGCTGACTAGGCCAGGGAGGTTGACGCCTTCCCAACAGGACGGGGTGACCAAGACAGTGCCTTCCGTTTGACGGAAGCGGGCCAGCAATTCTGGAAGCGAATCCGTTTCGGTGTGGATTGCCAACCTCTTGGTGTCAATCCCTAGGGCAATAAGGGATTGGCCTATCATATGGGTGTCCCGGTAAGACAGGGCCAGAGCCAGGACACGTTCGCCGCCTGATGCCGACTCAATGACCATCCTGGCGACGTATTCAACCCATTT
>CAYUQV010000126.1:0-5572 GCA_964446885.1 uncultured Methylocucumis sp.
GCTTCGCAAGCCCCAGCCGTCCTGGTCACTCGTTCGCCACCCAACAAGGGGTGGCCCACATGCTCTCCAATGACTCGACGCGATTTCGGATAGCCTGCATTTTCACTACGCTCCGCTACGTGAAAACACAGGCCCTATCGCTTCTGGGGACTACTCGACTCCTGTCTCGCAGCGTCGGCCAAGATTTGCAGTTTACGGCCCAATACCTGCAAGTTTTCAAATTCAAACCCGGCTCTGGCGGAGACATCCATATTCCAATCGTTTTCTTGAAAATTCTTCACGTCAACGGCGACGACAGGGCGCAAGGCGGCAAAATCCAAACGCACGGGGCTGCGAAATTCCAGCCCATATTGCACCAGCCACGGTTTTAGCGTTGACGGTTCCCTATCGAACATGCCACCGCCACCGCCATACAGGCGCATCCCTAACGGCAATTCATAAGACAGTTTCAAATCCGCGCCTTCATAGCTTAAGTTAACGCGCTGGAATTTGTCGTTGGTGTTGCGTAGCAAAAACTCATCACCCAAATGTGAGCTTTGATGGAACAGGCGGCCAAAGGCCGAGAATTGGCCAACCCGGACACTGCCATAGAAGGAGGCGATAAAATCGGTGTTCACCAAATCTTTGGAAGACGTACCTAAGTTGAAATCACTAAACACCCCAGCTTGCAAGCCCGTTTCCCATTGCACATTCGATTGCCCAAAGTGGCTACGGTAGAGCGGGATGGTTTCACCGAAACTCACCGAGGCAATATCTTTGCCGTCAAAATTATCGTTTTGGTAGTTGCGGTAAGAGGCCGAAAAATGCGCCCAGCGCGGGTCTGCCAATAAGGGCTTGAACAAATGCCCCGCAGGCAGCAGTCCGGTCGGTAAAACAGTTTTTTCTGGTGGGATGGGCACCGGATTGTAATTGTAAGCCTGTGCGCCTGTTGCGATTGATACCGCACCTAATGCCGCTAGCCAGCGTAATTTAATCATGTTATTTGTCCTGTTTAGGATTGACCACAAGCTGGCTTTGCACGGATTTGACATGCGCTTGCTTGTTCACGTCCGCAATGGCCTGAACCAAGCTGGCTTCAGAGTCCACCGATCCTTTCAAAGTCACCACACCATTGACGGTGGTGACTTCGATTTTGGCGGTTTTCAGAAGCGGGTCACTGCTTAATGCCGTTTTCACTTTGAGCGTAATCATGGTGTCGTCAATATATTCTTCAGCGACATCGGCCTTATGCTTGACGGATTGTTTGGCGGCATCCACTTTGTCGCCCGCCTTTTCAGTGGCCGTATCAAGTTTTTCGCCCGCTTGTTCGACCGCATTGTCGATTTTCTGCCCGGCTTTCTCAGCGGGGCCTTTTTGCTCACAAGCAATCAGCAAACTGATCGCCAAAGAGACATAAGCAAGAGCGGCCAATCGGTTGGACGGTTGTTTACAGGACGTTTTCATAAGCGGTTCCTTAAGGTGATGGTGAATACGGTTTTAGCCAAATGGCTCATCTAAACCGTTTGTAACAAATTGAAAATAAAATGAATTTTAGTTTATATACAGAGGCCTTGTCGGTACGCTAGCGAACATATCGACCCTATGACGTCAGGTTTTTTGACAGGGTGGGATTTAGGCAAAGCAAAAAAAACCCGCTGTTAAAGCGGGTTAGAGGACTACTTAGGGAATAAAGAAACCTAGTTTTCAATCCAGATCAATTCAACACGGCGGTTTTCGGATTTGCCCGCTTCGGTGTTGTTATCGGCAATCGGGTGGTCTTCGCCGTAGCCTGTCGCGCTCAGGCGATTGGTGATGCCTTTGGATTTTAAGTAATCGACCACAGACGCGGCACGGCGTTGTGACAGGCGCATGTTATAGGCATTGGAGCCTTCGCTGCTGGTGTGGCCTTGGACTTCAATATCATTTTTCTGCGGATATGTGTTCAGGCTATGGGCCACACCATCCAGCAATTCTTTGGCGTTCAAGGTCAATTCGGCAGAATCATAATTAAAATGCTGGCCCCTTAATATCAACTTGACAGGGCAACCCGCATTGTCAACGGAACTGGACGGCGGTGTTTCCGGGCAACGGTCAATACAATCATTGACCCCGTCACCATCCGAATCCAGCGTGGCGCAATCGGTAATCGGCGCGGCAGGCGCATCAGCAACAGGCGTTTGCACGGGGGCGACATAATGCCCTTTAGCACCAAATGGAATCACAAAACCGACGTTGACGACCAAATCATGGAACTGATAGATGCCTGATTGCATCCGGGCGTCATTGTTGTTGTAACGGTAACGCACATCACTGCGCACCAAAAAGTTATCGTTGAATTCATAAGTAAAGCCCGCACCCGCTTCGGCAATTAAGCCAGTGGAATCACGACCCCTAAAATGGGTGTTCATGCCGCCTGCGCCCACAACCAAGAATGGCGCGAGTTTATTGCGGTTGAAGAAATACTGCACGTCGGCTGAGCCTCCGGTCATTTCCCAATCCCCTACATAACGGTTGGTCAGACGGCCATAACCGCCAAACTCCTGATAAAAACCTTTCAATTCAACATTAAAATGCTGGTTAAGCATTTTGCCAACGCCCATGCCACCGCCCCAACCATCAGCGGCATTACGGTCGCCACCGGAATTGATGAACGTGCCATAAGGCGCGACATACCAACGGTTATCGGTAGCTTGGTCAGCGGCTTGGGCCAACGGTATGAACCCCATCCCAGTCAGCAGGGCAATAGCGGGTAAGTTATTCTTTGACATAATCTTTTCCTTCGGTGAAATAAAAAAATGGAAACCCATAACATGGTGTCGCCAAATCAGGACGCATGACGCGCTTCATTTTTGGAGCCTTGCAAATTCATGTGCGCATGTCCAAATGTGCGCTACAGCACTATAAATGCTTGTTTTATATAAATTCATGAGTCGCCAACCGCATTTATCATCAGCGGTGTACATGGCATTTGTTGTAAAAAAATCTCAGAGGTAGCTTAGCCGCAACACCCAAGGCACGTCTGTTCGTTAGCGCACATATTTTTATTGACGGGGTTATTTCGATAGCTTCAAAGAGACGGGGGGTCTGAACGGAATAACGGTCATGGGAAGGGAGCCGTTATTTAGACTATATCCGCAAGAAACCAATAGTTTTTTCTTGTCCACGAAACGCACGAAAAGGCACGAACCAGCCATTATGCTTTCGTGCTTTGTGTGTTTTTCGTGGACAAGAAAAATTCAAAACTACCTGTTTCAACATGGGCATCCGTTGGCAAACTATTGGTTTCTGGATAGGCAGGGTTTATGTGCGCTAACGTACCGAAGCTAAGGGTTTTAAGGGTTAAAGTGCTTATCAAGTTCCATGCGGCATCTAACAGTATCCGCACCAGGAACCCACAACCAAGCCTCCCATTTCCCTTTAAGGACACCAGTATGGAAACGTTAGTAGACAAAGCCTCACAATCCGCCCATGACGTGGTCGATAAGATCGCCAATGTCAGCCACCAAGCCGCCGACACATTTAATGAAAAAACAGGCCAGTTAAAAACAGCCGAACAGCATTTGGTGGACAATTGCCGGGGCTATATCCATGACAACCCGGTCGCAACCATTGGCATCGCGGTAGCGGCGGGATTTTTGTTCAGCCGTTTGTTAAGTAGCCGTTAAACCGACAGCCAAAGATAGGTTGTGAAAACAGCCTTGACCCCATCGGATTACAAACCTCAAGTTTGTAATCCGAATTAACCAGTACCCCATGTGGGAAGGTATGCCATGAACACAAAAAAATATTTATCGGTATTGCCGTTAATCATTATGCCAACGCTTTACCTGCCCAGCGCAGTATCAGCCGCCCCTTTTTTAGGTTCTGCGCAAAGTTTTTCAGTGCTGGGTGCGGCGGGGGTGACTAACGCCCACAGCGACCCCAACCCACAAACCCGGATTTGGGGCGATGTCGGTACTGATCCGGCGGCGCTCACCGCCATTACGGGGTTTCCTCCCGCCATTGTCACAGGAGGGTCGATATACGGGCCGGGGGGTTTGGCATTGGCGGCCAGAAATGATGTCACCACAGCCTACGGCATCCTTTCCCGCTTATCTGGCGTAAATCAATCTACTCCCGAATTGGGGGGGCAAATACTAATACCAGGCGTGTATTCGTTTGCCTCATCAGCGCAATTGACAGGCACCCTGACCCTTGATTTCCAAGGCAACCCTAACGCGGATTTTGTGTTTCAAATCGATAGTACATTAACCACCGCTAGCAGCTCGTTCATCAATGTCATTAATGGCGGGGCCTCCAGTGGCGTGTTTTGGCAAGTCGGCAGTTCTGCCACGCTAGGTTCGGACAGCGTGTTTGCCGGCAATATCCTGGCCCTGGCCAGCATCAGCCTTAATCCACGCGCAAACATTTTGTGCGGGCGGGCGTTTGCGTTAACGGGGGCGGTCACGTTGATAGACAACACCATTTCCAACGATTGCACTGCCGAAAACTTTGAAACTGTCCGTGCTGATTTTGACAGTTCCGGTTTTAGTGGGATGGATTCTACCGTTCCTGAACCTGACAGCTTAGTTTTGATGTTGCTGGGTGCCAGCCAGTTATTGCGTAGGTGCGGCATATTTGCTTTAGCCAAACATTAGCAGGCCACTGTATGAAGCCGGATGAAATAAAAGCCGGGCAGACAACCAGCACCGAAGCCGTCCCCAATAATGCCAGCATCTTGGAAGATGTGCAGGCCTTATGGTACGAATTGCGGGCCTTAGGCCATGATTATGTAAAGTTGGCCGGGCTGGATATGCGCCGGGCGGGAGAAAGTTTGGTCATGATGATTGCCGCCAGTATCATCCTGGGCATCATGTTAATAAGTGCGTGGCTGGGATTTTTGGCGACCGCCGTATTGGCGTTGATAAACGTTGGCATGACTGCAAGCAATGCCATTTTATTGATCGTCGCCGTAAATTTGCTGGCCGCACTGATCCTGCTCCGGGTCATCCGCCATAAAAGCCGTTATTTATTATTGCCGGATTTTCTTGGCAGCCTTCAGCCCACTCCTGTAAAACGGGGACACCCAAAAAAGCTATGAAAATCCCACGCATGTCCGGCGTTGCCAATGCCCCATCGCTATCGGCACAAATACACGAACGCCAACGCATCATCGGTATCCGCGCCGCTTTGGTAGAAAACCAGCTCGCCCAGCAAATGACCACACCCACAAGCTTAGTGATGATGGGCGGCATAGGTTTCATATTGGCCGAACTCAGCCAAACATCGCCGTGTAAACCTTGTGTGGTGGCAGGCAAACCCCAAGCCCCCCAAGTTTCGCCGTTGAAATTCACCCTGAACCTGCTGATCTCGCTGCAAACCGTGTACATGGCCTTACCTGCATCTTGGAAAACCTGGCTTTTCAATGAGATGGGCAAACGACAAACTGATAAAAACTAAGTCGAATGGAATGGCGTTACGCAGTAACGTAGTTTGTATCCCGTTTGCCGCGTCGAGCACCGCAGTATTTGTCGGGAATGGCCCGTAGGGGTGCGGCAAGGATGCCGCACGGCGGCAGATTACCCATAGGGCATAAAGGGCAGGAAGCCCATTC
>CAYUQV010000127.1:0-5477 GCA_964446885.1 uncultured Methylocucumis sp.
CTACTAGTGAATTTCCTGGTATATGGGGGCATTGGATCATTTATGCAACAAAGCCACTACAAAATAGAATATCGCATTGAACAATTCCGCCTAAGTGATGGAAAAACTTGGGATTGGAACGCTATAAAAGCCTTGGCTTTAGCACCCGCTACTGAGGGTAATGACATTATTTATGGTTATGTGGATGAAGATGACGCACTTGATGGCTTAGGTGGCGACGACAGCTTAAAGGGTGACAACGGTAATGACATTCTTAATGGTGGTTCTGGTAATGATTCTTTATTTGGCGATGGTGGTAACGATAATTTAAATGGAGGCACGGGTAATGACTTCATGGAAGGTGGTTACGGCAAAGACACGTATTGGGTAGACGCTCAAGGTGACACTATTCATGAGGATAGATGGCAAGACCCAAGCATTGACAGCATTTTTAGCTCAATTGATTATTCTTTGCAGAGTTTTGTGCTTTCAGGAATTGAAAATATAACGCTTTTGGGTGAAGCGTACAAAGCGATAGGAAACGCCAATAGCAATATAATCACAGGCAACAGCCAAAATAACACCTTGTCTGGTGCGGCAGGTAACGATACCCTCAAAGGCATGGATGGCAACGACAGCTTATACGGTGACGGCGGTAACGATACTCTGGACGGCGGCAATGGCAGCGATATGGCTCACTATTGGACGGCTAAAACGGGTGTGGAAATCAACCTAAGTTTAACTACCGCCCCAAACACACTAGGTGCTGGTACGGACACACTGCTGAACATTGAAAACCTAAACGGCAGTGCCTTTAACGATACCTTAACTGGCAACAACGCCGTCAATAGCCTGTATGGTAACGCTGGCAACGACATCCTTAAAGGTTTGGACGGCAACGACAGTTTGGCGGGCGGTGCTGGCAATGATACGCTGGATGGCGGGGTGGGCGAGGACTTCGGCCAATACTGGCAAGCCACGGCGGGCGTGGTGGTTGATTTGCGTGTCATTACCGCCCAAAACACCCAGGGCGCTGGTATAGATACCTTGCAAGGCATTGAACACTTAAACGGCAGTGCCTTCAATGACACTTTAATCGGCAACGCCTCGAACAATCGGCTATTGGGTGGTGCAGGCAACGACAACATCAACGGATTGACTGGCAAAGATGCGCTCACGGGCGGCACAGGCCAAGACCGTTTTGTGTTCAACACCGCCCCCGTTTCCAACAATCTGGATTTCATCACCGATTTTAATGTCGCCGATGACACATTGGTTTTAGAAAACGCTATCTTCACTACCCTAAGCCAAACAGGCCCATTGGCGGCTTCCCTGTTCAAAGTGTTGGGCACAGGCGGTACGGTCGATGCAGATGACCGGGTTTTGTACAACAGCGTGACGGGCGGCATCGCTTATGATGCTGATGGCGCGGGCGGTACAGCGGCGGCCAACATCGCGCTGATCGGTAAAGGCTTAGAGCTTACGGCGGCGGATTTCTCGGTGGTCTAAGCTGTTACGCCTAGTCCTGAGCGGGTCGGGTTTTGCAAACCCGGCCTAAACGTTTCAAACCCTATAAAACCTTAGAAAGGTTTGAAGCAAGTTTTCAAGTCTAGTCCCACCCAAAGCATTTACAAAAACTATTCATAAGACCACTTGGTAAACATGTAAAATTTATTTGAACGTTTTATAAATAGTCGGCCACAGCATCGGTGCAATCACAATCCCTGTGCTGGGTTTTATCGTAATGGGGAGGTTTATATGCGCAAGGCACTTCGGTATCCGATCATTTCCTTATTGTTATCCAATAGTGTGTGGATAAGCCAAGTCAGTTTCGCAGCGGTGCCTGGGACACCGATATTGCTTGAGCCAACAGCGACAATAACCGCCACCAAACCCATTTATAAGTGGAAACCGGTATCGGGCAGCACCACTTATAAATTGGTGATAAGTAGCCCAAGCGCGGTCTTGTTCACTAAAACCTATACGCCAGCCCAATTGCAATGCCCCACCCAAACGGCAATTTGCCAAATCATGCCCGATAAGGCCTTAGGGATAGGCAACTACGTCTGGAAAGTCAATGCTGCCAACGCGTCTGGATCGGGCCTACAAGCAACCAAGACTTTTCGCCGTGGCACACCTTTGGCTCCGGTTCTGGTCGCTCCGGCTACTGACATAACCCAAACATCCCCGTCTTATAACTGGAAAGCATCCGGCACCGCCGAACAGTATAATCTGAACATAAGAAACTCCGCTGGGGTCAATTTGTTGGACAAATGGTACACGGCGACACAATTGGGTTGCTCATCAGGTGTCCAGAACTGCACAATCAAGCCACCTTTGGTATTGAAATTTGCCGCCAACCAATGGCGGGTACGGGCTAAAAACGTTTTGGGGATAGGGGGTTGGAGCCCTTACAAATCCTTCAAGAATGCCAATATGTGCAATGTTGTGCTGGTTCCCGACGAAACATCAGGCGGTTGCCATGTCCGTTTGGCAGAACCTGCCAATTGTGAAGAAATCGACTTGAGCCAAGGCAAAGAGTATTTGTTGGGCTGGACAAGCGATGGCACGTATTGCGAAACCCCTTGGACTTTTTATATTGCGGGTAATCCGGCAAATCTTGCCACGGGTGAAAACATATATTGGAAACAGTTTTCCACCAACACCGTTGCGGGCATCTCCCACACAGGCGGTTTGGTGCGTTTGTCCGCAGCGTCCTTGGACAGCTTAGGGCTGACTTCAGATAACGGCATTTATCACTGGCTGGTGGTCAGTTGGTACGGCTCGCATCCGGCCAGCAGAACCTTTAGGATAAAACGATGACCGTGGCGAATGTGGATTTTTAGGCTATGACCACAAATTACCCAGCCCATCATAAAACCTCAGAAATGCTTGGGACGAGGTTGCAAACCTCGTCCCGCTCAAGTCTGACCCCTTTGATTCTACATAATGTGCCGATTACTGGGCGGGTCGGGTTTTGCAAACCCGACCCAAACATTTGAAATTACCCAGCCTTAAATATGGCGATACCGTGGATGGCGGTTGGTATCAGGAATTGTTGAAACAAGGTACGGATGTGGCGGGGATTCGGGAGGGTATGGCTTTTGAGCTTAATACGGTATAGTTATGCGCATTAGTTATCAACATAATAAGCCTACAGAGATTATGCCATGAAAGCATCATACGACTTATCCGCCAGCAAAAAAGCCACTAATGTCACCGTCAACAGCGATTTGTTAAGACAGGCCAAAGCCTTGGACATCAACCTATCCGCAGCCTTGGAGCAAACATTGATCGAACTGGTGCGCCAAAAACAAACCACTGCATGGCTTGCCGAAAACCGGGCCGCCATCGATGAATACAACCGTTTCATCGAAGAAAATGGCACATTCGCAGATGATTTGCGGAGTTTCTAATGCCGCAATTCGACTTGCACGAAAACCGTAACCCGAAAACCAAGAGCTTGATTCCTTATCTTTTGGACATTCAAAGCGACTTACTGGCTGATTTGGCAACGGCGGTGGTCATTCCAGTTTACCTAACCGGAACAGTGACCCGCAGCATGACCAAGCTAACGCCCCAGGTGGACATTGACGGGCAAAGCTATTTGCTGTTAACGCCACAACTTGCCAGCATATCAAGAAAGGAACTGGGTAAAACCGTTGCCAATTTGGGTAATTACCGAAATGAGGTTATCGGTGCGGTGGATTTTTTGTTGGCGGGTTTTTGATGGGACGGGCAGGGGAAGATAGGCTAAAGGCGGAGGACTATTTCTGTGACAGATTTACATTGTTTGCGGGAAAATGTTCATGTTAGCTTAATGCCGCTTATCTTTTAACCCAGTAACGTTCTGAGTATTTGAGAGTGCGATGGCGGACTGTTGGGTGGGCTGAGATTACAAACTTTGTTCCGCACAAGAATAATCTTTATAAAGTTTTTGGGTGGCTGATTTAAGTAGTGAACATAAAAATTTAGATAGGAAAAATGATGAGTATTTTGGATACAGTTTTAAATATTGGCAAAAAAATCCTAATAACCGCAGTCACTCGGTTTGCCACCAATATGGCAACAAAAGCCAGTAATTCGTTCGATTCAAAACCCACGCCACAGCGCGAAACCAAATCGAAAGAGCTAACGACTTTAGAGCGCCGTTATTTAGCTGAAAAAGATAAACGCGAACAAATTGCTTTAGAAATTCAACGCGAGCAATTGCAGTTGCAAACGCAAATTCACCAAGAAAACATCGCACTTAGCCTGAAACAAATTCAGGCGGATTATGATAAAGACCGCTGGGCGGGGATTTTAAGCCGCGATGAAACAGTGGATGTGTTACGCAGCAGTCAAGAAAAGCATCATTTACTAATGCTGTTATCTGAGCCTGAAATCAGCCCCAGTTGTCCTGACAGTTTCAAAAATGATTTGCCAATTGCGGTACGCAATGAATTAAAACAGTTTATGCAAAGCGAATATCCGTTTCAAAACGAGCTATATCCTGTGCAATTTTTTGGCAAATTCTTTGAAGGCCGTATTTTTGACGCGCACGTTAAGCAGTACGAGCGCTTGTTAAGCAGCGTGCCAACAGTGGTTTTATACAGCCAAATGACCGATGAAAATTTATATCTGCATATTCACGGCTGGGGCTTTGGCAA
Source organism: uncultured Methylocucumis sp. (assembly GCA_964446885.1). Classification (GTDB taxonomy): domain Bacteria; phylum Pseudomonadota; class Gammaproteobacteria; order Methylococcales; family Methylomonadaceae; genus Methylovulum. Next base: position 4,629 of record CAYUQV010000127.1, read on the forward strand.
TATAACGCTGACAGAAACAAGCACCTTCAATTGGGAGGCGGTTTATGAGCAGTTGCATAAGGAAGGCGCGAGTGATAAGGATGCTTACAAAGCCATCCGTAAAATGATTGTCGCCCTGCATCAAGCCTTTGCCGCCTTTTGCAGTGATTTTTACTATTTAACGGTGATTAATCCGCTGCATGAACCCCGCTTGTTTCATGCGGAATTTAGTGAAGAATTACAAATGGTGGTTGAGCCGTTAAAACAAAGTTTGCAAACCATTTGTGTGCAAAATCAACAGCGATATGAGGCTGAGTTATTCGCCCGGCAACAACAAGAAAGTGAAGAAATGACACAACGGGAGATAGATTTAATAAAGGATGGTTGGAAAAGATTTAATCGGAAAAGTGAAGCAGCATTACAACTCCCAAGAGAATTAAAGGAAAGGCTGGATAAAGAAAGTCTGTTTAGGTTTTGGGAATCGTTAGAAAAACAAGGAATTAAAACTCCACCAGAATTAAAAGCTAAGGTTGAAGCTGAGGTTGAAAATCGACTTAATTGTAATTGTAATTGTAATTGTAATTGTAATTGTAATTGTAATTGTAATTGTCAAATTGGTATCTTTGGTAAAACAGGAGTAGGTAAGTCAAGTCTGTGTAATGCGTTATTTGGCGAAGACCTTTGTCCGATTAGTGATGTACAAGGCTGTACACGAAATCCTCAAAAAGTTTTGTTGACTATTGGAAGCAAGGGCTTGAAATTAATTGATGTTCCAGGGGTGGGTGAAAGTAGCGCACGCGACGAAGAATATGATGAGTTGTATCAAAAACTACTGCCTGAGCTTGATTTAATTCTCTGGGTTCTTAAAGG
>CAYUQV010000128.1:0-5471 GCA_964446885.1 uncultured Methylocucumis sp.
CTGCATTTTCACTACGCTCCGCTACGTGAAAACACAGGCCCTATCGCTTCTGGGGGACTACTCGACTCCTGTCGCGTAGCGGTGGATAAAAAACGGCAATTGACAGAAAAATGGCCTTTTTTCGACAAAAAAAACGCGAAAAATGCGGCGTTGGCGGCAAGAGTTGCCGGAAGGGGAACGACTGCCTGTCCTGTTAGGACACGCAGTCGTTTGAGTCTTGGTGCCGGAACGGGATTTCTACCCGTTCCGTAAGGTTTTGATGTTCAGCGTCCAAGATATGGATAATCGTGCGGGTTAAAGCCTTTACAATTGCGGTTTGACGACAATCTGGCTCAAGATGGCAGGTGTGCGGCTAAGGATTTCGGTGCTGTTGTCGGCCATGTCTTTTGCCGTGTACGGTGCGATGCCGTAGGTGGTGATTTTCAGGCCTTGGTTTTTGAGGATGTCAAAACGGCTCCAGCCATACGAAAACAAGGCGACGTTGCTGCCTTTAGTGAGTTTGGCATTGATGCGTGGATTGTCTTGTAAACCAACAGGCGTGTAGCCTAAGGCGTTCAATTGGGTATTGACCAACGCTTGGAACGCGGCGTTTTTGACGGCCATTGGCAATTGGTTGAATTGTGCGACATCAGCTACGCCGACAGCGGCGAACAATTGTGCCAACAGTTTGTCGCCATTGGGGATTTGTTCTAGCAATTGGATGATGGAATCGCCAAACGGCGCATCAAAAGCCACAGAACCGGTGCTGATCTCAAACGCTGCCGTTTTGATTTGCGGGGCGGCCAGCGGGTTGCCAGTGGTCAAAATCGCGTTCAACACGTCTGCGCGGCGTTGGTAAGTCAAATCATTGATGAGTGTGCCGTGGATGTCGGCGGCGATAAACACGACATTTTTGATGTGGTTGTCGTCGATGAATTGCAGTATTTCCGAACGCTCGGAGGCGTAGCCTTCAAAACGGTCTGATGCGCCAAACACGCCTAAGTTTTGGATCGGCTCAGGCACGGCTATAAATTTCCAAATGACGTTGTCTTGTTGCGCGGCCAACAAATCGGCTTTTAAACGCTCCATTTGCTTTTTGCCCAGCATTGTCCGGGTGGTGGCTTTACCAAAATCAAATGAATTGGCGATAAAGCCGCCAATTTGGACAGGGCTGGTAATGTCGGTCACGCCGGGTAATTCTTCATCACGGAACGAGCGGGCATCCAGCATATAGAATGCCGCCGTTGAGCCATAACGTTGGGCGCGGTACAAATCAGGACGGCCATCGGTCAAGGCATCGCCGTCATTGCCATGGCGTTTGTCGGCAATGGCGTTGTATTCAACAAACGCTTGCAAACCATTTTTATAAAGGGCCGTTTCGTTAATCAAGCCAGTGGTTTCGCCAAAACGGGGGTCTGTGCTGGCCAACGCGCCGCCGGAAAAGTCATTCATGACTTCGTGGTCATCAATCATAGAAAAGATAGAGACATTGTTCTGCAATCTGGCAAAGCTATTTTGGCCTAAATGTCTTGAATACACTTCGTTATGCTTGAGGCGGTATTCCGTCAAGGTTTTGGCCTGTTCGGCAGGGACATCAGGCGTCGGATAGTCGGCGTAAATGGTATCGCCCAATTTCACGAAAAAATCCAAATTTTTGCCATTGACATTTTTCACGGCAGGATAAGGGGCCAATTCACCGCGCCAGTCGCCTGTCACACCAAAACTCAATTCCGCAACACCTTCGGCGGCAGGCGTTTTGAACGAGCCTGTCAATTTACCATTGAAATCAGCCGCTTCGTAGCTGTAAGTTTGTCCGGCCAACAGATTAGTCACCGCAAATTTGGCAGGCACTTGTGGGTCCGTGACCGCAACGGCACTTTCGGCAACCAGTTGGTTAGCCGCATCTTTGACGGTGAAATGGACAGTGCCGGCTTTGGATGTCCGCGCCCACAAAACGGTTGATGTTTGTGTGGTGTCGCCACTGGATATGCCGTTGGGAAATTGCGCTTGTGCGGCGGGTGCTATGCCGGAAGCCAAGCAGATACCGAGGACAATTTTTTTAAAATTCATTGCAGTTGCCTTATCAAAGGTTGATGGGGAACACATACCATAGGCTAAGTTAATGACTTTATAATTACAAACGGGTTATACGCCATCTTCCAAGCAATACACTTTGAATTTATACTGGCCGCCCACCTCCGACTCCACCCAGGCTTTGCCATGACTGCAACCATCAACCAGCCACCGCTCTATCTGTTTTCTAAAGAACACATGCCCACCGCCAATAAAAACTGGGTATCGTCTGAAAAACACTGGTTTGGCATTGATACCGAAGACCGCTACAAAAAAGCCCCGCATCCTTCTTTAGGCCCGCAAGATATTATCTATAAATTCAATGCCCACGGTTTTCGTTGCCCTGAATTCAGCTTGGCGGAAACCGATAACGGAGCACTGAAAGTAATTACCATCGGTGCCAGCGAAGTGGTGGGGATTGGCTTGCCTGAAGACAAGACTTTTGCACATTTGCTATGCCAACACCTGGAGCAGGATCAAGGGCGACCCGTGCTTAATTTTAATTTGGGGGTGGGCGGCAGTAGCGCGGATAGCATATTCCGAATTTTGATGTCGGCCTTACCGATTTTAAAACCGGATATTGTGGTGATGGTGTTCCCGTTTTATGGCAGGCGGGAGCATATTGGCGGCAACGGGCGCATTTTTGACTACAACCGCAATGATGCGGAAAACAGGTTGAAAAACCTTATCTTAGACCCGGAAAACTATAGCCAAATCCAAGCCAATTTCACCTTGTCGAATGATTACAATGACCAGATAAATTATTACAAAAATTATTTCGCGTGTGCCGCGCTTTGCCAGCAATATGGGGTAATGTGGCTCTATTCGGCCTATCAGATGTCTTTCATCCAAGCGATGGAACATTTAATAAACCCAGCGCATTTAGTCAAGCCGGGGCTGGGCGAACTCAAAGCCCAATACAAAGATGACCCGGTGAATGGCCTGGCCCGTGACATGGGACATCCAGGCATTTATCCGCACCGGGATATGGCCAGGCTATTTTTTGAAGGCCTAAAAAAACGCTATCCTGAAAAATTCGCTGTTTAAGTAATGTGGCATAAGTTTCATTGCATATACTTAAGTAGGTGTCCATAACTTTTTTAACCTTTATAAAATAACGCAGGCTGGAACGGGTTTATTACCCGTTCCGTAACGTTTTCAGCCGGGTAGGTCGGGCATGCTGTTTATGCCCGACGCTCCACCGTCCGATAATTGACGGGCAATCGCTTTCATTGCGGCTTCCCGTCATCGAACGCATAAATGTCGGGCAACGATACGGCTGTTGCCCGACCTACCCGGCTATGGTGTCCAATGAAACAAATTACTAAATATGAATGGTATGACGATCCAATGAAGCCAACGCACTTAATATCAGTTTGTCAGCTTCCTTATTCTGTTCATGAGATAGAAAATACATTTGATATTTCATTTTCAGAATATTTAGAAGATGGGCTAGGTTTATGTTTTGGCGTAACTATCTCCGTTGGAAATCACATGTGCCTACTTACAGGATTTCTTGACAGAAACGATAAAGACACTTCGGTATTGGTACAGGTTAAAAATACTGAAAAAAATTTAATAGATTTTGTCGAAGCATTATGTGAAGAATTTAAGATAAACAAAGATGTTTTAACATGGAAAAATCCTGATTTGCATTTAGCCAGGTAGATACCGTCTTGCCGCCAAAAAATCAAATGATAATTAAGCGGCATAAGTTGGGTCAAAAGGTTTGCCAGATTTAAGTACGCCGAAAGCGATATGAATCAGCTTACGCATGGCGGCACAAGCCACGGCCTTACCGTTTTTACCATTAGCTTTTAGACGCTCGCAGAAGACGCGAATGAGCGGATTAAAACGCAAAGAATAACTGGGGTCAGAGAATAACTGGGGTCAGAGTAACGTTATTTAGCAGAATTTATGTTTACTCTGACCCCAGTTTTCTGTCTATTTCCCAGCTTGCTCAACGCGCAAATGACTGGTTAAGACTTGCTATGGCAAGGGCACAACGTGATGAGGTGTGTTATGGTGGCGGTGACGAAAATCACCAAATAGAACAAGCAACGGCTTGGAAACAGGTCTCTATATGCCAAAATTTAATGAGATGAACAAACTTATAAATTCAATAAAATCTGCCTTTGGTTGGCGTTCTCGACCTGCTATTCTCAGCAATTCTAAGCAACTTTCATCAGGTGATAAATCCGATCTTCTAACTATTGGTAATCTCAAGTGGGAGGAAGTGACTTGTGAAGATTGGGAAAAGAACTTCGATGTGATTAGTTTGTTTTCTCCAGAGGCTTTTTGCTATTACTTGCCGAGTGTCTACAAGGCATCAATTGAAGAAAATCTGGCGAATTTAATTGTTGTCAGCAATATTATAGACTCGTTGGATAGAAGTCCTACCCCAGAATGGTGGGATGATTGGTTTCTTAAGCGATGGCCTTTATTAACCTTGCCAGAATATAAAGTCACTCAAGATTGGATATGGTGGTTATCTTCTTTTAAGAATTCTCAATTTTCAGATGACTCTTTAATGAGAGCATTACATACAATTGAGTTACTAAGCAAGAATCAAAGGGATCAGACCTGAGCGGGACGAGGTTTCGTAACCTGTCTCTTGATTTGAGCAAAATAACTGGGGTCAGCCGGGTAGGTCGGGCATGCTGTTTATGCCCGACGCTCCACCGTCCGATAATTGACGGGCAATCGCTTTAATAACTGGGGTCAGAGGAATAACTGGGGTCAGAGTAACGTTATTTAGCAGAATTTATGTTTACTCTGACCCCAGTTTTCATGATGTTGACCCTATAAATGAGCCAGGACATGCTCCAGAATATACTCCTCCGCCAACAATACCTTGGTGGTTACCTTTTGTGCCACTTCTAACTCCTTGGCCTGATCCTTATTAAATTGTCATATCAGTGAGATGCAACTTTATGAAAAAAATAACTATGGCTGATGAAGATACAACACCTTATTTCATTAGAAATAAATGTTATTTTAGGTTTACTTACTTTGATACTGATTATGAATATCCTGCCATAGATACTTGGGTTTATCTTGGTGATAGTAATACACCAGAACTGAAAGATAAAATCCCAGCAGATGCAGGCTTTCTGTATTTTCAAGATGCCGATTCTTATGCTAATCATGGTTTTTTGAATTCCAAAAGGCATAAACTTGAAGATGGTGAAATGAGGGTTTGGCAAATTAGTGAAGCTGATGCGAAAGAGAAATTATTACATTTCGATGGGTTAATACAAGCACTTATAAATTGTAAAAAAAAATAACTGGGGTCAAAATAACTGGGGTCAGAGTAAAGTTATTTAGCAGAATTTATGTTTACTCTGACCCCAGTTTTCTCTTTTGAAGGCACACGATTACCCACAACTCCCAAAATCAGCGATGATATTGGCTTTTCG
>CAYUQV010000129.1:0-5444 GCA_964446885.1 uncultured Methylocucumis sp.
GGTGCGTGTCTATATTGGTTAAACAGATCCAGGCGCTGGCCCACCACTATGTCCGCCAGGGCGCCAAAGCCCATCGCCGCTTGCAGGTCGGCCGGATGATCAAGTTCGTCGAATTCATCGAACAGACGGAACGGCCGCACAACCTGCACGAAATCGGTAACCGTCATGTCATCACCTTCTGGAAAGCCCACCGCGATCTGGCACCGAAAACCGCGCATGCCTATTGGTTGGCGCTATGCGTGATCTGGGAGTGGACCGACAAACCGGGGCAGCCACCCAAACCGCAGTGTATTGCTAAATCCGAACATAAGGAGGATCAGCCATGAGTGATTTATTACTGAATGGGGAAACCTACGACTATCTGTGGCTGACCGATCGCTGCAATATCAATGCACAACAGATATTGCGCCAGTATCATGGTTGCAACAAACCTAGTGCTTAATTTCAATAATCTGTGACAATTGAACATCTATTATATTAAAAGCTTTAAGCTTATTTTTATATCACTTATTTATGGAATTAAGCACTAGTTTTGGTTTCAAAGCTGACATCTAAATTCGTAAGCAATCAATAAAAAGCTAAGGAAATTTACGGATAGAAATTTTCATAAGCTGAAAATCATGTTCTGACGAGCTTCTTTGATAGCGTAAGCGAATATAGCATCTTGTGATGGTTTCGATTAATTCGGAGGAGTTCGGCAAAGTTTGCTTCGCTCGTTGGGCAAAGGCACTGGGTCCCTCGCCAACGTTTATTTTCACGCCGCGTTTTGCCATTTTGTTCAAAAAACGTTGGTATTGCTTAATGACCGGATCATCTTGAAAAAAGCGTGGGCGCCAAATCCAAACAGAAACGGCGAAGGCCACCAAAATGAGTGCATAAAGCCCCCAAAAGACAATAGCGCCAGTTTTTTTTAAACCAATCAAGTTTAGGGCACTTTGTTGCTCCTCACTGCCGTATCGAATGATCCAGCGCTGCCATTGATATTCAAAGTTGTCCCAAAACTCTGTCACTAACTCCACGGAGGATGCGGCTTCTAGTTCGTTTGCCCCCTTACTACTGGAGACAACTACATTCCCAGTATTGACTTGGGTTGTTACGTTAACAGGATACTCAATTCGGGAAGGCAATACTGCAATGGTTGGATCAATCCTAGTCCATCCCTTTCCGTCTAGCCAAACTTCCGCCCAAGCATGGGCAAGGGCGTTACGAATTTCATAGAACTGTCCCACCGCATTGTACTGTCCGCCTTGATAGCCGGTAACGACACGTGCTGGCAAATCCGCCACGCGCATCAGATAGACGAACGCCGTCGCAAAATGTTCGCAGTATCCTTGTTTGGACTCCAGGAGAAAGTGCTCCAGCTTACGATCGGCCAATAGCGGAGGACGCAACGTGTAACGATAACCATCATTTTGAAAATGCGCCAGCACGTTTTTGATATAGCGTTCAGGATCGCCATTACCTTCAAGGCGCTTGACCAGATCATTGACTTCCTGCGATGGCTCATAGGGCAGTTGTCGATTTTCCCGGTACTCGACTTTGGTGATATATCCCGTGTTGTAGGTTGGCCGGGAACTGAGCACAAACTCGTTGGCTTTTCCCTGTTTTCCTTGGGCCACGAGTTGGTAATTGCCGTTGCGTTGAACGCCCGCCGGAAAGGAATCTGGCAAATCCAATGCATACACCCAGGGTTGATCCTGAGGTTCCTGTAGCAAGGTATATTCGTAACGTGGCCCGTCAAAACGAACTTCGTCTTGAAATCTAGTCACGAACTCTGATTGCGAAATACGCCAATTATCGCCATCGATAAAGGAAAATACGGGGCCCCGCCAATACAACTGATTTCGCGGCGGTGCGTTACCGAAGAATTTAACCCGGAATGCCAGCTTGGGTGAAAGCAGCAGTTCATTGATTTCACCCGGGCGTAGGGTATCTCTTAAACCAGAATGGGCCGAATGACGATCGCCCTTTAGCATCATCCACGATGGCGCCTGGAAACGCGGAAATAGCACAAACATCAACAAGGTAAAGGGTAACGCAGAGGCAAACAGACGCCATCCTAAAACAACCATTCGCCTGCCGTGCGCTCGGGTATGCAACGACAGCAAGGCATTCGCGATCATCATCAAGACGACCAGACCCAATGCCGCCACTGCGATACTCTGATCGTATAAAAATTGGGTGGCCACCACGACCAATGTCAGATAGGCCGTCAAATACAAGTCGCGCGGCTTGTTCAATTCGAACAACTTTAAGCCCAATGCCACGAGAAAAATGCCGGAGCCGCTATCGCGCCCCCATTCGCCGGAATGAGCTAGGTAGAGTAAAAACAAGCCCGCCAGTAATACTACCCCCAGCAATTTCGTTGCGAAAGAAAACCATTGTTTCCGCCAACAGGCCACGATGCGCCAAAGTAACATAAGAGTGAAAAACGAGGCCAGACTGGCCGGCACATGCAGCCAATGTGGCAAACCCGCAAGTGCCGCAGCTGGCAACATCCACACTAAAGTCCTTTGAGACAGACTGGTGTCCATATTCAAACCTCGGCTAATGCAGCCAAGCACCGCTCAAGATGCGCAGCTCCCTGGCCTAATTCCACGCTAACCTTTGGCAAGCGCAAGGCATAACGCAATCCAGCGGACTCCGCATCCACTATCCAGCGGCACAATTGGCTGAGGCGTTCTTCCAGATCATGTCCACTCGTTTGTTCCAGACTAAGCCACAAGTGGCGATTGCCCGACAAGTGATCCGCGTACTGTTTGCTATATAAACCCTGTCCCTTGGCGTAGGCTTTCCAGTAAATTTGCCGCGGCGAATCGCCGCGTTGATAACCGCGAATACCATTAAAATCATCGCTGCCCGTGCGTTTGTGGTGTTTTGCAGCGACGCCCGGCTCATCGGCGGGCTCTGGAAATGGCAACGTTTGCTGGGAAGGGCGCGGATAGACCAAGACCCCGGCTTCAAAACGTATTGGCGACCAAGCGCGAAATAGGCCAAGAGGAAACTGACCGGAAATCGTCAGTGTTTCAAGTGCTTGCCAACCGCGGCGTATGGCGGTTACCGGAATATGCAAGCGGCGTGTCTCCAGGGCCGCCAGCGAACATCCCAGCTCGTCGTTCAGGTGCATGACCAACGTTTCACGTTCCAGCCGGATGGCGTTAGCCACAACCACCGGCACCCTGGCCGTTTCGCCGGCAAACACCGGCTGCGCATTACCCACCCGAATCGATAAACCGGCGACATTGCGAAAAGTATGCAGAATAGTGACGAAAAAAATGCCGGCGACCAAAAAAGCCAACAGGTAAACCAGATTGTTGTTGTAGATGAAGGCCGTTAGCAACAGCAGCAGGATAGTAAAAACCATGCCCAGTCCACGTCGTGTTGGCAAAATATAGATCCTCCGCAAGGTCAATTCCACCGTTCCATTGACCGGCGTTTGGCCACGATTCATGCCGGCGCGGAGCCGCTGCCACCACAAGTCCATTCGCTTAGTTTTAACTTTCGCCATGCTAGTCAAACCGGTCTATGAAGCCATGCAAACCGCTGATCAAATGACCGCTACGGAATTTAAGATAGGAGCGACAACCGCTTGAGAATCGATAAACTCGCCATCACGACGAAGACGGTGACTCGCCACCGCCGCCAACACGGCTTGCACATCCTCTGGCAATACCGCATCGCGGTCGTCCATCAAAGACCAGGCTTTCGCTGCGGTCAGCAAGGCCAATCCGGCCCTGGGTGAGAGCCCGGCCGGGTAATGATCTGACTGGCGGGTAAACGCCAGAATAGCCTGTAAATAATCCAACAGAGCGGGAGAAGCGTAAATGGAGGGCACTCGCTCTTGCAGCGCCGATAACGTTCCGGCATCCATCGCTGACGACAAACCATCCAATATCTTGTGCCGGGATTGACCGGACAGCAATTCACGCTCGGCCGAACGATCCGGATAACCCAATTCGATACGCATCAAAAACCGATCTAACTGCGATTCCGGCAATGGAAAAGTGCCAACGTGGAATGTGGGATTTTGCGTGGCGATCACGAAAAATGGCTTTGGTAACACATGGGTGCGGCCGTCCACAGTAATCTGGCGCTCTTCCATCGCCTCCAACAGCGCGCTCTGTGCCTTTGGATTGGCGCGATTAATCTCGTCGGCCAGCACGGTCTGTTTGAATACCGGTCCCGGATGAAACTTAAAGCCTTGCTCCTCCGCAACAAATACCGAGGAACCGATGATGTCGGCCGGCAAAATATCGCTGGTAAACTGAATCCGTTGGCAATCCAAGCCAAACAATTTGGCTAGAGTATGCGACAGGGTGGTTTTACCGACGCCCGGCAAGTCTTCGATCAGCAGATGTCCGCGAGCCAACAGGCAGCAGACAGCCAAGCGAATTTGCCTATCCTTGCCGAGGATGATTTGATTGGCCTGCGCCAATACCTTGCTGATCGAATTATCCATGTTCCTTCAATGCCTTAAGTTTTTCGATTTCCGTTGCCGTCATTGGGTAGGAGCGGCTTTAGCCGCGATTAAAGGTTTTCAATCGCGGCTAAAGCCGCTCCTACAAAGCCACATCCACTAAATGCTGTCCAAGAAAGTGCTCTCTATGAGCATTCTTGGTTGACCGAGTCATTGGCCGGTGTCGGGATTCTCAAATACAAAATCCGGTCGTATCCCTGCCGAGCATTTTCGATTGCCGGTGTAGTCGCTGGATCGTCGTTAATCGGCGTATTAATTTCTGCATCGCCCGGCAATGGGCCATTGTCCGGACCGGCCGATATCAAGCGTGCGCAATAAGCTTCTTGGGTATTAGTCAAACCGGTTAACTTGTCACACGAAGCGGAGTCAGGGACTTGCAGTACCAGTGGCCGTCCCCAACCGTCCAACACCTGACTGCCGGTAATAACAACATGCACGGTCGCCGATACGCCGGAGGTTGCCGAAAAACTGGCTGTAAGACCATCAGGCGTTCTACTGCCGCCCTGCAAATAAGGCCCACGCCAGCCCACGGCGGTTTTAGGATTGAACTGACGCAAACTTCCCCAAGACGCATCCGCAGGCGCGGCAAAAAGAAAAGACAGATTGAAATCGGGCGTAGCGAATCTGGTTGCTTTCGGCAGTTGCCCCAACAAATCCCCATAGAATCCCGGCCCCGCCTTACCCCCCATGATCGCCTCCTTCACCGCCTGCATCGTCGCATCGGTTGTTTGGCACATGGCCCGTTCGCCGGTCCCCATGACATACGGCACCGCCAAGCCTGCCAAAGCCGACAGGATCAACAACACCACCGTCAACTCCAGCAATGTCATTCCCCGCTGTCTTTGTCTCATAACCATCATTTCCCCAAATCTTTTGTAGGAGGCGCTTTAGCGGCGACGAAAAACCGGTGCAATCGGCGCATTACCAATTAATGACGGGCAAGGTGGTCTTTGGATAGACCATAACC
>CAYUQV010000130.1:0-5405 GCA_964446885.1 uncultured Methylocucumis sp.
GAGCCGTTTTATCCTGACCGTATCGCCTCGCGCATTTTGGGTATGGGCGATATTCTCGGTCTGATTGAGGACATCGAGAAAAAAGTCGATAAGGAAAAAGCCGAAAAATTTGCCAAGAAAATGCAAAAAGGCAAAGGCTTTGACATGGAGGACTTGCGCGAACAGCTGCTTCAAATGCAAAGCATGGGCGGTATTGGTTCCATGATTGAAAAAATGCCCGGCATGAACAAAGTCCCGCAAGAAGTCAAAGAAAAAATGAATGACAAAATGCTGGCGCGGCAAATCGCCGTCATCAATTCCATGACCATGCAGGAACGCCGTTTCCCTGACCTGATCAAGGGCAACCGTAAAAAACGTATTGCCGACGGTTGCGGCCAGGAATTGCAGGATGTCAACCGCATCTTGAAACAATACCAAATGATGCAAAAAGTCATGAAAAAAATGAAAAGCGGCAATATGGCAAACATGATGCGCGGCCTGAAAAGCAACGCCCGCAACTTCAGAAGATAGCCAGCCGTTTTACAAAAAGCCCACATTACGCAGTTTGTTGAGAATTTTTCTTCACTTATCAGTAAATTCGCGTAAAATAGTTGGATTAACACATACTAAAAGTTTTTGAGGAAATTAGATGGTAACCATTCGTCTTTCAAGAGGTGGTGCAAAAAACCGCCCTTTTTATCAAGTTGTGGTAACTGACAGTCGCAGCTCGCGTGACGGACGTTATATTGAACGTGTAGGTTTTTTCAACCCACTGGCGCGTGGCAATGAAGAACGTTTACGCATAGACAGCGACCGCATTGCTTATTGGCAAGCAAACGGTGCACAGCCGTCTGACCGCGTTGCCAAATTGATCAAAGACGCAGCCAAAGCTGCCGCTTAATCTGCTTGTCAGCTCCAGGGCTTATCAACGTCGGTGAAATTTCCGGCGTTTTTGGTGTGAAGGGTTGGGTAAAAATATTTTCCTTTACCGAACGCCGTGAAAATGTCCTTCGCTATTCGCCGTGGCTGTTGTTAAAAAACGGCGAAACAAAACCCATTAAAGTGTTGGATGGTGCGTTGCAAGGCCGTTCGGTCGTTGCCAAACTTGAAGGCATAGAGGATAGAGATCAAGCCGCCGCATTAATGGGCTGGCAAATTTTTATCAGCCAGGAACAATTGCCTAAAGCAGCGGCAGATGAGTATTACTGGTCTGATTTGATTGGTTTAGAAGTAGAAAATCTTGAAGGTGTCCGCTTAGGCCAAGTCGAAAGCCTGATGGAAACAGGGGCTAATGATGTGGTCATTGTCAAAGGTGAACGCGAACGGGCCATCCCTTTTTTGCAAGGGCAAAGCATTATCCGCATTGACCTTGATGCACGTCAGATGGTCGTTGATTGGGATCCTGATTTTTGACCGCTTTGGTTCGTTTTGATGTTGTCACCTTGTTTCCTGACATGGTTTTGTCCGCTGCCAGTTATGGCGTGACAGGTCGGGCGATGGAACGGGACATCGTCAAATTGTCGGTTTGGAACCCTAGGGATTATACCCAAGACCGGCACAAAACTGTTGATGACCGTCCTTATGGCGGTGGCCCTGGGATGGTTATGAAATATCAGCCCTTGCATGATGCGGTTAGCGATGCCAAGCAAGTGCATGTGGACGGCAAGCGCAAAGTGGTCTGTTTAAGCCCGCAAGGCAAGCCAATCACGCAATCTTTGCTCAAAGAAGCCAGCGAACTATCCCAACTGGTGTTAGTGGCGGGGCGTTATGAAGGCATGGACGAACGTTTTGTCGAATTGGATTGTGATGAAGAATGGTCGCTAGGCGATTATGTCATTAGCGGCGGTGAGCTGGCGGCTTTGATTATCATAGATGCCATCACCCGTTTGTTGCCAGGCGTGTTGGGTGATGCCGACTCGGCGGAGCAAGATTCCCACACCAGTGGCTTGTTGGATTGCCCGCACTATACGCGGCCCGAACAGATTAGTGGCCGGGGCGTGCCGGATGTGCTGTTAGGCGGCAACCATGCCGAAATAGCCCGCTGGCGTATGAAACAAGCACTGGGAAGAACCTGGCTAAGACGGCCAGATTTATTGAAAAATAAGAATTTAGATGCAGACCAGGATAAGCTGCTGAAAGAATTTATACTAGAATTGAATTAATAAGGTGTAGTGATGAGCAATATTATTGATGAATTGGAAGCCCTGCAATTGAAACAAATCCCTGAATTCAATTCAGGCGACACAGTTGTCGTGCAAGTAAAAGTAAAAGAAGGCGAGCGTGAACGTATCCAGGCTTTTGAAGGTATCGTCATTGCCAAACGTAACCGTGGCTTGAATTCTGCCTTCACCGTCAGAAAAATTTCCCACGGCACTGGCGTTGAGCGTGTGTTCCAAACCCACAGCCCCATGATCAGCGAAATTATCGTCAAACGCCGTGGTGATGTCCGCCGCGCCAAACTGTACTACCTGCGTAATTTGACGGGTAAAGCAGCGCGTATCAAAGAAAAACTGTAAACGGTATTTCTTTACCGGGTGCGAAAAAAAAGCAGCGTTAAGCTGCTTTTTTTATGCCTGTTGTTTTTTCTTAGGGAATAACTTCCTGAATTGTAATTGCCGAAACTGTACAGACCTGGCAGGTTTTTGAAACCTGCCAGGTCTTAAATCAGGAAGTTAATATTGGCCAAATTCTTACGAAAAAAACTTACCTACATTCAACGCCGTCTTATAAATGCCCCAAGCCAGTGGGACAATCACCAGTGCCCATGCCACAAAAGCGATGGCAAAATTCAATACCTTGTGTGGTTTAGGTGAGTTTGCCGTTATCGCCTCGACGTTCGCGCTGTTAGTCGGTGCTTGTTCCTCCAGCAATTCCACGTCTTTCATAAACCATTTGTCGGCAACTGGGCGTACCAGCAAGTTGCAAAGCAAGCCCACCATCAGCATTCCTGCCAAAATCATCATCGTTTGGTTGTAAATTTGTTCACGCGGCAGGCCTAAACCCAATTGGTATTCGCGCATGTAATTGACGATCACCGGGCCTAAAATGCCTGCGGTTGCCCAAGCCGTGAGCAAACGTCCATGGATCGCACCGACATTTAATGTGCCGAACAAATCCGCCAAATAAGCGGGTATGGTCGAAAAACCGCCGCCGTACATGCTCAAAATCAAACAAAACGCGCCGACAAACAGCAGCTTGTTACCGGATGCCGCGCTTTCGGGGATGCTCAAATACAGCAAACCACCGACCACAAAAAAGACAATAAACGTCAGTTTACGGCCTAATTTATCCGACAAACTAGCCCAGAAAAACCGCCCGCCAATATTGAACAAGCTCAACAAGGCCGTAAAACCTGCCGCAATACTGGCAATCGCCGCCAGTTCGGTTTTATCCAGTTCGCTATAGGTTTTGCTGATGCCAATCAACTGCCCGCCAAACACCTCCTGCAACATCGGCGAGGACATGCCGATAATGCCTATCCCGGCGCTGACGTTCATGCACAACACGCCCCATAACAGCCAAAATTGCTTGATTTTAAAAACATTTTTCACATGCACATGATGTTGCGTCATCATCCGCTTAGTTTTGCTATGGACGGGCGGTGTCCAGCCCGCAGGTTGCCAATGCTCAGGCGGGACGCGGTAACTGAGTGCGCCAATCATCATAAACACAAAGTAAATGCTGGCCATGACCACAAACGTCGGCATCACCCCGACATCATCGGCATTGGCAAACCGCTTCATCAATTCCGTGGCCAAGGGCGACCCGATCATCGCGCCGCCGCCAAAACCCATGATTGCCATGCCCGTAGCCATGCCGCGCTTATCAGGAAACCATTTGATTAAGGTCGAAACGGGCGAAATATAACCCAAGCCCAGCCCCATGCCGCCAATCACCCCAGAACCCAGCAACATGATCCAAAACTGGTGCAGATAAATCCCCAACGCCGACAACAGCATCCCGCCGCACCAACAAAAGGCACTAACCACGCCCGCTTTTCGTGGCCCCACATGCTCCAGCCAACCACCCCATACCGCCGCCGAGGAGCCGAGAAACACAAAAAATAAGGTGTACATCCAACCCAAAGTCGCGATTTTCCAATCGCAAGTCGTCACGAACAATTCTTGGAAAAAGCCGACATCGGCAGGGCAGGGGATGCTTTCCTTGATGCCGATGGCTTTAGATAAGGGCAACCAAAACACCGAAAAGCCATAAGCCATGCCGATACACAAATGGATGGCCAAGGCGGCGGGCGGGACTAGCCAACGGTTAAAACCAGGGCTTGCGACAATACGTTTTTTACTGAGGAAAGGGGGCTGTGTCATGGTTAAAATCGGTCAATTCAAAATGCGCGATAGTGTATGCCAATTAGCCTTGAATCGGGCAGCAGTTTTCAAAGCCAACTTCTAAATATTGCAACCGTTAAAGCTGTTGGCATCGTAATTGGCGACTACCATTAAGTTAAGAAAAAACGCCAAACGGGCTTGTTGCCTGTTCCGTGGCGGTATTGCTGATTTCTTCTCAAACTAAAAGGCTTACGGAAAATCGGCAAAATCCATCAAAAAATAATCCATTGAAAAGCCCCTGAGTGTGACAAATTTACTACCCATCAGGTAAGCAAATCACTAGAATGTTAGGGGCGCATCCAAGACCAAAACCCATAAGCAGTTGAATTTTAACAAAAAGAAATAGAATTTGTGCGGTTGCTACATAATGCCGTAGTTTTGCGTCATTTAGGATGCCTAATTTATGTTAGTAACCTATGTAAGGAAAAAACCATGGACAAAGAGAATGACTTAAAACAAGAAATTCTATGTTGCGGGCTCGTAATGCCAATCTCTTCGATAGATGGATGCAATGAACAACATTGGTCTGAGGTGAAAGAAATACTCACTGAGGCTGTTGAGGGAGCCGGCTTCAAAGCAAACTTAGTAAGTTATGCCGATGATGTGGGCATAATACAGAAACGTATAATCCAAAATCTTTACGAGAATCCAATTGTTGTATGCGATGTAAGTGGGAAAAACCCTAACGTTATGTTTCAGTTGGGTATGCGCTTAGCATTTGACAAACCGACAATTATTATAAAAGACGATAAAACATCATACTCATTCGACACATCGCCAATTGAACACATTGAATACCCTCGAGATTTGCGTTTTAGTAAAATTGTGGAGTTTAAAGACGCTTTAAAAGAAAAAGTACGTGCGACATATAAAAAATCGAATGAAGATCCAAATTACACCGCTTTCCTCAAACACTTTGGTACGTTTACCGTCGCAAAATTAGATACCAAGGAAGTATCTAAAGAGGATTTCATTATCGAAGAGATTCGAGAATTAAAAAAGACCATTCATCGGCAAGAATTCATGTACAACAATGGGATGGACACCTCCCACCTATCGGCATTGAGGTGCCAGGCTGAT
>CAYUQV010000131.1:0-5384 GCA_964446885.1 uncultured Methylocucumis sp.
AACCCGTTTAAATAAACTCTCGCGATAGCGACTCTACATGCTTATTTCCAACTCGCAGAAAATGTCTGCGTAACATCAGATTTATAAAATAACGCGAGCTGGAACGGGTTTATTACCCGTTCCAGCCTTCGTTTTAGGTTTTTGTAGAGAGGTTGCTGTGCAACGTTTCTACGGTGTTAAAACCTAGTCACTTCCCCAAAATACGCTCATAAACCTCTTTATCGGCTTGATAACAGCCACACGCCACCGCTTCCAGACCCGCCCGGTCAAGAATCTTGATGTCACCGCGCTGATAACTGATGAGCTGCATTTGCTGTAGCTCATGGGCGGCTTTGGTGATGCCCACACGGCGCACCCCCAACATATACGCCAAAAACACATGGGTAATATGGAAACAATCAGAATGCGCCCGGTCTTGGGTCATCAGCAACCAACGGGCCAACCGCGCACCGACCACATGGAAACGGTTGCAGGCCGTCGTTTGCGCAATTTGCCGCATGGACACATAGAGGTAGCGTTGCAACTTGCGCAAGAAAACCGGGTTTTGCCCGATCTCTGACAAAAACGCCGCGCTGCTGATGCGCAAGGCTTGCCCGGATCCTTGCACCAGCGCATCAAACGGCGCGGTATCGACACCTAGCATGACCGTAACGCCCAACATACCTTCATTACCTATTAAGCCCACTTCCAAATTGGCCGTGTGGTCAATGTGCATCACTAAGGAAATAAAACTTCCGGTCGGAAAATAAATATGCGGGATCAGCTCCCCGGCGTGGTACAGCACTTCGGAAAATATCAAATCGACCGTTTCACAACGGCTCAGAAAATGCGCTTGATAAGCTTCGGGTAATGCGGTCAACAACAGGTTTGCAACAGGGATAACGGGGGGGCAAGGCACGGGTGAACTCCTGTAATACTGAGGGAACCCCGACAACACCAACATCTTAAGCGATGCCAATACCACAATGGGGAATTGCCAGTGAAACGCCACTGGTCAGGCGGCCAAATTACCACACATGCCCAAGCCCTGTTTGTTCGTTAACGTACGGTCAGGGCAAGCACATAAAAATAATCAATAACTTACAAAGGCTCTGACGTTTATATAGCCAGTCCGATATAAATTGATGATAGCCACAAGGGGCACTGTACGAAAAAGTCGGTAGAAAGGACTGCCCGTCCTTTACCCACAAGGAGTACTAGCGAGGACGTGCGATCCTTATCAGATTATTTTGGATTGGCTCTATGACATCGACTGGCCGATTTTCACGGTTTATGTATGCCAGCGTACAGATACTTGACAGCGTTGGGCGGATTATCGGGGTTAACGGCAGCTTTCAAACTAGACCGCCCAAATAGCGGCGAACTGCCTTCCGGTGTGTCATACACACCTCCAGATAATGTGTTTAAGAAGGCAAGATCATGAAAATTATACTAATTACACTGTGTATCAGCGTGTTCCTATCAGGGTGCATGGTGGAACCAGTTGGCGTGCGCCCTGTCGGGGTGGGGGTCAATGTTGGTGTTGGCCATCCCGGTTATGCAAGGCCAGGAGGCGGGTATCTGTGGCGTAGCCATCCCCGTCATGGTTGGGGCTGGCATCATCCGCACCGTGGCTGGCATCGTGGCTGGCGGTAACACTGCTTTTTTCCGTCATACCCTATCCACAAAAGACTTTAAAACCGCTTATGTAGAAGGATGTTGCAGACACCGTCAAGACCGATTGGTGTTAAAAGGCTTAAGTTCTGGCAACAATCGGTCAGATTCAGTTTTGACCACCTGATAGCATTCACACACCCGCTCTTCCAACCCTTTTCTGTCCAAGATGGTAATGCGGCCACGCGTGTAATCAATCAAGCCCGCTTTTTGCAATTTTCCGGCCGCTTCAGTGACACCTTCACGGCGCACACCCAACATATTGGCGATCAGCTCTTGGGTCATCGCCAATACATTGGTCGGCAAGCGGTCCAAACTCAACAACAACCAACGGCACAGCTGTTGATCCACCGAATGGTGCCGGTTACAAACCGCCGTCTGCGACATTTGGGTGATTAAGGCTTGGGTATAGCGCAACAATAAGTGCATCAAATCGGCGTGCTTATTAAATTCCTGCAACAACAATTGCCCACGCATGCGATAAGCAGAACCTTTGCTTTGCACAACCGCCCGGTTGGGCATGGTGTTGCCGCCCATATACAGGGCAATACCGACAATCCCTTCATTCCCCACCACGGCGATTTTGCGGACGCGCCATTTTCCATCACATACAGTAAGGACACGATGCACGAGGTGGGGAAATACGCATGGCGCAATTCATCGCCCGATTCATACAGGACATGCCCCAACGGCATGGGCACCAGTTCCATATGCTCCATCAGTTGTTCGAATACCTCTTTAGGTAACGCATTCAGGAGGTGGTTTAGTTTGGGATTAGTTCTGTCGGGCATAGGCGGCTCTGTGGGTTGTAAATCTTGCCTTACAGCTTACAAGATTCTACAGTCGGTTTATGTGCGGTAGCGAACATAGTACAAGGATATTCCACCAGCCGCTTGAAATCTCAGCCGCTCCAATCCTCGCCTTAAATTCTATGTTCGATAACGAACAGACCCAATCTGTAATCGGCGTTAGAGTGCCCAAGGTGGCTTAACACCCAGCGCACTGCTGTCTGCGCCCGCTTACCGAGCACCTTAAGGAATTCCCTCATGTTTAGAGACACTGCCATCCTTGCCGGACAAGGCGCTTTCCAGCCTTATTTTGCCTATCTTCCTTCCCGGCTGGATCGGGCGGTTGACCGGGCGAAAGCGCAATTATTGGCCCGGCAAAATCACGCCGGGTACTGGCTGTTTGAACTCGAAGCCGATTGCACCATCCCCGCCGAATATATTCTGATGATGCACTTCATGGCTGAAATTGACGCAGGCCTGCAAACCAAACTCGCCCATTTTTTGCGCAGCCAACAAAGTGCCGACGGCAGCTACCCGCTGTTTAAAGGCGGCGCGGGTGATCTCAGTTGCAGCGTCAAAGCCTATTACGCAATGAAATTGTCCGGCGATGCCAGCGATGCCCCGCACATGACCAAAGCCCGGCATTGGATACTGGCGCATGGCGGCGCAGCCCACGCCAATGTCTTCACCCGCATCCGCTTGGCGATGTTCGGCCAGCTCCCGTGGCGCGGCGTGCCGTTCATGCCCGTGGAAATCATGTTGTTGCCCAGTTGGTTCCCGTTCCATTTGGACAAAATCGCCTACTGGTCACGTACAGTCATCGTTCCGCTGCTGATACTGTACACCCACAAAGTGCAAGCCCGTAACCCAAATAACATTGATATTAAAGAGCTGTTTGTCACGCCAGCCGGGCAAGAAAAACATTATTTTGCCCATATCAAAACACCTTTAGGCACAGCCATTTGGGCATTGGACAGGATAGGCCTGCGACTGGAGCCATTGATTCCGGCTTTCGTGCGCCGCCATGCCACCGCCCAAGCGCAAGCCTGGTTTATGGCCCGTTTAAATGGCGTTGATGGTTTGGGCGGGATTTTTACAGCAATGGTCAATGCCTATGAAGCGATGGCGTGTCTGGGCATCCCCGCCGATGATCCGCAGCGGCAAATCGCTAAAGCCGCCATCGAACGTCTGTTGGTGGTTAAGGATGACTCGGCTTATTGCCAACCCTGCGTGTCACCGATCTGGGACACTGGCCTGGCGGTGTTGGCCTTGCAGGAAATTGCCCGTAATGGACATAACCCGACACTGCAAACTAGCCTGAACAAAGCCCTGGTGTGGCTGGCAGGCAAACAATTGCACCACGAAGCAGGCGACTGGCAACGCCAACGCCCTGACCTGCCGGGTGGCGGCTGGGCTTTTCAATTCAACAACAGCCATTACCCTGATGTCGATGATACCGCCGTGGTGGCCTTGGCAATGCACCAAGCCAATAACCCGGCGTTTGCCAAAGCGATAGAACGGGTGGGGGTTTGGATTGCCGGGATGCAATCGCGCAATGGTGGTTATGGCGCATTTGATGCCGACAACACCCACGCCTACCTCAACCATATCCCATTTGCCGACCACAACGCCCTGATTGATCCGCCCACCGCCGATGTCAGTGCGCGTTGCTTATTGTTGTTAAGCAAATTGGTGGCTACCCACCCTGAATACCGCCCCGTCATGCAACGTTGCATCGGGTTTTTACGCAAGGAACAGGAAGCCGACGGCTGCTGGTTAGGCCGTTGGGGCAGCAATTATATTTACGGGACGTGGTCGGTGCTGACCGGGTTTGAAGGGGCGGGGATCAGTCCCCAAGACCCATGCATACGCCAAGCCGTCAGTTGGCTGACATCCAAACAACGCACCGATGGTGGTTGGGGAGAAGACACGGGCAGTTATCACAATACCGCCTTGCGCGGTGAATTTACGCATAGCACGGCTTTTCATACCGCCTTGGCTGTGTTGGCCTTGTTTGCAGCGGGCGAAGGCCGTAGCCGCGCCGTCGAATTAGGCGTTGGATTTTTGCTGAAAAAACAGCAACGCGATGGTTTTTGGCACGATGACCTATTCAATGCGCCCGGCTTTCCGAAAGTGTTTTATCTGAAATACCACGGTTACGACAAATATTTCCCGCTCTGGGCCTTGGCAAAATACCGCAACCAAGGCGATGGCAGCACCAATGCCAAACCTTAAGGATTGGGTTTCAAACCCAGTCCTGCCTAGGGATGCCGGAACGGGTTTGTTACCCGTTCCGTAACGCTTTGGCGACTTTCTTCAAAACCACGCCCCTGCCCTGCTATGTACGATAGCGTACAGTCAAAATCCTAGAAAAAGCGTCTACTGACATCAATGGTTCTTGAAACCAGTTGCTTTGTGGGCAAGGCCTTCGGGATGCGTTTACAACCCAACAACCGTTGCAATCGTGAAATTTGTTACTGATTGCGTCCGACGTTTAAATCAATGGATAAACCTCATGAAAAAAATGCCCCAACTCAAACCCAGCCCCCTGTTTATCAGCGGGACAATGGCGATATTAATCAGCGGCTGTGCCGGCGTTGCCCCGCCTGTTGAACAAATGGCCGTTTCTAAAGTGGCGGTCACAAACGCCACCAATGCAGGCGGCAACGAATTTGCACCGCTGTTGCTGAAATTGGCACGCGACAAAATGGCAGGGGCCGAGCAGGCGATGGCCACCAAAGACTACGTCATTGCCCGGCAATTGGCCGAACAGGCACAAGCGGACGCGCAACTTGCCGCCGCCACGGCCCGTTCCACCAAAGCCCAGAAAGCCGCCAGCGCCTTGCAAGACAGCAACCGCGTGTTACGTCAAGAAATTGACCGTAGCACCCAGGGCAATCGCGCTATTTCTCCAGCTTGACGTAACAGGGGTAATAAAATAGG
>CAYUQV010000132.1:0-5358 GCA_964446885.1 uncultured Methylocucumis sp.
CTACCGGGCGGAGCTGATCTTCGGCAAAGGCGCTTAATAGCGCGATTGCCCTGGATGACCTGATCCATTATATTGACTACGACATCATGCAACCTTCGCAAAAACATTGGCAAACTTGGCAAAAAGCACGCGGAATATGATTTGCAAACCGTTTGTTACACCGCTGTTATGCACAAATATCAATCCACTATTTTTTAGCGCAATTACGGAGTCCAAAACATGTTTTGGACTCCAAACCCGATAAACACCCAATATTTATGCTAAAAACCCACCCAAACACCCCCGCACATTTATTCATCGACAACAGCCCCTATTTTATAACAGGCGCAATCCACCAAAAACGCAAGTTATTGGCAAGCCATGAAATTAAAGATTTTTTATTAACTACCATCAAAGATTCTTTTGCCGAAAAAGCTTGGCAATTAAATCATTGGGTGATTCTTGATAACCATTACCACTTGTTGGTCACCAGCAAAATCGGGGCGGAATTAAGCGGCATTGTCGGCAAAATCCACATGCTATCGGCAAAATTTATCCGCTCCCAATTGCAAGCAGAAAAGCCAATTTGGTGGAATTATTGGGATTATTGCCCGCGTGATGAAGCCGATTATTTTGTGCGTTTGAATTATTTGTTCAGCAATCCGATTAAACACGGTTATGTGACAGATTTGAAAGATTACCCCTATTCCAGCTTTCATGCGTTTTTGGCAGAACAGGGGCGTGCGGTTTTGGTAAAACAATTCAGGGAATATCCTGAATATAAGGAGTTAGTTTTAGACGAAGATTCGGAGTAAAAAACATGTTTTTGTATTCCGAATTATTTTGGCTGGCTCTCAGTTTTTACACCCGCCTGCCCACACCCCAAAACCTCGATTATCAAAAACTCCCGCAAGCCAGCGTTTATCTGCCGTTAGTCGGTTGGCTGGTGGGTGGGGTTTGTGCGCTGGTGTTTGCCGTATCGGCCTTGCTGTGGTCATCTATGACGGCGGCGGTGTTGGCGACTATTGCCGGGATTTTGTTGACCGGGGCGTTCCATGAAGATGGTTTTGCCGATGTCTGCGACGGTTTTGGGGGCGGTTGGGGCAGGGCGCGGATGTTGGAGATTATGAAAGATTCGCGGGTTGGGGCGTATGGAGCCATCGGGATAGGTTTGTTGTTATTTTTAAAAATCAGCGTCTTGGCGGAAATGCCCGTGGCGGTGACTCCGTGGTTGTTGTGGGCGGGGCATAGTGTCAGCCGTTGTGCGCCGTTGTTGCTGATGCGCCAATACAGCTATGCGCGGGCAGATGACAGCAAAGGCGCGGCGGCGGTGTTTAAGCCCTGTGTTAAGGATTTACGGTTTGCTGGCGTGTGTGCACTGTTGCCGATGGGGCTGTTGCCGATGGGGTGTTGGTTGGCGGTGATACCAGTTTGGTTAGTCAATTGGCGGTTAGGGCGGTATTTTTACACGCATATCGGCGGTTATACGGGGGATTGTTTGGGTGCAAGCCAGCAAGTCGCGGAAGTGGTGTTTTATTTAGCAGCGAGTGCGTTATGGACATTTATTTGATCCGCCATACGAAAACAGTGGCGGTTCCGGGCTTGTGTTACGGGCAAACGGACATCGGTTTGGCGGCCAGTTTTTTGGAAGAAGCGGCGCAAATCCGCGCCAAGTTGCCCGCATTGCCGCCCGATTGCCCGGTGTTTTGTAGCCCTTTAAGCCGTTGTGCGCAATTGGCGGGGCTGTTGTCCACCCAAGTGTTGCCGGATCGGCGTTTGTTGGAGATCAATTTTGGGGCTTGGGAAAATAAGCCATTTGATTCGATAGACGAAGCCGCGTTGCGGCATTGGACGGATAATTTTGTGCATATCGCCCCGCCAGAGGGGGAAAGTTTTACCGATTTGTGCCAACGGGCAGGCGAGTTTTGGCAGGATTTGGTCCAACACGATGCGCCGCAGGTTTTGGTGGTGACCCATGCCGGCATGATCCGGGCGTTGTTGGCGTTTGTACTGGGTTTGCCGCCCGCCAATGCGTTCCAATTTCGGGTGGGATTGGGGTCGGTGCATAAGCTGCATTACACGCCGGACTATACTTATATTGATTATCTTAATGCCTAGTTTAGTTGGTGTTTTCAGGAACCAGGGCATTCAGTTTGATAGTCGCCAGACTGCGGATGGTTTCATCGCTGTCATGAAGGGCTTGTTGCAATAGTTCGGCATCATTACTGATATTGTCAACCGCCATGAGCCTGACATCGGCGGAACTGTCCTCTAGGGCCACCCGGATGGCTTGGTTAACCGCGTCACTATTTTCGTTGTGGGCGTAGCTGGAAAGGGCTTGTGATCTGACGTTGGCATCTTTATCAATCAAGGCCCGTTCTAATGCTTCAGTGACCGCCGGGTCGCTGATGTTGCCTTCGGCCAGCAGGGACGCCATCGCGTCCGCCCGCTCCTGTGGATCGGGCGATTGTGCTTTGTCCAAAATTTTGCCGATACGTGCATTAGTTTTTGGGAGCCTGACCGTTACCCCGGTGGCGGGGTTGGTATTGGGGGCGGAACCGACAATCCATATTTCGGCGATTTGCGAAGCATGGTTTAGGGTGTCGGGATAACGGACAAGCAAATCGGCTTTTCGGGCGAGCAAACATTCCAAGGTTTCTTTAAGGATTTCACTGGCGCAGTAAGCCGTCACCAAGTCTTCGGATAGCTTTGAATAATGTATCGGGATGTGGGTTTTCGCGGCAACCGTGTCCAGCACTTGCGGCAAAGGCATGTTCTTGACATCAAGTTGCATCCCGCCATTTGGGGCAGGCGTGATGGTGAGATGGTGATGTGGCTTGGCGGACGTATCCGCAATAGCCCAGCCTGCGTAAGCCAAACCCAGGATACCGACATAGTTGGCTAATCGCCGTAAGCAAATCAATGGCATGGTTCTCTTTCCGTTCATATAACTGACGTTACGCAGACGTATTCTGCGAATTGCAAATAAAAATAGAAGCGTCGCTATCGCGAGAGTTTATTTAATCGGGTTCTCGCACCCGAAGGCGAAATACTTTCTTTTGCGCCGCCAAAAGAAAGTATTCAAAGAAAAGGCGGCCCGGTTGCCGCTGATGTCTTGCGCTCCTCGTATTTGTCGGGGGGCGGCAGAATGGGCTTCCTGCCCATCTGCCGCCGTGCGGCGTCCGTGCCGCACCCCTGACGGGCTTATCCCGACAAATACTGCGGTGCTCGACGCGGCAAACGGGGTAAAACCACGTTACTGCGTAACATCAGCATATAAAACTAAAACAGGGCATTATTGGTTTTGGATAGTTCGCCAAGCCAGCCCGGTCAACGCTCCGGCGGCATTTTTACAAGCCAATTGCCCGGTGTAAGTTTCCGGGCCTTTATGCGTGGCGATGGTTCCAGTGTACGCCGATTTGTTGATTTTTACCGAATAAATTGCACCGGCACCGCCAGCCAGTTTGACGGCTTTGCTGTATGCGGCATCACCGTCAACCGTGTCATTGCCCAGTGGCGATAACAGAGTTCCTTTGGTGACTTGGGTACTGACCACAGGCAATTTGACTGGGGCCAAATCTTTTACGGACGATTCCAAGGATACGCCGCCAGGGGCGCAAATCACTTCATAAATGTCCGTTTTCGCCAAACCGGAATTGGTCAGGCCAACAGTCGTGGTAGGGAGCACGTTCAGGATGGCTTTCAGTTTGCTTAAGTTGGTCTTATCCAAAAGATAAGCGTCCCGGTATCCTGGTTTTAGGTTGGCCAAACCTGCACTGCCTATCCCTGCGGTGTGGCAAGCCAAGCAACTGCGGTTAACCGGGCTGGTTGTCGGCGCGGGTATGATTTGTAAGGCAACGGCTTTGGCCTGGATCGTGGGCTTTGCCCAAGTGTCCGTGGCTAACAGCAATGAAGGCAACAGCAGAAAAAATACGGCTTTTTTGTTGCTTAAGGCGGTGAGGCGGTTCATAAAATGGCTCCTAAAAGTGTCGATGGACATGGTTTAAGCAGGGCAAACGCATATAAATAAAATAAATAATCAATAACTTAGACTGTTATGGTATAGGGTATGGCTTAAGTCAAAACGGCTGGCTTAAATCACATCTGGGCTATAGTCGAAGTATAAGTTTTTGATGTTTTTTACCTTTATATCTGTCTGCCCTCGTTATCAAGGTAGTAGTGTTGTGTTTATTGATTGGCTTGCTATTTCCAGCGCGGCGATCATGGCCTGCACGGCCTTATAATCCGTCCCCGACCAAGTCACCTTGCCATCAGGGCTTAGGATGGCGAAATACGGCAGGCCGATCTTCAGCGGCCGGTGCGCCTGGTCGGCACGGAACCTTTCAAAATCCGGCTCCTTGTCGATGAGCTTCACGGCGATGGCCTTTTCCCGCAGGGCCTGGTTCAGTTTTGTGTTGCTGGCGGACTCTTTCTGGAACTCCAGGCAGTTGGCGCACCAGCTCGCATAAAAATCGATGAACAGCGGCTTGCCGGATGCTTTGGCGGCCTTTTGGGCGGCCTCAAAGCTCCTGAACCAGGCGATGCCCGCCTCCTGGTGGATGGGGCTGGTGCCGGGGGCGGCGGCCTGCGTGGCCGGGGTTGCGGCATAAGCCTGGGGCAGCACGCCCGCTGTGGGGTTCAGCCCTGGGATATGCCCCAAACCGGACACCACCAACCAGCCGCCGACCAGCAAATTCACCGCCCCGATAAAGTGGCGCATCCTGTCCTGCGCTTGGGCATCGGCGGGCATCAGGCCCAGGACATGGCAATGGACGATGGCGAACCACAACGCCGCCAAGCCTAACGCCAACACCAGCGCCGTGGACGGCTCCGCCCCTAACACGCCCAAACCCTTTTGCAGGTAAGTGTAGGCAAAGTACAGGATCATGAAACCGAAGGCATATTTGACCTTGTCCATCCAATACCCGGCCTTGGGCAATTTCTTGAACTTGACCACACCAATCGTAAAAAACGGCAGGCCCACACCCAAACCAAAACCCGACATCATCACGCTGCCTTGCCCGGCGATGGTGAGCTTGCCCCAAAAGTCCAACGCCCCGCCCACCGCCGCCAACGCGGCCGCCTCTTCCGCAATCGTGTCCGCCACTTGCAACAACAAGGCAAACACAATCGGCCCCACGCACGGCGAAATCACCAGCCCCGCGACACTGCCCATCAGCAACGTCCCCGCCACGCCTTTCACCTTCGAGGACTGCTGGTCCAGCGCATACACCTCGTTTTGTAAAAAGCTCAACTCATAAAAGCCCAACAACGACAGCGCAAAAAAGGCAAAGAACACCGCAAAGCCCACATTCACCACCGCTGACTGCATCACCGTGTTGAACGCCTCCCCGGTCATGCCCGCCAACAGCCCCAAGA
>CAYUQV010000133.1:0-5311 GCA_964446885.1 uncultured Methylocucumis sp.
CTTATCAGCCTGGCACCTCAATGCCGATAGGTGGGAGGTGTCCATCCCATTGTTGAAGTGTGGCATCTTGTTCTATTTCGCAAAAATTCAGTATCTTGCCATATTTTCAACGGGCTTCTTTTTTTGTCATGTACAGAGCCCACCGCCCAATTCATTTTCCAGCTCTTCAATGCTGGGTAGCTTGGATTTCAGGTTTTGCGGGAGCGATTGCGTCAGTTGGTATTCCGACACGCCAATGGGCTTTTGGATGTCGCTTAGGGCATATTCTGCCACCAGTTTGTCTTTGTTTTTACAGAGCAGGATGCCGATGGTGGGTTGATCGCCTTCTTGGCGGAGCGATTCATCGACGGCTTTTATATAAAAATTTAGTTTGCCTGCGTGTTCTGGCTCAAACTCAATAGCTTTAAGTTCTATCACGACATAACAATGCAATTGGATATGGTAGAACAATAAATCCAAGTAAAAATCGCGCTCGCCGACTTGGATGGGTACTTGTTTGCCGACATAGGCAAAACCTGCGCCTAGTTCTAATAAAAATTGGGTGATGTGGTTGACTAGGCCTTGTTCCAGTTCGCGCTCGTTGTATTCGTCGGTGAGCGCCAAAAAGTCAAAGATATAGGGGTCTTTCAAGGTTTGTTGGGCTAAATCGGATTGTGGCGAGGGTAAAGCTTGGTCAAAATTGCTGAGCACTTTGCCTTCCCGATGCCACAAGCCGCTCTCCATTTGATGGATGAGCACACTGCGGCTCCAACCGTGTTTTTGGGTTTTAGCCACGTAATAACTAGCTTCATCATGACTTTGGCTTTTGCTGAGAATGGCGAGATTATGTCCCCAAGGGATTTGCCATAATTGCGCAACAGGTTGTTGCGCAATTGCCGGATGCGTTGACCAGAAGCGGTACCATTTACGGATTTGTTCTAAGTTGCGCTTAGAAAAACCTTTCATCTCAGGAAATTCAGCCATCAAGTCTTTACTTAATTGGGCTAAAAACCCATCTCCCCAGCTGGCTTGCGTTTGCCTTTGTACAATGTCTTCGCCCAATTCCCAATAAAATTGCAACAGTGTGGCATTGACGCTAACGGCGGCTTTGATTTGGGTTTGTGCGACTTTTTGTTTTAAGTCTTTAAGCCAGCGTTTGTAATCGCTGTTTTGGGTTAAGGCATTCATAACGGCGCAGGTTTGAGCGATAGGATTAGGGTCATGGGTTGTGTCGGCGAGGCGATGAAGCCGTGGTGTTGGTAGAAGGCTTTGGCATCATCGGATAAGGCGTGGACGAGCAAGCCGCGTATGCCCAAAATGTCCGCCGCTTGGGCGGTGCGGATGACGGCATCTTGCAGCAGGGCAACACCAAGACCTTTATTTTGATGGCTTTTGTCAATGGCCAAGCGGCCCAGGATAGCTACGGGAACAGGATCGGGCATATTGCGGCGGATGGTGCTGGGTGCGCTATTGAGCGCCAACGCACCAAAGGCAAGGCAATAATAGCCAATGACCTTGTCATTTTCTTTGACCACGTAGGTGCGGGATGCGCCGCTGATTTGGTTGGGATAGGCGCGTTTTTTAAGCCAGTCGTCAAGGCTGTCAATACCGCAGGAAAATCCGTCTAGCTGGGCTTCTTTGGTCAGCAGGGTCGGTGCTGAGAGCATTAGCTTTCCCAAGGTTTGGGCGCATTCATTAAGCGTTCAAAGCCTGCGCCGCCGGCGGGTTTGTCCAACACTTCGAGAAAATGCTCGTAGGTTTGTGGGTCAACCCTGACTAGGGCTTGGTCGAGCAGCGATTCTTCGGCGGCACGACGGGCGGCATCTATCATAAAATCGGAGCGGGTTTTACCTTGGGCTTGGGCAGCGCGGTCAATTAAGGCGCGGATGTCGTTGCGGATACGCAGGTTAACCGCATGGGTTTGGATGTCGGGTGAAATTTGGCGGTCAGGCATAAAAAATCCTCGGTGTTAAGTATGGGGTCATCATACGCGACATAGATACATGCTGTGTATCTATTTTGGAGCGAGCGGCAAAATTAAAACCAAACCGCGTTCCAAAAGGAATAATCGCCTATCCGTTTAACCAATCCCGCCCGTAACGGGTTGGCAACGATGTAACGGGCGGTGACTTGTAAATCTTCATCAGCGCGTAAAGCGTGGTCCTGATACCCAGGTTCCCACAGCTTGCCGCGCCGCTTAAGGATGATATTGGCTAATCGGGGGCTGGAGGATTTTAAGCGATTGACGACAATATCCAAGGTATCTTGAACACCCAATTGGATTAGCCAATGTGCATGGTCTGGCATCAGCACCCAAGCCAGCATATTGGCATCGCCCAGCACCGCAGTGTTTTGAAAACAACATGCGGCAGCACAGCCTGCATGAAAGTCATCGAAAAACCGTTGCCGACCCAGTGTGGTTGTGGTGATGAAATAGGCATGATGAGGCAGTGATACGCGGCCTTTGCGCAAGGCCTTATGCCCACGCTGTAGATACTGTTATCCAAGTCAAACATCATGAAGGACAGGATCAAACATTTTTCCTGATTTCAGGACACCGAAGGCAACATGAATGAGCTTGCGCATCATGGCACCGATGATGAGTTTAGGGGGCTTGCCCGATAGGGCTAACCGCTCTTTAAAGCGCTTGCCCCAGACGGTTTTGTATAACGTGACCATGGCAGGCATATAGAGGGCTTTACGCACAAACGCATGGCCAATCTTCGATAGCCTGGGTTTGCCCCTGACCGAACTGCCGGATTCATGTTGCCGGGGATCGAGCCCGGCAAAAGCGGCGGCCTGGCGGGCATTGGCAAAACGGCCGGTGTCTGCATAAAAGGCCAAAATGATTGCACTGGTGCGTTCGCCGATACCGGGGATACTGTCGAGCAACCCACGTTTTTTCTTGAGGTCGGGATGGTTGTCAATGTGGTCGTTGATGGTGTTGGCAAGCTGTTTGATGCCAGTGTCCAACCAGTCCAGATGCTGCTGAATATCTTGGCGGACCGCATCGCGGGAAACCTCAAGACGGTTGCTTTCCTGGGTACGCATAGCCTGCAAAGCCTCCAGGCGTAGCACTAAGGCGCGTAAGGCCACTTCTGCCTCGCTACGGGCTTGCCAAGGCAAAGGCTGGCGTTCGGCACAGAAATCGGCAATCAGACCGCATCGGTCTTACTGCGCGTGAGCCGTGAAGTGGCATAGGCCTTGATTTGGGCAGGGTTGACGACGCTGACTGTCAAATCGGCGGTGGCCAAGAATTGGGCAACCCCTTCCCAGTAAATGCCGGTGGCCTCCATGCAGGCATGCGGTTTGGCCGCGCCATGGGCGGACAACCAGATGGCTAACTGGGCAAAGCCTTAGGGGGAGTTGGGGATGACTTTAGCACGGAACTTACCGTTGGGCAGGCGTAACGCGCAGTCCAACTTGGCTTTGGCGACATCAATACCGAGATAAAAAGGGGACGTAATAAACCTCAAATGATCTACCTTGTGAATGCAGGTTGCCGGAATCCGGGCCGAAGATACTGTCCGATCTTTGATCGAGGAAGGGTGACTGCTGCATCATCTACATCACGGACTTGGCATTCCAAGGGCGGGCGCGGCATCCAGTTACCCAAACCTGAGGTGCCCCTCAGGTGTGTTTACATCGGGCTTTATAACTAAAATCCGATTGAATAACACGGGATTTATAATACAAGGAGCGGGCCGTGCCCGCGACCAGAGCAATCAAGCGTCGTGGCTGTCATGGCGGCATGGAGCATTTCGCGGGCATGGCCCGCTCCTACTATCATTGTCATGAATGCACCTCTTGCAATAATTTCATGATCTCGGCGCTGACGGCATCCAA
This sequence comes from uncultured Methylocucumis sp., assembly GCA_964446885.1. Taxonomy (GTDB): domain Bacteria; phylum Pseudomonadota; class Gammaproteobacteria; order Methylococcales; family Methylomonadaceae; genus Methylovulum. Next base: position 3,826 of record CAYUQV010000133.1, read on the forward strand.
ATCGGCATCGATGTCCGCCAAATCCCTGGGCGGTTGGTATTGGTAAAAATGGCGGTTAAAGGGGATTTCATATCCGACAATACCGATTTCCTGGTCTTTTTGGTCTTTTTTGCTGGCATCTATCCACGCATCTGGGACATGGGGCAGGACTTCTTTACGGAAATAGGCTTCGTTGATGGCGTTGACCGATTGGCTGGGGTCTAGCGCGACGTTTTCGTAGTCGCGCAATTCGCTGTCGGCTTGGTATTCAAGGACTTTTCCATCTACGGCGAACAAACCATAAAATGGGTTGGCGGGGCTGTTATGGGTTTTTTTGATGACTTTTTCGGCTTCGGGGTTGCGCCAGCTGACCGCGTCTTTGAGCTGTTTTTTTTCTTTGGCATCCAAGCTCAGCGCGGCGGATGTGCAAGCGGCTTTTAGCAAGTCATCATAACGGTTCATGTCATCGTGTTGCGCCGTGCCGAGGGTGTGTTGCAACAACCGGGCTTTCAGCAGCAATTGGCGTTGGCTTGTCCAAGTGTCGCGTGCCAACAAGTCTTTGATTTGTTTTTCTTTGAGTTCGCTAAAGTGGGTTTTGAGGTGTTTGCGGATGGTGTCTTCGTGTTGGCTTAAGTTGCCGTAATGGGGGCAGTTTTCGGCATCTGTCCAATTAAAGGCAAGGCAACTGCAGCAAGATTCCTGCTATCGAGTTTGGCATAAATCAGGGTGGTATTCAGCGAGCGATGCCGAAGCACATCGGCCACTTCTTTGAGGGAGCTGCCACCCGCCAATAAGCGGCTGGCCATAGTATGTCTCAGAAGGTGTGAACGAGTGTACGGCAAGCCTGCGCGAGCATAAGCCTGACGTATCGATTTACGGATGAGATCAGGACCGACAGGCTGATCGCGTGGAGCGACGTTACGAACAAACACTGCTCGGTTACTGGTGGGAGGCCGTTCATACTTCAGGTAATCGGCAATAGCTTGACCCGTTGCCGCAGGTAACGGCATAACATCTTCACGTCGCCCTTTAGTTCCTCGTAGCGTGATAGTCGCAGCCGACCAGTCAATATCATCAAGGCCAAGATAAGCCACCTCGCTGCTGCGTAAGCCTAGATCCAGAGCGCAATGCACGATGGCAGCCGTTCTAAGAGCCGCTGTGCCGTCATACACAAGAGCGTCCAATAAACGTTGGACTTCGTTGTCGCTCAATGTCTTCGGTAATGATGCTTGTTGCCAATTAGCGGGAAAGTTGGTAACTCCAATCAGCTGGTGTACTCGATCGCCCAAAGTGGCACGATACGAAAATAGCAACGTAATGCCGAGATAGACGCACCGATACTGGTAGAAACTTTGCAAAGCTTGCTTTGAGTGGCGACAAATTGGCGAATGTGATCAGGTAGAATGGCGGAAATCACCACGGCTTGATCCCCAAACTGCTCAAAAAGCAGGCAAAGGGAGTCGCTATTTTTGACAAAAGATTTCCCTTGCTCCTGCGTGGAAATCGT
>CAYUQV010000134.1:0-5237 GCA_964446885.1 uncultured Methylocucumis sp.
TCCGCGAAGCCTTCGGCCGCATGGCGATGAACGACGAAGAAACCGTGGCGCTGATTGCAGGTGGCCATACTTTCGGCAAAGCGCATGGTGCGCATAAACCGGACGAATGCGTCAGCAAAGAACCTGCGGCGGCGGGCATTGAGCAACAAGGCCTGGGCTGGGCCAACAAATGCGGCAAAGGGCATGGCGCGGACACCGTCAGCAGTGGTCTGGAAGGGGCGTGGTCCACCAACCCAACCCGTTGGACGCACGATTATTTAACTTGGCTGTACACGTTCGATTGGCAACCATCCAAAAGCCCGGCTGGCGCAACTCAATGGATTCCGAAAGACGGCAAAGGCGAAAACTTTGTGCCAGACGCACATGACCCCGGCAAACGCCATGTGCCGATCATGTTCACCACCGATATAGCCTTGAAAATGGACCCGGATTATCAAAAAATCTCCAAACGCTTCCTGGACAACCCCAAGGAATTTGAGCTGGCATTTGCTAAAGCTTGGTTCAAACTGACCCACCGGGATATGGGCCCCAAAGCGCGTTATGTTGGCGCGGAAGTGCCTGCCGAAGATTTTGTCTGGCAAGACCCGATACCCAAACTCGACCACAAACTGATTGATGCCAAAGACACCGCCAAATTGAAAGTAACCATTCTGGCCTCGGATTTGACACTTCCTGAGCTGGTCAAGACCGCTTGGGCTTCGGCGGCAACGTTCCGTGGCACCGACATGCGCGGTGGAGCCAACGGCGCACGCATCCGTCTTGCGCCGCAAAAAGATTGGCAAGCCAACGATCCCGCCGAATTGGCTAAAGTGCTGGCCCGCCTTGAAACGATCCAGAACGACTTTAACCGCACGCTGAAAGGCGGCAAGAAAGTGTCGCTCGCCGATGTCATCATATTGGCTGGCACGGCGGCTGTCGAAGAAGCTGCCAAACAAGCGGGCGTGAAGGTGCAAGTACCGTTCAAACCGGGTCGGATGGACGCGACGCAAGATCAAACGGATACAAACTCTTTCGCGGTGCTGGAACCCAAAGCCGATGGTTTCCGCAACTACTTCGGCCAAGAAAACCCGCTTTCGCCAGCGGAAATGCTAATCGAACGGGCCAATTTTTTGACCTTGAGCGTACCGGAAATGACCGTTTTAGTGGGCGGCATGCGGGTACTGGATGCCAACGCGGGCCATGCCAAACACGGTGTGTTCACCCACAAACCGGGCACGTTGAGCAACGATTTCTTTGTCAATTTGTTGGACATGTCCACGCAATGGGGCAAATCTGCAACCGATGGCATTTACGAAGGCCGGGATCGGGCCAGCAACCAAGTCAAATGGACGGCCACGCCCGTGGATTTGATTTTTGGCTCCAACTCCGAGTTACGGGCGGTCGCGGAAGTCTATGCCTCGAACGATGCCAAAGAAAAGTTCGTGCAGGATTTTGCCAATGCCTGGGCCAAAGTGATGGGCCTGGATCGTTTCGGCCCACTTTAAACCTTAGTTTTGCAGGTAGCCCCGTAATCGTCATGATTTTTCAAAAGTCAAGTTGGCCCATTTCATAGATACGATTGCCTGTCCTTACTTGTACCCCCTTGTGGGTACTTGTGCCCCTTGTGGGTAAAGGACGCGCAGTCATTTGAAAGAACGGCTTGACAACATTAATCATGACAATTGCAGGGCTACCCAAAGTATATGCACAATTCCCAAAGCCACATCATATTGCCAATTGCCTCATCCCAAGCTTGTTCTAGGATTTCTGCTTGACAATCACCAACCGCAAAATTTTGTGTGCAGCAGCTGAGTAGAACAATAATCAAGCGATGTTTGTTTAACAGCGTAGGCATAAGGCTGAATAAGTTTTTTTCAGTACGTACGGTTTGACTTTCGTTAACAGCTTAAAGGCAAAACGGGGGATTTTCTGTTCGGTAGCGAACACTGTTTTAAGAGGGTTTCTGCTTTAAAACTATGTGTGTCAACGCACCGACTTGGCGCAGCTTTGCGCTTAGCATTTCACCCATGCCAAAAGGAATAGAACCTTTTGCTTTGCTGACGACGAATCTACGGAGGCGTGGAAGGTAATTTTCAAAAGAACGGGGATAAGGTTCGAATTGGCTCTGGCCTTTTTGCTCTTATCTGTACTTCATTTCGCCGTCAATTGATGGCTTATTGTGGAGATATATATGCTTGAAAGTATTGCAATTGTTCTCATCATTCTGTGGATATTGGGTTTGGTTTCATCGTACACCATCGGTGGCTTTATTCATGTCCTGCTCGTCATCGCCATCATTGTCATCATTCTTCGAATTATTCAGGGACGGCGTATCTAGCGCAAAAAATGCGCGGCAAAAATAACAATCGCTATGGTCGCCATATCAACTGATTTTACACGGTAGTTAACCGCTGGCGAATACCTTTCGGAACTATGAGCAAAATCAGGCACGGAGTGATTTAGTTTTTTATAAAAATGTACAAAACTAAGGAAATAACTATGTCTAAAAAATTACTGCTAGTCACATTAACACTAGCAAGCGGTTTACTAATAAATACAGCGAAAGCCGAGCAAGGCACCTACATTCATTTAGCAGAAAGTTCAGCATTGGAAAATACCGAACTCAATGTCAGGGATCAAAATAATGCAACGCTAACCCCTGAAGATCAAAAGGAAACGGAAGGTGACATCAAAATCACGACTGACATACGTCAAGCCGTCATCAGAGATAAATCCTTATCCATTAATGCGCAGAATATAAAAATTATCACCCGAAATGCCGTGGTGACTCTGCGTGGATCCGTTGAAACCAAAAATGAAAGTCAGAAAATTCATGATATCGCTGTGCAAACGCCTGGTGTTTTGAAGGTGGATAATCAACTCGAACATATAGCGCCATAACCCCTAGGAGAACGACATGTCTAAAGCAGTTTTTTGTATCGCCCAAGATTTTGAACAAACAGAAATTATTGTTAACAACCTAAATATGGCTGGTTTCGCGACCAATGACATATCGGTGCTGTTTCCCGATAAATCGACCACCAAAGATTTTGCCCATGAAAAGCATACCAAAGCACCCGAAGGAACCACGATTGGCGGCACAGTCGGTTTAGGTGTGGGTGCTGTACTGGGTTTATTAGCGGGAATTGGCAGTTTGGCAATTCCTGGTGTCGGCCCTTTTATCGCTGCGGGCCCAATTATGGGGGCGTTAAGCGGCGCGGCAGTCGGTGCAGCGACAGGTGGTTTAACGGGCGCCTTAATCGGTTTTGGGATTCCTGAGTACGAAGCCAAGCGTTATGAAGGCAAAATCAAAAGTGGGAATTCCTTGATTTCTGTTCACGCGAAAAATAGCGAAGCAGTGGATAAGGCAAAAGAAATTTTCAAATTTGCTAAAGCTGAAGATATTTCTTCAACGGAAGAATCGTCAGTAGCGGCATAAGCCTAACCATTTTATTTAACACATACGATAAATTAATCCACTAAGGAATGATGATGAACCAAATGAAAACACTCGAAAACTTACTAAAAAACGAATTATCAGCAACTGAAACGTACCTACAAGCGTTGGATAAACTTAAGGAAGATGTCGAAATGGGCGAAGCGGACGATTTAATGCCCATTTATGAATCCCATAAAGTGGCTGTTTCTTCCTTACAGGATTTAACCACCAGACTTGGCGGAACACCAGCCGATGATTCTGGTGCTTGGGGAACCTGGGCTAAATTAGTGCTAGGCGGGGCTAATATGTTAGGTAAAAAGGCGGTTTTAACAGCTTTGCATGAAGGCGAGAGAAGTGGCAATGATGATTATAAAGAAGCCTTGCTTGAAGTTGAGCTGCCTTCAGATCTTCGCTCTTTAATTGAGACAAAGTTACTCTCTGCCCAGACATCGCATATAGAAAAATTAGACCAATTATTAGCGGCAGCCGCATAAATTCCTGCTTTACCAGGCAATCCTAACGGATATTTGAACTGTAGGGTGGATTCGCTGATAGGCAATCCACCTTTCAGATCACCGATGGCGGTTTGTTATCGCGAAAGCACCCTACAAGACTTGCAAACCGCCTTCACTCCGCAACACAGCGATATAAACCTTCGCCACACTGCTTTCATAAGGACGCTATCGCTTGGGCTTTGACGTGCCAGCTGCTTGTGAAGTCGTAAATTGCGCCGTTTAGCCTAAAAAATGGGCTTTGGCGGCAGGGCTTTCATTCAATTGCGTATAGCCTGAAGCAACTGGTCGCCTCAGGCAAGCGTTGGCCTTCTGCTGAATACAATTGCTGTTCTGAAGCGCGGGTATCGGCCTCACAGATTTGATCTGATGGTTGTTGCCAATTGCCACATCCCAGGCTTGCTCCAGGGTTTCTGCATGGCAATTACTAACACTAAAAATAGGTGTTCCTCTAACCAGCAGCAGCAATAACATCCAGCCGTGTTTGTATAGTGGCATTTATTTATTAGACTTATTTTAACTTTATTAATCAATGACTTGTAAATTATAGCTTAAGAATTATTTGCTTATAACTCGTTGATTTTATAAAGATGGAGTCCAAAACCTAGGTTTTGGACTCCGATTTTTTATAATTCACTATCATAACTATTTGTAATACAAAATAGTTATGACAAAACAAGTCTATTGAATGCCTGCTGGGTAGCGGATACGATCAATCCATATCCTTAATGGGTTTGTTGGAAGACAGGCGTATCCAACCCACTGTGATCCTGTAAACCAACAACAGTAAGGTGGGCAGCAAGATCAACAAGCCAATTTCCAAATTCAAACCAAATGAAAATCCGGCCAGCGCAAAGCCTGCCAAGGTGATCCAAACGGTTTTGATTTGCCAGTCAAAATGTGACTGCAACCAAGTGCCTTGCACGGCATTGCGGTTGTAAAAATTTATCGCTACGCCCACCAACAACGGCAAGCCCGCCAATGCAAACGTCAGCACTTGGCAAATATAGACGGTTGTGGTGAGTTTTTTTAAGACATCCAAATCATGGACAGCTTTTTCGGTCATTTCTAAGGTTTTCATAACATAGCCTTGTGGTCAATTGATGAAAGGATTGTGTTTTAAATGTCACGGAGGCACGTCCTTTAAGGATATGCCGCCGTGCGCTGGCGTTAAAAGTGGTAATGCGCACCCACGCCGATGTATTCGATCTTATCGCGGTAGAACTGGCCGCTTGGCGAATAACCGTTGTAGTATAAAGGGAGTCGCTATTTTTGACGAAAGATTTCCCTTGCTCCTGCGTGGAAAT
>CAYUQV010000135.1:0-5196 GCA_964446885.1 uncultured Methylocucumis sp.
GGGGGCAATTTGTTTCATTTCTATTCTCCAAGCATGATTAAGGATTAATAATTAGGATGCATAAGGGTGACTGGTTGTAAAGGACACTCAGAGCAACTTGCCGTTGCGGGACAAATATTGGGAGTTAAAACTTAATCTTACAGGATCGATCATTTTTAGCCAAGCATCACAGTAATTCTCACAGGGCAAGCGCATAAAAACGTCAGGCTGAAAAAATCACTTTTTCTCCAAATTTATCACTCAATACTTCGGACAGATTTTAGCCAGCCAGTACCCCGAAGTTACACAGCCCGGCGTAGGCTGGCGATGATTTAATCAAATTCAGGTCAATGGCAAAGCTGCAAGAAATGCGCTCAATAAATAAGGCATTGAAAAACCGGGTTTTCCAACTGGCGACCGAAATCGGCTTCCGCTGGGGCGACTGTTGCCTGTCCTGCCATTTGATCAGGTTCAAGGCGGTGAAACAGGCGTTGAAATGGCTGTGCAGGGCCGCTTCCGAACGTGCCTGGCAAGTGGTCCAGGCCAGTGAACTTGCGCAACTGACCTCTTGGGTTGCGGCTCCGTTGATGGTTTTGCATTCGATAGCTTGGGGTTGGCGTTTGGTGGAACACCCATTGTAGTCAGCGGTACTTCCTTCGGAAGCGGTTTTGAAACGTATTCCGCTGCCAATTGGAGCATGAGTGAAGCCAGCGGTGTCCCTGCCCCCGTTGCCCTGCCGCTGCTGGCCATCGGCGGCGTGGCCATGGCTTTCCGTCGCCGCAAGGCCGCGTAAGCCCCCGGCTTTCGCCCCAATAAAAAACGCCGGACGGTTTCGCACCGTCCGGCGTTTTTTTCTGCCCGCGCTCCCTCCCACTAAAGACCAAAAACTTGACCGTTTAAAGTATATGCCGCTAGGGTGTGCAAAAAGGCTGGGGTTTCCAAGCTGGAATGGGTTGGTACAAACCCGTTCCAACTGCATTTCCAAGTACCTAAGGCAAACCACGGAGGACTTATTCCCATACGCGCCAACTTAGCGTCTAAGATATGTTGCAAAAACAGAATAAGGCTATCAGATAACACCGGTATTCAATTCCAGCTTATTGGCTAGTTTTAGCCAACTTGCAATCTTGCTCAAGACTGGGTTTAGGTACGGACGGCGGCGCGATTTGCAAGTGATAGTCCGCTTGCAGCCCCAACGCGTTCGCCAAACTGCCGCTGGCAACGCGGGCTTCGCCTTCGGTTTTTTGGCGGTTAAGTCGGGCTTGGGCAAAAGCCGTCTGCGCCAGCAAGGCATCCGCCAACGCCGCTGCGCCAATTTCATGACGGGTTTTTGCCGCCTTCAAAGCTTCGCCCGTCGCGTTCTCCGACACTAAAGACGCATCGGCGGCGGCTTGGCTGGCAAACACTTGGTAATAAGCTTGAATCGCCGAGAACATCACCGTTTGCAACACCGCATCTTGTGTCCAATTGGACGCTTCCAAGGTTTTTTGCGCAGTTTCAAGCAGCGCTTCCCGTCCGCCAAAGTTATAAAGCAGATAACTTAAACTGAGTGCTGGCGTGAAGCGGTTGATGACTTGATCCGAATTGGAAGTGCTTGTATTGCTCGTAATGCTGGTAGTTGACGTCGATTGCAAATTACTGCCACTGGACGAATTGGCTCCGCTAGAAAGAGAAGTCGTTAAGGTCACCGTCGGCAAATACGCGGATTTAGCAATGCCGACTTGCCCAGCCTGAAACCGGGCATTCGCCCAAGCAAGGCGGGTTTGCGGGTTAAAACACAGGGCTTGGTTAATCACGTCCACCAAAGTCCACGCCTGCTGGCTATCCGTATTCAGGCGGCAAGGATCGTCAACCGCTTGCTGTTTTTGGCCTGGGCTTTTACTGACTTGTTTATGGGTGGTGAACGGGTCGGCAAATCGGCTATCTGAATTGGCAATGGCGATAAATGGATAAACCCCCATCAACAATGCCATCGGTAAAATATGCGCCAGAGCGGGATGGGGTTTGTTGCCCCATCCCTTACGTTTCCCGTTATTTAGACTCATTAAAAACGTTACGGAACGGGGTACAACCCCGTTCCGGCTTTTGTCTGCAAGTAAAATCGGCTTCATGGAAACACCTTCCCCAAAACCGGAAACAACTCACCCAAACCTTTGGCGATAAATTCCACAGCGATGGACGTTAGCAATAAGCCCATCAAACGCGTCACCACATTCATACCCGTGCGCCCCATGACATCGGCAATTTTTGGCGCGGCGAGCAAGGCCTCCCACACCAAAACACTTACCGACACAATTACACCGCCCACCAATAAATAATGCTCCAAAGAATGCCCGCCCTGACCATAAACAATCACCGTACTAATCGCCCCAGGGCCGATTAATAAGGGAATCGCCAGCGGCACAACGGCGATGGAGTCTTTTTCATAAGATTCCGCCCGTTCCTCCGGCGTATGGCGAATCGGGTCATTTTTGGCATACAGCATGGAAATTCCCATCATCAGCATCAATAAACCACCCGCCACCCGAAATGACGGCAGGCCAATCCCCATAAAATGCAAAATCGGCTCGCCCGCCAATAAAGCCACCGACAACACCATCGCCACCGAAAACGCACACACCCAAGCCGTGTGCTGACGCTCTTGAGCGGGGCGATCCCTAGACAAAGCAATAAAAGTTGGGATCACGCCAATAGGATTAACCACAGAAACCAAGCCCACCGAGAGCTGTAAATAATCATTCCAGCTCAGCATGATTTATTGGCGGCTGTTATCAAGTGTTAGTGGGGTTGGGTGAGGGTTTGGGCATAGAAGGGATTGGATTGGGGATATTTAACGTGAAAATGGATGTATCTTGTTACGTGAACAGAATGATCTTGAATTAAGGTTGTGAATAATTTTAATTGCAGGAGGCCAGAGTTTGTGGGAAATAAACGGCTCAGTCTGTGCGGTATCGCTCATTCACTCGTTCCCGATTTTCAGTCTCATATGCCTCATATCGGGAAGCCAGATATTTCCGCACCCCATTCCCAAGCTAGAGCTTGGGAATGCGCCAAGTAAAAAAGATATTTTAAATCACGAATATTTGATTTACATCAAAGCCGAAGTAGCCATTTAGGCGGATGATAGTTAGCGGAGAATTTGTATAGTGTGCATAGCACACCATTAGCTAATCTAATAAAATTATGGACATCGGAGTGGGAGTTATGATTATGCGTGTTTTTTTTATATTTTTTTGTCTTATTTTCGTTTCTGGATGCTCGACTACAGTTAAATTTGCAGCTACCAATGGCGAGAAATGGCCTGTTAATATTATTGCCGTAGTAAAGGATAAGAATGGAAGCACTCAAAAAGAGATAGATATAGGATTGTTACAAACGCAACAAACGTTAAATCAGGACTTTGAGGTTGACAATGATGGCCAGTTTGAAATAGTTGCAAATAAGCCTGATTCGGCCGTCATATTTAAAGAACGGCGCTCTGTGACGGGAAAACCTGATCCAGATCATGAGCTTGTAACTATATTTAACCAATCAATAACACTGGACGAAACTAGATCTCTAAATATTCTTAGTGATTCATTTAAAAAACTTGGAGATGACATAGGTGCCTCACCAAGAGATTTAAAAGACTCTCTCGAAACTGTTTTTGGCGCAATTGTTGTGGCAATCCCGAATGCCAACGATAAACCTGGGAAAATTCTACGAACAGTAACCCCTGTTGAACTTGGAGTTCAACAAGCAACTTTAAATGATATCCCAATTTTCCAAAATAATGAAAGTCAGAAGACTACCTTAACAGGTACGTCGGCTCTGCAAGCAAAGACCGAAATAGGGCCTTATGCGGCTTTTGGTGGTCAGTATGATTTGGCTAAGCTATATACTTTAGAATGGAACCTTAGAGGTTTCGGGATTGTTCAAAAGCATGAAGATCAGAATAGGCAATACGTTATACAATTAAAGAAACTGCCATTGGAAGTTAGGCAAGATTTATATGATATCTTGCACAACAATTCATCAGCAAAACTTTATTATATAAATAAGATGTATGTAATTAGGCAAGCAGACTTAACCATCAAAGAGCATAGAAAGGTTGACAACAAGGGCAATTTCAATGTGGCAAATATAGTTACGGCTTCAGGAGTTTTTTCAAATGATTTTAGTAATGAAACAACAAAACATTATGGCGATGTTGTGCTGAATTTTTTTGGCGATGTACTCGGCTCAAATATCCCACTTACGGAATCAGCTGAAAGTCAAATAAATAATGCAACGCTTAAGCCTACTGGTGAACATCAGGATATTTCGCCAGAAAATTTAACAAAAGAATAAAATACACTTGGGTCAGGTAGATACCGTATTGCCGCCAAAAAATCAAATGATAATTAAGCGGCATAACTCGTAAGGTTGGATTCGCGCTAGCAATCCACCATTTTGGACTACCGATGGCGGTTTGCTATCGCGAAACCGCCCTACGCCCTATTCAGTGGCATTCATTGGATGAATAACTTGATAGCCCATAAGTTACAACCCCAAAAGCATTTTAAGATTCTGCTCAATAGCTATTTGATCCGTCGAAGCAAGCTGTCCTAATTTTGCCAAAATCAAGCGATTGTCCAGTGTGAATAGTTTTAAGCGAATAATGGACGGTGCCGGCAAACCAGCGGCGATTAAATTTTCAATAGCGGTGTCCAAAGGCCAATCGGAGTGCTTTGCGCTGGTAATCATCGCCATAACGCTGTGACCAATGCGCGAGTTGAAAGCCTTATGATCCGATAAGACTAAGGCAGGACGCGTTTTGCTGGCTTGTCGGTCGGTAAACGGAAAAGGGACTTTGACAATATCGTAACGGCTATAAGTCACGATACGCCTCGTCATCCTCGGTGCTATTCCATTCTGATAGTGTGCCGCTTACGGCTGCCAGATAATCCAGGTCTAACGGTTCTAATCGGCGTACCCAGATACGCCCATCAGCTTCTGTTTCCCAAGCGATGGTGTCGCCCGTGGCAAGCTGTAGTTTTTTACGCACGTCGGCGGGTATGGTGACTTGACCTTTACTGCTGATTTTTGCCAGTTGTGACATAGCGCCTCCCAATAAGGTAAATGCGCTTTACTGTAAGGCATATTTACTATGGCGGCAACAGTTGCAACGTTGAGCGCGACAATAGACATCTTTCCTAAATACAGGCATATCTCAAGTTGACCAAGGCGGCCACCAAA
>CAYUQV010000136.1:0-5127 GCA_964446885.1 uncultured Methylocucumis sp.
TGAAAACACAAGCCCTATCGCTTCTGGGGACTACTCGACTCCTGTCTCGCAGCGGTTGGTCTGCGTTTAAGGGTGTGGCGGTGCGGAGTTTGCCTTGCAGCACAGCAAGGTTATGTTGCCGTCAGAAGAGGAGGCGGGGCGGCATCAAACGCCACTTCGCCGCCTATGCACTTGTATCCCAGTGCTTTCAGCGCATCTGTTAGAGAGGGGATTTTCTGTTGCCGATGGGCAACCTGAGGATTGGGACAAACTTGGAGGATAGTTAGGAAAGAAAAGCATCTCCCACCTGTGCCGATACGCGCCTTCGTCCTTGAACCAATGGTTCAAGTGGGGACACGGCGGGCCAATCAGGCTTCTTGTCTAAACAAGCATGCACACCATGGCCGGGCATCAGCCCCCGGGGGTCATACAGGTTCAGGAAACACCCAGCACATTGTCGGACACCGCAGGAGATGCAGAACTATAGTGTAACGTGTTTAAGATTTTTCCAAAATATTTTCTAATTTTTGGTTCATGCCCGCCAAACATTCGCTTAATTGCTGTTTGAGCGCGGCATTTTGATTTTGGGCCATTTCCAGTTCGTGCGCCAAATTCAGGGCGGCAATCACAGCAATCCGGTCAGCACCGTTAATCTTGCCGGAGTCGCGCATTTTGCGCATTTGTATATCCAGTTTTTGCGCGGAATTAATCAAATCGTCTTGATCTTCCGGGTCGCAGGCAATCCGGTATTCTTTGCCCATAATCATAATGGCGACAGAATGGGGTTTATTACTCATGATTGTTCTCCAAATGACTTTGCTCCAACACTTTCAGGCGGTTAATCATGGCTTCGACACGGCCTCTGGCCTCAACCGATTTTTCTAACAACTGGGCTTTTTCTTCCTGCAATTCCTGTTGCCGCAAGCGCAACAAATCGTTGTCCTTTTTCACGGCCTGATATTGCTCGATCAGGCGGTCAAGTTTTTCTTCAAGTTCTTGTAATGCTAGGGGTTGGTCAGTAAATGATGAGGTCATGACGGAAACGTATAAGTGGCGATTTGGGGTGAACAAACTGTTATCCAAGTTAACAAACAATGGTAGCATAAGCGCTATTTTTCTTTTAGCGATAGTGCAAATTATCTGGGAATTATGCCCTACTCAACCATAAACAAACTGCTCGAACCCAACATACCTCATCTGACAGCCGCCGAAGCCCATGGCATGGCGGCAGGCCTGTTGTGCATCAACCCTAACGCGACGGCGGCCTATTGGCTGGATGAATTGCAGGACAAAGACCACCCCGCCGCACCGGAAGCCACCCAATTGCTCACCAAGCTGTTTGAAGAAACGCGCCGCCTGTTGGCGAGTGACGCGTTTGAATTTGACTTGTTATTGCCTGACGATGACACTGAACTGTCAGAACGTTTAAGCGCCCTGAAAAATTGGTGCTTAGGTTTCCTGTACGGGGCCGGATGCGGGCAACCGAATTCGGCTTTAAGCAAAGACGCGCAAGAAATCCTCAGGGACATTACCGAATTCACTAAATTGGACACGCAAGCCGAGGGTGAAGAGGATGAAGCGGCCTTTGTGGAAATCACCGAATATCTTAGGTCAGCCGTGATGTTGTTGCGCGATGAATCGGGTAGCGGACGCGGCCCGGCCCTTCACTAGGAGATGGAATGAAAGCCAGCGAATTTAAAAAACGCCGCAAACAGTTGTTAAAACGCATCGGTATCGGCAACATCGGCTTAATTGGCAGTGCCGGGACTTGCACCCGCAACCGCGATGTCGATTATCCGTTCCGGCAAAACAGCGATTTTTATTACCTGACCGGGTTCAATGAGCCGGACGCGCTGGCGGTGTTCATTCCTGGCCGCCCCGAAGGCGAATACATTTTGTTTTGCCGTGAATTTGACGAAACCAAAGCCTTGTGGGAAGGCGCCCATGCAGGCTTAGAAGGTGCAACCCGGCATTTTGCCGCAGACGAGGCCTTTTCTATCGCAGAAGTGGACGAACGTTTGCCGGATTTGCTGGCTGACAAACGCAAAGTGTTTTATCCCTTAGGCAATGATGCCGATTTGGATGCAGGCGTGTTGGATTGGCTTAAGCAAGTGCGCCAAAAAGCCCGCTCCGGTGTCAGCGCACCGAATGAACTCAGCGCCTTGGAAAGCATCATCAACGAAATGCGCCTGTTCAAATCCCCCGCCGAACTTAAACTGATGCGCCATGCCGCCGAAGTGTCCGCACAAGGCCACATCAAAGCCATGCAAACGTGCCGCGCCGGACGTTTTGAATATCAAATCGAAGCGGAATTGGTCTATCACTTCATGCAGGCCGGATTGCGTGCGGTGGCGTATCCATCCATCGTCGCAGGCGGCAAAAATGCCTGTACCCTGCATTACACAGGCAATACGGATGTGCTCAAAGACGGTGATTTGCTGCTCATAGACGCAGGGGCGGAATGTGACCATTACGCCGCCGACATCACCCGCACTTTTCCGGTGTCCGGCACGTTCAGCGATGCGCAACGCGACCTTTACCAATTGGTTTTGGATGCCCAATACGCCGCCATCGAACAGGTCAAACCGGGCGCAACGTGGTTACAGCCACACGAAGCCGCCGTGGAAGTGCTGACCCGTGGCCTGGTCAAATTGGGCCTGCTCAAAGGCAGCGTCAAAAAACTGATTAAAAACGAAAAATACAAAGCCTTTTACATGCACCGCACCGGGCATTGGCTGGGTATGGATGTCCATGATGTCGGCGATTATAAAATTGACGGCGAATGGCGCGTATTGGAACCCGGCATGGTGCTGACCGTAGAACCCGGTTTGTACATCCCCGCCGATTGTAAAAAAGTCGATGCCAAATGGCGTGGCATTGGCATCCGTATTGAAGACGATGTGTTGGTCACTGAAGACGGCCATGAAATCCTCACCCACAGTGTCCCCAAAACCATCGCCGATATTGAAGCCCTTATGCAGCAGGCCCATTGATGCAAAACGATTATGATCTGATGATTGTCGGCGGCGGTTTGGCCGGAAATTGCTTAGGGCTAGCCCTACAAGACAGTGGCTTGCGCATCGCCATTATCGAAGCGAACACCCGCGCCCAACAAGAAAACTCGCCCGCTGGCGACCGCGCTTTGGCGTTGGCGGCGGGCACGGTCAACGCCCTGGAAAGCTTAAATTTATGGCAAGGCATCAGCCACAAGGCCACACCGATTAACCATATCCATATTTCCGACCGGGGCCATTTTGGCAAAACGCGCTTGTCCGCCGCCAAAGCGGGTGTGCCTGCTTTAGGTTATGTCATTACTGCCCGCGACATAGAAGGCCATATCGCCGGACTGGTGGCCCAAAGTCCGATAGACGTGATTGCCCCGGCCCGTGTTGTGGGAGTAATGGCAGGCAGCGATGCCATTAACGTCAGCATCAAACAAAACCAAGAATCTTTAAACCTCAGCGCAAAACTGCTGGTGGGTGCAGATGGCGGCTTATCATCGGTGCGCACCTTATTGGATATTCCGCAGCAAGTCACCGATTACGGACAAACGGCTCTAGTCACCACGGTCAGATCATCCTTGCCGCACTACAACACGGCTTACGAACGTTTCACGTCTTCCGGGCCCTTGGCTTTATTGCCACAAGCCAAGTCTTACAGTTCAGTGGTGTGGACACGCACCACCGATGAAGCCGAAGCCTTGATGCTGGGCAGTGAAAAAGATTTTCAAGAGGAGCTGCAAAACTGTTTTGGATTTAGGTTGGGCGAGTTGACTTTAGCTGCACCGCGCCGTGCGTTTCCGCTATCGCTGATACGCGCCCAAACCATGCAAGCTGACCGCGCCGTGATTATCGGCAACGCCGTCCATCAATTGCATCCGGTGGCGGGGCAAGGCTTTAATTTAGGTTTGCGTGATGTTATGGAGCTTGCCGACAAACTCAGAACCGTCGCCGCACGGCAACAAGACATCGGCAGCCGCGAAGTGCTGTCAGCCTACAGCCAAGCGCGTATCAAAGACCATTCCCGTGTCATTGGTTTTACCGACAGTGTCGTGAAAATATTTTCCAACGATTGGCTGGCCTTAGCCGCCGCCCGTAATGTCGGCCTTGCTTTACTCGACCACATCCCCGCCGCCAAAGCCATCTTAGCCAAACAGGCAATGGGGTTTGGGGAATAGTTAAGATTAACGTCCCGAATTGTCATTGTTGAAACGGCGCAGACCTGGCAGGTTTTTGAAACCTGCCAGGTCTTAAAAACCAAGAAATTAATATTGACAAAATCCTTAATCGAAATGACTAGGTAGGAGTGCGCCTCGCCCGCGAATGATAGGCTTCAAACGGTCACATTTTCGGTTTTTGGGGCGCAGGTTTCTTGGCCACAACCTGCTAGGCCTCCGCGCCTTTTCACTAAACACCGAAAACGTGACCGTTCACAGTATAGGCCATGCGGTAAGACGATGAGGACTGCGGGCAATCCTTGCTATCATTTTTTGCCACTAGTGCCCCGAGTGTATCATCAATTTTATACATCGCGGGACATAGCCCTATCTTAACCGGTTAAATGATGCGACAAAATGTCACATTAACATTTCGCACAAATTAACTAAAGTTGCCCGTTAAACAAACGACCTTTTTAAGCTCAATTTTAAGCAGGAGTGACGCATGGCATATTTAGCGTATCGTAATAGCATTTGGAAAATTACGTCTTTTTTACTTATTTGCATAACTATCAATGCTGTTTTTGCCACCCTTGCTTTTGCCGTAGACATGGGCAGCAGATTTCCTTATGAAGCGGCCCCTAACCAAAAGCAGGTGACAGAATCTGACCTGCACCGGGTTCCTCGCGTTGAATTTACCAACGATATTGCCACGGGTTCTTTTTCTTTTAAAGAAACCGATTATGAAGGGGAAGGGCAATTTCCTTTAAAACTTATTCGCCACCTTAATTCATTAGCTTACCCTTTCCCATTCGCAGGTCTTAGTTTTGTAGTCCATAATTATGCTTCTTACGTGTATGCTGATATTGGATATGGCTGCGGGAAACCATGTATGCATGTTATTACCGAAGGTAAGGACATCCAATTTGACAAAACCACCTCTGTACACGACAAAAATAATACACTCAGATTCTCAGTCATATTTTGAGAAC
>CAYUQV010000137.1:0-4893 GCA_964446885.1 uncultured Methylocucumis sp.
GGGCAGATGCCATCACGTATTTTCTGGCGATATTTATGGTTTGAGTGTCGGCAGCAGCTATCTTCATTTAGCTAATAGCTCAACAATGTGTCATTAACTTAATGGTCCATTTGGTTTTGGGGCAGGATTTACTTAAATCCCAAGTGAAAACCACGCAGTGAGTTCGCGGGTTTCTCCAGTATGTTTGAGACGGTGATCGATAGCATCATGGTTACCCCATACCACGTCATCCAAAATGCCATTGGCTAGTTGGGCTTCGATGTCTTTACAATAAAGACCTTTATCGCGTTGTACATAAAACCCGTATGTACGGCAAGCAATGGGGCGATAAATATAAATGCGGCAAGTCCCGGTTTCCTGATTCAGCATCGGGCAGACGATAGGCCGAGATTGTTGCTCAGCAAGGGCTTCCACGTTTTGGCGAATGCTTAGCTGCAACGCTGCTGGCAATTGCGAAAGTCCTTCTCTCAGCAAGGTCCATTCCGCTGTTGTCAGTTGCGGGATTTCGGCCAGCCGATGACAGCAGCCTTCACAGCCGCTTCGGCAAAGCCAATCCGGATGGTCTTCACGAATAGCTTCTACGCGGTGGTCAATGTCAGCGTGTAATTCGATCAGTAGATTTATTTCGGGTAATTTATTGAGCATGTTTTAGGGCATCAGACTAGAGCGATTGCCCAGTGCCAACATAGATACCTATCACTAACCAAGTCAGCACCAACAATACCCAAGGCAACCAGTGTTGTTGATAGACGATGATTTCAGTTATGTCAGCGTTATCCTGCTCGGTCAGCGTTTGTTTCTGTTTGGCTAGCTTTTTGCGTTGCTTGAAAGTTTAGAAAAACGCAAACACCACGGCGATAGACAAAGCCCATTGCCATAGGTGTTTAGAGAAATGATTGCAGTTTGAATGTTGCATGATGGGAAGATTATAGCGGTATCGTACCGGGCAGCAGGTAAAATCCTCCCTGCCAAAGCCGACAAGGAGGATAGTCGATATTAGCCCTGGCGTTTTCTGCCTAAACCCAATGCGCCAATCAGACCGGTACCGAACAACCAGGCAGCAGCCGGTACTGGCACCGGGGCTACATAACCGGATAAATCGGCTGCAGAGACTTTATAAGCATGCAGCACACCGGGCAGCAACTTGTAGTCAGCGGTCAACGAAGCACTGGCGCTATCGCTGGTTTTAAAACAGCTGCTAGTTTGACCAAGCGAACATTGGATGGATGTGGCGTAAGGATCGGCATCACTAAAACGGAAGTACACATCGAATTGCGTGCCGGTGCCGTTTTGCGAAACGCTATAGTCGTTATCTGTGCCGGCCAGCATTAAATAACTACCGTCAGCCAGTTTGGGGCCAACCGCCAAGCCTTCCCATTTTTCCGGGGACTTATTACCCAACTCGGCCAGCGTGTTGGCATCCAAATCCAAAAACGGCGTCGCTGATTTGACGACCTTGCTATAAACCGCGCCAACCGCGTCCAAATCGATGCTACTAACATCGGTCGCGCCGTTCAAATCGATTTTATAGACTTCCTTATCGGCGGTGGCAAACGCGGCACCGACACCTACTCCACGGTTGTTTCGTTCTAGCACGAAAAACTCATGGTCGTTGATCGCCACCAATGCTGAAATGCCCTGACCTTGTCCCGGGCGTTTCATCTCGTAAGCGTATTGCGCCACTGCTTCCCCTGTTTCCGTATCGAATTTGACGATACGGCTCACCGTGCCAGTGCCCGTAAGGCCTCCTTCGTCCAACATCGGGCTTTGCAACATTGCAAACGCAAATTTGCCGTCGGGGCTGATTGCCAAGCCTTCGAAACCGCGATTGTTGCGTTTACCGGCATCGTTACCGGTGTCGCCGGCATAGTTTGCTACATTAGTTGTGCTGTTGCGCGGCAACAGATTGGTTGGGGTATTGTAAGTTTTTACCACCCCGCCGCTGTTTCGATCGATTTCATAAAGCGACGGGCCGTATTCATCCGAAACCAGCATATTGCCGTTCTTTGGATTAATTACTATGCCTTCCGGATCGAAGGCATTGCCCAGAGTACTGTTCGGATTTGGCGCAATCCCGTTCATAGCCAAACCGCCCATGCTGAACTTCAGCGTTTGCGCGATCTGGAAATTTGAAATCGCGCCGGTAACGGTATTAATGTCCAGGGTAAAGCGCTGCACCCGTGTTTCATAATTCAACAAACCGCCGCCTGGGCCGCGATCCGACAAGCCCCACCACTCGTTGCGGTTGGTGTCGTAGTAAATATCCGAAAAAAAGCCGACGCGGCGATCAAACGAATTGGCAAGATTGCTGGATAAATCCAGCGTATCGCCGGAAATAGCCATACCGTTGACGAAAGTTGGAGTAGCTAAGGCAGTTTCGGCCAACAGCAAGCCGGCCAGTAAAAATGTTGGTTTTAAGCGCATATCGAATACCTGATTTGACGGAGTTGTGTGACAAGATTCTCAAACTTTATCCGGCATTTATTACATCGACATGACAACGAACGGGCGGCTAAAAGCCTAAAAAAGAATGATCTACTGAAGAAAGTATTAATCGTCTCAAAAGTTCTCGCGTAGCACTTCTCCAAAGTCCTTGGTGAACACAAAAAACAACTTATTCGCAGCCAAGACCCCAAAGAAGCCATAACTCCTATAGACCGCCGTATGAAAAATCTGGATTAAGATTTATTCCAGTGCTGCTTATAGTTGCCGCTGTTTCAATCTTCAGCAAGTTTGCGAATCAAAATGTCTCTAGTGGTCAGTCAGTATTGCCGATAGCTGTACCGCCAAAACCGGCTCAGAATTTCCAGTGTCTAGGCAAAGTGCATTGTTCTGAAATGACCTCATATGAAGAAGCTGAATTTTATCTACAAAATTGTCCTGGTACGAAAATGGACGGTGACAATGACGGCATTCCCTGCGAACAGCAGTTCTAGCTTATAGATATCCGCAGATTTGTCGTCGAGTATCTACGAATTAATGGTGTACAGATTTGAAAACTTTCAAAAAATTCGTATTCGGTGCTACTTGCAGCATCGCCCAGTCCGGCTGCGCCACATTCAAAAGCCTGGATGCCGATGTGCCACTGGCTCAGCGGATTTTCATTTACAGCGGCACCCGACTGGATTGGGCAGCATTGTAAAATAATGACGTTGCCCTCCGGAAATTTAATACCGCTCCTCCCAGCTTGCCATTAATTGATCTGCCATTCAGTTTCGCATTCGATTCCTTGTTTTTGCCTCTTGCGGTCAGCGCCGAAATCTTTCACTGATCGCCGATTCCCACCATCACGCAGTTAAACACTGCAAGCGTGATTAATTACCAAATGTCTTCCCACCGCCTCGACGACCCACCGGTCCTCGGGGCTTTTTTTTTTGCCCTCAACCCAGGAGTTTTATGTCCAAACGCCTATCCGTATCCCCACTGATCCATGCCGTGATTGTCGTCATCTTGCTCGTGCTGGCCGTGAAAGCCGCCGTTGCCATCACGATTTTGCTGGTGTTGATCTTGGCCTGTTACGCCCTGATTCGATCTTGATATTTATCCACTCATCATAGGAGTTGCCCATGTTATTGCTTGATGAATCCCAAACCTTACCCCGTATTGCCCAGCCGGGGCTATCTCTGGTGGTTAGCCAGCGGTTACAACAATGCGGTTCGCTGCATGGCTTTGTGTTGGTGGAACCCGGCGATACCTCGGCCACCCTGGAACAAGCGCTGGGGCTGTGTATCGTCACCTCCTTGTTCGGCGAGGTACGGTTTCCCGATGAGGACTATGTACCCAGCTTCGAAGTCATCGAAGACCATGGCGATGGCTATGAAATGGTCTTCATCACCGACGACGATACCGGCAGCACTGTATTGTTCATTCCACAGCAAGCCGACATCGATGCTGACTTGCTATCCCTCTGCCAAGCCTTCGCCGTTACCTCAAGCCAAGCTTATCCGTAAAACCCAATGTCCGGAGAATTCTATGCAACAACCTATCGATCCCTTGGTGGCCAGCTTGGTGGATCGCCTGGATGACAACCTCCGCGAAGCCTTTGAAGAACGCGCAGGCATCCTCGAGTTTGAGGCCAACCTGCCACGAGCTCATGCCGAATGCCTGGCCCTCTTGAATGTGCTGGTCAGTCATCCCGAGTGTGTGCCAGTGGTGTTCCGATAAGCCGCGCCAATTTCACCATCTTATATGAAGGGCAACCTTCTTTCCCTTTTCAAACACTTAATTCGAGGTCCACTCATGAATACTGTTAACCAAAAATCCGAGGATGTCGCCATCCGCATCCTCAAAATCGGCCACTGTCCCTCGGTCAGCGGCAAATCCACCTTGACCTACCACATCGGCTGCAACGACGACGGCGACATCCATATCCGCATCTATGCCAATACCGCCGCCGGTATGTTCAGTCAGGAATGGGTCTCATGGACCGCCATCGAGGACACACTAAATAGTCATGTCACCGGCTTTACCTCGGCGGCTTTTCGAAGCCTGATCCAGGGCAAGTCACAAAACAATGCCGGTTTCTTATTAGCGGTATTACTGCAAGAACAGCTGGTCATAAAAGAGGGTGATCAAAAGCGCAGCTACACCTGCCTGGATAGCGCAGCCTTCCTTGAGGAGGTCAACCGCTTGCTGGCATCCGATGTGTCCTTACAGGTCGATGACAATCCCACTAACACTAAACCCGAGAATCCCAAATCTAATAACCCCAAACCTGACCATCAAAAACCCAACACCATCAAACCCGGCAACTCAAAAGCCACCGCCCTAAAAAGTAACCGAGGGAGTTGAATTCACCGGTTCACTCAAACCGCACCTGCATTAAACCAAGCCACACAAGGCTTGCCCATTCCAACATCGCTCGTCGGTGCAATACCGACCGTATACCGACCC
>CAYUQV010000138.1:0-4879 GCA_964446885.1 uncultured Methylocucumis sp.
TCCGCCAGCCAGTAATGACAAGCGACCATCAACGGCATTTTCTGCTGTTGCCACAACACTGACTCGCTGAGCAAATTCAGCAACGGCACCTTGGTTTGTTTGTCTATAGCTAAGTTACTACCCAAATTTTTCGCCAGATCATAAACAATTAAATCCACCCAAGGGCGCAGTGGTTCCATTAGGTCGTCGGCCAAACACAATCCGTTGTACTGGTTGCTGTGTTGTATGCCCAATGCCGGATGCAAACCACTACCAACGATGGCTCGTGCAACTAAAGCCCGAACAATTGCATAGCCATAATTCAACACACGGTTACACCCCGTTGCCTCGGTGTTTCGACGAAAATCGTCACCAAATAATAAATGCCAATATTTTTGCGCAGCCTGAGCTTCCATATTATCGGGGTCTCCCGGCTTAACCTGGTCGGCCAAATGGTAGAGGTTGGTGGCGTTTTTCCCCAGATGCTGCAAGACATTCGCCTGTTCGGTAATTTTCTGCTTAACCACCAGTTGCCACAGGCGTTTGCGGCGACTCTCGGTCAAGGCAATTTGTTCACGTAAGGTTTTGTTATGCAGGGTATTCCCGTCAGTAAGCGGTAACAGCAAAGCATAGGGCAAATGGCTGGCATCACAAACCACCACAGCCACATTGTTTTGCTGGCAAGCGACCAATAGCGCCTGACTGGCAACGATTGCCGGATGCTGCAAAATCAAAACCCCCAAGTCTTCCACCGGAATTAGCGCAACGGTTTCGCCTTTTTTTTCGATCAATAGCTGATGGTGCTGCATATGAACATAGGCGGGTTCGCTAATGTCGACTATGCGCTTAATCATGGCGACTTTTCCCAATCGCATTAACTTGCAATAGTTTGAACGCATATTTTTCAAACGACGCTTTATTAATGGAGAAACGAAGCTCTTCATCTTTAAGGTTCAATGTTGCCGCGGTATGAAGCCGAAGCGTAATTCGGTTGCCTTCTGAGTCAAATTTCTGTACGCGAAAAATTTTTTCGATGCCTTCGTGATAGGCAACCACCAAATCGTTGATATGTAGAGCTAGGATCAGTTCTTTATCGCCGCCGTGATCGGATTGAATGATTGGCTGCTTTTCCATGCTTATGCCACGCGCCCTGCGACAGGCTTCCATCATGGTGACAAACACGCCGAGATAATTGCCGCTAACCCGATCCCGAACGATTTCAACGTGATGCAGGTTGCCGTATGTCAACCATTTAAAAATTTGCCCTTGCCGGTCATATACGGCAAGCTTGGACTTAGCTAATTTCTCTTCTGTCGTTTTGGATTGAGTAATCCGTACCCGATTGATCGGCGTTGCGCCATCCTTGTGATAAATCGTGTTGTCGGTCGTAAAGGCAGATTTTGGGTTATTTTCAAATCGCGCCAAATGCCGCTCAACTAGGCTTTTTACGGTTGGGTCAATGATTTTTTTTATCTGCGCAAAGTCGCTATTCAGGGTTTTTCGTTCAGCATTGCAAGCAAACTCTTTATTTCCGTGTTTGACATTGATAAATCCAAGACCGGTTTCTTCATGTAATTTACCGTTCAATTTACGTTGCGGCGTGTGCGCCACGATGATTTGATCGAGTGCAGTTTGCAGGTCGGCTCGTAAGTTCGGCCAAGGCGGATCAACCAGCAAATCGCGCATGTCGAGTTGCGTTTTTTGTTGTTCCAGTTGTTTGGCTGTTTTTACCAAAGCATTGTAAAAACGCCGGTTGACGCAAGCGATGACGGCCGCATCCAACGCATGATGACGGTGATCGGTGCGCTCTTTTTCGCCGCTGTCACTCAACAGGCTGTTCAAATTCCATTGATGCCGCACCCAGGCAGTGGTTATGCCTTTGCTGGCGGTAATTTCAACCCCCAAGGTTTGCAAATACGCCATCGCCAACTTGCCAATGTAGCGGGTATCGTTGAGCTGGCTGCTGAGAAAGTCGCGCTTTTGCACATCAGCCGCAGTCATGAAGAATTTGTCTTTTTTACCGGCCAAGCGACGATCTTTTTTGACCCATTTGCTAATCGCCTGGGTGATTTGTGTCCAACGCTGCTCGGACTTGCCGAACGCGTCTATCGGTGTGCGCTGGCCTTTGAAGCGGTTTTCTTCAACAAAGCACACCAATTTGTTCATATACGAATCGTCCAACGATTCGCTAAACGGCAGAATGTGGTCGATTTCGATTTCCGGGCTGAATAACACCGATAGGCTGATGGAACGCGTGGAGTAAGCACATAAGCCTTCTTGATCTCGCCACAAGCGGTATTTAAGCCGGTCAGTTTTACTGGCGGTTTCCCGTAACCCTAGGTGCGGGCTTAGCTTGCGCTGCTCCTGAAACTTTTCCTGGGCCTCATCGTTTGCTTTGGTGTTGGCTTTTTGCTGTTTGGTGAATTCTGCATAACGCTTGGTGTTCATTTCCAAATCACGCGCCAGTTCGATGCGGATTACGTCCGGTTTCCCATGCTCGGCAATCAAGGCATTGATAACGCGTTTTAGTTCGTGCAAGCCTTTGTTGACGATGGGATTGGGGGTTTCGGGTGGTGGCCCCAAGCGATTCACAGCCGCAATTTTTTCGGATTCGTAGTCGTATTCAGGGATTTGTTTCCGCGCTTCCGGGTAGATCAAGCCCTGTTTGAGGTAAGGCAGCAAGCGATTAATGGCTTTACTGGACAAGCTGACATGTCCGGGTTCGAACTCTAGCAAACACAGTTTGACAGCGGTAGTGGCGTCGAACTGCCAGTGCTGAATCAGTCGGCGCTTTAAAACGGACTTTTTCTGGATGGTCAGCAAATCCTCGACCAAGGCCTGTTGGCGGTCTTCAGAATATTGATCCCAATCGTTTAAAACGCCACGAATTTTGCAGGCTGTGGTGTTCCCTTTGAGTTTTTTATTGCCGCGCTCCAAATTAAATTCGGTATGTTTGTCAAAACCCAGTGTTTTACGAATCCCGGCAATGCTAACTTCTGCATGCTGTTCAAACAGTTGAATCAGTTTGGCGCGGTCAGATTCTTTTAAACTCAGCCATTGTTCGCTGTAGCGTTCAAAAAATTTGAGGTTGTTAATGTCTTGCAAATAGCGGAATTGCTGGCTTTGCAAACGGGCAAGCCGTGCGCGGTTGTATTTGGGTTCCAGGCTGCAACGCCCAACCCGGTCGGCTCGCAGTTTGAGCGGTCTTTGAAAGAAAATGATGTGTTGTATTTCTTCCTGAACTTCGAAGGTTAATTGCGGATGGAACGCTTGTTGTTTGGCAAAGATCTGTTCTAGTTCATCAAAATACATTTGCCTGTCGGTGCGTAAATGGCCGCCTGCGTGTAAGCGATTGCGCTGGTTTTGTTGTCGTGGATTTAAGCTCGCTAGATATTCGCCCAGGGTGCGGCAATTGGTGGTTTCGATGGCTTGTTTCAGTAGCGCAATATCCTGTTTAAATGCAGTTTCTTCTTTAGCCCGCTCAGATCCGTCACCTTCATCGTCTTCCAAGTCAGCCAAAAAGTCGATGGCATCCGGGTCATTAACCAAATCGCCCAACAGGGTTTTACGGCTACTTAAAAAACCACGACGTTGCACTAAATGCAACAGTACGCGACCCAGTTGGTAAGGCTGTAAAGCCTCGTCGAGCGCCAGCTTGCGTAATTGATAAGGATCGCCTAGTTCATTGAGTATTTGTTCGGGTGCTGGATTGTCACGCAGGGTTTCCGGCAACAGTTCGAGTTTTAACAGATAGTTTTGCAGGCGTTGTTTACGTCGTGCCCGGCGTTGTATGACGCGGCGCAAAAGCCGCGCATGTCGCCGTTTGGCATTTTTGGGGGTGGGTGTTTTCTCTTCGACTGCCTTTGCGAAAATCCTGCAACCAATATCGATGATGCCGCAGGGTTTCCCATCAATTTCATCCAGCAAGGCCCAGCCAATCGAGTTGCTGCCTAAGTCAATTCCTAACACTTTTTGCTTGCTCATTATTTATCCCTCATGAATAATGGGCGACTAGTGTAACCGACTAAGGTCTACCGATTAACCTTTTCATACCAAGGAATTGTTTTTCCGTAGGCAACGCTTTTACGCGGCCAGAGCCCTCGCAAGGTAAAACCTAAGGGGGCTTTTTATTGCTTGTACTCTCGATTGGCTTGTTTTCATAAGAGGATTCTAAAAACTCCTAATCCCGTTAACGGTATGCTTGGAATATAGATGCATAACAAGATCAGACATAGAAAAGCACAATCGTAAAAATGGATATCAATTTAATTACCAAACAACATTTAAAGTTTTTGTCTTTTGATGAATTACCAAGACTAAGCGCTGTTTTTTAAGTCATCGCTAAACTTGATCAAATGCATAATTTTGAGGCGTGCTGTTGTCCCAACCCCTGCAAGCAGGCAAGAACTACTGATTGACCCTATACACATCACGCCTAGTTTCAGCCACGGTAGTGGATTCTGATCCAGATAGCCTAGGCATCAACTTATATTTAGCAAATCTGCCGAATCTAAGCATAACCAGTCTTGATGCCAAAATAACGGTTAATTTCAAAAAACTAATGACTGAAATATGAAAACGTTGTGCCATCTGGAATTAAAGTGAAAGGCAATAAAAAAGGCCTAGCTATATCTAGCTAAGCCTTTAATAAATATGGAGCTGGTGATGGGACTCGAACCCGCGACCGGCTGATTACAAATCAGCTGCTCTACCAACTGAGCTACACCAGCAAAGTTAATGCTTTCTATGTGGGCTAGTGTTGATTTGGATTGATTAAATCCGGTTACACTGCGGTTACACAAAAACGACAGGCGAAAAAAAAGGACTTGTAAGCTTTACAAGTCCTTGATTTATCTGGTAGCGGGGGCAGGATTTGAACCTACGACCTTCGGGTTATGAG
>CAYUQV010000139.1:0-4856 GCA_964446885.1 uncultured Methylocucumis sp.
TACTACCTTATCTAAATCCTATATTCAAGAACTTTTAAGTGCGATTGCCCTGCAAGGTGGGGACAGAAGGCTTGACTTCGTAATCTTGCTCGCCCGCGCCATCATCAATCGCATCGTTATAATCAAATGATGGAGGTTCATCGGCATTGATATGCCAATCCCCTGCCCCGGTCACTTGGGCGGTCAATGACGCGCTGGCCAAGGCATGGTCGAGGTAGCCCGTTTGGCCGTCAAACACATAAGAATAGGCCGCTGTGCCGCCAAATTTTTTCACCAGATTGGTGTAGTCATCCGTGGTGCTAGCGGTGTTGTCCGGGCCTTTTTCGATGGTTTTGATCGGGTCTTCTTTGGCATAGCTGTTCAAGTCCCCAATAATCAAGTAATCCGGGTCAACAACTCCCGTGGGGTTAGTTGCCAACCAATCCACCAGCACTTCCGCCGCTTTGTTGCGGGTCTGGTTGCAGTTGCCTTGGCCATCGGCCTGATCCGGGTCGCTGACATCCAGACAATCAGAGCCTTTAGATTTCAAGTGGTTGACGGCAACTGTCAGGCGTTCGCCGCTGGCCGTTTCTTGAAAGGTTTGCGCCAGGGTAGGCCGATTTTTGGTGTCGATGAAATTGGCATTGAAGCTGGATGTCAAAACAGCGTGGCTATTGATTGGGCTGACGGTGGCGGTTTTGTACAGCAAACCGACTTTGATCGCATCGCTGCCTATCGTGCCCGTATTGATAAAGTCGTAAGTCCCGCTGCCACAGACTAGGTTGGCAGCGTCCACTAAGCCTTGCAAGGACGCGGTGGCGTTATTTTCGACTTCCATAATACCGATGATGTCAGCGTTGAGTCCGCATAAGGCCGCCCCAACTTTGGCTTTTTGGCGATCCAATTCAACTGAGGAATCGGCACCCCGGCAATCTTGGTTTGAACCAGGGCCACATATCGGCGTACCTGCATCTATGCCCGTGAAAAAGTTAAGCACGTTAAAGCTGGCAACCCGCAATGTTCCGCCCACATCAGGGGGCGCGGCCTTGCGTTTGTTGGCGGAGGTAAAGACATAATCATAGATTTCATCAACGGGGCGGATACGCCACGCATCTGTGCCTGTGAATCCGGCAAATGACCAATGCAACACACCTGTCAGATTATTGATGGTATCGCCGCCCCGGAAACGGTTGGTGATGCTCAAGCCATCAACTGCACCGCCAGAGCCGTCGGTCGGATAGAACAAAGCCGTATTGTTAGTTAAAGCCGCATTTTGGGTATTGTTTTTGTCATCCAAAATGATTTGGCGTTTGGCCAGTTTGATCTGATGGTTGATATAACCTGTGCTGCTAGGGTTGCTGACGTTCGTGAAAGTCGGGATGCGTCCGCCTTGGCTTAACAGCAATTGGCCATAACGCTCCAGTTCAAAATATTCGGACACTTTTAAAGTGGTCGGAAAAGTCACCAACATGCCCTCGAACGCCTCATAATAGGCATTGATGGCATCGGTTGCCGTTGTCAAATTGCCGTTTGGCACATTCGGCACGGGTAACGTTAACGTGGCCGGAATCGGCAGGGTTTGACCCGTCGCGCACACTTGCACACTGGTCAGTGTGCTGAGTTGGGTCATGTTAAAAAATTCGGCGGGTGTGCCTGTCACGCGGACTTTATCGCCGACACTGACACTAGAATTGCCGTTAGTGCCGTCAAAGACAAAAATGCCTTCTGAAGTGGCGGCATTGCCGTCGCTGTCCGCATCTTCTTCTTGGACAAAGAAACCGCGCAGGGACGTGGCAGCCGTGCCTTGGTAATCACCGACAACAATACCTTCAATGCTGGTTGAACCCGTTAATGTTGTCGCTGCGCCGCTGCCTTGTACTGTAGAAATCAAGGTGGCCGGGTCGCCACACGCATTCGGGGCGGTGTCATCGTTATTGATCGTACCCAGGCCTTGATTGTCGGAGATAATGGCTGTCCCCGTGGTGCTGGCAAGATTGGAGAGGGTGACGGTTAAGGTTTCATTTGACTCTATAGCCGTGTCACCATTGACCGTAACACTGACATTCTGGGTCGTTGCACCACCAGCGATAAAGGACACCGTACCGGATGCGGCCACATAATCATTGTCTGCCGTGGAGGCAGTACCATCAGCAGTCGCATAATCAACGCTAAAGGCCCCTGCCGTGTCCGAACGTGTGACGGTAAACGTCAAGGTGGTGGTACCGCTATTACCTTCGGTTATTGAGACATCGTTGATTGACACAGTGGCCGATGACGATCCACTACATGGATTGATAGTTGACGCTGTGTTGCGTGGATTAACCACACCAGACGTAAAGTCAGTGCTGTTAGTGTCGGTGTCGGTACAGCCATTAGTGGTGCGTGATGCCGAAGCAGTATTGCTGGGTGCTGGTGTAGGCCCTGCACCTTCAAAAAGATTTGCCGTAGCACCAAATCCCACGTAATCAAGGATACGGGCATCCGTGAGAACATTTGTCACACTGGTAAGTGCGGTTGTTGAATTAACCAAAGCCACTTTACCAGCCCCACCAGCCATCCCTATTGTTCCAATCGCATCTGGAGTGGGTAGGTTCGTTGTACCACCTGCACCTTGAGCTTCTTGCACCAGATAATATTGACCAGGCTGTAAATCAACATTGGTCAAATTTGTTACTTGATACGCGGTGCCAGTTGCACTGGCGTATTGGACTGACCAACCACTCAAACTCTGCGGAGTGCTGCCACGGTTGAACAGCTCAATAAAATCGTTTTTATAAATTGAGCCTGAGTTGCCGCCGCCACCATAAACTTGGCTGATGACGACATTTGGGCTAACCGCATGGGCAACAGAAACTATATTAAGCGAGGCAAACACCGCCAAAGCCAGCGGATGCTTTATAAAAGGTTGTTTTTCGGTCATGGTTTTCCCTGGTGATTTAATAGGATGTGATAAACAAAAAAACATTTGCACACCAAATACACGGGAAAATTCATACCCATAGTGTGAAAATGTTCACATTCTATAAAAAGCAACCAGGAAAAATATTAAGGTTATGCGTTAGTTTTATGAAACGTCATACAGTCCTTGCTAAGGAACGAGCATGAATTAATTTCGACAACGTGTTTCCTCTCCCACGGCATAAGTATCTACACAAGTCTAAAAGCTCCTTCTCCTTTATGCCCTTGGGTGCAGGGGGAGAAGGAGTCAATCATCAACATAACTCCATGTTTTTATTGTATTTAATGCTTGTGTAGATACTTATGGTTGATATAGCGGAAGGGATATTAAGTAATTGTTTAGTGCCACATATAAACGTTTCGCGGTATAAAACGATTGCCTGTTCTTTCTAGTGCCCCTTGCCGGTAAAGGGCACGCAGTCGTAGCCTAGACATATACCATGTAACTTATGCCAAGTTACTTAATATCCAAAAGATATTTTTTAGGGCGTATCAATCAGGGCAAGTACATATAAATGCATTAGAATATTAATAAGTTATACTTTGTCATTAAATCAATGAACGCTGGATGGGGTATGTGCCTACTGTTGGTATAAACCCGTTCCAGCCTTCTTATCTTGGCACTGGGTAAATATCAATATCGTAAGCCATTGATTGTTTAATTTGTTTATATTCGCTTGCCCTGGCGTATCAATTTTTTTTGAAGCAATTAAGGTAGTTGATGAGTAACGAACAAATCCGTATTGCCCAATCGCAAAGCTTAGATGTATTCAAGGCAGTGGCTGAACTTCACGAAGGGCTTGTGCAAACTGATATGGAATTGCTGATTTTTTTCTGTTCCAGCGAATATGACCTTGATGCCTTGGCCGTAGCAATCGAAAATTGTTTTACTGGGGTACAGGTGGTTGGTTGCACGACGGCTGGAGAAATATCGCCATTTGGCTTATGCGATTCTTGCTTGGTTGGTGTCAGTTTTTCCAGTGCGGTGTGTAGCGCGGTCACAGGTTATTTAGGACATTTGCAAACCTTTAGCGCGAATGCCGGTTATGAGTTTGCACAAAGCTTACTGCAAAAATTGGAAAGCAAAACACCGCATGTGAACGCCACTAACAGCTTTGGTTTTTTCCTGATAGACGGTTTGTCAGTCAAAGAAGAATCGGTCACGCTGATCTTGCAAAATGTGTTGGGTGGCATACCGATTATTGGCGGCTCGGCGGGCGACAATTTGGCTTTTCAAAACACTTATGTCTATTTTAATGGCCGTTTCCACAACGATGGCGCGGTGTTGATATTAATCACCACAACACTGCCGTTTAAGCTGTTTAAAACCCAGCATTTTATCCCTAATGATGAACGGATGGTGGTGACGGAAGCCGATACGTCAAAACGCGTAGTGAAAGAAATCAATGGTTATCCCGCCGCCCAAGAATATGCCCGCCAAATAGGCGTGCCGCAGGGCGAGCTTGACCCTAGCCATTTTGCGGCGTATCCGGTTGTGGTGATCATTGACGGCGGCTACTATGTACGTTCCATCCAACATAGCAATCCTGACCAGAGCTTGACTTTTTACTGCGCGATTGAAGAAGGCTTGGTGCTGCGTTTGGCACAAGGCGTGAACCTGCTGGAAAATCTGCAAGAAACCTTTACCAAAGTGCGGGCGCAAATCGGGCCGCCACAATTGGTGTTGTGCTGCGATTGCATACTGCGTAAATTAGAAGTCCTGCAAAAAGGTACGCAGAAAGAATTGAATACCCTTTTTCAGGTCAATAATGCACTAGGCTTTAATACCTATGGCGAGCAATCGCTGCGAGATAGGAGTCGAGTAGTCCCCAGAAGCGATAGTGCCTGTGTTTTCACGGAGCGGAGCGTAGTGAAAATGCAGGCTATCCGAAATCGCGTCGAGTCATTGGAGAGCATGT
>CAYUQV010000140.1:0-4423 GCA_964446885.1 uncultured Methylocucumis sp.
TACGCTTCGCTCCGTGAAAACACAAGCCCTATCGCTTCTGGGGACTACTCGACTCGTGTCTCGCAACGTTTGATAAACTCAACCGCCCGTATGTACCGGCGGCTTTGGCCCATACTATGGAACAGGCTTGGAAGCTGACAGTAACCGAGGCAGAGAAGGCGTACCTGCAAAAGGAGCAGGGCTACCAGACACTATTGCCGAAAACCGGATGGCGATGGAGGGATTGGAAAAGGAAACGGCATTTATGAACCAATCGTTGGGGCAGGCGAGGGGGGAAATAACGGAAACCGAACAGCAAATCCAAGCGCTGAGCCAACAACTGGACACCCAGGCGGAAACACTGCACCAGTTGGCAGGGCAATTGACGGACGCCGAAAAGCAACTGGCCGAGCAGCAGGCGATGATGCAGGAACAAAGCCAGCGTTGGCAACAACAACAGACCCAAGACCAGGCCTGGTTTGCACGGCGCATCACCGAAGAAAAACAATTTGCCGAAGACAAACACTTGGGCAGGTTGCAACGGCAAAGCCAACAAATTGCCCTGTTGAAGGAATAGGAGGCCAGTTTACGCCAGACCTGTATCGGTCTGCGGCAGTAGCTAAGACGGGTGGAAGCGGTGTTGGCGGAAAGCCAGAAAAATACCGGGCAGCAATTTAAATTTAAGCCCAAAGTCAAAGCCAACAAAAAGGCCGGGCAAGGGTAAGGTTGATAATGGGCAGTTCGTGTTATTTACAAAAACGGCGGCCGGAAAAAAACGAAAACCGGTTTTACCGCATCCATGTGTGCCAAGACGTTTTCGATGACTGGTCGGTGGTGCGGGAATAATGGCAAAAACGGCAAGGCTATTGCTTGCGCTGCCATGCGTAAATTAATCCATATCGCTTTTGGTGTTCTCAAATCCGGTGAACCTTTTGACCCGCTCTGGGCATACTCAAAATAAGGCTTGATCTTTGGATTTTAAGACCGAATCTCTGGGGCATAAATGGCTGATTTCACCGTCGAGCATTGCCAACAAACCCGTCGCCGTCGCCAAGCCTTGGTTGCAAATCAGGTAGTCTGTGTAGAGTTCTGTTTTTTATTTATCCATCCTGAAATGATACGCTTTTGGGGATGGGGGTGCGTAACATCAGTTATCTATGACGGAAACCCTGAAACGTCGGCTATCATCAACGATAGGCTGAAAAGGTTATTGCCCCCCAGACAGCCATTAGGCTGGGAAGTGGGGGGCGGCATTTCTGCCGCAAAATCTCGACAAGTCCGCTGCCACCGGCATCCCTGTCAACTTGTTACAGGCTGGTGTGGGCATCGAAACCCGCTGTGGCGAAGAGGAAGGGCTGCCAAGCAAGTAATGGGGCATTGGAGTATACTGTAACCGCTCGGGAAGCCCACCAGACAGGTCGGGTTTTAAGTTTACGTTTACATGGGGGCACGCATGTTAGTATGGTCAGACGATTTTGCGACAAAAATAGACGTGGTTGACACGCAACATAAACAACTGTTCGATTTGCTTAACGGCTTAACGGCTTAACGGCTTAACGGCTTAACGGCTTGTCGGCCTGTGTGGCCAACGGCGTTCCCGACCAGCCCTTGATAGACAAAACCTTGAAGGAGCTGATGGTTTATGCCGACAAGCATTTCATTGACGAGGAGCTGTTGATGTTGCACAGCCATGTCGATGTCCGGCACGTGAATGTCCATAGGATGGAGCACAGGTCATTTGTTTATGACATCCAGTCGATGTGGGAGCATTTGTGCTCCGAAGAAGATTTGATGGACATTTCCGAAAAGCTGGTGCGTTTTGTCACATCATGGCTGACTTACCATATTTTGGGCATAGACCAAATAATGGCGGCGCAAATTTTTGCCATTCATCACGGGACCTCCCCGGCTGAAGCTTATAAGTCCAGCCGCGACATCAAATACGCTTCCGAAACGGCTCATCTGAGGCTCGATTCCGTGTTGGTCTTATGGCGCATATCAATGGAGCGTTACCATAAATTGGAAGCCGAGCTGGAGGTGTTATAGCCAATCCAATATAAATTGATTATGCCCAAAACGCCGAACGCAGGACTGCCCGTCCTTAAAGGACGCGCAGTCCTTATCAATTTATAGTGCTTTAGCTATACGGGGCAATGGGCCGATGGCATCGGACTGACTGCCCCCGTCCTTAAGCAGGCATTTTTAAGCGAAAATTGTCTATGGATGGTGTTTTTTCCCCCTGATCAGGCCATCTATAAAAAACTAAGTTCTTGGCAACCCAAGATGCCATAAATCATATGGCGCAGACAACCACGAAGGGGAAATTATGGAAAAAACACCAACGGGCGACATTTCCTGGCTTTTTGAGCCGCACACCCAAACATTGTTCATGCAATTCCCGTTGCCTTTCGCTGTCATTGGGCATGACGGGCAAGTGAGGCAGCTTAACGATTGCTTCAACAAATCTTTTGGTACGGCTTGCCTAAGCCAGGAGAACCTGCAAAAAATTTTTCAAGGGGCCTACGACGGCCCCGACAAGTTTGTGTTGGTCCGTTGCGGGTCGGACAACAGGGAAGTTTTCGTGCGGGCAGTAAGGGTAAGTGACTGCACCGTCCTGGTGATGGACGCATCGCTGGCCAGCCCCCATAAGGACGAACTGGAAACACTGCATAAACGCCTGTTTGAACTGGAAAAGATTAGCGTCTCTGACAGCCTGACCGGGGCGTGGAACCGCACGCATTTTGACCGCATAATATCTGTCGAACTGGCCCGTAGCCTGCGCTACAAGCAGCCTGTCAGCCTGCTTTTCCTGGATATTGACCATTTCAAACAGGTCAACGACACATTCGGCCATCTTGCCGGCGATCAAGTGTTGTGCGAACTTGTGAACGTCGTGGGTGCCAATATCCGTGCATCGGATATGCTGTTCCGCTGGGGTGGGGAAGAGTTTGTCATACTGGTCACTTCAACCACCTATGGGGCAGCGGGCGTTTTGGCGGAAAGCTTGCGCAGCAAAATGGCCGGGCATGTCATTGAAGGGGTAGGGCGCATCACCATCAGCCTGGGTGTGGCGGAATATTTGTCGGGGGGAAAGTGAGGCACGCTGGTTCCAGCGTGCCGACCAGGCCTTATACATGGCAAAGGGCAGTGGCCGTAACCGGGTCGTTATCGACAAGCAGGGAAACAGCGACTTGTGGGCAAAATCGGACAACAGCTCTGTCTTGCACCTGAACTGGCACGATTCCTATAATTGTGGCCAACCAGTGATTGATGCCGAACACCAAAAGCTGTTTGGTTTGGCAAACGCCTTAATCGCGGCCGCTTTCAGGCGGGGAGAAGACCCTGATGGTTTTGACCAGGCCATGACAGGCCTCCTGTCACATGTGGCCAAACATTTCGCCGACGAAGAGGCGATCCTCGCCGAACACCATTACCCTGGCCTTGACCTTCATGCCCGTGCCCACAAGAGGTTGGTTGGACGTGCGTTGGAATTGCGTGAGGCCGCGCTTGCCGGTGGCGTCACGATAGGAGAGCTGGTGGATTTTCTGGCAGATGAGGTGGTTGCCCGGCACATGCTGAAAACAGACCGTGAATTTTACCCCCTGTTTGACATGGGATTGTAATGGCCCAATACATTTCAGAAGTCAGAATCAAAATATAAGGGCACAAGGAAAGGCCGCGGTCTTCTTTGCGAAAGACCTCGGGTGAAGTACGGATTTACTAGCGCCCCTGGCGGGCGGGTATTCAAGGGCAACAGAAGAGCTATCCTGTCACCGATATGCAAAGTGATGAAAGTCAGCACCAGTGCCTATTATGACAGGGCAAAACAGCTGAAACATGCTGATAAGATAGCTGAAAACCAAAAGCTTAGGGAGTGCGGCGAGGCGCTGTTTGATGCCTCCAAGCGTTCATATGGGTCGCTGCGGCTGTCGGATAGGCTGAAAAAGCAGGATTTCCCTAAGAAAGTGTCCGGTTTTGTTGACCAGTGCCTGTCAGAAATCGCGGCAAAAGTTTGTTGTCTTTGTTACTGGCTGTTTTGGTTAATAAGACCCTGAAACACATATAGAACCGATAATAATTTAAAAACAGTATCTTACATATTTTTATATACCATAAAACTTATGTTTTATTACTTAACTGATGTTACGCAGAGCCACTAGATGTGGTTAGTCATTTCGATGTTGAAGCACTATATCTTGTGAAAAAAATGGGTTTCTGCGTAACATCAGTTACTTAATTGTTTTATATAGGCTGATATTGTTTCTGTGGACGATCCAGAACGGAGTTGGTGATGGGGGGTCTTGGATCTTATACAAGCTTATGGCCCGAACATTAAGGAATCGTTGTCGTACCCCCTTCATGGCCAGCCCATCAGGCCATGCCCTTGTCTATAGTTGCGACAAAACCACAAAATTGGGATTTATCATGAACGGAAATACTAAAC
>CAYUQV010000141.1:0-4390 GCA_964446885.1 uncultured Methylocucumis sp.
TATGTCGATGGTTTATATTATGGTGGTTAGAGGATCGTTTCTTCAACTGGCAATGAACTTATTCAATACATGTTTAATACGTAGCATCCCCAAGGGTGTGGGGAACACCATACCGCCAATACTATCGGCGGCAATTTTTACGGTTCATCCCCACGGGTGTGGGGAACACAGAACAGGGCAGGGCGCGTATAGCCGAACCCGGTCACCGGGTTGCAACAACGCCGCAACGAGAAAGCACAGTAATTCTGGAGTTAAGACAAACGCTGTCCACTGCCTTTGTAAAGCTTAAGGGCTTACAATAACAATTTTCCTAATACACAACTCAAATATGGACAAAGAAACAATAAATACCTACAACCTAGAAGCTGAAAGCATTGCTAAACTGCATTCGACTTTAACGCCGCACCGAATTTATAAATTAATCAAAGAAAACTTTATTAAAGGCGCGGCAACCGTTGATGTAGGTTGCGGAATTGGTAGGGATACGCACTGGTTAAATCAGCACGGCTTCCCTGCAATCGGTGTTGATGGGTCAGAAGAAATGCTAAAACAAGCCGCTGAAATTTATCCAACCAATACGTTTATTCAGGACTTTTTGCCAGAATTACGGAACTTGGCGGCTTCACAGTTTCAAAATATCCTCTGTTCCGCCGTTTTAATGCACTTAAATCAAGATGACTTAAATGCCGCTTGTAGCCGTCTGCTTGGATTGCTAAATGGCAATGGTTGTTTGGTTATATCGTTTCGAGGAACAAACGAAACTGATAACAGGGAAAAAGGCAAACTGTATCAACCGATTAGCATTAATGAGTTTTTAAACATTTTTACAGAAAAAGGCTGCAAAATTGTTTTGCATGAGTCGCAAACGGAAACATCAAGAAATTTAGTTTGGCATAATTTCGTTTTTAAAAAATAGCAATGCCTTGTTGTGCAGGTTGCCATTTTTGTTTTACACCATAATAAGTTATTGAGCAGTTATAAGCATCTTGCAAAAATTTTTGGCGTTTTTCGGCTGAATTCCCCGTTTGGGCAATTAATGTCTCTCTAAGCGGGTGATGGCTAGTAATTAAATACTCGTTACGATTGTATAAACGTTCGAGCAATGGAATTGCGGGCAATTGTGCAAACTTTCCACTTGTACCTCTATTGCAATCTGGACACGCCAAAACCAAATTGGCTACGCCATTGATTGGTTTTTCAATATCGCATTTCCTCAAGTCATGTGGAAAAAAATGGTCAACATCGGCTGAATTCTGATAGTTTTGTTCAATTACGATTTCTCTAAAGCAATAGAAACAACGGCCTTTTTGATAACCATTTAATGACGGTTTAGCTGATGTTACAGGCACTCTTCGTAATTTGTTATCGGCAATAAATTCGTGGGTTTGTTCTTTATAATCAATTTGAATTAAATGTTTTGGCATATTCAATTCCCATGCGGTTTCAACTAATCGCCATCTAGCCTCCGTTTCAGACGCTAAATTTTCATATTGCAACTGTTCACCCAATTCGAAAAATGAATCTGTTAAGACAATTCCGCCTTTAGATTTTCGTTCGTCAATAAAAAATCTGGTGGGCAATTCAGTTTCATGAACTACATGAAAAGCATCAAGCACATATTTGAAGCCATGTTGAACCGTTAACTCAATTAACCGATCATGAGATATTTTTTTGGCATTGAAATCACGACATGCGTTTAATAAAGGGCTATTTGATGAGGTTGCCTGCTTATCACAAATGACTAAATGCTCAGAAATATGCTTGGAAAAAGGAAGGGCTAAATTATCTAGCGTTATAGTCGTGTTGCCATTATCTTTCAAATCATATAGCGACTTTGCCAAGGCAAATTTATAACTTGCTGTATTACGGCCAAATAATATTATCGACCGCCAATAATTTTCTAAACTAGGTTCTATCTCGTAAAACTTAGGCATAAAATAGCTTCGGTAAGGACGGTGTGATTATTTACTGCCGTAAAGACAGCTTAGAAAATGTCAGGCGACTTTGTCGCGCAGATAAATGGCTAAAGCAGCACCGTCCTTGCCACCCGACAAGCCTAGCAGATGCCTTACGGGTTTGTTAGTGTCCGTCATCGTTAATGGCCGCCTAGCAATTGTTGTTTAAGTTGTTCGCGTAGTGATGGCGACAAATACATGCCATGCCGCTCCGTCAATTGTTGTAATTTTTCCCACGTTTGCCCGGCATCCAGTAACTGCTTTTTTCCATCCATATCAGCAGGCCTACCGTACCGATGACTTGTAAACCTAAACGCTGTGCTTTACGTCTGGCCAACAAATCGTCTAAAACGACATAATCAGCGGCCAGTTCTTTGGCTAAAACAATCGCTTCAAGTTCGCCTTGATTGCAATCGGCCTAATGCGCCCCTCACATAGCCTAAGCCGACCTCCGACACAGGAAGCGCTTGAATAAAAAGGGGTAGCTCATACTCATGCAGTTCTGCAACCACACCATGCGGTGCATAGGCTTCATCAATGCAGGCCGATAAAAGTTTCAGCGCGTCTATCTTGCCCAGAAAAATGATCGGGCTGGTATTCAGCACGATTTTCATTGGATCGCCATATTGGCGACAGTGTCTAAGTCGCCCAAAACACATTCGTCAGCCATGATGTAGCCTTGGTCGAAATGTTCTAGCAAGCGCGCTTTAAAAGCCTCGAAATCTAATCCTGCCAAGTGGGCCGCACTGGCAAAGCTAACTTTTCTGGCATGATAAAGACTGGCCGCCAAAAAAAAAAGCCGCCGCATCGTGACCCAATGGTTGCAGTATGTCGTCGAATTCGGATTGCAGTTGTATGTTCATAAGTAGACCTTGTTAATAACGGGTTGCACAGGTTGTTGGCGGACTAAAATCCTCACCCATGCCAATTTTTTCAACACGGCTGAATCAGCGCCGAAAAGTGTTTAATATTGCGGCGATAATCGCCAGTTGCTGAGTTTCTCCTAGGTTCTGTTGACGTTTCATCGTAGCCATAAGAGCTCGGAGGAAAATGACAACATCCCATTGTAATTAATGGCTTTTTTCTCATATCTGGTGGCAATCCTGCGGTAGTGTTTGAGCTTGCCGAACAGGCATTCGATGGCGTGCCGCTCCTTATAATGGCAATAATCGCAGTCAATGTGTGCTTTCCGGTTCGATTTGGGCGGGATGACGGCTTTGATGCCCCGTGCTTCAAGCCATTCCCGCAAGGCATTGGTGTCATAGGCCTTGTCCGCCAAGACGGCGCGGGCGTTGAGGTTTTCCAGCAAAGGGATCGCCTGCCTGCATTCCGCCCCTTCGCTGCCCGTCAGGATAAACCGGACGGGCAACCCCAAGGCATCACAGACCGCATGCACTTTACAGCCAAAGCCGCCTTTGGAACGTCCCAACGCCTCGTCTTTGGCTATGCTGTTTGCCGCGCCCGCCGCACGGGCGTGCGTCCTGACGACTGAGCCATCCATTGAAACATCCTGTAAATCAGCGGCTTGGGAAAAGTAGCCGAGGAGCTTTTCCCAAGCCCCATTCGCGCACCAGCGCGAGAAACGTTTGAAGATGGTGTTCCATTTGCCATACTTTGGCGGCAAAACCCGCCATTTATGCCCTATGGGTATTGCGCACCCGAACGTAATATCCACAGGCAAGCCCCAACGAACCGCTTGCATTGCTCGGGGCAGCCGACTGGATGCACGGCAATTGTTTTAAGAAAGCCAATAGGCGGTTCCACTCATCATCACTCAGCTCTATTCGGTTCATGCCATCCAAATCGGATAATTTTAACCTATTCGACAAACGTCAACAGAACCTAGGATGAGATACCCCCTTTTCTGAGCCTCTACCCGTCAAACTTTTAGGATAACAATTAACAAATCGTATTGAAATTAACTATTACCAAATAATTAGTGGCATTTTCACTCTTTTAGGTCGGAAAATATTTGTCCAAAAAAGCCATTTCCTCTAACAGGCAAAGGCTTACTGGTATTTGATTTCTGGATACCTTCGCCAAAAAAATGAAACCCATTTCCAACATCCGGGGCGGACAACCCGAATCCGTTCAAATAAGGCCTGGATGGCATCAAGATCATTTTGTGGTGAAAGGGAAGGGGATATATTGCCGGAACAGCCGTTATCCAGCATAGGCGGACAGGCCATTGTCCGAGCTGGGTCGGATTTTATGCCCAAAATCAGGCTCCGGCTTGTGCCTCGCTATTGCGGCACATCCGGCGCTGCGAGACAGGAGTCGAGTAGTCCCCAGAAGCGATAGGGCTTGTGTTTTCACGGAGCGGAGCGTAGTGAAAATGCAGGCTATCCGAAATCGCGTCGAGTCATTGGAGAGCATGTGAGCCACCCCTTGTCGGGTGGCGAACGAGTGACCAGGACGGCTGGGGCTTGCGAAGC
>CAYUQV010000142.1:0-4377 GCA_964446885.1 uncultured Methylocucumis sp.
GAAAACACAAGCCCTATCGCTTCTGGGGACTACTCGACTCCTGTCTCGCAGCGGCGGCTAGGCATAGCCTCACTGCCATTAAGTTAAGGCATAAGATCATAAAAATCATTATGTTGTGAATTTAAAAATCCCCCTCTGCCCCCTCGCTTCGCTCTCCCCCTTTTTCAAAGGGGGATGATCATTTTCTTACAATCTTAGCGAAGAAAATGTAAATTCCCCCCTTTGAAAAAGGGGGGCTAGGGGGGATTTATCAAAATAACTATCTGCTTTATTGACGTTTTTTCTTAACTTAATGGCAGTGAGGCATAGCCTCGGTAAATGTCAAAAACCCACATTGAACACCACTTCATAGCCTTCAACATTGTCACCTACCAGATAGTTAAAACCCAATGCGGCGTTACTGACTTTCCATTGGGCTTTGGAGAAATCCGTCTCCAACCTATAACCAAAGGCGTTTAGGTTAGAAAACCCTAGGGCATTGCTGTTTTCACCCAGAAATACGGTGTGGTCGGTATGGATCACGCCGGATAGCGGATAACCGAACAGCCCCATTTCAAATGGCCTGACCAAATCAACGCCAAAGTGCAGTAAATCGGTATGTTCGGTGAAACCTGCAAATTTGTTTTCTTCTGCAAAACTGGTGATTAATGTGTGGTTGTAATTGGCTTTGAAATTCAAGGTGAACTCGCCAAATACATTGGTGTAATCCAGCCCTAAACCTGTGCTGACCAAAACCATATTGGCCGACCAATTCGTGACTAAACTTTGGATTAAAGGCTTGGCTTGCGTAGCATCTGCGCCTTTGAACACGATGGTGTTTTCGATGCGCCCTACCCCGGCATCGACAACGGGTTTTAAAGTCCAATGTTCGCTTAATGGCACGGCTAACATTAGCCCGACCATGCCGCTGTAAGCTTCCGATTCGGGCCTTGCGGTGTCTGAGGAAATGCCCGCCAGAATGTTTTTGGAATCGACGCTGGCGTAATTGAAGCCACCACGTATCGACAGCTTCATCTTGTCAAACACCGCCAGTTCATAATCCAAGGGGAGTTTTACGATGCTGATGTTCGAACCTAGACTATTGTCAACATCCAACACATAGCCGGACACCGAAGCATCGGATATAAAACCGATGAGTTGTGCATAACCTGCGGTCGCACTGGCACTGCGTTGGTTTTGATCGGCTAACAGCGACGCTTGCAAGCTGTCCAGTTGGGCTTCGGTCAAGGCTAATGCCGGGGCCGTAAAACTGGCCATGCCGATGGCCATGGTTAGGGAAGCGATGTGTCTGTTCATAAAGGGTGCCTTTAAACATTTAAAGTAAACATCTAAAGTCTCACACACTGGAGCTGGATTGTAAACATGCGGTTTTTAAGGCATTAGGAGCTTTAGGAAATCACTTCCCAAGCCGCCCATACGACCAATACGCCGCACACGCGCCTTCTGATGACACCATGCACGAACCCATTGGATTTTCTGGCGTGCAGACTGTGCCGAGCAGTTTGCAATCTTGCGGTTTTTTCGCGCCGCGCAAAATCGCCGGGCATTCGCAGCCTTTGGTGTCACTGGCTTTAATGGCGGGGATGTCAAAGCGTTGTTCAGCATCAAATTGGGCGTAGGCTGGATTGATGTTCAACGCGCTGTCCTTAATCAGCCCCAACCCACGCCATTCGAATTGCGGACGCAGGCCAAACACCTCTTGCACCAAGGTTTGTGCCTTCACATTACCTTCACGGGTCACGGCGCGGCTGTATTCATTTTCGACTTCACAGCGGCCTGTATTGAGTTGGCGGATCAGCATCAAAGCCGATTGCATCACGTCCAGCGGTTCAAACCCGGCAATGACGATAGGTTTACCGTACTGCTGGGCAAATTTTTCATAAGGCTGGCTACCAATGATGGTGCTGACGTGTGATGGCCCTAAGAATGCGTCTATCGTGACGGGGTGTGGGGCATCCAAGATGGCTTGCATCGCGGAGGGGGTTAGGACGTGGTTGCAAAACACCGAAAAATTGCCCAGGTTTTCCGCTTGGGCTTGTTTGATGGCAACTGCCGTCGGCGGGGTGGTGGTTTCAAAACCGATAGCAAAAAACACCACTTGTTTGGCGGGGTTGTCACGGGCGATGTTTAACGCATCTTGCGTGGAATACACCATGCGGATGTCACTGCCAGCGGCTTTGGCTTTCATTAGGCTGTTGCGGCCTGAGGCCGGAACCCGCAATAAGTCAGCGTAGGTGCATAAAATCACCTCAGGCCGTGCGGCCAGTTGGATGGCATTGTCGATACGGCCTGTCGGCAACACGCAGACCGGACAGCCGGGGCCGTGGATGAATTCGACATTATCCGGCAGCAAATCTTGGACACCGTAGCGGAAAATGGCGTGGGTATGGCCACCGCAAAATTCCATCAAACGGTAGTGGCTGTTGGGTTCGACCGTTTGCGCAATGGCTGATGCCAGTTGCTTTGCGAGGCCGTGTTGGCGGAATTCGTCAATATATTTCATACGTCTGACGTTAATCCGGCTTCGGCAAACAACGCGAGGGTTTTTAAGGCTTCTTCCTCGTCGATTTTGTTCAGCGCATAACCGACATGCACCAGCACATAATCGCCAATCCCGACCTCATCGACCAAGGCCAGCGACACCTCGACCTTGACATTGCCGACTGAGGCGGTGGCCATTTGAGTGGCAGGGTCTAGGGCGATGATTTGCGCGGGTAGGGCTAGGCACATAAATTCGGGTTTCCGGTGGTGTTAAACATAAGCAATCTTCTGCAACTCCAGTTCCGCTTTCAGCCAACGCAACCAGGAATCCATGCCTTCGCCGGATTTGGCCGACAAGGACAATACTTTGATGCGCGGGTTAACTTGTTTGGCATATTGGATACATTCCGCACTGTCAAAATCCAAGTACGGCAGCAAATCAATTTTGTTCAGGATCATCAGGTCGGCGGCGTGGAACATGTCGGGGTATTTGATGGGTTTGTCCTCACCTTCCGTCACGGACAAAATCACCACCTTATGTGCCTCGCCCAAATCAAACGCCGATGGGCAGACCAAATTGCCGACATTTTCGATGAACAACAGGCTGTGGGCTTCCGGTTGCAGGGTTTCCAAAGCATGGCCAATCCGATGGGCATCGAGATGGCAACCTTTGCCCGTGTTTATTTGCAAAGCGGCCACGCCTGTGGCGCGGATACGGTCGGCATCGCGGGCGGTTTGTTGGTCGCCTTCAATGACCGTGATGGCGATTTCGTTTTGCAGGCGGGTGATGGTTTCGGTCAGCAAAGTGGTTTTGCCGGAACCGGGGCTGGACACCAGATTTAACGCCAGAATGCCCCGGTCGCCCAAATACTGGCGGTTTTCGGCGGCATAACGGTTGTTTTTGGCGAGGATGTCCTGTTCGATTTGCACCATCCGTTTAGGGCTTAAGCCCGGCGCATGGGAATGCCCGGCAGTGTGGGCATGATCGTGTCCGTGGTCATGATCGTGGGCATCCCCATGATCGTGCGAGTGGGAATGGCCCTCGCCGCAGCCGCAAATACCGCACATTTATTCAACCTCCAATTCTTTAATCCGCATTTGGTCGCCGCCATTGACTTGCAACTGGTGGCTGCCGCACTCTGGGCAAACATCATACAACTCCGTCACGGCGACATTACGCCCGCACGGCATACACCACGCTTGGCCCGGCACATCAATAATTTCTAACTTTGCATCGGCTGCAACCGATCCTTGCGTGACCACATCAAAACTGAACCGCAAAGCTTCCACTTCAACCCCAGACAATGCACCGATTTCCAGCCACACCGTTTTGACTTTTTGGTAATGCTGGGTTGTGGCTTGTTCTTCCAGCACTTGCAAAATGCTTTCGCACAATGAAAGCTCGTGCATATTTTTTAATCCCCGTCCAGGTTTAAGGTGTATTGCACACAAGGGTCTATGGCGTTTATCAGCCATTGCGCTTGTTGCCGCAAATATTCAGGATTTTTTGCACTTAACCGCAGCAAGCCTTGAGTGAGCACGCCCTCAGGATGGAAATTCCATTCGGTGAGAGCAACTATCCGGTAATCGTACACTGTTCTTTACCGCAACACCAAACGATGGATCAAAAGGCCGCGTGCGGCTTGTTGGCTATCTAAGCTAAACGCCCTGCCCTCATGGAACAGGTATTGATCACATTGTGCATCAAATTTCAGCAAAGCCGTGACATTGGTTTTGTCGGGTTGGCTATTGTAGTGCCTGTTGCCAGGCTGGATATTTGTATCGAAATTAACGATAGATTTGTTCTAATATTTCAATTTTACAATGCAAAAATATTTATATAGTGCTTGACCGAAAACAGAATTAATTA
Organism: uncultured Methylocucumis sp.; assembly: GCA_964446885.1. Taxonomy (GTDB): domain Bacteria; phylum Pseudomonadota; class Gammaproteobacteria; order Methylococcales; family Methylomonadaceae; genus Methylovulum. The sequence continues at coordinate 4,352 of CAYUQV010000142.1, forward strand.
TTAAATAACAATAAGTTACAGTATAA
>CAYUQV010000143.1:0-4226 GCA_964446885.1 uncultured Methylocucumis sp.
AACCTCCGTAAAGTCGGCGGCTCAGTCATGCTGGCGGTGCCGCCAGCGGTTTTAGAACAACTGCATCTGCAAGCTGGTGTGACAGTCGGCTTGGTGGTTGAACAAGGCTGTCTGGTCGTCAAACCCAATCCCAAGCCACGCTATTCTCTGGACGCGCTATTGGCAGCTTCGGATTACTCGCAACCTCCCACTGCCGAAGAACGCGAATGGCTTGATGCCCCAGCAACCGGGGCTGAACTGCTGTGAAGCGCGGTGATATTTATCGGGTGTCGCTTGATCCCACTGCCGGGCACGAACAAAGCGGTAGCCGTCCGGTCTTGGTCGTATCGGCGACGGCATTCAACCTGGCAACTAAATTGCCGATCGTTTTGCCCATTACTAATGGCGGTGATTTCGTCCGCCGTTTAGGGTTTGCCGTGCCCTTGTCGGGTATCCAAACCACGGGCGTGGTGCGTTGCGACCAGCCACGGGTTCTCGATTTAGCCGCCCGCCATGCCAGTTTGGTCGAAGCCGTGCCCGCACAGATATTGGAGGAAGTTTTGGCGAAAGTTATTACCTTGTTTGAGTGACTACTCTGGAATTCGTCATGCTAACCTCAACCCTGTTCCAGACAGGCTTTCGGTTAGCTCCACAATTCGCGCTTCATCGAGTCGAGTTTCACTTCGTTCAACAACTTGACCGAAGCCAGAGCCAGATTCTCCACGCGCTTTAAATTCGGACAATCCCGCCCGTATTCTCAAGCCTTCCGCCAAAATATTATTGGCGGCGTTAAAATCCCGGTCGTGTTCGGCCTTGCATTTTGGGCAGGTCCAAAATTCGACCGGGGCTAATCCATCTAATTTGTGGCCGCAACAGCTGCACGTCTTCGATGACGGATACCATTGGCCAATCTTGATGAATTCTTTCCCGTACCAAGCACACTTATAGTCCAGCATCGAGACAAACTCGCTCATGCTGGCATCGTGCAAGGTGCGGGCTAGCCGTCCGTTTCTTGCCATGTTTTTTACACGAAGGGACTCGACAACGATTAAGTCTTGGTTCTCGACTATTTTTGTCGTGGCTTTGTGCAGGTAATCACGGCGGCTGTCCCGTATTTTTGCGTGTACTTTAGCCACACGCTTGGCTTGTTGTTTCCACCTGTTCGAGCCTTTACGCTTGCGCGATAGGCTTTTTTGCCTGATACGCAACGTCTTGAGCAACCCTTTTAAAAACTTTGGGTTCTCAACTGTCCCGCCATCGGACAGGGTTGCCAATTTGCGCGAACCCATGTCTATTCCAACCATTGAACCAGTCTTTTGCATGGGTTTCATAACTTGTTCAACACCATAACTTGCATAATATTTGCCCGTGCCATCGGTGCTGATGGTGATTGACTTGGGCATTCCGGCGGGTAATTTTTCGGTTAGTTTCACCTTGCCTAATTTCGGCAAAACCATTTCACCGTTCGCCCACGCCTTCACCTTGCCGCTGTGCCGCTGGTCAAAATTAAACCGGATTGAGCCGGAAGCCTTGCGCTTGCGGAAACGCGGGTATTTCGCCCGTCCCGCAAAGAAATTCTGGTAAGCCCTGTCCAAGTCCCTGAGCTTTGGGCTTACGACATCAGACGGGATTTCATTCAGCCACGCATACCGGCTGGTTTTTTTGAGCTTGGTTATCAACTTGCTGACATTGGTATAGTTCGTTTTGTCTTTCCGCCGCTTGTAACTTTTGCCGATCACTTCCAAACCGAAGTTGAAAGCCCACCGGCCAGCCCCAAAAAACTGGTTGAGTTCGTACCTTTGCTTCGCATTCGGAACGATTTCCTGTTTATAAGCGCGAATTGTCATGTCTCATACCTGTCTAATATGCCCTCGCGTCCTCCGCTACGCTGCGCGACCGTCCTGGGGGGGCGGCAGCTATCCATGGCTTCCTTCAAGGCTTTTTTACGTCGATGAATCCGCTTAGAAAAGTTTAAGACGTCAAAAGTTGGGTTTATTTTGTTGTTAGTCAGGCTCGGCCAAAATTGATCTGACGGTTTCAAGTGTCATGATGAGGGTCATCGGCTGCAAAGGCGATTCCACAAAACCGCGTGACAGATAAAACTGCTTGGCCTGGTCAGAGAGCGCATGAACCAGTAGGGCGGACACACCCGCATCGCTGGAGACGTTGACTGCCCGTAGCATCGCATCACGCAGCAGAGCCTGCCCAATTCCCTGGTTGTGGTATCGCTTATCGACGGCAAGCCGACCGAGGAGCAGAACCGGCAACGGGTCTGGCATGTTGCGGCGCATGGCTTTGGGTGCTGCTTCGTGGCTGATCGCCCCCGCCGATAGGCTGTAGTAGCCAATCACGTCCGTGTCGGCACACACCACAAAACAGCGCGAAGCCCCAGTTGCATGGTTCTTGAACGCCCGCCTTTTGAGCCATTCGTTCAGGGAAAATTCGCCGCTGTCGAAGTTCGACAGCTCCAGTTTATCTGTAATCGGAGCTGGCGGTGTGAGTTTGGGCGAGATCATTGCTCCCAGGGCGCTTTAGTCTTGAGTAACCGGCGCAGCTTATCAGTGGGTGGCAAAGGATTATCGAGCAGTGCTTGAAACTGGGCAAAGGTGACTTCATCGACGGTAAAGAAGGTTTGGTCCAGCAAAACATCTTCCGCTTCCCGACAAGCCGCTTCCAGCATGAAATCAGACCGGCTGCGACCGAGGCGTTCGGCGGCCTGGTCAATCAGGTCGCGTTGCCTGGCCTTAGCGCGGATGTTGATGGAAACGGAACCCGTTTCTCTAGTTTGTGTCTGGGGCATGGCAATATTCCTCTGTATGTATAACAAAGATACATTATTGTATAGAAAACAGCAACACATCTGGCAGTGGTCGTTAGCCACCTAACTCTCGCACAAGTCGGACAGTTACTGCAAGAACGCAGATATGAGGCGAATGATTGTTTTAGGTTCTGTTGACGTTTTGATAAAAATTTAATGTTTTATTTTTATGATGTTAGAAAATCAACTTTGATTTTATCACGTCATTCCGGCATGGATTGCCGGAATCCAGTGGCCAAGGACGGCCTCCGTGCCATCTGGATGCCGCCATTCCCTGGCGGCATGACGATAACCTGTTGATTTTTTCTTAATGAAACGTCAACAGAACCTAGATGCGTCAACTCCTGATAGATTTTTAGTGGCGGTCAGGGGGAAGTTTTTGAAATTTTCAGTCACTTTGCCAAGTGCTCTGGGGAGGTCAAAACACCCATCGGCGCGAACCCCGGCAAGCCTGTTGACGAACCTATGTTTTTCAACTTAACGCCGACTTCGCGGCTCAAAGCCTCAATAGCCCATTGGTTAAGGCTTTTGCCGACGGATTGTACTTTAACCAGAGCCGCAGCATGAAGTTCGGGTGGAATCCGCAACATCAGTTTCCCGCTGGATGGCTTTTCTATAGGGATACCGCGTGTTTTGCAATCTTCAATCATGAAGTCAATCGCCGCTTCAAAGTCGGCATGCAAATTGGCCACGTCTTCGCCATGGGAAACCAATAATGGCCTTCACACCCAGCACTCGTCCTACAAAAATGTTATCCCCGCTGTGGTTAATAATTCCCTCACTTGCTCGACTTGGTCTTTTTAAACTTCTTTGCCGTGGTGTGGCCTATTTGCATGCCATTCAGTGGCCCCTAAAATAAATTTGACGAGACCCTTCGCGTTCAACTAATTCCGCGCCCAACGCCAGCAACAGCAACTCAATGTCTGAAAAACGGATGGACATCCGCGTTGGCTTCGCGAAACTACCCTGTAAAGTCTTGCTATGTTTGGTGTTCATGTTTGATATGCCATTAAAATATGATTGCATAAACAATCCGCCCAGAAGCCCATTGGAGACCGGTGCATGAAAGCAATTGCTGGCTTGTCAATCATGTGTTTGGCGCACAACAGCGTGGCCACCGTCTGCCACGCCAACGGGAGGCTTTTTTACGTCCATGAATGCGCTTAGAAAAGTTTAACCGCAGTTTGGCATACATTGGCGCAATTCCCGACCTGTGAAAATTTCACAAGAAATCAGGTAAAACCTAATATTTTATGAGTAAAAATTTTGTTAAATTAACGGCCACTTAACAAAAATACAGAAAAAAAGTGAGTTTTATCACCTCAAATGGCCAGGCTTATTATCGACGTTGACCAACCTATTTCATTCCCGCTGCCCTCTGTACACGACAAAAAACCTAACGCATTGATTTAAATAAAGGATAAATAAG
>CAYUQV010000144.1:0-4224 GCA_964446885.1 uncultured Methylocucumis sp.
GGGGTGGCTCACATGCTCTCCAATGACTCGACGCGATTTCGGATAGCCTGCATTTCCACTACGCTTCGCTCCGTGAAAACACAAGCCCTATCGCTTCTGGGGACTACTCGACTCCTGTCTCGCAGCGGCAGCTGAGCCAGGAACAAAGATACCAGATCGGGATATTAAAGGCAGCTGGAAAAAACCAGAAAGAGATGGCGGAATTGCTAGGCGTATCGCCTGGTTCTATTTGCCGGGAGCTCAATCGGAACAAGGGAAAGCGGGGTTACCGCCCGAAACAGGCGCAGATCAAGGCGGACAAACGTAGGGCGCAGGCCGCCAAAACCCTGAAAATGACCGAAGGCCTAATGCGGCTGATCGAAGAAAAGATTGTTCTGGACTAGAGCCCCGAACAAGTCTCTGGCTGGTTAAAGGCGGAGCTAGGCATCGCTATTAGCCATGAGCATATCTACCAACATATTTGGACGGACAAGCGTCATGGCGGCACGTTGTACCTGCACCTGAGGCACAGCCATAAGAAGCATAAAAAGCAATATGGATCAAAGGACAAGCGTGGACAGATCAGAAACCGGATCAGCATTGACAAACGCCCCGCCATCGTCGGGAAAAGACCCGCATTGGTGATTGGGAGATTGACACCGTGACGCGTGCCCTAGCGGGTATAGGCCCGAACCATCAGGGTGCATTGGTCACGATAGTCGACAGGTTGTCCAAGTTAACCTTGGTCAAAAAAGTCGACAGCAAACATGCCGGAGTCGTCACAGAGGCGACGGTTATTCTGCTCAACCCCTATATGGACAAGGCGTTTGCGATCACCGCCGACAACGGCAAGGAGTTTGCAGGACATGAAACCATCAAGGAACACCTCAATGCGGTGGTGTATTTTGCGCATCCCTACCATTCCTGGGAGCGCGGCCTGAACGAAAACACCAACGGTTTGATCCGGCAGTACCTTACCAATACCCACACGGGACACTAGAGGCAGCAGTTTCGGGAATATCACGGACGAGGACGTTGAAGCGGTAATGCACAAGCTGAATCACCGTCCACGCAAAACACTCAATTACCAAACACCCCATGCCGTGTTTTTTGCTAAAGCAGGCCAAGAGGCCGCATGATACCTAAGATTGCACTTCGGAGTTGAATCCACGATTACATTTATTGATCGATCTTATATTTGGTAAGGTTGTTCCTCATGAAAGACAAACAGGGCTTCTAGGCTGATAGCGGTTAGTGATGCCATGATAAGATTGCCTCAGTCAGTAAACCATATATCCAGTATTGGTAACGATGACAAAATCATAACGGGCAGAGTTATCCACGTTATTTACCATTGGTGAAATGTGTGCAGGTGACACTGCCTACCAATCGAAACTGTGTATAAGGGTTAGTTTAAACGACCAATTGTTAGATGACTAAAGTCGGGGGGTTCTATCAGCCAATTTTATCAAATTCAATAAAACACACATATATATATCCATTTTTAATTTATGTAACATTATGTTACATCGTGAATTCAAGTAATTTGTACATTACCCATTATTATTTCAGCCTCCATACCGGATAATTAGCGGAACAATTCGCAAGGAGCTAGAACCTAGTGCAATTCCTTAGCCTGTTGTTAGTTTGTGCACAACCTCTAATATATTCTGTATTGTGACGTCCAACAATCTCACTGCTTTAAGGTAGTATTGGCCTAGCAGCCCAATTGCGTTCTCATTTAACCCACGTTCCCACAAATGGTAGGTCTTGGCGAAATAAGTCTGCCGCCCAATGGCTTGACCTAATTGTATATGTTTGCAACGGGGAAACGAGAAGTAACTAGGATTTGCGTTCATAAAATATCGCCAATACGCTTTTATGAACTTTACGGTTCACGGTGACGGCCTCACATTTTACCACATTAGGTCGTTCGTCAATGTCCACACGTTAAGCCATCATCAATTCTCATTATGAAACCAAAAGCCTATAATAACTGGCCGATTCCCCCCATTGAAACCTATTTATGAGCGCCCCCTTTGGATTAAACGCCTTGACCTTTAGTGACGTGACCAGGCAATTGCGGCTTACTTTCGAGACCTTCACCGACCAGCGGACGGGAAAAAATACGGGCTATACCATGACGGATGCTGGCTTGAGCGCCTTGTCAGTTTTTTCATGCAAAGCCCGTCCTTTTTGGACTTCCAGCGGACGATGCAGGAAACTTAAGGGAAAAAAAATGCCCAAACCCTGTTTGGCGTGTTCCAAATCCCGACGGACAACCACATCCGCAGCCTGCTTGACGGGGTGGAACCCACGGCGGCGTAACCGCTGTTTGATTTTATCGTTGACGGTTTGCAGCGTTCCGGGGTCATCAACACCTTTCGGGCATCGGACAACCGGTTGCTGTTGGCCTTGGACGGCACCCAGTACTATTCGTCACCCAAGCTGCATGGCCCGTGCTGTTCCTGCAAGACCCACGGCAACGGCAAAACCAGCTATTCGCATACGGTGGTGACGCCCGTGTTGGTGAAGCCTGGAGGCGATAAGGTCATTTCACTGGCACCGGAATTTGTCCGCCCCCAAGACGGCCTTGACAAACAAGATTGCGAACTCAACGCCTCCCTGCGCTGGCTGGACAGCCGGGGCAGCCAGTACGCCGCGTTGGGCACGACCATACTCGGCGATGACCTGTACTGCCATGAGCCGTTTTGCCGGGCGTTAGTGTCCAAAGGCTTTGAGTTTATCTTGGTTTGCAAGCCGGACTCCCATAAGACCCTGTACGAATGGGTGGACGATCTGGAGCGCAACGGGGTGGTCAAACCGGTGGTGCGCAAAACGCTGGACTGGCAAACGCCACAAAACCGACACCTACCGTTATGTCAGTACCGTCCCGTTACGGGATGCCGATGACGCCTTGCCGGTAAACTGGTGCGAGATGACCACGCACGCGGCGGATACCGGCAAGGTGCTGTACCGGAATGCGTTCGCCACGTCTTTGGCGGTTGACGACGCCAACGTTGCCGCCATAGTCACTTCAGGCCGTGCCAGATGGAAAATCGAGAATGAAAACAACAACACGCTGAAGACCAAAGGCCACCACTTTGAACACAACTACGGCCATGGCAAACAGTTCTTGTCCTCCTTACTGGCGACGCTCATTTTACTCGCCTACCTGCTGCATACCCTGCTGGACTTAATGGACGGCAAGTTTCGCCTGCTGCTTCAGACACTGCCTTCGTGCAGGCGCTTGTTCGATGATATGAAGGCATTAACTTCTTACTTGTGCTTTGATAGCTGGGAGAATCTGTTCGATTTTATGCTGGAGGGCTGGTCTCATAACTCGAAATACCCAATTGTCCGACCCCTAAAACCTGAAATAGGGTAGTTTGGCGGCATAATGAGAATTGCTGATCGTTCAGTGCCACTCAACTAATATACTTTTTTAGCTTCATATGCTCCCGAGCTGAAATAGCCCTATTTATCGGAAGGTCGCTTTCGATTGTAATTCAACCCAATGTATTCGAACACATCGGACTTAGCTTCTGCCTGGAAAAAATTTTTTTCACCGTGCATCATTTCGGCTTTAAAGGTATGGTTTCACCATTACATTGCCACGCTATAAAAACAGTCGCCCATCATGCTCATGCTATAAACCAACTTATGTTTGTCAAATCGTTTGTGTTTGACGATTGAACAATACTGACTGCTCAGTTCTGAGTGGACAATTAGCTCCTTTTGGCAGCCGATGAAACTACTTGTATCCCTTTAATCTCTGTACATGACAAAAATGCTATTTTCTTGAAAGTATTGCAAAATATCTAATTTGTAACAACTCAAGCGACGGAATGCATCAAATCAGCGAACTATCGAAGCGATTAAACAACCATTTCAACTGGAACAAAGCCAAGATGGATTGCTTTGTCGGGATGTTGGTGGGACTGTTGAAGACTCGAAACATCAACCTGACAGAAATAGCCATTGGGTTTGCCAGTGATACACAACCAGGATCACGTTACCGGCGTGTCCAACGTTTTATCCATAGCCATCCTATCAACTTCGACAGCGTGGCGTGGTTTGTGATGTCGCTGTTCGGGTTTGCTGACAGCCCTTACTATTTGCGGTAGTGGGTGAAACCTGTAATTTTTGGTATATTTTGAGTTTAGAAAACACTGCCCTGAACTTATGAGCTGCTACATAAAAATCACCTGCCCACAATGTAAAGACGACCGCATCATGAAAGCG
>CAYUQV010000145.1:0-3883 GCA_964446885.1 uncultured Methylocucumis sp.
TTTTAGTAACTCGTTTAAAGCTTAAGTTTAACGCTACACCTCCCTCGTTGTTAAATAACGGCCTCCCATAAGCTGTTAACTCTATAAGCCCCAGCATTTATGCAGGGGCTTTTTTTTGCTTTCCATCCGCAAAAATCCCGATTTCAAACTCAGTTTGCTACAAGCAAAAAAAGGGCGAGATAAACTCGCCCTTCCAAACACTCTAATTAACTTTTCTTATTCCGTTGAAATGGAATTCAAGATAAGCGAATTTGAGCTTTCCAATCTGCTAATGAGTGTGTGTGCCCCCGCCAGCAGTACTGGTGTTAACAGGATCATTGATGGGGGCGTTATCCGCAGGTTTTGCAATTGGTTCGCTCGGCAAATCTGAAGTTTTAGGTTGCCCGGTTGGCACACCGTTAAAGCTTTTCTTCAGACTATGACAGGTGCCACAACCTATGATATTGCCCGCTGCCACTTTGACAGGTTTGCCTTTTTCATTGGTAAAGGTGCGATCAACCAGCGTTCTGGACAAGCGCGTCCCCTTATGGTCTGCACCATGGCAAGTAGCACACTGATCTTCTCCATTCGGCCCAGGTTTTTTGGCCATATCGTTATGCCAGCCGCCATTCATTTCCACGCCCTTGATCATTTTGGGCTTTTGGCTGGGAGCAGCGCCTACAGCATGTTTGTACCAGTTTTCATCGTTGATCGGATGCAAGCCGTGCGGGCCAGCCAGATAGGTGTCACCGGAATCAGTCGGTTTTACCAGTGTACCTCGCTTGCCGTAAGCAATTGCTTTGGTACTGGCTAACATACCATCGGCAAAGCTGTTTTTGCCGTTATCCTTGGAGTGGCAGACATCGCATTCCATTAAAGTGCCTTCGTAGCCTTGTAGCTGCTTGGCCGTCACATTATGGTTGGAGTTGGCACCATTAACCGGCCAGATAGTGTGAGCCGGGCCATGACAAGCTGCGCAAGGCACGTTGCCGTGAACATCCAAGCTTTTACGGAACAACGGCGTACCGGTAACTTCTTTCAGCTCGCCACTATCGTTTAGCGCCACGTTATCGCATCCATCGGTGCCCAAGCAAACTTTGTCATAAGGAACGCCACTTGCATTGGCAGGACGTGAAGCACCAGGTCTTTTGATTTCCAACGTGTTTGGCGTTACTGCAAAGCGTCGATCGATGGTATCGGCATCCCTATCCAACGAAGTGGCTGATTTATCCCAGGCTGCAAAAGCCAATCTACCTACTTCAGCTTTATTACCAGAATGACAGCTTTCGCAATTGGGCTGATCCCAATCGAATACTCTGAAATTTTGCGCTCTATGATTCGTGTAATTTTTTCCCGGCTTCAACCATAAAGCTCCAACCGCCTGCATGTCGCCGTGGCAACTTTCGCAAGTGAGGCCTGCGCTATAGTGCATATCGTGATAAACCTTTTCGGTTTTACCGGCATGGCAAACATTGCAGTTTGCATTCATATCCGTACTACCGGTGTTTGCAGCCAAAGTCTGCTTGAGCATTTCACCCTCTGGGCCACGCTTTAAGTCAAACGGCAATAGCAGTTCGCCTTTGGCATGCATGGGGAATGCGACAGGATCAAAATCATTACGCATACCGTCATAGCTACCCGCTACATCCAATTTGTAGTTGTCTTTCTTTTCAGGATCCCAACCTGCACCGCCAAACGGCACATGATGTCCCCGTTTGTCGCGTATTACCTCGCCTTTACTGTGCACTAGGCCATCGGCAGAAACATCAGCTTTGACATCTTCCTTATACACCTGCAAGCGTCCATGAAAAGCGTGCATGGAGCGAGAATAATTGGTGATAGGAATTCTTGCATTGTAAATAGAGCTCCGTCCCATATCATGATTAGCATTAGACATGTGATGGCCGCCACAAGAAGTGGGGTTAGCGCTGTTTGCCGACGTTTTGTCTTCAACAACGTCCGCAAATTGGGTCTCGAAATTCTTTGCTGCTCCTGCTGCGGCATTTGTCGGTCTAAAACTATCGTAATAATCATGTAGGATTGCCATGTTTAAAAACGCTGCTTTTTCTCGCGCTTGTGGAGAATCGTATGCCGGAGCAACAAAATTGAGCTGAATTTGCAGCTTGCCATCTGCAGAAAATCGATAGTCCTTAACTCGATCCCCTCGCAATATCATGGGCTTATTCGTAATATTGCTAATGTAATCTGCGTCATCTTTTTTCACAAAAATGGGTTTAAACAGTGCATCCTGATCATCAGTACGCAAATTAGTGGCCTTAGCATTCAAGGAATTAACCATTTGGTAGGTGTTTTTACCTTCCGGTGTGGTACTGATAATTTTGAGTTCAAAACGGTTTTGGATCGCGGCAGGCCAATTTGTACTATGTTGACCATCTCGTCCAACCGGGTAAGAACTACCTGAATTAGCCCCTAACGAACTACCATCCCCTTTTGCTTCGGCATCACCCAAGGTCACCGGGGTAAACCAGTTATTGTCATCTGCAGAAATACCTCCTTTGCCATGACACTGTGCGCAACTCATCTCGCTAGAGCTGATCAATGCGCCGTCCGCAACCGCTAGATTCTCGCCATCTTTTTTGGCCGTAACACGCATCAATGGGAACGGATTTTTTCGACCTTTATCGTCAACGCCTACGACCGGCAACATTTGGGCGGTAAACATGCCAAGATCATCAAAAGCGTTGATCTTTTGCTCTTCGTTTTTGGAGTAAGCGCCCGCCCTACCTGGCATGGATTGGGTATTTGCCAACAGATCTTTACTAGCTCGCGCACCTTCATCCAACTGAGTCACCAAGGTAGTCGTTCCAGATGTCAGCCGAGTCATATCGGATCCGCCATTATTGTTACGATTGCTTCTTCTATCGTATAAGCCGGTTTTTTTGACGCCATCATTTTGTTCACCGTCAAAAAAATACTTATTCGGCAACAATGTTGTTACCCGAACTTTGTCATCTCTGCTATTCGTATTCGCAACTGCTGTATCGTAGTTTGCCCCTGCCTTACCATCAACAAACCAGTTTTGACTGGTGGAGTTGATGGAATCGCCACCAACCGGGTCATTTAGATTGATGGCGGCGGAATAATAAACATCCAGGTCATCCAAACCCAAGGCAACTGGTTTTTTAGGCGCTTTTTGATAAACAATGGCGTTCAAGCTTTGTACTTGTAAGTATTGGTTGGGTGAGTCATTGGCAACTCCCACATCGCTTCTGTCACTAAAAGGGATGACTGCATAATCGCCGAGCATGCCGCTACCATCAGCAGGACGGGTAACCGTTTCGTTAACTTGAGGTGGGTTCGCGGCAGGAGCCACAGATACTACAGTCGTATCCTGACACTGGCTGCCATTTAATTTTGCCGAGTAACTGACTTGATAGCGACCCGCATGGTTATAGCTTTTGGGCTCCGAAGCTGCTGCACCGCTTTTATTTTTGGTGGCAGTGCCTGATTTAGTTTCACCATTACCAAAATCCCAAGTCACCTCAGGAAGCGTATTGCCCTTGAATAAGGTTTTACCATTAAAGCTGATCGAATCACCTACCTTGGCGTTCAGGTTATTCGCGCTGACATCGCACACCAAGCCGGTTTTACAACTCGACGGAGCGCTAGTCACTCTAAAAACGCTTTCCGCATCGCCAGCGACCAATTTGACATTACAAACCCTGTTATCGATGGGTAATGCATAACTAAAGGCATTTTTGGCGTTGGTTTGCATGGCATGCAGCAATAAACCGGTTTCGCCGTCGTACAGTGAAACTTGGGTACCCACAGGCGCCCCCCTCAGGCTGCCTGAGTAATTCAATTTGCCGTTTCTGTAAGCGGCTTTTGCCGAAATTTTGGTAGCCGCTTCCGCAGTTACTGACAGCATCATTGGTAACAGCAT
>CAYUQV010000146.1:0-3882 GCA_964446885.1 uncultured Methylocucumis sp.
TTTGTTTCGTCTCTACCTTGGTTTGGTTGCGCTAAATTATGTCAACAGAGCCTAATGTTGAAGAATCCTTTTATCCAAATCGCTTTGCTTTATTACGCCTTTACCAATCGTGACAGAAAGCAGCTCTTCATTGCTATGTCCGCGTTCAATCCGTTCCTGAAAAATAGCAATATTCGGCAATAACCGCCAACCCGCTGGCAGTTGCTTAACATAGTCATAATCAATCGGCTGGTATTGTTCGTAAGCTTGTAATTGCGCCATGTCAGTCACTCTCACCCACATTCAAACTTTGCAAAATCTCTTCCCATTTGTGTTGTATAGCTAATCCGATATAAAAAGATGTCCGACAACGGCCTCATTGAAGAGGTCGTCAACGGAACATCGTACTTGGTTGCGGATGGATTTAAGCTGTGCCCATTTGTGTTCGATAGGGTTAAGGTCAGGTGAGTATGGGGGCAAAAACTCAAGGGTATGCCCTGCTTTCTCGATACGGCGTTTAATGTCTTCCCGCTTGTGGAAGGCGGCGTTGTCCATCACCACGATGCTGCCGACGGGGAGTTTTGGCACCAAGTCCTGCGCGGCCCACGCATAAAAAACATCGGCGTTGATGTTGCAAGGGAACAATGCCACCGTCAGTAACGCCCCTTTGATGAGCGCCCCTATCGCATTTGTCCGGCCTTTTAGGCCCCAGTCGAAGATGCCGTGGCATCGTTTGCCCACTTCTGAATAACCGTGGGAGCGGGTGTGGCCATGGGCAAAGCCGCTCTCGTCGATATAAACAATGGGTTTGCCTTCCTCTTCATAAGCCTTAATTTTTAAAGAGAATTCAGCCCGTTTCTGGGCATCCGCCTTAGGATGTGCCAGGCTTTTTTTTACGGCCAAACCCTAGGCGTTTCACCGCCGCGCCCATGCCCGACACGCTCACGGAAAAACGCGCCGCCCGTTCGTAAAGGAAGTCATCGGGATGCTCGGCAAGGTCTTTGGCCAACGCATCACGGTCAATTTTAGTGCCGGGCTTGTCCCGCGAGAAGTCCGGGTCGGGATTGTTTTTCCAACGCGACACGCTCGCCATGCCCACCCCAAACCGTTCGGCGGCTTCCGGGATGGTCAGGCCTTGTTCTTTCATCACTGAAAGCAGTTTTTTTCTGAATACCGCTGGATAGGCCATTCGTTTTTTATTCAAAATGATCGTTTTTACAACATCCTATTGTCGCATCAATTTATATTGGATTAGCTATAGTAAGGCTTTGTTGGGCAGTTTGGTTTCGTAATCGGCGACCAGTGTCGGCGATAAGCTGCGGCTAAGGGCGTATTCCACCACGGTGTCATCCTTGCTTTTGCATAATAAAATACCGATTGAGGGGTTTTCGGTGGCGGTTTTTATGTCGCGATCTAGGGCTTCCAGATAAAAATTAAGCTGGCCTAGGTGTTCGGGTTTGAAGCGTTCTATTTTTAGTTCTATCGCCACTAAGCAGGTGAGTTTGCGGTGGTAAAACAACAAGTCGATGGCAAAATCCTGATTACCAACTTGCAGGGGATATTCTTCGCCCATAAAGGCAAAATCACGACCAAATTCCAGCAAAAATTGGCTGATGTTGCGGCTAATTTGATGTTTTAAGTCTTTTTCGGCGTGGGTGTCGGGCAAGTGCAGCAATTCTAAAACGTAGGTGTCTTTAAAAACGTTGCTGATGTCTTGCGGTAAAACAGTCGCCAAGCTAGCGGTTTTGGTGTGGCCCAGCATGACGCGCTCGTAAGTGGCGGTATTGACTTGCCGTTCCAGTTCTCTGGTTGATAGTCGCTCTTTTAGGGTCAGCCGCAAGTAAAATTCCCGTTCTTGTGCGGTTTTGCACGGCATGATTAGGCGATGATGTGACCACGACAATTCTCGCCACAGTGCGGCGAGTTTTGGCTGATCTTTGTAGGTTTCGTAAAACTGCTTCATACGCCATAGGTTTTGTGCGCTAAAACCTTTGATGTTGGGTTCGGTTTGGGCAATAAAGGCCGCTAGTTCTGTGATGACCGCTTTGCCCCAAGCAGCGGTGCTGACTTGTTGGTGCAGGTATTCGCCTATCGTCCAATACAGCGTCACCAATTCTTGGTTGACGGCTTGAAAGGCGCGTTGTTTAGCGGCAACGATTAACCCTGAAACGTAAGTGAATTGGGTTTGTAGTTCCATTAGCCGATCACTATGGCATGTAACAAGCCATCGGTTTCTTGTTCAAGGGCAAAAATTTCGGCGGTGATTTCTTCTAGGCTGCGGGATGGCACATAGTTGTAAAAATAGCGGGTAAAGGAAATTTCATAGCCTATTACGGTTTTGCTTTCGTCTATCCAGGCATCGGGGATGTGTTGCAAAACTTCACGTTCAAAATAGGCTTGGATGTCTTGGTCTAGCGGCACGTTTTCGGTGTCGCGCAATTCGCTGTCGGCTTCGTAGTGGATTGTGCCGTCTGCTAGGGTTTTCTTTATGACCCGTTCTGCGTCTTCATTTTTCCAGGTAATGGCATCTATGATGTTTTTCAGCCCTTTGGCATCAAGGTTTAGGTCTAAATCTTTAACGGTTTTGTTCAGTAATGGCAAAAAGCGGTTGTAGTCGTTAAATTGTTGGTTGCCGATGGTATCGGCTAATGTTTGCGCGGCTTGCATCAAGGCCAAGCTGTTTTGCCAATGCTCGGTACT
Source organism: uncultured Methylocucumis sp. (assembly GCA_964446885.1). Taxonomy (GTDB): domain Bacteria; phylum Pseudomonadota; class Gammaproteobacteria; order Methylococcales; family Methylomonadaceae; genus Methylovulum. The sequence goes on from CAYUQV010000146.1 coordinate 2,680, forward strand.
GAATAGTTTCTTTTTGTCGGCGGGCTTAAGTTTAATCTCATGCTTATTGAGATGGGCTTCGATTTTGTCTTGGTATTTAGCTAGGTTTTTATAAAGATCGTCACCAAATTGGCTATATGCCCACGCCATTTCTTCATAGAGGTTTTATCAAACCGCAAGCTGGCAATGGCCTCGACGGTAAACTGAGCTGATAAACGCAAAGGCCGTTCAACGCTGATTTTGTTATAGCCAAAATGGCTATTGGGGTAAATTTTGGAACTGTCAGTTTCCACAAAGTCCATGTACAACTGGGTAATGGCATCAATTTGGGAGGGCTTCATTTCGCAGTTTTTTGGCCCTAGGTTTTTGCGCAATTTTTCGTACACCTCTATGGCGTTGATGAGTTGCACTTGGCCTTTACGGTGGGCGGCTTTTCTATTGGATACAATCCAAATATAGGTGGGAATGCCTGTGTTATAAAAAATATTTTTGGGTAAGGCGATGATACATTCCAGCCAATCGTTTTCTATGATGTGTTTGCGGATTTCACTTTCGCCGCCACCTGCATCACCTGTAAACAAAGCCGAACCGTTGTGGACGGTGGCAATACGGCTGCCTAGTTCGGTGTTGTGTTTCATTTTGCTGACCATGTTCATCAGGAACAGCAATTGCCCGTCGGATATGGACGGCAAGCCGATTTGGAAGCGCGGGTCTTTGATGACTTGATTGGCTTTTTTGCCTCTGTCGGTGACAATGGCATCTTCGTCTATTTTCCAGGTTTTGCCATACGGGGGATTGGACAGCATGAAGTCGAACTGTTTACCAGGAAAACCATCTCTTTGTAGGGTAGAGCCGTAAGCGATATTTTCCGTTTTCTCACCTTTAATCAGCATGTCGCTGGTGCAAATGGCGTAGGTTTCTGGGTTGACCTCTTGCCCATAGAGCCTGAATTCTGCGTTATTGTCGGTTAGCTTTTGGGCGTAATGTTCCGCTTCGGTAAGCATCCCACCACTGCCACAAGCAGGATCGTAGATATTGTAAGCCCCCCTGGTTATTTGGTCTTTTACAGGGGTAAACAATAGATGGGTCATCAATTTGATGATTTCACGCGGGGTAAAATGTTCGCCCGCTTCTTCGTTATTGTCTTCGTTAAATTTTCTTATCAATTCTAGGACTTTCGCTACACCCCAGAATAAGCCGTAATCCTAGGGTTATCTAATTCAG
>CAYUQV010000147.1:0-3874 GCA_964446885.1 uncultured Methylocucumis sp.
TGTCAAAAGGCAGTATCGAATCGGCGCTAAGCAGGACGCCGGAAAAGCCGCAAGTTCGAATACCCGGCAACACCTAATAAACAACAACATTTTTTAGAACCCTTCCATTTTGCAGTAACACGGCTGCAAGCCTTGAAAGAATTGCACCATTTTATCGACGAATTACTGCCACAATTTGGTGATTATCAAGATGCGATGGTCGTCGGTGAAGCGTATTTATACCATTCGTTAATTTCATCGTATCTCAATGCGGGTTTGTTGCTGCCATTGGAGATATGCCAATTGGCTGAAGCAGCCTACCGCTCCGGCAATGCACCGCTCAATGCAGTAGAAGGATTCATCAGGCAAATCCTAGGCTGGCGGGAATATGTGCGCGGCATTTACTGGCAGCACATGCCTGGCTATGCACAACTCAATTTTTTCGAGGCGAAAAGGCCGTTGCCCCATTTTTATTGGACTGCCGACACTGGCCTATTTTGCGTCGCGGAAGCCGTTCGCCACACCCGCGACCACGCCTATTCCCATCATATCCAACGCTTGATGGTTACTGGCAACTTTGCTTTATTGGCTGGCATTAGTATTACTGAAATCTGCGAATGGTATTTGCTGGTTTACGCCGATGCTTATGAATGGGTTGAATTGCCCAATACCTTAGGCATGGCTTTGTTCGCGGACGGCGGTATCATGGCTAGCAAGCCTTACGCGGCAAGCGGAAAATACATCCATAAAATGAGCAACTTTTGCCAACATTGCCAGTATGACCCCATGCAAACCCTAGGCGAAAATGCTTGTCCGTTTAATGCTTTATATTGGGATTTTCTGGCTCGTCATGAAGACAAACTTAAAAATAACCAACGCTTAGCTTTTATGTATGCCAACTGGCATAAACAAAACCCAGAACAACAATTCGCTATCCGCGAGCAAGCAGCCCTTACCTTCCAAAAAATGGATGCTGGCAATTTATAATCACCATTCAAACAAACCCATGGAAAAACCCTCAGCCATATCAATTAGGCAGCTTACAAAAAGCTACCAAGAATCAGATCAGCAACATGTCATTTTCAGCGGCTTAGAGATGGAAATCTGCCGTGGTGAGTTCATCGTGTTGTTGGGCCGGAGCGGTTCGGGGAAGTCTACTTTTTTGAACCTGATTAGCGGCATAGACCCGCCCGACAGCGGCAAGATTATCATTAACGGCACGGACATATCAGCATTGTCTGAACAAGACCGCACTTTGTTTCGCCGTCATCATATTGGCATTGTCTTTCAGGCTTACAATTTGATTCCCACCCTGACGGTTGCCGAAAATTTGCTGTTGCCGCTGGAATTAATCAAACGTTTGACTCGCAAGGATCGTGATGATGTTGCCGAATTACTCGATAAATTAAAGTTATCGGGTCGTTTGGAGAGTTATCCAGACCGATTATCCGGCGGTGAACAACAACGGGTGGCGATTGCGCGAGCATTAATTCATGACCCCGATGTAATTCTTGCTGATGAACCAACCGGAAACTTGGATTTGGATACCGCAGGACAAGTGTTGGAATTGCTGGATATTCTGGTTAAAAAAGCGGGCAAAACGATGATTATGGCGACGCATAGCCAGGAAGTCATTGGTCAGGCGGATCGGGTTTTTTCTATTCGAAATCAATCTTTGCATCGCGAATGAACAGTCTACTGCAACGTTCCAGCCGCAATTTTTTATGGCAACATCCTTGGCAATTGGTGCTGGCGATCTTAGGCATTGCCCTCGGTGTGGCGGTTGTCATTGCGATTGATTTAGCGATGGAAAGCGCGCTCAATTCCTTTAACCAAGCCACTAAGGTGTATACCGGAACGGCTACCCATCGCATTATTGCCAGTGATGGTGGCTTGGATGAAAAACTCTATAGCCAATTGAGAATTAAGGGGTTTAGCCATTTGTCACCGCTGGTGACGGGTTATGTAAAGCTAGCACAATCGGAAGAAGACAGTTTTAAAGTAGTTGGCATTGATCCCTTCATTGAAAAATCATTCCAGTCGGGTTGGCAGGGCGGGCAAAAAGAAAACTTTTCGCCAGAGCTGTTTACTCGCTTAATGACAGAGCCGAACACGGCGTTGCTCAGTGAAAAAACCGCGCAACGTTTGCATGTGCAGCTTAACGGTCAGCTATCGCTAGTCACCAGCCAAGGCCAGCAGGCTTTAACCATCATCGGTTTTTTGCCGGATAGCGATGCCGTTTCAGAACAGGTTTTGGCTAAGCTGATAATTACCGACATTGCAACAGCACAGGAGGTGCTGGGATTGTTTGGCAAACTGAGTTCCATTGAAGTAATGTTAGCTAACGATGCTCCCAAAACCGAAGCGGCTATCCAGTCGTTATTGCCAGGCAATGCCTTATTACTTTCTTTAGATAGCCAAGAGCAATCCCTGCGCGAAATGACTCGGGCATTTTCCATCAACCTCAAAGCATTAGGTTTGTTGTCATTGTTGGTGGGGATGTTTTTAATCTACAACACGATGACTTTTTTAGTCATGCAGCGGCGGCGTTTAATCGGCAGCCTACGTTTATTGGGCGTAACCCGACAGCAGATTTTTACCTTAATCCTCAGCGAAGCGTTTTTCTTGGCGCTGATCGGTACGTTAATCGGCATCGCTTTGGGTGTGGTGTTGGGACAAGGTTTGTTACAGTTGATTTCAGGAACGATTAACGCCATTTATTTTCGTATTGATGCGACGGTTTTAACCGTTACCCCTTTTCAGCTTAGTAAAGGAATGCTGTTAGGTATGAGTGTCACTTTTTTTGCCGTATTGCCGCCCGCCTTTGAAGCGACGCGGTTGTCACCTGTTAAAGTCATGGCCAGATCGTCTTTGGAATCAGTTAGTCGACGCTTAATAAAACAGGTGGGCTTTCTGAGCGGCTTGTTGATAGCCGGCGGTTTGGTGGTGGCTTTTTTCTCTGGAAAAAGTATTAACTTGGGTTTAGCCAGCATTTTTCTTATCTTGTTTGGCTTTGGTTTGCTGACCCCTGTGCTGACTTTGTGGTTGATGAAACTCATTGAATGTGTATTCGGGCAATTTCTGGGCGTTTTGGGACGCTTGCCTGTGCGCATGGTTTCGGCTGAAATCAGCCGGACAGGCATCGCCATAGCGGCATTGATGATTGCGGTGTCTGCGACCATCGGGATGGATTTGATGATTGGTAGTTTTCGCCAAACCGTCGCCCAGTGGCTGCATTCCAGCTTACCTGCCGACCTTTATATATCATTGCCGGGTGACAAGATGACTCCCGAAAAGCCCTTATCCGATCTACAGCTTAAAGAAAAAATTGCCCAGCTTGAAGGCGTAGAAATGGTCAGCACTGCCTTGCAAACCAAGTTTTTAGCTGCGGGTGAACTCACAAAAACAACCGTGTTTGAGCTGACGGCAAAATCCAAACAAGGCTTTATTTTCAAACATAATATGGACGATAGTCTCTGGGATAGGCTAGAAAGTCAGCCAACCGTCATCGTCACCGAGCCTTATGCGTATCATCACGCCATTCAGATAGGCCAAAAAATTGACTTGAAAACCCATCAAGGCGCACTCGGATTTGAAGTTATCGGCATCAATGCAGATTTCAGTGGCGACCAAGGCCATTTAATTATGAGCAGGCAAAATTACCTGCGCTATTGGCCTGATTTGGGTTACACCGGCATCGGCGTTTATGCGCGTGCAGAGGCAGATTTACAGCAACTGGAAAGCCGCATCAGCCCATTATTGACGGCGCAACAAGCCGTGAAATCGAATCAGGCTATTTATAAAGCTTCTATGGAATTGTTCGAGCAGACGTTTACCATCACCGAAGCCTTACGTTGGCTGTCAGCCGCGATTGCTTTTGTCGGTGTGTTCAGCG
>CAYUQV010000148.1:0-3862 GCA_964446885.1 uncultured Methylocucumis sp.
ACGGGCGGTACTGGGGCGGGTGATTGTCCTGATCATAAGCGGGCCTTCCGGTGGCTGATGTTTGTGGGATTTCAAACTTCATATTATAACTTCACTGTCAATGCGTAACTTCTATCTAAAATGTTTTGGGATATGCCCCAACCCGTACCTCCACCAAGAAACTTATCTGTGAAGCTGCCTTCAGTTCCAACACCGGAATCGTAATAGACCACTTGGCTGATATTACTACCGTCTAACGGATTTATTGCCCTGACTAATTTAGTCACATTGGTAGGTACTGGCAGACCATTTTCTTCTTGATCGGGTGAATTCCAAGTACCATCACAACAAATAATTATTTTCTTCATTGATCTCTCCCCCAAATAACATTCAGTATGATTTCTATCAACTGATAGAGCGTCGCATTGTGCTTAAAACGATTTTTTAAGCGACACGATTGATACGCTTTTCAAAGGTAATATGCAAACTTTTTTACGGTTCTCATCTGAGAAATAGTTTGCATGATGCTTGTCAGCCAGCATAGGAATAAACCATCCAATTGTATGATTTGTATTCGTCATAACGAAATACCTTCAAGGGGCGTTAGCAATGACACTCAGTCCTGGCAAGATTTTTGCCGATCCAACCTAAAAACTGATAGCATTCGGTTTTTGAATTGCTTCCCTCTGCCTTATGAAAACTGATGATGTTGCCGCTATAAAAGCTTATTTGCTGGATTTGCAAGATAGGATTTGCACCGCGCTGGAAAGCGTTGAACCTAAAGCCCGGTTTGTTGAAGAATTATGGGATCGTCCAGAAGGCGGGGGCGGTAGGACGCGGGTGATGGCAGGCGGCGAAGTTTTTGAGCAAGGCGGGGTGAATTTTTCATCCGTATCCGGCGTGTGTTTGCCGCCCTCGGCGACCGCCAAACGCCCGGAATTGGCAAATCGGCAGTTCCATGCAATGGGCGTGTCGTTGGTGATCCATCCTAACAATCCTTACGTGCCGACTTCCCACGCAAATGTCCGGTTTTTGGTGGCGGAAAAAGACGGGGAACCTTCGATTTGGTGGTTTGGCGGCGGGTTTGATTTGACCCCTTTTTACCCGTTCCATGAGGATGTACTGTTTTGGCATCAAACTGCCCAAAAGGCTTGCCAGCCGTTTGGCGAGGATGTGTACCCGACTTATAAAAAATGGTGCGATGAGTATTTTTTCTTGAAACACCGCAATGAGACGCGCGGCGTGGGCGGGCTGTTTTTTGATGACCTGAACGAGTGGGAGTTTGAAAAATGTTTTGCCTTTATGCAAAGCGTCGGCGACCACTATATCCAAGCTTATGTGCCAATAGTTGAGAAACGCAAAGACACCCCTTATGGGGAAAGGGAGCGGGATTTTCAGTTATACCGCCGGGGCCGTTATGTGGAATTTAACTTGGTTTATGACCGGGGGACGTTGTTTGGTTTGCAGTCAAACGGACGTACTGAATCCATCCTCATGTCGATGCCGCCCGTCGCTCAATGGCGGTACAATTGGCAACCGGAACCGGGTAGCCCGGAAGCGGTTTTGTACGACACCTATTTAAAACCGCAAAATTGGTTGGGTGTTTGATTGGAAATATAATTAGGACTACCCGTCCTCACTAGTGCCCCTTGTGGGTAATGGACGCGCAGTCCTTCATACCTTAATGACTAACCTACATAGACTTTATGACCCTAAGCCCTGACCTGATTGGTTACTTGGCCGCCGTACTGACGACCAGTTCGTTTTTGCCGCAAGCGATTATGACCATCAAAACCCGCGATACCGATTCTTTATCAATGGGCATGTATAGCCTGTTTACCGCCGGGGTGTTTTGCTGGATGCTTTATGGGATTTATATTTCAGACATGGCCATCGTTTTTGCCAATATCATCACGTTTATCCTGGCGGCCATCATCTTGTCTTTTAAAATTTATAATGTTTATTTCAAAGGCAAATAACGCCCCTTTTTCGTGCGGCTTTTGCCCCTGGACATGCTATGGCAGCGATTTTTAGTTTCAAATGTTCTTCTTGCGATGAATTGCATGAAGGTTCACCCAGTTTTGCATTCCGTGCGCCAGACCCGTATTTGGAGCAGCCCTTGGCTGTGCAAAAAGCCGGGCATTTAGGTGAAGACATCTGTTGGTATCAAGATATTGACGCACTACACCGTTTTATCCGGGTTTGTCTGGAAGTGCCGATACAAGGGGTGTCCGAGCCTTTTGTGTGGGGCGTTTGGGTGTCGGTGAACCAAGCCAATTTTCAGCGTTACCGCGATACTTTCGCTGAACCGGATATCAATGACCGTTATTTTGCTTGGTTTTGCAATTATTTACCTTATTACGAAAATACTTATGGCCTAAAAGCCTATGTCCGTCCACGCGCCGGGGAATTGCGGCCCGCGTTGGAATTGGAGTTATCTGACCATCCGTTGGCTTTGGATTTCCATCAGGGCATTTCCATCCAAAAAGCCCAAGAAATCGCCGAAAGCATTTTGCACCGCGAAACCTCCCATTAGCCTTCGAGTTTAAAGGACTGCGTGTCCTTAGAGGACAGGCAGTCCTTCGCTGAAAAATCAGGCATGAATAATGCTTTTCATACTGTTTTAAGATTGCACACGCAGACTATCCGTTTTGAATTTAAATCACTGTAGAGAGAAATATGAGCAATAAAGTCACGCTAACCCGGTTTATCCTCGAACAACAACGCGGCTTGCCGGAAGCGTCAGGTACTTTTACCTTACTGTTGAACAACATCGTCACCGCCTGCAAGCAAATTGCCAACAATGTGAGCCGTGGGCAGTTGATTGGCGTTTTGGGCAGTGCGGGTTCGGAAAATGTCCAAGGTGAAATCCAAAAGAAGCTCGACATCATCACCCATGAAATTATGGTCAACCAGCTCAATTGGACAGGCCATTTGGCGGGCATGGCCTCGGAAGAAATGGATGATGTCATTACCATTCCGGCGCATTATCCTAAAGGCAAATACTTGGTGATGTTTGACCCTTTAGATGGTTCTTCGAACATTGACATTAATTTGGCGGTCGGCACGATATTTTCCGTGTTGCGTTGCCGTGAAGGCATAGAGCCGACGCTGGACGATTTTTTGGCCAAAGGCGCGGAACAAGTCTGTGCCGGGTTTGTGATTTACGGGCCATCGACTATGTTGGTGTTGACCACTGGCAATGGGGTCAATGGTTTTACCTTGGATCAGGACATCGGGGAATTCATGCTGACGCACCCGAATATGCGCATCCCTGAAGAAACCAGCGAGTTTGCCATTAACGTGTCCAACCAACGCTTCTGGGAGCCGCCTGTACAACGCTATATTGATGAGTGTTTGCAAGGCAAAGAAGGCGTGCGGGAAAAAGATTTTAATATGCGTTGGGTCGCGTCATTTGTCGCCGATGTCTACCGTATCCTGACCCGTGGCGGTGTGTTCCTGTATCCTTTAGATAACCGCGACCCGAAGAAACCCGCCAAATTGCGCATTATGTATGAAGCCAACCCGATGTCCTTCATCATTGAACAAGCAGGCGGCCTCTCCACCACGGGCTATGAGCGGATTCTGGACATCCAGCCAACTGGCATACACCAACGGGTTCCGGTGATTTTAGGTTCAAAAAACGAAGTTGAGCGGATTATCCGTTATCACCAAGAAAAACCATAACCACCAAAACGCTAGGGGCGGCCTGTCTTGCCCCTAGCCTTGTATTTTCTGTATCGAAGCTCGTTAAGGTTGACTTTCTAAGCGTTAATATATATTATGCACGGCTCTTGGAGAGGTGGCAGAGCGGCCGAATGCGGCGGTCTTGAAAACCGTTGAGGGTTGATCCCCTCCCAGGGTTCGAATCCCTGCTTCTCCG
>CAYUQV010000149.1:0-3825 GCA_964446885.1 uncultured Methylocucumis sp.
CGGAAAACCTTATAGCCCCGATGAAGATTGGGGCGATGCAAATGACGCCTATAACTCCGGTTTAATTAGATTAAAAAAACAATATACCCATGAAGAAGCTATGGATGACCCTGACAGCTTTTAAAGTTGGGAAGCCAACGGGTGTTCATTTAAAGAAGATTAAAAATACTATCTAAAATCACACCTATTAACTAAAAGCCCCTAACGCTTTTAATTATTCCGGTCTTCGTCCTGTTGCGCCTGGGTGTGATTCTAAATAACATTTTTTAATGTCTGATTGCCGATGATACTGAGGCAATCAGACATAAAACAAACATTAAACAATAAATATATTTTGTTGTTTTCTGTATCCCTTCGGGGTTTTTTTATTTTAATTTTACTAATAGGTGATTTATGAAAGTTTTGAAAACTTACCAAATGATTATTATTACATTTTTCTCTATGCTGCTTTTCGGCGGTCAAGCTTTCGCCGATCCTCCAGCCTTCACAACCTTGACCGCTGCCGTAGACTTTTCTACTGTTATCAGCTCACTGTTAACAATTATGGCTGCTCTTGCTGGTGTTTTTATCGTCATGCGCGGCGGTTCTTTGATTCTGTCTAAAATCCGCCGTTAATCTTCAATGTTTGCTGGTTAGGGCAGCAAACAGGAGTCTAAAAAATATGAGGACAAAACAATGGAAAATCTCTATTACTGGGCGTTTTATTGTGTGGGTTTGGCTCTCGCTTTTGTCGCTTTCCGTTAATGCTACAGATTTATCAACATTCCAAACTTGCGCACAATTCCAAACATGGTATGGTGCTGCAACATCTAGCACTGTAGTACAAGCAAACTGCGCAACATCAACAGCTACTACAACTTTATATACTCAAACCTGGATTACATCCGGTAACGTTAATCGAGGAACTTGCAGAACAACAGCCTCTTACGGTTCAACAGCACACAAAAATATTTGCGGCTGGCCCTCTACACACCCAACACCACCAACAGCAAACCTCCCATGCAGCACAACGAACTTAAACCAATGTTATGTTGGCTCTGTTGTTTACCCTGCATGTACATCCGGCCAAACACGCGATTCAAATAACCAGTGCGTTAACTCAACACCAACAATCACACAAGATTGCCCGAAAGACCAATACCGCAATACTGCTGGTGGCGCTTGTCAAGCAATACCTGACTGTAATGCCAATGTTTACACAGGGGGAAATTATTTCGATATCGGAACTCGACAATGCCAAGCATCTAACGCAATGCTAAAAATCTGCATTGGTGCAAACGAAAAATGGTGTCCAGCCACCGACGACTGCATAAAAACCGGCGTGATATGCAGCGACAATTTAGCCAATATAAACTCGACAAACACCGCTCAAACGACAGTCACACCCGCTAAAAAAATCGAAGCAACTAACAGCGCAACACAAGCCGCAGCTGCTTCCACTGCTGCCGCAACGCTTAAAATTGCAGCTGATAACAATGCAGTAACAAAACAGACTGCTTACAATCAAGCCTCAACGAACTACCAACAAAGCCCCACATTATCAGCTGCACAACAATTGTCTAGTGCTCTAGATGCTTTCCAAGCCGCGTCCACAAAAGCTGACAATGTAACCGGTTCATCCTCTGCTTCTAATACTTCAGCCGTTAATTCAGCAACAGCCGCAAATACAATAAATCCATCAACAACCAAGCCGGGAGAGGCAGAAAACCTCGCTCAACAGGCTGATTACTGGAAGAATGAAGCCCTTCGCGCTATGCAAGCCGCAGGACGCGGAACCACTTACATAATTAATAACTTTCCTCTTCAAGGTACATCTGGTGACGGAGATAACCCAGACGACAACCAAGACGGACATGACGCAGACGGTGATGGAACGCCCGATGGAATAGACAAAAACGATATTGACACAGGGCAGGGCCCCAACTTCGGTAACACTTCATCAATCACCGAATCAAACCAAGCCCTAATAGCTGCACTCAACGACTATCCAGCAATAGATGGTATTAATCAAATTCGCTCTATGAATTTCGGCGGCTCGGGCAATTGTCCAGGCCTTGTCCTTGATACTGGATCAGCATGGTTCGGTTCACTCTCAACGAACGCTCACTGCCAAATTATTGCTAATCATTCAACACTTATCCAAAACATGGCCCGCGTCATTTGGGTAACTGCTGCCTTATTCCTTTTCTTCTCTGCATAGGTAACTCACATGGGATGGCTCCAAGATATCTATCAATTTTTTATTGATCTGGTTTCATACGCTGCCGAAAAAGTCTGGGGAATGGTCGTTGAAGGTCTTATCTATTTAATTTCCGTCATCCCTGATCCGTGCTGTGTAACCGAAGCTGTCAGCGCGTTTTCTTGGTTAGCATCTGCTTTAACCTCTGGCGGTGTCTTTCAATGGCTCGCCTGGATGTTTTCTCTTATTCAATTTGATTTCGCACTTCGTGTGATGCTCTGCGCCTTGCTGGCCCGTTTCATTCTTCGCCGTTTGCCAATAATCGGATAAAACTATGCTTGATTCATCAAAATACTTCATTAGATTAAAGCCAACTCTTCCTTACAGAATATGCAAATGTAAAACTCCGGTTATGGCTGAGGTACATCTAAAATACCTTTTAACAGATTGGCGAAAACTAGGGCTATCCAAGCAAAAAACCGATATTATCTGCTGCGATCGGTGCGAAACTTTCGCATTAATCGCATAAATGTCTATACAAGGCCTTGTTGGTCTACCCGGTCACGGTAAAAGCTATTCCGCATTAGAACTTTTCATCATTCAGGCTCTTGAAGAAAAGCGCACCATTGTTACAAACATCCCGCTTAAGCCTCTCGCCTTTGAACGCTATCCCGATGCCGACGTTCGCCCCATCGACCTCACAGAATTAGCAAAAAAAGAAAATAATCATCTATGGCTAGAACAGCCTAAAAGCGCACTTTTCGTCCTGGATGAATTATGGAGAATTTGGCCATCTGGCCTTAAAGCCACCGGCATACCCAAAGAGCAACTGAGCTTCATCAAAGAACATCGCCATAACATTGACGAAACCGGACGGGAACCAGATATTATTTTGGTAACACAAGACCTAAACGACATCGCCAGCGCCGTTCGTTCAATGGTTGAAACCACCATTATTTGCACAAAACTAACGGCTATCGGTGCAAAAGGGCATTTTAGAAGGGATTACTATCAGGGCAGCGTCAAGGGCTTTATAGGCCCAAAAAACGTGTTCATAAGATCAGATCAATGCAAATACAAGCCTGAAATCTTCGAGCTCTATAAATCGCATACGCTCTCAACTGGTAACGCTCATACGATCGATAATAAAGGCGTTGTTAATGCAACGATTTTTAACGGCCTTGGTTTCAAATTCGGAGTTGGTTTTTTAGCGTTCCTGATCGTCGGCGTTGTATGGGGTTTCAATAAAACCTCTGCCGATATCGACAAAATGACCGCAAAAAAACAGCCAGAACTTGCCACCACTCAACAGACTGTACAACCGGCCATTTATGCCAGCATACAACCCACAAAACCACCTGTAAGCATCTATAGCCAAACGTGGCGCCTCGTTGGAGTCTTTACTATCGCCTCAGGCCGTATGATCGCACTGATTGAAAATGGTCAAGACTCCGTTAGAATTGATTACTCTAAATGTCTGAACGATCTGGAGATTACTTGCGAGTATAACGGCGAAAAAATAACCCGATTTTCGGGCCAGCACGAAACAGAAAAGTATTCCGATCAGCTAATTAGCAGAATCTAGGTTCTTCGGCAGTTGGGCCGGCTTTAGCAAGCCCAACGACCGCCGCCAGGAAACCCGCCCC
>CAYUQV010000150.1:0-3786 GCA_964446885.1 uncultured Methylocucumis sp.
TGAGGTTTCCATCCGGTCATTTTATCAAAAGACCTCAAAACACATATTGAGCCAAAGCAAAATAATCAATAATGCTTAGTTTTGCGGCATCCTTTGTCTTAAACCTTTCGTAGTTCAATTGTTCGTATTTTAGGCTACGGAAGACCCGTTCAGTTGGACTATTGTCCCAACAATTGCCTTTGCGGCTCATGCTCTGTTTCATTTTCATGATGTTTAAATGCTGGCGGTATTCGGCACTGGCGTATTGGCTGCCCCGATCCGAATGGTGAAGCAATCCCGGAGAGGGTTTCCGGCGCCAAAACGCCGTTTGCAGGGCCTGGACGCACAAGGATGTGCGCATGTGGTCGTCAATTGCCCAACCCACGACTTGCCGTGAAAACAAATCCACGACGACGGCCACATAAAGCCAGCCTTCCAATGTCCAGACATAGGTGATATCCGTCGTCCATACGTGGTTGGGCTTCGCCACATTAAATTTCCGGTCCAGCAAGTTCGGCGCGATAGCATCGTTATGGTTGCTGTCGGTCGTGGCCTTGAAGCGTTTTGGATAGCGGGGCTTTAAATTTAACTCGGCCATCACCCGCCGGGCCTTATAACGGCCCACGGGGAACCCTGCTTTTTTCAGCCCGTCCGACAGCCGCCGCGACCCATACGAACGCTTGGAAGCATCGAATACCGCTTGGGCGCGCTCCCTAAATTTTTGATTTTCGGCTATCTTACCCGCACCTTCCGGCTGTTTTGCCCAATCATAATAGGCACTGGTACTGACGGCCATCACTTTACATAATACGGTGACAGGATAAGTCTTCTGTTGCCCTTGGATGAATCCGTACTTCACCCGAGTTCTTTCGCAAAGAAGACTGCGGCCTTTTTTATTATTTCGCGCTCCATCCGCAACTGCTCATTTTCTTTGCGCAGCCGCACTAGCTCGTCGTGATCCGCCAGGTTCATTGCCTGGGGTTTGGAACCAGAATCGGCTGAGTGGGGGCGTTCCGCCCTGACCCAACGCCCCAAAGCACTTAACGACACCCCTAGGCTATCCGCCGCCTGCTGATGGGTATAGCCTTTCTCAAGCACCAATTTGGCCGCATCTTGCTTAAATTCCAGGGTAAATTTAGGTTTTTTGACTTTATCTGTTCCGCTCATTTTTCACCTCTACTGACATTATAATCTGCCTTTAGAAGTGTCCGGTTTTATTAGACCATTACATTCCGCACTGTATGATCATACCCGGATAAACTGGGTGAAACGGGCGCACAATGATACAACTCGGCACGCTGGCACGGCGGTTTGACGACCGCGCCATTCAGGCACGCTGGTTTTTACCGCCCTGCTTGGGCGGGCGGAGGCTTTTCAGCCAGCCTTCATTCTGTCTGCAAACTTTAGCCGTCAGCTCCACCACATGGCTGTAGGCGTTAAAACTTTTAAAAGCCTGGACTTCCTTCGCCAAGCGAACCAATAACAGCAACTCTTCAAGATGCTCGCGTAAATCTTGCAAAGCCTGTTGTTTGTCGGTCTGGTTATTGGCATGGATCACCAGTTTGACCGCATGGCGGCTGGCGTTACGCAACTCGGTGCCTAGCGTATATTTGTGGTAACGCGAGAAACCAGCGACGATTTTTTCACAATGCACCGCCAAGTTCAGGGCATCGCGGTAAATGGGCAGATGTTCGTATCGGGCCATAGTTTCAGGTTTTTAGGTTTATCCCCATTCCCACGTCAAGCCACTGGTCGGGGGCTTTTTTAAAATCGCAGGGGGCTACCGCCCCCTGCACCCCGAAAGTACCGAATCACCCGAATAATTAAATCACCCGATGTTGCCGCGCCGCCTTAAGCCCAGCAATCCCATCAAACCGCCACCCAATAACCAGAAAGTCTCTGGAACTGGCACGGCGGAAACATCGCCGGAGCGAACAGCCCATGCGTTGAACTGGTTATCCTTAACGCTGCCGTTCTGGACGCCATTGAAAGTACCGAAGCCCCACGCGCCATTAGGATTAGGCGCGTACTCAGTACCCGACCAGTACACATAGTCTTGAATATTGCTGAACAAGTTATAATTGGCGTTATGACTGCTACTAATAGCTGCGAAGGCACTACCGCCCAGTTCGGTGTAGAACAGATGGCCCATTTCACTGCCGGTTTGGTTAAAACCCGCAACTGCTGGACTGGTCGTCGGCAAGCGCCAGTCACTATAGCCACCATACACCAGGCTGTCAGCCCATGATACGGCTTGTGCCCAAGTCATTAATCCATTGATGTTGGCATTCCCCGTCCAGGTGATGTTTTGATCATCGTCATAGATCAGGCCATTACCACGGTTGATCAAAGCCGCTTGGGCAGTGCCGGTTACAGCTGCGCTGGCCAGCAAAACCAACGCTAATAAAGTTTTTTGATGTTTCATGATATTCCCTAAGAGAAAGTTATCATTGGTTACGGGTTATAAGCAGTATAAATCATAGGTGAATATAACCCTGGTATTTTAAGGTTATTCCAGATGAGAAAAACTATGGGGAATGTCGGACACATGAGAGTTTATGCACAATAAGCAAAACAGGCGTATGGTGTAATTTCATCCGAATAAAAGTGGGAGATAGTTATGTTCACCGATCCGATGTTACGCAAACATCCAGCATTAGTCCATGCTTTCACAGGCATTCCGGCTGAAGAGTTTTGGGGCATGCTTGAGAAAATGGAGGCCCAACTTCCTGACTATGAAAAGGGGCGGCATACTCGAGAGGGCCGGGGGCGAGCGGTTGGTGCTGGGCGTAAATTTGACCAACCACTGGCCCGGCGAACGGTGGCGGTATTGTCCTATTTACGTCTACACGTACCCCAGCTGGTCATTGCCCTCATGTTCGGGTTGACGCAAAGTGACATTTCACGTGACCTGCGCCGCTTGCTGCCCCTAATCACTTCTGTTTTACCTTGCCCGGAAGTCTGGGGCATTGTGAAAGGCGGCCCAGGGCTAGAAGGGTCGGCCACACTGTCATTAGAGCAACTGGCCGATGGGCGCGTGTTGGTGGATGCCACTGAACAACGGGTGCTTCGTCCCGGTAAGGACAACGAAACGCGCAAGCGGTACTGCTCAGGTAAAAAAAAGCGTTTACTCTGAAAACTCAAATGGTGACAGACGGCGAACATCACATCCTGGCAATCAGTGTTTCCGTACCTGGAGCCATGCACGATAAAAAACTCAGTGATGCAGTGCAAACGGTGGAAAGGTTGCCCGATGGTTGCGAAGCTGATGCTGACAAGGGATATCAAGGCATGGCCGGCCAAGTCCGTTTAATCACCCTAAGCAACCCTGAAACCGCGGCCTCCCGCAACAAATACCCCGGCTAACTGTTTGTATACCCTTTAAAAAGATGAAAGGGAAAGAATTGACAGAACAACAGGAAACGTTCAATTCTCAGCTAAGTGCCGTCCGTGTCAGGGTGGAACATTGCATTGGCTGGGTGAAAAACCGGGCGATTATCGCCACCCGCTTTCGCTGCTCCCATTCAATTGACACTTCCGTCATGCAAACGGTCTGTGGCCTAGTCAATGAACAGACCCAACGATGGCAAATGGCTCGCTTGGCTAATTGTGCATAAGCTCTATGCTTTTCGTGCCCGACATTTTGATGCTTCAATGTGATAATGATATAGGACTTTCGCTGACCTGAAAAGCAAAGATACATAGAATACCTAATCAGCACACCGACTCAAAAGCACCGAATCACCCGATGTCGTACAACAATGGGATGGACACCTCCCACCTATCGGCATTGAGGTGCCAGGCTGA
>CAYUQV010000151.1:0-3732 GCA_964446885.1 uncultured Methylocucumis sp.
CTTCCGGCATGGGCTCGACTTCCTCCGCCGATGCCTCCTAAATGTTCACCTAAGTGTTTAGTCCCACATTTAAATGGAATAAAATATCCTGAACTTAAGGAGCAAAAGCTATGGGACAAATACTACACGGCACAGCCACGACCACGCACGCCATCCGAGAAAAAATATCTTGATGCCCCTTGAGGGTACAAAACTCTAAAGAGAGCATCAGCCAGCTAGCGTCACGTTACAATGTCAACCCGAAGACCGTCCATAAGTGGAAGCACCGGGAATCGGTAGAAGACCTCAAGTGCGGGCGATGTCCGGGCCAAGGCAGCGTGCTGTCCGCAGTTGACGAGGCGGTCATCGTTGAGGCCCGGCGCAAGACCCTGTTGACGCTGGATGATCTGTACGACCTGCTGTTGCCGCAAATACCGGCGTTGACCCGCTCCAACCTGCACCGTTGCCTGCAGCGCCACGGCATCAGCCGCCTTGCCGACCTGTTGCCGGAGGAAGAAAAAGCCACCACCAAGGCTTTCAAAACGTATGAACCAGGTTTCCTGCATATCGACACCGCCCAGATCAACCTCGGCAAGGACAAGTTCTACCTGTTTGTCGCCATCGACAGGGCGACCCGATATGTCTATCTGGAGCTGCATGACAACAAACGCATGGAAACCGCCACCCGCTTCCTTGAAAACACCGTGGCGCAATACCCGTTCAAAATCGAGAAAATCCTCACCGACAACGGCATCGAGTTCAGCTATAACCCGTTGGTCGGACAAAAGAAGCCCAAGGGCAAGGAGCACCCTTTCGTCGCGCTGTGTAAGGCAAAAAGCATTGAGTACCGCACCACGCTGGTCAAGCATCCGTGGACGAATGGCATGGTCGAGGCAATGAACAAAAAGGTCAAGGCCAACACGACCAAACGGTTCCATTACGACAATGTGGAGGCACTGAAAACGCACCTATACCACTACCTGTTAAACTATTTATGCCCTTTGGGTACAACTTTAACCTGAAACTAAGGGCTATCGGGCGCAAGACCCCTTTTGACGCAGTGCTTCAATGGTACGATAAAAAACCGAATATTTTCTCTATTAATCCGTTCCATTTAAATGTGGGACTAAACACCTAAGTATCCAGGATTTCCTATGGGCTTTGCAGTTATTGTCCTGTACTTAGGGCAAAACCGTAGGCTGTAAGGAAGTCCGCCTGTGTTGGGTGCATCCCCAAGGCAGCGCGGCACCCGCGTTCGGCGGACACTTCGCAGGCCGTGTCGGGGAAAGCGGGCGGCAGTGGGCGCGAAGCCCGGCGAAAGCGGGATTTGGCACGGACAGCCACTTGTGCCCCAGAGGGTATTTGCATGCGGAGGGCGACGGTGCGCCTTGGATTGCCGCCCAGGGGCCTGCTTCGGCGCGCAAGGCTCTTTCTTGGTTGATTTTTTCCATCTCTGCGAGCACCTTGGTGAGGCGGCCAAGGTGTGTGCCGCCAATGATCCGCAGGCGTGGCTGGAACAGCAGAAGGATAGGCTCAAAGCAAACCGGGCTGATGCCGTCCTGGTGGCACTGGCGCCGTTCGTGGGAACCAGCGACCCCGCCACCGCGTGTGACCGCTATATCCGTAACCGTCTATCCCAACTGGACTACCACGGGGCGATACGGCGCGGCCTGCCCATCGGTTCAGGGGAAATTGAAAGCGCCCACCGTTATGTCATCCAGAAACGCCTCAAGCTCCCCGCTGCCTGGTGGACACCGGACAATGTCGAAGCTATGCTGGCATTGCGGCTCAACCGGGCTAGCCGTGAATGGGGGATCTATTGGCAGAGTGTCGATAAGCAAGCAGCATGATCAGGATATTTCGATAGTGCATCACTTTTAATCGCACCCGGACTAGGGAGAGGGAAATCAAATGCTCAAATTAATTCATGCTTGTTCCTTAGCCCTGGATGGCATGTCTTTTCACGACACATTGGGGCTGGAACAGTTTTTATCCGTCTAAACGTGATTGGAGCGTTACAATAACGAATGAACCCCGCCAAAAAGTACGAAATAACGTACGATCACTTTTTGTTTTTTTAAAGTGCCATTATGCAAACCTTAACTGCAAGCGAAGCCCGCGCAAACCTCTATCGGCTTATCGACCAAGCCGCCGAATTGCACCAGCCGATTACTATCACCGGAAAACGCGCCAATGCCGTTTTGCTCTCTGCCGAAGATTGGTCAGCGATACAAGAAACCCTTTATCTTCTGGGTGTTCCTGGAATGCGCGAATCTATTTTATACCCATCGCCTTTCAAGATACCGTATCGTTGCGCTATTAATATATTGAATTTTAAATAATTTTTAAAATATCAACACAGTAACTTCAAGTTAATTGGGTATAGAAGGCATGGCAGAATCCCCCGATGAATGCGGCAAGGAACTTGATTGGTGAGCTGGGAAATCATCTACACTAAACAAGCACAGAAAGATGCCAAAAAATTGGCAGCGGCTGGCTTAAAAGATAAAGCTTTGCTGTTATTAGAAACCCTAAAAATCGACCCTTACCTAACGCCGCCGCCTTATGAAAAATGGGTCGGCGACTTGGCGGGCGCTTATTCACGACGCATCAACATCCAGCACCGTTTGGTTTATCAGGTGTTGGAGAGTAGAAAACAGGTCAAGGTTTTGCGGTTGTGGAGCCATTATGAATACTCGTGATAAATATGAGTTGAGGCCTCAGTTTTATGAAGATTAGAATTTACGGCATTTTTGCTTAATGTTACGAAAATAAGCCTTCCTAGCATGTATTTATTGTCAGTACAATAAATACATGCAAATTGCCTATGATCCCAATAAAGACCTTCTGAACATCAACAAACACGGTGTATCCCTGTCTTTGGCGGATTCTCTTGAATGGGATTGGCTTCAGGCCATGCCAGATAACCGCTATGATTATGGGGAATGCCGTATGATTGGTTATGCGCCCATAGGCAACCATGTTTATTGCGTCGTTTATGTTGACCGATTGCACCATCGGCGCATTATCAGCTTACGAAAAGCCACCAAACGTGAGGTTCAACGCTATGTCCGTAACATTAACCCGTAACTTTTATTTGCCTTCTGATGATGAGGATTTAGCGATCCGTGAGGGCATATCCTTGGATGCCGACACCTTCGAACTGCCCGATACCGATTTTGACCAGCTTAAGCCCAAAAGGCCAGGTAGGCCACGTTCCGCCAATCACAAGCATCGGCTGACTATCCGGCTTTCTCCTGATGTCGTTTCTGCTTTTCGTGCCACTGGGGCAGGTTGGCAAACACGCATAGATGCCGCGCTTAAGGACTGGCTCTTAAGCCATCCTGACATAGCCCCTTAGCTGCCCTGTCAATTCGTAACGTTAAAGCATCCTTTTTTGGCCATGCCGCTGGTGCCATTCACGCATAGCAGGTGCAAGCCGATTTTTCCAGTTTTGTACCTTCCAAAATAAGGCCGCGTAGCAATTAAGCGCGGTAGCGTTTTAATAACAGCGTGAGCGAAAGACGGGGTGTCTATCAACCCGTTTATTGCCACGGCGGTGGCGGAAAAAATATCCGCATTGGCAATGGAAGATTATTTACAAGCTAGGGCGCAACGGGCGGATAGCGGGGATTTTGCTGCTGTGTTGGCGAAGGTTGCGGATAGGCCAACGTTGGCAGGGGGAAAATTGTAATGTTGACTTGCAAAACGGCGTGCAAAACTTTCCAGGGTCCTGGGGAAAAGAGCGTTGAA
>CAYUQV010000152.1:0-3693 GCA_964446885.1 uncultured Methylocucumis sp.
AACTTTTGCAGCATCACAATGACTTGTTGCCATATCCGTTATCCAGTCGAATGTTCAGTCTGGTGTATACCATGAAGCGGCCTCCTATGAACAACAAAGTTAAACCTATTGTGTACTGTTACCAGTCAGGCTGAAAAATCCTCACTCGCAAATTTTAATTGCAACTACTTGTCCCTAAAAATCTCAAACAAACAAATAACATATTGATTTTAAGTGAAATTTTAAACAAAAGGGCTGGTAATAATTGCAAAAAATGGGTAAAAATAGATATTAATTTTCTGCAAACTTTTATTCAAAATGAAGCCAAAAACTCAAGAATGTAGCAGGAAAATTGATTTGTTAAACCCAATACATGAACTTTACCAACTGGCTAATTTGTCGTCCCTGAAAAGCAGAAATTTTTCAAAGCCGTTTGATAGCCGCATCGTTGTGCGGATGTCAAGATCGAGGAATATCATTTCAGCGTGTTCGTGTTCCAAACCAAAAAAGCGATATCCAATTGATATAATTGATTATTATGTTGTCTTGCAATGGTTGTATGCACGGTTTTTGAGCCAGGTTTTCGTATCGGCAACGCCTAAAAAGTACTACTGGGATATCACCCGATTGTCGTTGAAATAGCGCAAGCCTTTCCCGACCAAGTCATCTTAGGCGATGGCTAGCAGGCTTTCGGTATCAAAAGATAACGGTCGTTGTCCATGTTGAACCCGCGGTTGGCAATAGACGCCCCATTTACCGTCAAACGTTGGAAAGGCAAAATCCAATCATACGGCATTGCCTATCTGGTTGGACGTCCCATTTGCCAAGCAACGATAGGAGAAGGAAGGGACTGAAGTCCTTTTCACCCTCCGAACTGTGCAGGCGGTTCTTCAGTTGGTAGTTTCCTCAACAAGGCTCGCAACCGGTGCCGAATGAAGTCGCCCAACCTGCGAAACGTGTCGCCCTGAGCGTGCTCGAAGTCACCATACCATCGGGTTAAGGTTCGCCACAATTCCGGGCGGGGTCGCGAACGATGCACCTAGCGGCTTTCAAAATTTAACCCACGTTGTCGGGTTTGGTTTTGTCTACACCCCTTAAGCATTAACTTACAGCAGCCCTAACTCGATAGACTTGAATACCGCTCGCACCCGATCGCGTACGCCGAATTTGGAAAGTATGTTGGAGACATGATTTTTTATCGTGCCATCGCTGGTGCCTAGCGCTTGGGCGATTTCCTGGTTGTTGTAGCCGCCCGCCATCAGCGCCAATACTTCGATTTCCTGGCGGGTTAGCGGCGAGGGCGTTTCCAGGCTGTCGAGGGTGTTGGGCAGTGTTTTCACACCTTGTAAAGCGCGTTCCGTCAGAGTCGGCCGGAAACAGTTTTCGCCATTGACAACTCGCCGTATTGCCCAGACTAAGCGTTCCAACGAAACATCCTTGAGCAAAAAGCCTTTGGCGCCCATGCGCATGCCCTGCAACAACGCTTCATCGTCGTCAAAGGTGGTCAATAAAATAGTCGGCGGCAGGATGTCTTGGTTTCTCAGGCTTTCCAAAACCTTCAGGCCGGACAGCTTGGGCAGGCGTACGTCCAGCAACACTAAATCCGGTTTGGTTTCGGTTATGATGCGGATGGCTTGTTCGCCGTCTCCTGCTTCTCCCACGACGTCGATGTCGCCAGTGAGTGTCAATAGGCCGCGAATCCCGCTACGCATCAGGGTGTGGTCATCGACAATGACGACGCGAATCATAGCGGCAATCCGTTGGATATCGGTAATCGGGCTGTTAGGGTAAAACCACGGCTCGCGTGCTGCCCAATCTGTAGTTCACCGCCCGCCGACTCGAAGCGTTCACGCATGCCGTTGAGCCCATGCCCTGGGGTCACTTGGGCCGCACCTTTGCCGTCGTCGGCAATAAACAGCGTAATCGCGTTTTGTTCACAGCCGAATTCGACTCTCAGTTTGCTGGCTTGCGCATGTTTGATGGTATTGGTCACCGATTCCTGCACACAACGAAACAGGATATGGGCCTGAGCAGGATCGGTGATCTCGAGTGTCGGCGGAAAAATCAGTTCGACTGCAAACTCGGTAACGCCGGCGAGCAAGGTTTCCATGGCATGGCGCAATTCCATTCTGGGCTTGGTTCGCACCCGGCCGACGACTTCCCGCACCTCGCTCAATAAACCGGTCACGATGCCTAATGCATCGCAAATCGGCGTTTTTGCCGAATCATGGGTCAATTGTCGAGCCAGCTCCAGATTCACTTTCAAAGCCACCAGATGATGGCCCAGACTGTCATGCAACTCCCGCGCGACATAAGCCCGTTCGGCGATACGGCTGCTTTGGGCGAGCAAGTCTTGAGTCGCCAACTGTTCGGCATTACATCGTTCCGCGGCTCGCCGTCCACGCGCTTCGGATACGACCAGATAGCCCATGAAAAAGGCGAAGCCATGCATGGCAAACACCGCAATGTCGGTCAGCAGGATGACCAGCAGGTGCGGCAGTTGCGGGAACGACAGAAACTCCAGATTCCCTTGTCCCGTCTGATCCAGCCAAAAAATCCAAGCTGTCAGCAACAGTGTTTGTAAGATGATCCAGGTGGATGCCGCTCTCGCGGGTAATACTAGAGGAATTTCAGCAGCAACGATGTAGAGTAAATTGGTATGGATGACGAAACCACAGGTAGCTTGGAAGGCAAGTAACAGCATAGATGGCCATGCCAGCGCTTGAAAGGCGATGTTGCGGGTGTTGTACCAAAAAGCCAGGCCAAACCCTAAAATCAGGGCAGTGGTGCCGATGCGTTGTAGAAACTCCGTTGTTGTGTCTTCGGCGGGTTCAGGGTTTGCAAAGTTTTCCACACCCTGCATAAGCAAGAAAATCAATACCGATAGCCGCAGCAGGGTTTCCGGTGGCATTTTTGTCCATTTCGTTTGTTCGTCCATCATGATATTCCTAATGGCTTAATCGGTAAGGTTAAGGGATCACTGAACCGGGCGCTTTCATTCGCTATTCGCACTTGTCTCGGCCATGCCCATCGACTTCATCAATGCCAGTTGCAGCATCGTAGCTTATTCAGCTCTGGTTGTCGTATGCCGAAAGTCATGTTGTCAACGCATGACTTTTGGCACATGTGTCTCTAACGTTTTTTCTCTACAGTAAACCGCGTTACACATCCAGATACTGAATCATTAAAGAGGACTTTATGAATTTCATCCAGCACAAATTTATGCCAGCCTTATTTACCGTGCTGAGCATTTGGGCGTTCGATACGCCCGCTTTGGCTGCTGCAAGCGATACGTCGGCGTACACCGATACCAAGCAGACCTTACAACAAACCATCGAAACGTTGATGGCGCAAAACGGCATCGTCGGCTTGAGTATTGCTCTGGTGGACGATCAACGTGTAGTTTGGTCCGAAGGCTTCGGCTACGCAAACAAGGGGCGGCAGGTAAAAGCAACGCCTGAAACCGTGTACCGCACCGGATCGATCAGTAAATTATTCACGGCTACCGCTGCCATGCAGTTGGCAGAGCAAGGAAAATTCGACATCGATCGGCCGTTACAAACCTATATCCCCGAGTTTGCCATCAAAACGCGCTTTCAGGAGGCGCAACCCGTCACTCCTAGGCAACTGATGACGCATCATTCCGGGTTGCCTTCGGACTATTTTAAAGGTTTTATGGTGGCAAGGTCGCCTGAGTCGTTTTCCGGAGTGGTC
>CAYUQV010000153.1:0-3684 GCA_964446885.1 uncultured Methylocucumis sp.
TATAGTTGCGACAAAACCACAAAATTGGGATTTATCATGAACGGAAATACTAAACCGACATTGGTGGTGGTGGATGACACCCCGGACAACCTCATCTTGATGAACGCGTTGCTTAGGGATATTTATACGGTAAAAGTCGCCAATAGTGGCGAGCGTTGCCTGATGATCGCGCAAGGCGAAAACCCGCCCGATTTGGTGTTGTTGGACATCATGATGCCTGATATGGATGGCTATGAAGTGTGCCGGAAATTGAAAGAAAATCCCCGGACACGGGATATTCCGGTCATTTTCCTGACGGCGAAGGCAAATGTTGAAGATGAGGAATATGGTTTCGGCTTGGGGGCGGTGGATTACATCACCAAACCAATCAGCCCGCCTATTGTGCTGGCCCGCGTAAAAAACCATTTGGCCTTAAAGGCGACTGCGGATTTTTTGCGTGACCAGAATGAATTCCTCGAAAATCAGGTGCAAATGCGTATCCAAGACGTGTTGGCGATCCAAGACGCGACCATACAAGTGGTGACGTCCCTGGCGGAAACCCGTGACCCGGAAACGGGCAACCATATCCGCCGTACCCAATTCTATGTCAAGGCCTTGGCCGAAAAGCTCAGTGGTTTGCCGCGTTATAAAGGCATTTTGACTGGACAATACATCCAAATTCTTTATAAATCCGCGCCTTTGCACGATATTGGCAAAATCGGCATCCCTGATAAGATTTTGCTTAAACCAGGGCGTTTTACGCCGGAAGAATTCGAGATCATGAAAACCCACACCACCTTGGGTTATGAAGCCATAGAGCGGGCTGAGCGGCAATTGGGCATGAAAGTCGATTTTTTGGAGACGGCCAAACAAATTGCTTTGGGGCATCAGGAAAAATGGGATGGTAGCGGCTATCCACAAGGTTTGGCAGGGGAGGCGATCCCTTTGGCGGCACGGTTAATGGCGGTTGCTGATGTCTATGATGCGTTGATTAGCCGCCGCGTGTATAAGGAAGGCATGGCCCATGAGGATGCGCTGGGCATCATGCGTGACGGGCGGGGCAGCCATTTTGACCCGGACATTCTGGATGCGTTTTTGGAGATAGAAGATAAAATCAGGGAAATCGCCCAACTTTATGCCGATAATGATGAAGATTTGCTGCAAAAGCACCGGCAGTTGATGGCCTTAGGGGCGTTTTGACGGGAAATGGGATTTTGCTTGTCATTGGAGTTGTATTTTCTCAACGATGTCAATCAATGCCGTGGGGCTGAATGGTTTGGTCACATAAAAATCCGCCCCGGCCATGAGCCCTTTTTGAAAATCTTCTTTATGGGTCTTTGCGCTCAACAAGATGACCCAACAATTTTTCAGCGCCGCCGATTTCACATATTCACAGACCGCCAAGCCGTCAATTTCCCCTGGCATCATAATATCCAGCAAAATAATGTCCGGCCTTTTCTGGGCAATCATAGCCAGGGCTTGTGCGCCGTCTTGGGCTTCTGAGATGTCATAATTGCCATAGCTAAACGTCAACGTGAGCAATTTTCTTATATCCTGATTGTCATCAACAATCAAAATCCGGGTAGGTTTTGGGTTTTTATGGGTGTCCGACATAATGTCCTTGGGGTTGCTTTGAACAGCAGAAGGGCTTTTGCCTGTTTGTCCTTGTAATGGCATAGGCGTTTTCTTTTAAAGGCTGGGGGCTAAACATTTGAGTAATATCCCGTAAAGGTCATCCGGCAGCACAGGCTTAGAAATGAAGTCATTCATCCCGGCATCCAAACAACGTTGCCGATCCGCCTGAAACGCGTTGGCGGTCATCGCCAAGATCGGGGTTGCGTGGTATCCCGGCAGTTTTCTGATTTGCCTGGTCGCTTCCAAACCATCCATCACGGGCATTTGCATATCCATCAAGATCAATTCATAGGCTGTCTTTTCGGCCAATTCGAGGGCTTGCTGGCCATTGTCGGCGACATCCACTTGTAGCCCGGCCACTTCACGGAGCAATTCCAAGGCGATTTCTTGATTGATTTCATCATCTTCGGCCAACAAAATGCGCCGTCCTTTATAGCTTTCGCGTAAAGCCAAGGCCGGGTCTGTGATTGGGGCGGGCATACTAGGCACGGCCAAGGTTGGGTGGACTTTGCCAAGCCGGGCGGTCGCCCAGAAATGGCTGCCTTGCCCCAAAACACTGTCCACGCCCACTTGTCCGCCCATCAGATACGCCAAACGTTTGTTGATGGCCAAGCCCAGCCCCGTACCGCCATGTTTGCGTGTGGTCGAACTGTCCGCTTGTTCAAAGGCTTCAAATATTTTCTCTAATTGTTCGGGTGCAATGCCAATCCCGGTATCTTGCACTTCAAAGCTGGCCAGATAATCCCCGTCAGTTTCCGCCAAAATGTGGATACGCAGCTTCACAAAGCCCGATTCGGTAAATTTCAGGGCATTACCAATGTAATTAATCAGCACTTGGGAGAGCCGTGTCGGATCACCCAGCATTTGTTCCGGCAAATCGTGCGCCTCAACCAGGAATTTAAGCGGCTTGGCCTGAAATTGCCCGGCGAATATATTCTGCACATCAGACACTAATGCATTGATGGAAAAGGGTATTTTTTCAAGTTCCAATTGCCCGGCATCAATTTTGGACAAGTCCAATATGTCATTGATCAAATACAGCAAATGGTTGGCGGCTTTGGTGATTTTGCCGAGCATTTCATGTTGCGCAGGCTCCAGGCCCGTACCGCCCAGTATATGGGTGTAGCCAATAATCGCATTCATGGGCGTGCGGATTTCGTGGCTCATGTTCGCCAAAAACGCGCTTTTGGCTTGGTTTGCGGTTTCGGCGAGATTTTTGGCAATCGTGAGTTTTTCCCGTTGGCTCAAGTCTAGTATGGCCAGTACCGCACCGATACCCACCGAGCTTTTGCTGGCCGCCAAAGTGCATTGCACACTTAGCTGGCGACCATCATTGCCAATCAGCCGCGCCCTAAAGACATGATAGGGCAGGGTTTGGCCTGACAACGCCTGGTTAAGCAAGGTTTGCCAATCTTTACCGGGTTCTTCATCAAGCAAGGCCAACACTTCATAAATGGGCTTGCCTAAGGCTTCATTGGTTGCCGTTTGGGTGAGGGTGGCGGCGGCTTCATTCATGAACACCACACATCTTGCCGCATCAATCGTCACTACGCCGCTCGTGATGGCTGCCAAGGTCGCGCTGAACCATTTGCGTTGGTCATCCAGTTCACGGTGCAAACGGGCTTTTTCAGTCGAATTGAGCACCGCCCGTTTTAAACTGGTTGGCGTGGCACGGGACTTTTCTAAAAAATCCAAAGCACCGGCTTGCATGGCGCAAACCGCCAATTGGGTGTCGGCAAAGCCGGTCAGGAAAACAATTGCCGGCATCCCGCCGGGTGTGTCCTGGCAAATTTCGCGCATAATTTCCATGCCGTCCATGTCCGGCAAGCGGTAATCCAATAACACGCAACTAGGTTTGTGTTCACGGATCAGGCGTAGGCCTTCGCTGCCCAAACCAGCTTCCAGCACAGTGTAATCGGGGGTCAGGTAGTGTTTGAACAGGAGACGGTCTTCATCAGAATCGTCAATGATAAGAATGGTGGGCTTGGATGTTTGCATGAAGGGATTAAGGTAATGGCATCCAGGTTAAGTGGAATGGGTATGGCAAATCGCCTACTGATTAGATTTTAA
>CAYUQV010000154.1:0-3605 GCA_964446885.1 uncultured Methylocucumis sp.
AAACAAACATTAAACAATAAATACATTTTGTTGTTTTCTGTATCCCTACGGGGTTTTTTTTTATTATTTTAATTACTTAAAGGTGATTTATGAAAAGCTTAAAAACTTACATTGCAATGTTCATCGCCGCAGTATTTATGACTGCCGGTTTTCCTGCGTTCGCTGATCCACCAGCCTTTACAACCTTAACAGCCGCCGTTGATTTCTCCACCGTTATCAGCTCTCTGTTAACAATCATGGCTGCCCTGGCTGGTGTTTTCATCGTTATGCGCGGCGGTTCACTAATTTTGTCTAAAATTCGCCGTTAATTAAAACCAACGATTGCCGGTTAGGGCGGCAATTTGGAGTCGATCACATGAGGGCTAAAAAATGGAATCTTTATATTATTGGGCGTTTTTTTGCGTTGGTCTTGGGCTTGCTTTTGTCGCTTTCCGTTGATGCAAACCCACCTTGTTCAACCGTAACCGCTCCCGCAAATTCAAACTACACAGGTACTAACACTTTTCAATGTGGTGTTATATTCAATTCAAACCCAAATCATTATATCCAGA
Source organism: uncultured Methylocucumis sp. (assembly GCA_964446885.1). Taxonomy (GTDB): domain Bacteria; phylum Pseudomonadota; class Gammaproteobacteria; order Methylococcales; family Methylomonadaceae; genus Methylovulum. The sequence goes on from CAYUQV010000154.1 coordinate 552, forward strand.
CCGTAACTTATACTTACAGATCAAAAACCACCAACGCTATTTTATCCTCCGGTACATGCTACAACGGCCCACTAGGCTCAAACTATTCATTAAACTGCTCAACAAATTCAACAACCAGTTCATTTCAATGTACATCTAATACACCAATAACTTCAACATGCTGGACAGGTACACAACCATCACTAACAATAAAACCCGCTTGTACATCTGGTCAAACACGCGATGCACAATTTAACTGCGTAACAACTGCAACAACAATTACCCAAGACTGCCCAAAAGATCAATACCGCAACACTGCCGGTGGTGCATGTCAAGCAATACCGGATTGCAATGCCAATGTTTACACAGGTGGTAACTATTTCGATATTGGAACCAGACAATGTCAATCATCTAACGCAATGCTAAAAATCTGTATTGGGGCCAATGAAAAATGGTGCCCAGCAACTGACGATTGCATCAAATCCGGTGTCATATGTAGTGACAACATAGCCAACATAAACGCCACAAACACAGCACAAACCACAGTAACACCAGCAAAAAAAACCGAAGCCACGAACAGCGCAACTCAAGCAGCTGCCGCATCAACTGCCGCTGCAACGCTTAAAATCGCCGCTGATAACAATGCAGTCACAAAACAAACTGCATATAACCAAGCTTCATCTAACTATCAATCAAACCCCACATTATCATCCGCACAACAGTTATCTAGCGCATTAGATGCTTTCCAAACTGCATCAACTAAAGCTACAAATGTAACGGGTTCATCTTCTGCTTCTAATACATCAGCCGTTAACTCAGCAACAGCCGCTAACACAATAAACCCATCAACAACCAAACCAGGAGAGGCCGAAAACCTAGCCCAACAGGCCGACTACTGGAAAAACGAGGCTATACGTGCCATGCAAGCCGCTGGACGTGGAACCACCTACATAATTAACAATTTTCCCCTCCAGGGAACATCTGGCGATGGCGATAATCCAGACCAAAACCAAGACGGACACGACGCAGACGGCGACGGCACACCAGACGGCATCGACAAAAACGACGTAGACACAGGGCAGGGGCCCAACTTCGGCAACACACCATCAATCACGGAATCAAACCAAGCCCTAATCGCTGCACTCAATGACTATCCAGCAATAGACGGCATCAATCAAATTCGCTCCATGAATTTCGGCGGTTCTGGCAACTGTCCCGCCCTTGTGCTTGATACGGGTTCTTCTTGGTTTGGTTCACTCTCAACAGACTCACACTGTCAAATCATCGCCAACCATTCAACACTTATCCAAAACATGGCTCGCGTTATATGGGTAACTGCCGCAATTTTCTTGTTTTTTAGCGCATAGGTAACAAATATGGGATGGCTACAAGATATTTACCAATTTTTTATCGACTTGGTTTCATATGCAGCCGAAAAAGTCTGGGCCTTGGTCGTAGAAGGGCTCATCTATTTAATCTCCGTTATTCCCGACCCCTGCTGTGTAACCGAAGCCGTTAGCGCCTTTTCTTGGTTAGCTTCTGCCTTATCCTCTGGCGGTGTCTTTCAATGGCTCGCATGGATGTTTTCTTTAATTCAATTTGAATTCGCACTTCGTGTGATGCTCTGCGCATTACTTGCCCGTTTTATCGTTCGTCGTTTGCCAATAATCGGATAAAACTATGCTTGATTCTTCAAAATACTTCATTAGATTAAAGCCATCCCTTCCATACATAATATGTAAGTGTAAAAAGCCTTTTATGGCTGAGGTCCATATAAAATACCCGTCGGCAGAATGGCAAAAACTAGGGCTATCAAAGCAAAAAACCGGCATTATCTGCTGCGATCGTTGCGAAACTTACGCACTCCTTGCCTAATGTATGTCTATTCAGGCTCTCGTTGGTCTTCCAGGTCACGGCAAATCCTATAGTGCAATCGAGCTTTTTATACTTTCCGCCCTGGAAGAAAACCGCACAATTGTTACAAATATTCCCCTTACTGAATTAACCTTCCAACGTTTTCCCTCTGCTGATGTTCGCCCAATCGATTTAACCGATCTGGCAAAAAAAGAAAATGCCTCCAAGTGGCTGGATCAGCCTAAATCCGCCTTATTCCTGCTTGATGAGTTGTGGCGAATCTGGCCTAGTGGCCTAAAAGCAACCGGCATTCCAAAAGAACAGCTTTCTTTCATTAAAGAACACCGCCACAACATTGATGAAAGCGGTCGTGAACCGGACATCGTTTTAGTAACTCAGGATCTTAACGATATTGCTGCTGCAATACGTTCCATGGTTGAAACAACAATTATTTGCACAAAACTAACCGCCATTGGCGCAAAGGGACATTTCAGAAGGGATTACTACCAGGGCAGCGTCAAAGGCTTCATCGGGCCGAAAAACGTTTTCATCCGTTCCGATCAGTGCAAATACAAGCCCGAAATCTTCGAGCTCTATAAATCGCATACGCTCTCAACCGGCAACGCCCAATCAATTGACAATAAGGGCGTAGTAAACGCCACAATCTTTAACGGTCTGGGCTTTAAGTTCGGAGTAGGCTTTTTAGCTTTCCTGATCGTCGGCGTGGTTTGGGGCTACAACAAAACCGCCGCTGATATCGACAAAATGACCGCCAAAAAAACGCCAGAAATCGCCACTATTCAACAGACTGCACAACCGGCCATATATGCCAGCACACAACCTACAAAACCGCCTGCGAGCATCTACAGCCAAACATGGCGACTCGTTGGAGTCTTCACCATCGCTTCAGGTCGCATGATCGCCTTAATTGAAAATGGCCAAGACTCTGTCAGAATTGATTACTCGAAATGTCTGAACGACTTGGAGATTACTTGCGATTATAACGGTGAGAAAATCACTCGGTTCTCAGGTCAGCACGAAACCCAAAAGTATTCCGAGCAACTCATAAGTAAAATATAAGGTAACGTTACAAAAAATATTTATCTATCCGGCAGTTCGGCCAGCGAAGCCAGCCGGACGACCGCCGCCAGAGAACCCGCCCCACTTCACACCCCTCCACTAAAAAACCCGCCTTTGAAGTTGGTTCCGTGTAGCAGCCGC
>CAYUQV010000155.1:0-3563 GCA_964446885.1 uncultured Methylocucumis sp.
GAAAACACAAGCCCTATCGCTTCTGGGGACTACTCGACTCCTGTCTCGCAGCGGTAGATGTTCATGCCTGGGTATTGATGACCAACCATGTCCATTTGCTGTGTACGCCACGAGGCCCAAATGCGGTTAGCCACATGATGCAGTCACTGGGCAGACACTATGTGCGTTATTTCAATTTCAGCTACCAGCGGACGGGGACGCTTTGGGAAGGGCGGTTCAAATCCTGTCTGGTGCAGGAAGAAATTTACCTCATTCAACTTTATCGTTACATAGAGTTGAATCCGGTCAGGGCCGGGATGGTGGAGCAACCGTCAGATTATGTTTGGTCGAGCTACCCGATAAACGCATTAGGAAAGGCATCAGAACTCTGTACGCCCCATGCCGCATACCTTGAGTTAGGCAAGGATGCAAAAGAGAGGCAAGCCAGTTACCGTGAATTATTCAAACATCATGTTGATGGGAAATTACTGGAAGACATCCGGCTGGCGGCAAACAAAGGCATGGCGCTTGGCAGTGAGCGATTTAAGGCGGAAATAGAAAATTTGAGCGGTCGGCGGATGACTGCCAAAAAAAATGGGTAGGCCTGTTGGCTGGCGGAAGGGAAAAGCGGGTCAGTGATATATAAGTTTACTCTGACCCCAGTTATTCCTGACCCCAGTTATTCCCCATCAAAAAACAGAAGCTTGCAGAAGCTTGGAAGCCTCAGTTGGTTTTCATTCTTTAACTCGGTTAGAGATTGCAGCCTTAACCGAGTGTCCGCTAGGGCGGAGCAAAATCAGCACCGCCTTTGACCACAAAAAAACACATCCCCACCCAGTTTGCATACCCTAAAAAACCTCTGTTTGGCAAGTGTTTAAAGTAAATTTAATTTCTGTTAAATTCACTTCAAACCACTATATATTGTGTTAATATAAGCAAAAATTCGCTACATATAGCTATCCATCCTTTTTCAGCCTGTGCTTAACCTGCTGATTTATGACCCCTTTTTTGCCCCCTATCATCACGCCCTAGAGGATAACCGTTCATGTCTGCACAACTTCACGCCATTGCCAATACTGTCACTGAAATTCCTTTTCAAGATGCGTCCATGGACATTTGGGACACCAAATATTGCCTGAAAACCAAAGAAGGCACTGCCATCGACACAACCATTGACGGGACTTATCAGCGTGTTGCCAGGGCTTTATCGGAAGTGGAACAGGGCAAAGCCAAACAAGACCAACAATACAAAGAATTTCTTTGGGCCTTGCGTCAAGGGGCGATTCCGGCAGGACGGATTGTGTCCAATGCGGGTGCGCTTGAGCATAAACCAGCCACCTCCACCATTAACTGCACCGTTTCTGGCATCGTTGCCGATTCTATGGATGACATTCTCCATAAAGTCCATGAAGCAGGTTTGACCTTAAAAGCAGGATGCGGCATTGGTTATGAATTTTCCACCTTACGCCCTAAAGGTGCGTATGTGTCCGGTGCTGGCGCATACACGTCCGGGCCGCTGTCGTTTATGGATATATACGACAAAATGTGCTTTACCGTATCGTCCGCAGGTGGGCGGCGCGGGGCGCAAATGGCGACCTTTGATGTCGGCCATCCTGATGTCATCGAATTCATCCGCGCCAAACGTGAAGACGGACGTTTGCGCCAATTCAACTTATCACTGCTAATCACCGCCGAATTCATGCAAGCGGTCAAAAATGACCAAACTTGGGCCTTGTCGTTTCCGGTCACCGAAAAAGAACTGCGTGATGACAAACTCGACATCAACAACAAAGAACACATCATCTGGCGGGATTTTCCTAATAAAAGCAACTATCTCGTCAACCATGATGGCCTAGTCGCTTGCCGTGTCACCAAAACCATGCCCGCCCGCCGTTTGTGGGACATGATTATGAGCTCCACTTACGACTACGCCGAACCGGGCTTCATCCTCATTGATAAAGTCAACGAAATGAACAACAACTGGTTTTGCGAAAAAATCCGCGCCACCAACCCCTGCGGCGAACAGCCTTTACCGCCCTACGGAAGCTGCTTGTTAGGCTCGATTAACCTGACCCGCTTCGTGAAAAAACCTTTCACCGCCGATGCCTATTTCGATTGGGAAGCCTACCGCAAAACCATCAAAATTTTCACCCGTATGCTCGACAACGTCGTCGAACTTAACGGCCTGCCCTTACAAAAACAACGTGACGAAATCACCACCAAACGCCGCCACGGTATGGGCTATTTGGGCTTAGGCTCCACTGTCACCATGTTGGGCATGAAATACGGCGATACCACCTCGTTGGAATTCACCGAAGAAGTCACCAAAGTGCTGGCGGTTGAAGGTTGGAAAGCCGGGCTATCCTTAGCCAAAGAAAAAGGCTCTGCGCCGATTATGGAACAACTGTTCACCGTCACAGGCGAAATGCTCCACCAACGCCCCGAAATGATTGCTGACGGTTACAAAATCGGCGACCAAGTGCCCGGCAAAATCCTACACGCCAAATACAGCCGCTACATGCAGAAAATCGCCCAAATCGAACCTGAATTGGTCGCAGAATTGGCGGAAATTGGCGCACGTTTCACCCACCACAGCTCGATTGCACCGACAGGCACTATCTCCTTGTCATTGGCCAATAACGCCAGCAACGGCATCGAACCGAGCTTTGCGCACCATTATTCACGCAACGTCATCCGTGCGGGCAAAAAATCCAAAGAAAAAGTCGATGTCTACTCATTTGAACTGTTGGCCTACCGCCACATGGTCAATCCTGATGCGATGCCTTACAGCGACAACCCAAAACATAAATTGCCCGATTATTTCATCGCCGCCGATGATGTCACGCCCAAGCAACACGTCGACATCCAAGCCGCCGCGCAAAAATGGATAGATTCGTCCATTTCCAAAACCGCTAACGTACCCACCGATTACCCGTATGAAGACTTCAAATCCATTTACCAATACGCCTACGAACAAGGTCTAAAAGGCTGCACCACCTTCCGCTTCAACCCCGAAGTGTTCCAAGGCGTGTTGGTGAAAGAATCCGATTTGGAAAACACCACCTACCAATTCACCTTGGAAGATGGCTCAGTCGTGGAATTAAAAGGTAATGAAGAAGTGGAATACGACGGTGAAATCCATTCTGCGGCGAATTTGTTTGATGCGTTGAAGGAAGGGTATTACGGGAAGTTTTGATGGTTGACTTTTATAAAGCCGTGGCGCATGGAAATTTTTATACAGCGTTTAAAAAAGACCTTCAATATGAACAATATTAGCCACCAACAAGTGTTCGGAGATTTGGAAAACGCGCTGTTTACCGCAACTGAGGCCGCTGAATATTTGCAAGTGTCGATTGCCACTTTTCGCCGTTACTTAAAATCACAAAAAATAACCGCTGACTCTGTCATTGGCCCAACGCATTTGTATTCATTAAGTCATTTGCGGGAATTTAAAAAAGCACTTAACGCCACTCGCCATAAATCCATGCAGTAAGTTTTCTCACCTGATTGCGGCAACTATACCGTTTAGTTTGTCAAACGGCTTTGAAAACTTTCCACAATCTTCCCGGAAAGATCGTCGAAAA
>CAYUQV010000156.1:0-3529 GCA_964446885.1 uncultured Methylocucumis sp.
GGTCGAAACGAGGTGACGCGGACGAATCGGGGCGCCGAAGGCATTAGCGGTCGTGTCATTTTTGCCGATTTTTTCTAGCAGGATGCCCGAAAAAATCTTTCAGCAAAAATAGCGACTCTCCGGCCTCTGCCTCCCTCACTGCATCTTTCATTTGCCGGGGCGAGGCCAGCGGTTTCATGCTCGTTAGAAGCTTTTTGCAACTCAAATTGGTTACAAATTAGGGTTGGAGTATGCTTTCTCTACACTCTTACTTTGTTTAATAGAGATAATCTGTTTTTGCAAAGCTTTTTTTTGTTCCGAGGCTTCTGTAACCAGTTGCTTATCACACTCTAAAATTCGCTCAATGCCCAAAGCAATAAGATTGGGCTCCAATATCAGGGATTCTGCGAAGAAATCCCTAATTAGCTCATTTCTTAATGCTTGTAGTGCAAACACGGTTTCCCATACGCCGTTTATAGCGTTGCTTAACATTAACTCGGACAATTCCAGCAATCTGGCAAGCGCCAAATGCTGTTGCTCAGGCGTGTTCACCTTGTCTCATATCAAAAGGGATTGCCGCCCACGCTGATTTGATTTCTTTAATTAAATCAGCCACCTCGTCTAAAGCAAGAACATCGCTATTCAAATTGGCTTCGAACAATCTTCTTTGCATATAGTCATAAAGACGATCCAGATTGTCAGAAATATCACCGCCTAAATCGCTGTTTAAAGCCGCCCTTAGACCATCGAGAATTGCAATGGCACGACCAATTTTTTGGCCTTTCTCCTCGATATCATTTCTGTGGATTGCACCTTTTGCGATAGCTATACGTTCCAGCACACCATCAAACAACATAACAATTAATTGGTGCGGATCGGCTGAATCTACGCCTACCCTAGTTTCTACTTGCTTGTATTGCCCCATGGCACGAGCACTCATGACATTCATAGCCTTTACCCCAAACCTAATTTACGAATTTTTAGACAAATTGTTGTAGGGGAGCGAAGCAAGTTGCTGCCCCAGAAAAGTTCCAGTACTTTGTATTTGCCCTAGCAAGGCATCCATTGCATTAAATTTACTTAACAAGCGCTGTTCATAGTCGGCTATTTTGGTCTCCAATTTAACGCGCTCTTTGCTAATCAAATCAAGGCTCTTTTGTAAACCATCTGTTTTAGCTGTCAAGCTACCTTTATTATTCAACAAGCCACCCAATACGTTATCTAATTTTTCCATCAAGCCCCTCGAAAAAGTGACATTCCCCAAACTACCTGTTGCATCACCTTCAATAAGCAGTTTTAATCCGCCAGAAGACGTCAAAAATTGCCCGCTTCCTGTCGCTGCAACGCCACCAATCGTACCGGCTACATCCATGCCCGCAGTGCCAGAACCTACGACCAAACCCATGTTGAGTGCGGTGGATTCCGTTATTTCAACACCTGATACGGCACCATAACTTTTTGAACTCAAAACAAAACTATTATTGTCGCTATCAAATGCAACCTGTACAGTAGCACCTTTAGCTTTCAAACTAGTGTCACCGTTGATTTTTGACTGTATCTCGGCTGCTAGGGCTTCACCATTGGCATAGGTTCCAGCACTCAACACGATTGCCGCAGACAAATTACCATCCACTTTAATCTTGAAAGTATCATTACTGCCCGCAGTGACAGTTAAAAAACCAGGAGTCACCCCGCTCCCCGTCAGAGTTCCTTGAGTAGCTGCTTGAGTCACTTCGACCGCATACTTACCCGTTTTTGTATCAGTCGTGCTGGCAAAAAATTGGACTTTTTCATTGTCTGGCCTGCCTAATTGGGTAAAAATTGCGGCAACACCCTCCGGATCACTTGATAACGCGGCATTCAGCTTGGTCTTATCCAGTTTTAGCGAACCGTCGGCGTCTGTCTTTAGGCCTAAATCAATCAGATTTTTAAATGAAGAGCCCTGCAGGCCATCAACGACTCCACCCAATATACTTCGAACCTGCGACATCGCGGTTCTCAACGTCGCGTCACCCAATAAGGCGCTACCTGTTTTTGTGGTCGCGTCATAACTGCTTAGCTGTTTTACGTTGGTATTTAATTCGTTATAACTTTTGATAAAGCCTTCCAAAGCATCCACAACACCCGATGAAGACTTGGCAATATCCAGGTTGATTTTTTGTCCGGGCTGTGCTCTTGCAAGATCAAGCGTGACTCCTTTTAAAGCGTTCTTAAAGGAGTTACTGGTATTGGTGATATCCAGGCCGTTAATGCTCAAAACGGCATCCTGAGCAACCTGTGTCTGAGTCATATTGGTCGCAGATGAATTGAATTCAAAGTTCGCTAAACTGGGGTCAGAAACCACGATCTGCATACTATTGGCTCGCCCCGTATCTTCAGATGCCAACACCAAACGATAGGCACTACCATCATAAACAATACTGGCATTGACACCTGCTTTGGCATTGTTTATCGCGTCACGCATACCGGTCAGCGTGTTGTTACTGGCATCCAGATTGATTGTCAGCGTGGCTTTGTCGGCATTTTGTGTGAAGCCTGTGTAAGCATCCTGGTCAGGATCATAAGTTGTAGCGCCAAATTTAATAGTAAGCGTGCCCGTGCCTACTGTCGCATTGGCCTCGCTAAAACCTGCAGATGCTAAACCATGAGCTTGAGCCAATTGCTTGGATTCCAATGAAAATTTACCTACATCGGCATTGTTTCCGGCTGATGCAGAAATGACACTACTATCACTACTCGTCGCTTTTAACGCCAAAAATTTGCCGCTATCCCGAAGTCCTGCCAGCGAAGCTCTAAAATCCGATAAACCACTTTTAAAAATACCAAAGGAGGAGAGCTTGGCCTGCAGGCTGGTTTCTTGTTTGGTAAACTGAAATTCTTGTGGCTGCCGTTCAGCAGCCACCAAGCCTTCAACAATGGTTTTGATATCAATACCAGACCCCAAACCTAAAGATGATATACCCGCCATCACTCACCTCCACATTAATTATGCTTGATCTCTCAGCAAAACACCTTTTGTTTCATCCGCTGCTATTTCGTGCATTCGCTCGGCTAGTCTAACAACAAACTCTGGAGGGATCTGCCTAATCACCTCATCTGTTTCGGCGTCTCTCACTTCAACGACCAAATCCTTAGTGGTTTCATTCACTGAAAAAGACAATTTTCGCTGCTCAGCCTGAAACAGAGTATTGACCTGCGCAACTGCTTGGTCAATGTCACGTTTTTCCGCTCCAACATATTCGCCCAGCTTAGGTGTTGTTAAAGATTGACTTTCCTCTAATAAATCTTGGCTGTCGACTGTTGCTTTAGACTGTTTTCCGGTTACAGCAGGATCTTTGTTTGTGATTTTTACCGAGGCAGATGAAGCATTTACCCCAATTTGGGGAATTACATTCTTTATGTCCATCGTGCTACCCTCGTAAAATGATTATCTAAACCAAGGGCGGCAAAATATTGCCGCCCTTGTGCCGAAATATTATTGCAGCAAAGACAGCACACTTTGCGAAGAAGCATTAGCTTGGGCCAACATAGAGATGCCCGCTTGTTGCAA
>CAYUQV010000157.1:0-3478 GCA_964446885.1 uncultured Methylocucumis sp.
GATGCACAACTGGGCGGGACGGGATACTGGAAAATATCAAAACCTGCGTGCCGGATAACCTCCCGTTGCCTACTCATTATAATCAAGGGTCAACGTTATCGGTAAAGGCTGATTTACTTGCCTCACCAGCTTTTAGTGCATTTTATTTTCAAGTTGTTGCATTTGCTGTACTGTTCAATATGCTAGGATAAGTTCGGTCGCCCGAAGATGCCGCCGAAATGCCGAAAAAATATTTCTTAAAATGGTTGGATGTTATCGAACGTGAAGGCTCTGTGCTGGGATAGTAAAATGTGTTCTAAAACTCTCAATATTATGGTCATTGAATCAAGGGGCGTTTTTTAGCCTTGATTGACGGTCGTGAAATTTGTTCCCTATTGGGTAATGACATATCTGTATGTGACGCCTTGTTACAAGACGCGATTGATAAGCTGAATTATAAAAAGGACGTTGATTACATTATCAGAAAGTCCAGTACAGACAATGGTGATGCCATCACTTTTCAGACGGTTGCCGCCGCTTTCGGGTTTGCCAGATGGTATGGTGGTGAGCAATTACAGTCTGTAGAAGAACTTCTCCAGGATTGTGAAACCGAATATTGCCCGTCAATGCTGGGTGCATTGGCGGAAAATCCCCCTTCTTCCGGGAAGCTGCATTGATACAAGCCGCTGTGTTCAACTGCCTTTTCGGCAGGAAACCCGCCATATCGCTTCGGCGACGGCCTAAATCAAAAAATAGAATAAAATATGAACCTATCTTTGTCATATTTTCCTATATGGACAACAGCTATCCAGTGTCCCACGTATTCCTATCCGCTGCCCAAAGTTAGTAATTTGCCCACTAGCATTAATTGTCTGAAATTACCCCGTTTCTTGCCTTGATTGGAGTGGGCTAATGACAGGGGACTAGTGCAATTTGGATCGCTTCTTTTGGGCAATGATTAAATTCTCTAGCCCATTCTGGTTAATTTCATTTACATAGATTTCTTCAAGACGGGTCATTTCCGCCATTTTGGTTTCCATGTCCATTTCGTTGTCGCCATATTTTTGGTAAAAGTCACGATCCACCAATTTAGCAATCAGCTCCGCCCAAAACGTATCTTCATCGTACTGTTCTATATAGTGGGTTGATTCAGCGGTTTGTTCGTAATCAAAGGTTTCATAATACTCCCCGTCTTTTTCCTGGTAACAGTCTCCCATGCCCATTTCTTTATAGTGTGACAGTATTTTTTTGCGGACATCTTGATAAGGTTCTTTTTCGGGATTGTCCTGCTCATCGTGCGCTGTCATAACCCAATTGGCTATCTCCATCAGGGTGACCAATAGGCGGTATTCTTTTTTGGTGAAGTTAATTTTCATGATAAAGGGTGTCGGTTTGGTTATGGGGCACTGTCCTACGCGCAAGCCCCCCATTAAGGCAATTCATTGTCGGGCCGGCATTTTCCGAACATCCACAAGCCATTGTTGCGGGGTGCGCCCATCGGTATAATTCGGCACGACATCGGGCAACAGCAACACCCGGTTAAAAATCAGGTGACTGTCGCGTCGGTGCAATCCGACCTCACCTCCCATGATTATCATGATATCTTTGACTAAAAGAAAAAGATGGTAGGGATCTGTGGGGGAAGGAAAAAAATTAAAGTGCTCATAAAACGCTTTGGCCTTGCCATCTTTGGTATGGACGAAAAACGCCCTAAGCCCGGCAATATCGGCAACCTGTACCGTGCGTTGCATGGCATCCCGTAACAAACCCACGCCTTTGCCTTGCCAAGCAAGGTCGGTGGCAAGACGGGCCAACAACATCACCGGGACAGGCTGGCGGGAAAGCCCTTTAATAACCGCTCTTGGGCATCCCCAAATGCCACGTTACCGACAACCAGGGTATAAAAGCCAATGATGTCTTCGCCATAGAGGCCAACATACGTTCTTGCCCCCTCCGCGTGCTGGTTTGCCAAGGCGTACCCTTTCAAATAACGGTTCAAACTGTCTTGCCCATAATCAAAAGCGTCAACGCCGTGACCGGGCAGTAACTTCTCTATGCGAAACCGGGGTTGGCTTTCATGGGCCAATCGAAAATTCCCGGTTCACGCATCAGCCTTTCAAGCCTTGGCAAAGATCGTGGGGGAGCATCGAGCGCGGCATGGAATGCCGCCCATTGTTCGGCATCAAGGTTAAAATGCCGTCGATTGGCCAGGACTTCGTCCGCCGCGCCCAAGGCGCTTTCCAGAACGAATTCACTGACGGACTTAGGCCGCAATAAGGCCGCCTGCAATGCCTCTTTGGCTTCAGGATAGATTCTAAGGTCAATCCTGTCGGTACGCTTGTTGGTTATCATCACTGTGTCCTCCTGGAATAAACGTAACATAGATGTACTGACCATAACAGTACGCTTTTTATTGCTTTAACATCGGCGCGAAGAGATTTTTCATTAGGGCATAGGCCGCTTAGAAATCCACATAATAGTGTATGGACAATACCCACCCCATTTTCTTCATACGACATTGCAATTGGCCTATCGGGTGCGGCAATGTCCACTAATTACCGTATCGGCTCCAGGAACATGGCCGTGGCCGGCAGGTTTGTCGTCGACCGCAAGTTCCATGGCGGCTACCAGTCCAAATACGACATCGCCCAACGTTGGGGCTACTTCTGCAAATGGGCGGAACGGGAACATTCCGTCAAGAAAATGGAGAACGTCACCTTTGACCTGGTCGTCCTGTACGGACAACATCTTCAGCGTGAACTCGAACGTGGCGACCGCTCGTCGTCGTCCGCACCGAAAAACTATGTCTCTGCCGTCAACACGGTCATGAGGCTGGCCACCGACAACGCGTGGAAACCCGTGCTGCCGGGCAAGGACTGCGGGATCAGCAGACGCCGTTATATCCCGACCGGGAGCAAGGCGATGTCGTCGGCGACCCACCAGACCGCACAGAGTAAGGTCGGGGAACGGATCGCCTGCCTGATGGCGCTGCAACGTGCGTTTGGCCTGCGTTTCAAGGAGTCATGCCTGCTCAGCCCGAAGCGGGCGTTGAAGGAGGCGCACAAACACGGCAGGGTCACGCTGGACGCCGGCACCAAGGGGGGCAAGAAACGCACCGTCCCGTGTTCCGCCGAAGGCCTGCTTGCCCTGGAAAGGGCCGTGGCCGTCCAAGACGGGCGTTCGATGGTGCCCAAGGGGATGTTGTACGGTGATTTCCGTCAGGAATGTTACCAGCAGGCGCGGATTGCCGAAATATCGTTCCACCCGGAACGCCATGCCTATGCCCAAAACCGCTACACCGAACTCACTGGCGCACCCTCCCCTATCCATGCCGGATGGCCAAGGCAAGGGCGGATCGCCCGGCTCGCGGAGTTCCTGGGCGTCACCGTTGACGAGGCCGCCCGGATCGACGGGGACGCCAGGCTGCAAATCGCCGTCGAACTCGGCCATCACCGGGTCGGGATATCGAATGCGTATTTGGGCTGAAGCCCATGGGGAG
>CAYUQV010000158.1:0-3474 GCA_964446885.1 uncultured Methylocucumis sp.
TATTTTATTACCCCTGTTACGTCAAGCTGGAGAAATAGCGCGATTGCCCTGGCAGCATCAGGTGGATACTTGACCAAGCCAATGTGATTGAGTCCAGTACTGATGGCAAGCCGACTCGCATGAGCGGTACACATACCGACATCACTGAGCGCAAACAGTCAGAAAATGCACTGGAGCATGCGCGTAACCAACTGATTGAGGCACAGAAAATTGCCCATCTGGGTAGCTTCGAATACGACGCTTTCACCCAAACGACCCTTTGGTCGGAAGAGGAATACCGCATCTATGGCCTCGACCCAACAGGGCCGTCGCCGGAGTACGCTGAAATTCTTGCAAAACACATCCACCCAGACGATGCTGCCCTGTTCAACGATACCTTCATGAAGGCGATGGAAAGCAACTCAATCTACGAACTCGAGCACCGCATCGTGCGGCCAGATGGTAGCGTGCGGTGGGTGTATGACCGCGCGCACCCGTACTTCGACATGGGAGGGGAAAGGCTCGTGCGGTATGTCGGCGCGACGCTGGACATCACGGATCGGAAACGGCTTGAAGAAGAACTCGAGCGGTACGCGCATGTCGACTTTCTGACCGGATTAAGCAATCGCAAACATTTTATGGAACTGGCCGAACTGGAGTTTAGTCGCACAGCACGGTATGACAGCCCACTATCCCTCCTGATGATGGATATTGATTTTTTTAAACAGATCAACGACACACACGGCCATAAAGCAGGCGATGTTGTCCTTAAAACGCTTGCGGAAGTTTGCCGCCAGACCTTGCGTGATGTCGATATTATTGGCCGTATAGGCGGCGAAGAGTTTGCCATCCTGCTGCCTGAAACGGCTAAGGACGAGGCGTTTAATGTGGCTGAACGTTTAAGGGGCGAACTAGCAAGTGCGGCAGTGCCCTTGTCGTCAGGTGGCCTGCCCTTGCACTTCACTGTTTCAATAGGATTAGCCACGTTGGCCTTCAAGGATGACAACATCGATGTTCTGTTGGGTCTAGCGGACAAGGCGCTTTACGTGGCTAAGAATTCCGGCCGGAACAAGGTCTCTGCCGCAGTGCAATAACCCGTGAGGAATGCACCACGCCCTCACCCCAACTCTCTCCTTTATGCCCTTGGGTCACTGCCATTAAGTTAAGAAAAAACGTCAATAAAGCAGATAGTTATTTTGATAAATCCCCCCTAGCCCCCCTTTTTCAAAGGGGGGAATTTACATTTTCTTCGCTAAGATTGTAAGAAAATGATCATCCCCCTTTGAAAAAGGGGGAGAGCGAAGCGAGGGGGCAGAGGGGGATTTTTAAATTCACAACATAATGATTTTTATGATCTTATGCCTTAACTTAATGGCAGTGATGCCCTTGGGTACAAAGGGAGAGGGCGTTAAACCGCAATATAACCTTATGTTTTTATTATGTTTAATGCTTATTTAAATACCTATGGCCTTACAGTGTAAGGATCAGAGGATGAGCGTTTTAACTTGGATCATTCCGAATTACGAGCCAGTAGTATTATCAAGCCATTAGCTGGCCTGATGCACGCACGGTTGGTTCAAACCATCAATACCCCCGCCGGTTTGACATCAAACGCCACGCACACCCGTTCTTGTTCGGCATGGAACGGAATCGTGCGGTGGAACAACGACGAAGGAAACAGCACCAAATCGCCCACCACCTGATCGACTACTTGGCTAGGGAAATCATTGTGCAGCTTAGGATAATCATCGCCATCGGTGCTGTATTCAAAGCTGCCCTCATGGCCGCCTTGCTTGTCTGGCAAATTCAAATACACACAACCGCTAATCCAGCCTTCCTCATGGATGTGCGAAGTCAAAAAACCGCCTTTTTTCATGCGCAAATACCACGAACTGGTAAATTCCAGCCCTCGCGGAAAGGCTGTGATTAAACTGTCGGTACTGCCCCGGAAATGTTGTTGGTAAGCCTTGATTTTCTTACGGATCAACGCCGCCAGTGTTTGGAAGGACGGCTCCGAGCGTTGCAACAAATTGCCCGCCGACTGGATACCGTAATACAAACGGCCTTGTTTGCGTTCAGAAATCGCCAAATGCTGGATGTCATGCAGCAACTCCGCCAATAATGGGCTATCGGGCGCGGCCAATTCCTCAATGCGCGTGTGCATGACAAAATCCATCGGCTCCCTGCAAAAACCATAACTATTTTCTTCGCGGAAATTGGTGGCGTAATGCGTCGATAACGTCCCCAACAAAATCGACGCAGGCGCACGGTGCGCGGTCAATTGGTCAAACCGTGCCTTAAATGCATCAAATTGCCCGGTTTTATAAAAACACTGCAAAGCCCGCTCTTTGGCATCGGCAAAATCAGACGCATCAAAATACGGCACGGCGGTGTCAAGCTTGCCCGCCAGACAATAAAACTCGCCCAAATTGTATTGGGCGCGGTCATGGCCGGGTTGGGCGCGTAACGCCGTTTCATAACAGCGGATGGCCTCATCCATATCGCCTTGGTCGCGCAAGGTCTCGCCCAAATCATTCCACGCATCGGCAAACAAGGGATCAAGCTGCACAGCGGTACGGAACTCACGGATTGCATCCGAGTGTTCACCTTGCCCGTACAACGTCGTACCTAAATTGAAATGCCCCCGCGCATCAGGCCGCAACGCCAACGCTTGGCGGTAACAGCGTTCAGCCTCCTCCAATTGGCCGCGCAATTGCAACACCGTGCCTAAATTGCCCAATGCCTCAAAAAAACCCGGCTCCAAGGCCACCGCCTTTTGATAATGGAACGCCGCTTCCTGCAACAAACCCTGGCCTTGCAACAACGCCCCCAAATTAAAATGCGCCACCGTCAAATTGGGCTTGATTTGCAAAGCCTTACGGTAACTGACCACCGCCGCTTTGGTGTCATTGAGCTGCGTCAAAATCGCACCCAAATTAAAATGGATTTCGGCAATGCGCGGGTCTATCGCCAACACTTTACGAAAGCTCCCGGCGGCTTCGCGCAATTTGCCTTGGCCTTGTTGGCACATCGCCAACAAATTGAGCAACGCCACCGCTTTGGGATAACTGGCCAGCAAGGCCGTGGCTTGGATTTCCGCTTGCGCCAAACGACCCATTTGGTAAAGTTGGTGCAAGCTTTGCAGTTCGGATGGATGCGGTTGTTTGGCGGGTTTCGGGGTGGTTTTCATGCGAGTTCAAAGCCTTGTGTTTTTAAACGGTAAATTTTCAGCTCGTTCCCAAGCTCCAGCTTGGGAATGTGGTCTTGGAAGCTCCTGCTTCCAGAATTCTCGAAGCTGGAGCTTCGAAGGTTTGGGTTCCCAAGCAGAATTTGGGAACCAGCGAATATTAGGTTCTTGGGCAGATGAATCGCCCATGCTACGAATGGGTTGCTTTAGTATGCTTGGCTTTTTGCCAGTTCACAAGCAGAGCCTAGGAACCAGTCAGGGCAATCGCACTTAAAAGTTCTTGAATATAGGATTTAGATAAGGTAGTA
>CAYUQV010000159.1:0-3345 GCA_964446885.1 uncultured Methylocucumis sp.
TGTTATCATGAGGCATAACATACACTAATCCTTTCAGGTCAGCGAAAGTCCTAACAGTATGTCATCACCCTTTTTCGGCATGGAGTTTCAGTTATGTAGGGAGGGTAAACAGTTTTATCGTTTGCCTTTATGCCCCTTGGGTACACCTTTTGCCGTCGTTATCTCAAGTAGTGGAGAATAGATGGCTTGTTTCCATTGAGTATCAATGTACCGATAACCCACCTGCTCCAAATTAAGACGGCTAAGTGCAATAGCGTTTAATCCTGTAACATTATATTTTTGGAAACGCTGTTGTAATTTGCTATTGTATCGCCATGAAAATAAATGACATTTTAATCATGTTGAAAAATGATGGTTGGTTTCTTGTCACAACACGTGGAAGCCATCTTCAATTTAAGCATCCGACCAAAAGTGGCCGTGTTACCGTATCTGGAAAACCCAGTGATGATTTAGCTCCCGGCACTTTGAACAGCATTTTAAAACAAGCAAAGCTAAAGGATTAAACCATGCGTTACGCAATAGTCGTTGAAAAAGCAGCAAATAATTATTCTGCATACGTCCCTGATTTACCAGGTTGTGTTGCTACGGGTGATACCGTTGAAGAAACTGAACAGGAAATTCGTGAAGCCATTGAATTTCACATTGAAGGTCTGCTTGAAGACGGTTTGCCTGTGCCACAACCAGCCAGTATTGTTCAATATATTGAAATTGCTGCGTAACAGGTCATTCATAACTCACTTCATCCCCAACAAATCGATCAAAAGGACGCGCCGCCCGTTGGCGGTGCGCCACTTACCGTAAAATTAAAACATCCCCCACAAAAGCGGCTTTTATCAAGCTAGGCCTGCGTCAGCGGTACTTAAACGCGCAACAAGGCTTTTGCCATACGCTCGGACAGTTGCTCTTCGACGAATTGTGGCTCGTTGGGTGGGTAGAGTTCCACTTCGTCCAATTCAAAATTGTATTCTTTGCCCAAGTTAATCAATTCCCTGATTTTTTGTACCGCCAAAAGCTTTTCTTTCAGCTCTGGGTCGGTTTTGGCTAGGTCAGAGAAGGCTTTGATTTGTGCAATTGACATGGTGTTGTTCTCCTGGTGTTAAAAATGACAAAAAATTACACGTTGTAGGGCGTGTTGACCCAATCTTTCAGTACGGCGACATCACGCTCCGGCAAGTATGAAAAATCGCCGCTGATGTCTTTGTACACGGCAACGCCGCTGTGCGGGGACACGCGTTTGCCTTTGACCATATAAAAAAACCACGCGAACGGATAACCGACTTGGCGGTCGAAACGGGTCAGCAGGTTGTGCAGGGGCACGCCTTTTTTGCCGCTGATGTCATCGAGTTGCGGGATGTTTTTTTGTGGGGTGTTGATGATTTCAACGTTGATGATCTGTTCGCCAAAGCGTCCGGTATGGCGGAACGGGCGGACGATCCAATCGTCGGAAAACACGCACTTTTGGCCCGCGCTGCTGCGGTTCCAATCGTCCATGAAGCGTTGTACCGGGTGTTCTTGCAGGTGGTGTGTGTTGATTTCACTCATGAACACGGCCACATCGGTTTTGCGGCGGTAGGAATACCGCGCCGTGCCAATCGCGAAAGTGTCCACACAATCCGGTTCCAGCGGGTCGATGAACTCTTCCAAATCTTCCGGCGGATAATCGGGGCTGACCAACAGGCGGTCGGACATTTCGTGGGTTTTGTCGATGTCAATTTGGATAAACTGCTCGGCGCGGTCGCCAATTTGCACGACAAAATGCAAGGTGTTGCCCGTTTGCCGGGTGGCGATCAGGTTCTGTTCACGGGCATGGTCAATCAATGTCTGCAAATTTTTGCCGCATTCGATGTAGGTGCGCTCCGTCCATTCCACCAAATCGCTGGCGATGCGTTTGCCGTCCATATCCACAATACCGCCCAAGCGGTACCATTCTTCACCTGTTTTTGCCAAGCGGATGGGGTAGCCGGGGTTTAGGGCTTGCAGTTTTGCCAATAGGGCATCGTCATGCGGGCCCGGCAGGGTATTTTTACAAATTTTTGCGAGCTGTTGCCCGTCCAGATGAAAAGCGTGTTCGGCCATGATTATCTTTCCGGTATGGAGTGCGTTGGGGTGGCGGCAAGGCGCTCCTGCACGGCGGCACGGACATCTGGCTCAGGGTCATTGACCATGTGTGCCAGGGCTTCGGGCGCGACGCGCTGGACGGCGGTGTAACGCACCACCCAATCGGGGTCGTTCAATAAGGTGACGGCATCTTCCGCGTTCATACGCTCGGCAACGGTGCGCCGCACTTCGGGGGCTTCATCATGCGCCATCAGCCCTAAACTGACTTCGGGCAGGCGTTCGGCGACGACTTTACGCACTTGCATGTCGCGGTCACGGATCAGCCGGAACAACCGACCTTCCGGCAAGCGGCGGGCAACGGTCAGGCGGACGATGTAATCTTCGTCGTTGGCGAGTTTTTCCAAGAGTTCCGGGGCGATACGGTCAGCCACGGTCATGCGCACTTCCCGGTCAGGGTCGTTGATTAGCAAATCCAGTTGGCTAGGCGGCAATCGGTAAGCCACGGCGCGGCGCACCACTTCGTCATCGTCATGGATCAAATCTGTCAACGCTTTTTGTGGGGCGTAGCGCACGGCAATGGCCCGCCGCTCCCAGAAAGGGTCGTTCAGGAATTGTTCGGCATAGGCGGGATTGAGCCGGAAAAAGCGGTCGATTTGCCGCCCGCTTTCGGCGGCGACACAGGTATCGCCGGGCATACAGCGGCCCATCAGCAAGGTTCTGCCGCGAAACCGACACAGGCTACAATCCGCAATGGGGACTGATACGGGGCTTTGTTGACCGGACATGGGCGGTTCCGTTTACTCAGGGATTATTTCGGCAACAACAATGCCTGTTGCGGTTTGGTAATCGGTGGTCAAACACAAACAATGTTCGCGCCCGTCTATCAGGTACATATTAAATTTTTCCTGTTCGAGGACAGGGTTGTTGTTGGGCAAATCGTCATCCATGCAGTAGGTGAAATGGATGTTCGGGTAGCTTTGCCTAAGCGTTGAGACGGTGCTGTCATCAACCCCTAAGTCGGCAATTTTTCCGGCGATTTCTTGCACTTGTTCGACTGTTATCATCCTAGTTCCCTCACTGTTGAAAAATCAGAAGACTGCTTTCTATAGCCATTTGAATAGTTCCCACGCTCCAGCGTGGGAATTCATCCTGCAACGCTCCGGCGTTGCCTTACAAGCACACAGGCTATGCTTCGTGACCCGGAGCGTCTGGGGCTGCGTTCCCACGCCGGAGCGTCACTGCCATTAAGTTAAGAAATAAAGCTATAAAAACATTATGTTGTGAATT
>CAYUQV010000160.1:0-300 GCA_964446885.1 uncultured Methylocucumis sp.
CCATGAACCACTTGAACCCAAATTTTCAGGCTGTCGTCAATGCGTAACTTCTATAAAATTAATCCAATTGCAATTTACGTTTCAGCCAAGCCAAGTTTCCTTTATCAGCCGCAGAAATAAACCAGCCGCGCTGTTTCATGCTGTCCAATTGTTGGTAGGTTTTTTTCCACCAATTATTGGCTTCACCTGCCTCACCCATTAACTCTGAGACTTCCGCTAAACGCCAATAGACCAAATATAAATCGTACTGCCATCCGCTGTTTTCGGGGTCGCGGGCGGCGAGGTTTTCGCGGATGTCCA
>CAYUQV010000160.1:400-3305 GCA_964446885.1 uncultured Methylocucumis sp.
AGCCGCGTTGGAAAAGCATTTGCGCTTGTCCGGCATCGCCGCGTTGCTGCGCCAAGTTGCCGAGCCTCTCGAGTGACATCGACACGTCGCGCTGCCATCCGCTGTTTTCGGGGTCACGGGCGGCGAGGCTTTCAACTATGTCCAAACCGCGTTGGAAAAGAATTTGCGCTTGTCCGGCATTGCCGCGTTGCCATCCGCTGTTTTCGGGGTCGCGGGCGGCGAGGTTTTCGCGGATGTCCAAGCCGCGTTGGAAAAGCATTTGCGCTTGTCCGGCATCGCCGCGTTGCTGCGCCAAATCACCGAGGCAGCTGAGTGACAGGGACAAGTCGCGCTGTCGTTCGGGATTATCTGGCTCTAAACTGAGCAAGTCCTCCGCAATGCGAAATTGCTGCTTAAACCAGTGCTGGGCTTGAGTTAAATCACCTCTTTTTATAGCGGCGTCACCTAATTGACACATTGCCAAATGCGCGGCCCAATTGTCGCCGTGGTTTTGGAAGCATTGCAAAGCCAAGCTTGCTGATTCTATGGTATGGGCGTTGTTTCGAAAGGCTTTGCGGTTTACTGCCTTTAAATAAAATCCCCAGCCTCTTGCCAAATCAGGCCAGATTTCATTTTCGGCATATTCTTCCACCGCCAAGGTTAAGGCAAAGGCTTGGTCTTTGTAGCCAGATAATTTGCGATCCAACAATCGCAAAGCAAATCCGGCTTGTTCCGGTTCGGCGATCAACAGGTGGTAGACTTGTTCTATTTGCTGGACGGTGTCTTCGCCTTTAAATACATCAACGGCACGGCGAGCAAGCTCACAGAATCGGGCAGGTTGTTCTTGATACAAACGCTGGCGTAAGGCCAATCGTGCACTTTCATGGACGTTAAAACCATTACGGCTACGGAAGGTTTCCACACAAGGCAAGGTTATTAAACGGGCAAATAAGGCTTGGCTATCAGGGCGCAGATCGTCATCCAATAAGGCGGCAAGAATGTCACCATCAAACCAATGCGGAATAGCGGCAATTTCCAAAGCTGTTTTTAACTCGGGTGGTTGGCTGGACAACATAATATCCAAGCTAGCCAAGGTCAGCAGGTGAGAATTACCTTGGGCGGCTTCAAGCAAACGCAGTTGTTCGTTAAAGTCCATTGTTGGCCTCCTGGGTGCGGAGGTTTTCAAAAAGGCGGAGTACATGTTCTGGATGACCCACACAGGCTTTGACTATGCTGGCGATATGGTCATCAGGCAAGCTAGTAAAGCCATGCTCTTTGTTGAAACTGCACCAGTGGTGGGCTTCGGCAATTGGCGGGAGTTGCCTACGTTGGGCACATTGTTGCCAATGACCGCTGGCGGACTCGCTGGGCACATTTTGCCCCGCCAACACCAAACGCAAATGCGGCGAACGCCGGACATGAGGCAGCAAACTGCTCTCTAGCCATTGCTTGGTTTCATCGCTGGCCTGTTCGTATGTGTCCAGTACGATGACTACGGGCTGTACTGCGTCGTCCAAATCATCTAAGAAAGCCGAGCGTAGCGTGTGGGTAGCATTTCGTTGGTATTCCCGGTCAAAACGGCTAAAGCGCACGGGTTTTAAATCGCGGGTCAATTCTTTCAGTGCTTCTTGTAAATCAATGCCCCCTTTAAATTCGATATGCCCGCATAAAAACCCCAAGGTACGCGAAGTTTCGGCAAAACTTTCCAATAATGCGGTTTTGCCTATGCCCGACGCTCCTTGTAGCAACAATATCCGCTGTTTGCTTTGTTCGTTAAGCAGTTTTAGAAAAAAAGCAAATTCTTCTTCACGGTCTGCCAATTTATATTCAAACTTTTCAGGAATCACAGGCCACGATACGGGACGGTTTGAGTGATGGGCCGAGCTTGTCAACAAGGCATTTTGGAATTCAAGCGCGACATCTTTGGGATCAATAAAGCTAATCGTCATACGGTCATGTCCACGTTGATAAATGCGCTCAAGGTGTTGCTGTTGCGAGGATTGTTCGCTGGCTTTGAGTTGCCAATTTGGCTCACGCTGGCTACCTTCGGCAGCAATAAAATGAAAACAGCGCACTTGGTGATATATCGCCAAATAGGCTTCCCATTGAGTGTAACTGTATGTCTCCACATCATCGGCAAATTGGGGTAATTTGGTTGTGAAGTCAGGGTAACGGGCCAAAATAGTTTCAACTTCGGCAGCCGTTGCTAACCAACCGCTATCTTCGCCAATCAAATGGATGATGGCATCACAGCTACGGATGTAATCGTCGAGTTTTTCCAGCAACAAACCGCCGCTGCCACTGAAATCTTCTTGGACTTTTATCTCGTGTATGCTGTTAGTTAGAGTTGTCCGAAGAGCGTTGCGATAGCTACGGAATTCTGCACTGACGCAGGAAATGAACACGCGGTAGGTTTTGCCATAGTGTTTAATAGCAGGGTTAGGGCAATGTATTATTGCTAATGTGCTAAGTACAGGACAATAACTGCAAAGCCCATAGGAAATCCTGGATACTTATCGGTATCGACATTTTCAATACTTACCGCGTCGCTACCTTCAACGTAGTCGATAATCGCTTGTTCTTCTGCCGAAAAAATTGTTGCCATACTAACCTCTCTGATACTTCTTTTGATATTTGCGGCTGGGAACAATGTTTTTTAGAAAAATCATTTCGTTATTTTCCACAAAGGGCACATAGTAAATGTAATCCCGTATTTGAACGATAAACAATTTTTGGTTGGGATATTTTTCAGGATTGTGATGGGGCAAAATATCAAGCAGCCTTTCTTCACTAATCGCCACCAAGACATCCTCAAAACAAACGCTGCGTTCACTTAGCAGTTGTTTGTTTTTATGTTCGTCCCATTTAAATCCACACGATTACCCACAACTCCCAAAATCAGCGATGATATTGGCTTTTCGCTAAT
>CAYUQV010000161.1:0-3283 GCA_964446885.1 uncultured Methylocucumis sp.
TCTGGTATTAAAGAGAAATACATTTTCCAAAAAATGGGTGTCCCTTTCCGGCAAATGCACTCTTGGGATTATTCAGGCCCTTATCATGGTTATGACGGTTTCGCCATTTTCGCCCGCGATATGGACATGACGATCAATAACCCTTGCTGGAAACAAGTGAAAGCACCTTGGAAAAAAGATGCGAGTAGCGAAGCGGTGAAAGTTGCCGCGTAGGAATACCATCTGTAGGGTGGGCAGTGCTGTTTTGCCCACCTATTACGATTGCCAAATACGGTGGGCAAAACAGCCTGCCCACCCTACTTCAAACACGTCGTCCACAGATTAGTGGCGCGTAGGAGACTACCATGAGCCAACAAGTCGATAACATCCAACCTAGCTATCCGTTATTCAGAACTGACGAATATAAAGATAACTTGGCCAACAAACGCGAGCTGTACGAAGAGCGTCATGAGCAAGAAAAAATTGATGAAGTGTTCCAATGGACTACCACCAAGGAATACCAAGAACTCAATTTTAACCGTGAAGCCCTGACCGTCAACCCAGCTAAAGCTTGCCAACCACTCGGTGCGGTACTGTGTGCCTTAGGGTTTGAAAAAACCATGCCTTACGTCCACGGTTCACAAGGTTGCGTCGCGTATTTTCGTACTTACTTCAACCGTCATTTCAAAGAGCCTATCGCTTGCGTATCAGACTCCATGACCGAAGACGCAGCGGTTTTCGGTGGCCAAAAGAACATGTTCGCAGGCCTTGAAAACGCTAAAGCCTTGTACCAACCTGAAATCATCGCGGTTTCCACCACTTGTATGGCGGAAGTTATCGGTGACGACTTGAACGCGTTCATTAACAACGCCAAAAAAGCAGGCCATATCGAGCAAGAATTCCCAACCCCATTCGCGCATACACCAAGCTTCGTCGGTAGCCATACGACAGGCTGGGACAATATGTTCGAAGGCATGGCGAAGTATTTCACGCTCAACCATATGGAAGGCAAAGAAGTCGGCTCCAACGGCAAAATCAACTTGGTGCCAGGCTTTGAAACTTACTTGGGCAACTTCCGCGTCATGCACCGTTACATGAAAGAAATGGGCGTGGATTATTCCTTGTTGAGCGACCCTTCTGAAGTCCTTGATACCCCGGCTGATGGCACGTTCCGCATGTACGCAGGCGGCACAACCCAAGCTGAAGTCAAAGACGCGCCTAACGCAATTGACACCATCTTGTTACAACCTTGGCAGTTGGAAAAAACCAAAAAGTTTGTGCAAAACATTTGGCATCAACCAGCAACAGCCGTCAACATCCCAATGGGCTTGGAATGGACGGATGAATTCCTGATGACCATCTCCAAACTGACTGGCAAAGAAATCCCTGCTTCATTGGAATTGGAACGTGGCCGCTTAGTGGACATGATCACTGACTCTCACGCTTGGCTGCATGGCAAAAAGTTTGCGTTGTACGGTGATGCCGATTTCGTCATGGGTATGACCAAATTCTTGCTGGAATTGGGTGCAGAACCTTCTGACGTCTTGTGCAACCACGCCAACAAACGTTGGTTGAAAGCGATGGAAAAAATCTGTGCGGCATCGCCTTACGGCAAAAACACCCAAATCCACATTGGCCGTGACTTGTGGCATTTCCGCTCCTTGATGTTCACTAACAAACCGGACTTCATGATCGGCAACTCCTACGGCAAATTCATCCAACGCGACACCTTTTACAAAGGCGAAAAAGATGAAGTGCCATTGATCCGCATCGGTTTCCCGATTTTCGACCGCCACCATTTGCACCGCATGACCACCTTAGGCTATGAAGGCGCAATCTACATGCTGACCACCCTGGTCAATGCCGTATTGGAGCAGTTGGATAAAGAAACCAAAGGTATGGGTACAACGGATTACAACTACGATTTGATCCGTTAATCTCAGGGACATCGTTCCCACGCTCCGGCGTGGGAATGCTGCCTGAGACGCTCTGCGTCTCGTAACGCTGGAGCGTTACAGGATGAATTCCCACGCGAAGCGTGGGAACTATGAATCCCACCCGCCTCAAACCATCAACGGAGAAACCAAATGCCTAGCGTCATGTTGAAAAAAAACCCGGAAGGCAAATTGGTCTTCTACGTGCCAAAAAAAGACTTGGAAGAAGTCGCGGAAGCCGTCGAATTTGACACCGCCGAAAAATGGGGCGGTGAAGTCTTATTGGCGGACGGTTCAAAATACTTTTTTGAACCTATCCCTATGCCCGATTTCCCCATCACCTTACGCGCAAAACGTGTAGATTCAGGAGAAGACTAATGGCCCTTTATATTGTTGAAGCTGATTGCATCTCATGCGGCGACTGTGAACCAGTTTGCCCTACCCAATCCATCACCGAAGGCCCTGTGGTCTTCAAAATTGACAAACGCACTTGCACCGAATGTGAAGGCGATTTTGATGTGCCACAATGCATCAAAGTTTGCCCTATCGACAATTGCATCTTGCCGTTAGAGGCATAAGACTATGGGCCAGGACGCGCTATCACGGGAACTGGCCTTACGCATTGCGTTGGCCGCCCGCGCTTTGCCCAATACCGATGCCAAACGCCTGCTGGCTGTGCTGGCCGACTGCACTGAAGCCGTCATGACCGAAAGCGCCATCGCCGCCATTCCGTTAGATACATTCAAACAAGCCTATGGCGGCGAATTGGCGGACGTGGCCGACAACGTGTTGCAACAGGCCTTAAATATCCTGGGCAACGCGACGTCGGACAAAATCCTGCCCACGGTGCAAGCGTACCAAGACGGCGATATGCCTAATTCGGTGCGCATTGCCTGTGCCAGTGATGATGCCATCCATGTCAACGGTCATTTCGGCAATTGCGCTTGGTTTATGATTTACCAAGTCAGTGCGGAAGAAGCCCGACTGATTGGCATACGCACCGCTGAAATCCCGGAAGGTTTGGTGGTGGACGACAAAAACGTCTATCGCGCCGAACAAATCCAAGATTGTAAGGTGTTGTACGTGTCCTCAGTCGGCGGCCCTGCGGCGGCAAAAATCGTCAAGCTCGGTATCCACCCGATGAAATTGGAAGGCGTTGTCAGCCTTGCCGAGATCATCACCCAGTTGCAAACCGTCATGGCCGGTTCACCGCCGCCGTGGCTGGCCAAAGCAATGGGGTTGGATGCCAGCAGCCGTTTTAAGTTTGAGCAGGAAGCAGTTGGTTAAAGGGTCGTTTCATCGTTCCCACGCTCCGGCGTCACTGCCATTAAGTTAAGGAAAAATGTCAATAAAACAAATAGTTATTTTGA
>CAYUQV010000162.1:0-3278 GCA_964446885.1 uncultured Methylocucumis sp.
GAGTCATTTGGTAAACCCATTTAACTTCACCGGTGTCAGCGTCACGAGCCCACAAAGACATAGACCATTTGTTGTCGCCAGGACGTTGTACTGGGTTCCAAGTCGATGGGTTGCCTGAACCGTAATAGACCAAGTTCAATTTTGGGTCATAAGAATACCAGCCCCAAGTGGTGCCGCCACCGATTTTCCATTGGTCGCCTTCCCAAGTTTTCAAGCTTGAATTTGCGCCAACTGGGGTGACTTTGCCGTTTTCCCAAGTAGTGGTTTTGGTTGGGTTGATTAAGGTGTCTTTATCTGGGCCCATGCTGTAGCCTTTCCAAGCCAGCTTGCCAGTGTTGATGTCATAAGCGGCCAAGAAACCACGGACACCAAATTCACCACCGGAAATACCGGTCAGAACAGTGTTTTTAACAACCAACGGCGCGTTGGTGTTGGTCATACCCAATTTTGGGTCGCCGTTTTGTACGCTCCAAATACGTTTGCCAGTTTTTGCATCAAGTGCAGTCAGGACTGTGTTGGATTGTTGCAAGAAGATTTTGCCGTCGCCGTAAGCCAAACCACGGTTAACGGTGTCGCAGCACATGACAGGAATGGTGACGTCAGCGTCTTGGGTCGGTGTGAATTCCCAAATGACCGATTGAGTTTTTTGGTCAATCGCGAAAACCGTGTTAGGGAAAGGAGTGTGGATGTAAAGTACGTCGTCAACAACTAATGGGCCGCCTTCATGACCACGCAATACACCTGTGGAGAAAGACCATGCCGGTTGCAGATTTTTGACGTTGCTGGTGTTGATTTCTTTTAGCTCGCTGTAGCGTGTGCCGGCATAGTCGCCGCCCCAAGATGCCCAGTTTGCAGGATTTTTTGTCAGTTGTTCAACACCGCTGTTAGCAGTTGAAATCGCTGGTGCGGCTAATAAAGCAGCTATGCTGGAAGCAAGTAGCACACTTTTTAAAGGCTTCATCATAATTTATTTCTCCTGATATTTTGTTGTACAACAAAATATTGATTATGTTTTTTTGACTAATATTAGTTTTTGGGTGAATTCATTTTTTCCCCTCGTGCACAGGAAATTTTCACACCAAGTGCCTAGATTTAATGATTTTGGGTCAAAAGTCAACTATTAATAGAAGCGGCTTTGTTTGCATGTGTTTTTGGCTTGCCAAGATAATGCTTTACGATGACTTAGCCCATTGTTTCCTAAATAACTTCACGTTTAAAACCCGATGCGTCCCAACACAGCGTTTCCCCGGCTTGCTTGTGCCACGCCGCAAGGACGAAACGGTGCGCCAATTTGCCATCCAATTCAAATTCATGCAGGGCAGGGCGGTGGGTATGCCCGTGGATGAGGCGCAGGCAAGCATATTGGCGCAAAGCTTCGCTGACCGTGTCCGGGTTGGCATCCATAATATCCATATTTTTCTGACGCTTATGAAAGAAACTGCGGAGCCGATACCAACGCGCCGCCAGCAACCGCAACCATAACGGCTTCGATAAGACGTTGTTTCGCCATTCTGGGGCGCGTGATGTCAGGCGGAATGCCTGATAGGCCACATCATCGGTACATAACAAATCACCGTGGGTCAGTAAGGTCGGTGTGCCGAACAGGTCAATGACGGCATAATCTCCTAGCAAAACCACGCCCGTTTCTTGGCAAAAACGCTCACCCAGCAAAAAGTCACGGTTGCCGGGTTGTAAGTAAACGTGTATGCCCGAATCGGTCAGCCGTTTGAGTTGCTCACGGATGGCGCGGTTAGGCGGGGTGTAATCATCATCACCAATCCACGCATCGAACAAATCACCAAGTATGTAAACCGCTGTGGCTTGGGTCGCCCGGTTTTGCAAAAAATCCAGAAAACGCCGGGTGATTTCAGGTTTGTCCAAAGACAAATGTAGGTCGGAGATGAACAGGATGTCTTCAGACATTAGGGAAGTCCTGTTGGAAGGGGGTATTTACAGCGGGAAAGGGGATACAAGCGTTTTGTATCCCCAAACAATCATGATGGGCGTAGAGGTTTATTCAACCACTTCGGCTTTCTCAACGACAATATCGGTTTTAGGCACATCTTGATGGCCACCCCGGTTGCCAGTCGGCACTTTCGCCATCGCATCAACCACATCCATACCTTCAAGCACTTCACCGAACACGGCATAACCCCAGCCGTTTGGCGTTGGGCTAGTGTGGTTCAAAAAGCCATTGTCTTTTAAGTTAATGAAAAACTGCCCGGTAGCGGAATCAGGCACATTGGTACGCGCCATAGCAATCGTGCCGCGTTTGTTGGCCAGGCCGTTGTTGGCTTCGTTTTTAATAGGGGCATGTACCGCTTTTTGGGTGAAAGACGTGTCAAAACCGCCGCCTTGCGCCATAAAATCAGGGATCACACGGTGAAAAATAGTGCCGTTATAAAAACCTTCTTTCACATAAGTCAAAAAATTTGCGGAAGAAATGGGGGCTTTTTCAGGGTTTAATTGAATAGTGATCGCACCCAAAGAAGTGGTCAATTTGACTTTTGTTGGTGAGGCTGACATCGGGTTTTCCTTTGCAAAAGAGAGTGTTGATAATGAAAACAGTAAGGCGAACATCAAAGGACGCATCGTTTTTTCCTCGAAAATTAATGGAAACGCATAAGTTTATGTGTTTTTATCTTGAAAGAGAAGTACGCACTTGGTAAATTGCACGGATTTGCTGTTAAACAATCCGGCCTGATAACGCTATGTTGAAAATTTATAACACCTTGACCCGCAAAAAAGAACTGTTCCAACCCAGAATAGCAGGGCAGTGCGGCATGTATGTCTGCGGCATGACGGTTTACGACTATTGCCATATCGGCCACGCCCGCGTCATGGTGGTGTTTGACACGGTAGCCCGCTACCTGCGCCATTCCGGCTACCAATTAACCTATGTGCGAAATATCACCGACATAGACGACAAAATCATCCAACGCGCAAATGACAATGGCGAGGCGTTCACCGCTCTCACCGAACGATTCATAGAGGCGATGCACGAAGACGAACGTGCTTTGTCGGTGCTGCCGCCGGACATTGAGCCTAAAGCCACACAATCCATCCCCGACATCATCCATATGATCCAAACGCTCATAGGACGCGGTTTGGCTTACGTCGGTGGTAATGGCGATGTGTTTTATTCAGTCAGCAAATTCACTCACTACGGGAAACTGTCCGGCAAGAATTTGGATGATCTACAAGCCGGGGAGCGTGTGGACATAGACCAGGCCAAACAAGACCCCTTGGATTTTGTGCTCTGGAAAATGGCCAAACCA
>CAYUQV010000163.1:0-3277 GCA_964446885.1 uncultured Methylocucumis sp.
CGGCAAACATCCACAATTTCCGATGGCATGACATGCGCCATGACACCGCATCAACTTTGGCAATGGACGGTAAGACCATGAAGGAAATAGCCGAAATATTAGGCCATAAAAGTCTTGCCAGCACCGACCGCTACACACACTTATCAACCGCCCATAAATCGCAAGTGCTGAACGATACGATGGCAAAGGCAATCAACTTATAATTGAATGTAACCAACTTAAGTAGCGAAGCCAAAAATAAGCATGATTTTTGGCTGGCTTAACCGATTTTTATCCACTCTTTCAAAGGTGTTTTAATGGATGCTTACTTAATCAAGCTGTGGGCTGAGCATGAGGTTGGTCGTGCGACAACTCCTTATCGTGAATGCGGGGCTTCAATATTTGCAAATAACACCGTCCCTTGTTTAAAAAATATCAACCATGCCATTGAATACCTTAATTCCCTATCACAAGATGAGTTGGAATTTAGAATAGCAATGTGGCATTGGGAGGATAAGGCAGAGGCCAAATATGACGAATTAATCAATGACAGTTCAAAATTATTGAGCCGTTCAATTGATCCGAGAGAGTGGGCAAGGTTAGAGATTGGCAATATTGACCAATTACTTGAAAAGGGTGTTGATAATTTGATGACACCCTGTGAGTATTTTCATGCACCGAGTGAAATCCCAAGTTTATATACAAGGCTCTTAGTTGGCAATTGGACAAATTTCATATTTTTTGAAGAATTAAGAACCGCGTATCAATCGGGATTTGAAGCCAGTGATGCTTCGCTACTCCGTTGGCAATGGGAGGGAGAATTAGCCGATGAAGAAAGAAAACAACTTTTGATAGCTATGCGGGACAATTGGGAATATTTACCAAATTCAGAAAAAGTTCGAAGGGCAACGGCATTGCCTATTTATAAAGGCCAAGACCAGCAAAGAGATCAGTTACAAGAATTTTTAGTTAACGTTTTGAGCGTCTTATATGAACCCAAAGACGAAGAAAACCTATACAAACGCAATGAAGCCATTCCAAGCGATGAAGACGGTTTGTATAATAAAAATTGGCATTTGGCAAAGGCTATACAGGCACTCATTTGGTATAAAAATTATTTGCAGGGTGTGTATAAAAATGGTGTTGATTTTTCAGAAGAAAATGAATATTTGCCAGACGATGAAGATAGTGGCGAAGGCTCAACCCCTAAAAATAATTCAGTGAAAATACTCAATAGGGTAAATGACGGTTATTTAGCGATGATGACCTGTTATGAATTATATCAGTCCATGAACGGGCGGCCTCCTAATTGGGATGAATTGATCCGCTATATGAGTAATAATCCAGTCAGTGGTTTTTGTGTCACTGCAAAACTAAAAGGTAACAAAGTGCATGAATTAACTATTGAAGGCGTGGATAAGCCGATTGACCGCGCCGCATTCCGTAAACGGTTTGAGCGATATTTTAAAAAAAAGGAGAATAGGCAGGACAATTACTAAATTTTTAGGACAATAAGCCATTAGCCAGTAATCAATACCTTTACCCAATACCATAGCCTCACGATGTTAAACAACCCGTGAGGCTTTTTTATGACCAATACCCCCTCCAATACAACCTTGGGCGACTTCTGCCCAAAAAACACGTTTGCCACCCACCCCGACAATCCACTGAAAGAGTCAGAATTCAACTGGCTGTTCAAAAACCGTGAGGCCAACGGCTTTAAGGAAGCGTTCGTCAAAGTCACCGCCCGTAATTTCCTGGTGCATGTCCCAACCTTTGTCCAATGTTTAGCCGAACGTAGGGGCGCGTAATTCTAAAGCAATCCGCACCCATGCCAGCGGCTACCGATTCGGATAATCGGGCACAGATAGCCGTTATCGCATGTGAAATGCGGATGACCTTTAGCAATAGCGCGGCCTACGGCCTAAAACTACGGTGAATTTATATCTAGGCACTATCAATGCCGTGCATGACAGCCAATATCGGGGGATTTATTGAAGGCAATATCCTTAATCGGCACAAACCCATTTTGTTACGGATGGTTTGCTGATGGCTGATAAAAGACAAAAAACAACCGGACGGCGGACATCCCCAACTTTTGCGGCAAAGCCCCATCACATTTTTCGGGCGGACTGCAAAAATGGCATCCCTAGCCCAGCGTCGGTTCTTAGCCACATGGCGGCGCATTTGCTCGACAATCTGACCGCCCAATTTAATGGTGGCAATAATGGCGACTTATCCGCCGCACCCAAAATTATGAAGCTCTACGGCTGGAATTCGCAAGGCTCGATCAACAAAGCCTTAACGGAACTCTTGGCACTGGGTTTTATTGAGCAGACCCGGCAAGGAGGGAAAAATCAATGCTCACTGTATGCGGTCACTTGGCTGGCGGTTGATGAGTGCAAAGGCAAGCTGGACACTAACCCCACACGGGTGGCATCCAATTTATGGAAACCGGAAAATGCCGACAAAATCGACCCGCGTTTTAAGTTGGCGTGGCAAAAGCAAAAAGCCGCCAAGGCAACGGACAAGCCACCAAAATTAGAAACAGTTGCCGCTATGAGGACAAATGTTGTCGCTATGAGGACAAGTCAATAAAACGGACGCGGTACAGTTGCCAAGACTGTTCACTATCAGGACAAGTCACGGCCTTTTTGGGCGGTGTTGTTGTCACTATGAGGACAGCTTTATAGATATACCATCCCTAAAGCAAATAATAGGGCTATTTAAGGCAGGGTACGCATAGCATTATTTCAGTGGGCGGGTGTTCACGTTGAGCAACCCAAAAGAACGATAACACCATAAAAATAGTGACTTATTGTTGGGCATGATGAACAAATCAACAAATTTGCCTAATGATTTCGGAAAATAAATGGGCGGATATGCCTACTGAGAATTCAATCATGACAACAAACAAGAAAATAACGACTGAATCGACAATCAAGATAGGGGGAAGTTATGCAAGATATTGAATCCGAAACAAAGAAAGATACCGTTGTGATAGCTTTCCCAGCGAACGAAACCCAAACCACTTTACCTTCCAGCTATGAAGCCGTGCGCTTTAACGCCATGAAGCACGGCATTCTGTCCAAGCTGGCTGTGTTGGCCCATGAAGATGCAGGCGAATTTGCGGACTTGCTAGCCGCCTTGGTGGAAGAACACCAACCCAAAGGCATGACCGAACAGCATTTGGTTGAGGAACTGGCGGCGGTTATATGGCGCAAACGCCGGGTATTGTTGGCGGAAGGTGCGAACATCAACCGGGGATTACAATCTGTAGTACAAAATACGCAAAACA
>CAYUQV010000164.1:0-3047 GCA_964446885.1 uncultured Methylocucumis sp.
CTCTCCAATGACTCGACGCGATTTCGGATAGCCTGCATTTTCACTACGCTTCGCTACGTGAAAACACAAGCCCTATCGCTTCTGGGGACTACTCGACTCCTGTCTCGCAGCGCTGGCTTCGCCGTTTTCTAAGGTAATTTGTCCAGCGGCGTATCCGTGGCTACGTTGTTCCGTTGGTGGTTCGCCAAATTTGTCCATGCCGAAAATCGAACAGCCTTGGGCAAGCCGGGTGGTGTTGGGGTTGCCACCGCGCCGGATCGCAGTTAATGCGTGTTCGTGCATATGCCCAAACAAATGCACGGCAAAGCGGTCCGGCGGGGCGATTTCACTGTCGCCGTGTTGTTGCGCGTCTTTAGTTAGCCAATCCATACCATGATGGGTCAACAGCAGACAAAAATCATGTTGCTGTCGCCAATCGCCAACATCATCGCAGACGCTGTGTAATTGGCGGACATCCCAAACCAACTTGCCTTGGTAATCGCCGCCTTGCAGTTGCAAAAATGCCGTGTTTAGGCCAACGATGCCGATATTTAAGCCATTGCAAGGCAAAGTGCAGGCGAAATCACCCGGCAATAGGCCAGACCTGATGTCTTTGGGGCGGTGATGGTTTTCTTGCCACCAGTCACGGTAAGCGGCGAAGGCTTCGGTGATGACATTGCGGTAAGTGCCGTTTGGCTTATTCCAAAATTGGTCAGCAATTTCTGAGAAACGTTCTGCTTTGAGCAGGTTTTCTACAGCGGGGTTGTCATCAGGATCAGGCCGAAACAAATCATGATTGCCCGGCACTGCCAGCAATTTCGCATTGCCGCTGCCGAGTTTATCCAGCGTTTTCCAAAGCCGATCTAAAAACTCGGCCTGCATTTTGGCAAATTCATCTGATTTGCCTTGCTGCACCAAATCACCTGTGAACAGCACGGCATCCCAGTTACCCGTGTGTTGATGGAGCTTTGCCAAATCGTCAAAAAATGGCACCCGCAAATTAGGCCAGAGGAACGGCTGGCCGTTTAAGCCAAAATGGAGGTCAGTCAGGTGTAGCCAGGTGAATTGCTGGGTTTGCATGGTGCTATAGGGAATAGGTTTAGGCTGGGGCCGTTCGGGTTTAAAAGGCCCCAAACACTATTATTGGATTTCAGTTTATAGAAGGGTTAAATGCCTATTAGTAAGGCTCAATGTCAAGTGGTTTCTTAATTGCAGACCCAGCATGTTGAGGATTTAAGCACTCAAGCTTCTCTATATGACGATCAATGACGCTTTGATGTATCATCTCGTTAACGCCCATTTGCCCAATCTGGCGATAATTCGTCCCTAACAATTTATAAACGCCTTTGTACAGATTGACTATGCTGCCACTATAATTTGGTGCTAGCCATTGTGGGTCATCTAAATAGAGCCGATCAAATTCAACCCCTTTTTGCGTTGCCATTTTTATCATCCAATTGAACGCCGTATCAGACAATCCATGATCGGGAAAGCCGCCTCCCACGTTTGAATGCGAACCCGAAAACCAAACCTGTTTGATTTCTTTAGCGTCATTAGCTTGTGTCCAAATACTGGGTTTAAAAGGTTCGCGTAACTCATCAATTGCTAAAGCATGGTAAGCGTAATCTACATTTCTGAGGGTGGTGTCATGAAATTTGACCCATAATTTTTTCGTAACCCAGCCTAACATAGGTGTTGGAGCACCTAACGCCCCAACAGTGTCCCAAACACCCATGAATTTAATTCGTGGTTTGATTGTGGTGGCTGTTAACTTTTGTACTTCTTGATAGTTTTTATGTGCGGGTCGTTTATTGGGTTCCACGCGTGATAATTCATAAACTTTAGGTAATTGATTTAGCTGCAATTTTGATAGCAACCCATAACAAGCGACCAAGCCTGCAAAAACACGGGCCGTGTAAGCCCCCCTGCTAAAACCAAAGCAATATATTTCATCGCCTTCATGATAGTTATGAGCTAAAAACCGATAACAATCTAATAGAAGTTACGCATTGACGACAGCCTGAAAATCTGGGTTCAAATGGGTCATGGTAGGCATCAGGTTGCCGATGAACCCGGCAATGACCCCGTTGAACAGGTTACGCTGGACGCTATAACAGTTGTCTATCAAGGACATGGCGCTGAGTTTCTGGAGCTGGACATAGCCACACAGGGCGGCGAACAGGTGGTTCCGGATGGCGGTCTTGCTGCGCACCTGGAAATTCTCGATATTGCAGACCTGCTTGATGGCGCGGTGGTACTGTTCGATGTGCCAGTGCCTGTCATGCTGTTCGGTGAAAGTTTTCCGGCTGACGGCGGCAAGCCCGTCATCATCGGGCAGGAAAACGGCATAATGGCGTGGCTGGTCTTTCAGCCATGTCCGGAACAGTTTGACGTTGCCGAAGTCCTTGAGCCAGACCAGCAGGCCGTCATCGGGGATATCGAGCTGTTGCACCTGTGTCCACTGGCCTTTGTCCACGGACACGGTGCGGTTGCTTTCGATGGCGAACAGCCAACCCAGCGCGTGGTTTTTCACCCGCTTCAGATTGTCCACGCCGCTGTACCAGCTGTCGCCGGTCACGAAAGCGGGTTCCAGCCCCCAGGCCAGGACTTCTTCCAGCATGTCACGGAAATAGTCGTTCTTGGTCTTGCCCTCCGACTTGTCATAGACGCGGAAATTGACGGGTAGGTGCTGCTCGTTGGTGTCGGTGTAATAGAGCGTGACCAGGTTGATGCCTTTTACGGAGCGTTTGTGCTTGCCCGACCAGAAATAGCCGACGAAGGCCAGGTATTGGCTGTAGGGCTTGTCCAGCACGCTGTCGTCGACGCTCAACGTGCCGCCTTTCAGGGCCAAGAGCGGCGCGGATTCGTTGTACAAATCCTTGCCCTCGTAGCGTTCCCGTTGCAGGAAACGGTTTGCGCTATCGTGCGAGATGTCCATCACGCCTGCCAGACGGCGGCAACTGCCGTATTTGGGTTCGCCCAGCAGGAAGCTGATATACATCGGCAAGGTGCAACGGGCGGTACTGGGGCGGGTGATTGTCCTGATCATAAGCGGGCCTTCCGGTGGC
>CAYUQV010000165.1:0-3003 GCA_964446885.1 uncultured Methylocucumis sp.
CCGTCTTCATCGACTCGACCATCAACCGTGCCCATGCCTGCGCGGCGGGGGCGGCTGGCAGCAACGCGGATGCTGAGGCGCTTGGGCGCTTCCGGGGTGGCTTCAACACGAAAGTCCACGCCATCACCGACGCTCCGGGACTCACTTTGGATTTTATCCTGACAGGTGGACAGAAAAGCGACATCGGCCAGGATCGAACCCTGCCGGAACTCGCCCCGGAAGAGGCCGAAGCTCTGGGAGCCGACAAAGGCTAAGATTGCGACGCGCTGGTCGCCGCCATCAAAGCCCGTGGCATGGCAGTGGTCATCCCGCCCAAGGCCAACCGTACCAAACCCAACGAATGCGACTGGGACGCTTATAAGGAGCGCCATGCCATCGAGTGTCTCTTCGGCAAAATCATGCACTACCGCGGTATCTTCTCCCGCTTCGAAAAGCTTGCACGCAACTACAGGGGGTTCCTTTGTTTCGTCTACGCCTTGATTTG
The DNA here is from genome assembly GCA_964446885.1 of uncultured Methylocucumis sp. Taxonomy (GTDB): domain Bacteria; phylum Pseudomonadota; class Gammaproteobacteria; order Methylococcales; family Methylomonadaceae; genus Methylovulum. Next base: position 485 of record CAYUQV010000165.1, read on the forward strand.
GTTGCGCTAAATTATGTCAACAGAGCCTATGTTTTTATGGTGGAGATGGCACCATAATGCGCCGTCTCCACCCGACTGATTGAAAATTAAGTCAACTATATAGAGGTTCTTACCATTACAATTATTCCATTTTTTGGAATATTGATTGTGATTGTGCCTTTATTTGAATTTGGATTATTGCCGTAGTTACCTACACCATCTCCGCCGAACTCCTGTCCGTCACTATTGAATATTTGCGTCCAATTACCAATTTCTCCGTTTGTACTTACGACATAATTATACATATCGTATCCATAATAGTTTCCGGCAACAATCAGAACGTCCGCATTCCATTTTCTTTTAAATGCAAACCATCCATTTGCAGGATAATGAAGCCAATCGAATGAATCGCCCGGCTGCATCAAAGGGCTGAAATTACTTTTAATCCAAATCAATCTCTTGAACATGTTTATAAATGAAGGGCCAGGTTCAATTTTTTCTAATTCCCAATTTAGGATTTTGTCAAAGTGTGCATCATTGAAGGCACCTTCCATAGCAAACTCATCACCCATAAAAAACATTGGAATGCCTGGAACAAAGAAGCTTAATGAGTACATCATTCTTGCTTTTTTCTTTGACCAATAGTCTCCGCGCCAACCATTAAATTCGCTTACTGGATAAAATTTCTCAACTTTATTTCGCCCATCCCACCAGCATTCATCGTGACTATTTGCGTAAATTATCCTATTGTAGGGTTTATCATAATTTCCACCATTAATCGCATATGCCAAATCCTTTTCCGTTCCGCTTGCAAAAGGCCATAGGACGTCTTGTAATCTTCTGTGATAATTAAACCATCCGGCATCAAAATTTTGATATCTGATCATCCATTGGTTATAGTTTCCATCCTTTTCATCCCAGTGTTCGCAGATTAAGATTTTATTTGGAAAATTTTGCTTTAATCTCCAAATAATGTCTCTTAAAACCTCTTTTCCACTATTTTGACCAGAATTACTGTTCTTATTAACTATCTGTGAAGTGAAATCAAAGCGCAAACCATCAAAATGTAATTCCTCTAAATAGTAGTTGCAACTATCTTCTATATATTTTTGGATTTCATACTTTGACCAGTTTGGAGCCAACCCGAATGATCCGCCAGCTTGATTAGAAGCTTCTTCACCGCTAAAATAGATATTAATGCTCTCTGAGTCATAATTCCATAATGGACCAGAGTCGCCGACTTTTCCTATATGATTGAACACAACATCTGCAATAACTGCGATATTTCTCAAATGGGCTTCATTAATAAACTCTTTTAGTTCGTCATATGAGCTCCCGTTGCCTTTTACACTTCCATAAGAGGATTCAATTGCGAAATAGCTTACCGGTGAATATCCGACATAACTGTCCATGTTATATTCATTGACAGGCAAAAGTTCTATAGTATTTATCCCTAGGGACTGGATGTAATCTAATTTGTTTTTAAGCTGTTTGAAGTCACCTTTTCTTCTGTCGCTCCATGTAAAATGGTAGTTATTTCCGCTTAGATCCTTCCAATCGCTATCACCTCTTCCGACATAAGCACCTTGAAAAATCTGATAAATAATCATCGACTCAAATGATGGTGGGGTAAAGTTATTGTCACTCCAATTAAATTTATGAGGCTCCTTATATATGGGTGCTAATAAACAAAAGGCTCTAAAGTTTCACGGGGTTTGTTGTTAGCGACCCATTTTTTTTCTGCACAAAATGGCCTTCAACTCTGTTCGCCCCCCCCTTTTACACTATTGGTCAACACCCAACACTCTTTTGCCATAATCCCTTAACGCACCGTTGGGTGCAAGGTAACGATAGAGTGTGGGTTTGGTGATGCCCAGCTCTTTGCAAAGTTCGGAAATGACGGTTTCTTTTTGGCCCATTGCCGATTGGGCCAATCTGACTTGGGCTTTGGTTAAAGCGAATTTTGCACCGCCTTTTCTCCCTCTTGCCCTCGCTGCCTTTAAGGCCGCTTTCGTCCGCTCACTAATCAATTCGCGTTCAAATTCCGCCAAGGCGGCAAAAATACCGAAAATCAGCTTGCCACTGGCGGTGGCAGTGTCAATATTGGCACCCTGTCCGGCCAGCACTTTAAAGCCCACCCCTTTTTCAGACAGCCCGTGGACGGTGGTGACCAAATGTTTTAGGTTCCTGCCCAACCGGTCAAGTTTCCAAACGACCAAGACATCACCCGCCCTTAATGCTTTCAGGCAGGCCAGCAAGCCCGGACGCTCATCGTCCTTACCGGATGCGTAATCGCTGTAAATCTGGTCGGACGTTACCCCGTGCGCCGTCAGGGCGTCAATTTGAAGGTCAAGATGCTGGGAGCCATCCGATTTTGAAACCCTTGCATAGCCAATTAACATAGTTCCATCCGTTTCATAAACGACCGTTTCTGTAACTCTTAGTTTTATAGGTTTAGAAAGGATTAGACAGTAACATAATAAGTTAATCATACAAAGTATCATAAACATGATAAATTACCTGTGAAACTGTGGCAACGC
>CAYUQV010000166.1:0-2909 GCA_964446885.1 uncultured Methylocucumis sp.
GGAATGTGCGTCCGTAAATGGAAAGACGCAACCGATGCATTTTCAGGCAAAACACCCCGGCATCATCTCTGCAAAAGCCAAATGCTGGCGGACTATGATCTTCAATAAAGATGAGGTACTTCTTGATCTGTAATTCCGCTGTCATGGTTCTCCTGACTTGCAAATTGTTGGCGAGTGGACAATATAGAGCCTTGAGTGGCTTGGATTTTTGATCTGGGGCAAATTCAGGACGAACAAGTATTTTTCAAATGTAAAGCATTGGATGAGCCCAAATTTCGGGGTCATGCACCAAAATTATGCACAAAGAAATAACTTGACAGCCTGGATTGTCAAGTTAGCGCCAAAAATGGGTTGATATATTCAAAAATGATTCCTAAGTAATTGATTTTAAATTTATAACGAGTTCGGTCTAAAATTTAGACAATCCAATCAATTTCCCCAAAAATTAGGCAGTTAGCAACCAAAAACACTTTTTATCCCCAGACTTATCCACAGTATTTGTGGATAACCAAATAAGTCATAGTGTAGTCATAGGGTTAGCGGGTAGAGTTAGACTTTAGTTCAATTGATTTTCAGATTTTGAGAGCAAATTAACAGTCACTTCAAAATCATCACAAAGCTTTTCCACTAAATCTTCAGTTTCCTTGAAAATATAATCGCCCATAGTTTTCCTGCGTAAGGCCCTGAATCAGCGGTATGGTTTTCCGTATCGAGGTTGCCCCAAATCCTGCTCAGCCGCCGAATACGCCTAATATTTGCTATTTCCGCTTGGATCACTCCCTGGCGCTGGGGTGGGTAGGATCCATGCCCAGAAGGGCTGATGGCATAAGGTATTTTCTGGCGCTGTTCGTGGTTTGACAGTTATTGATGTAGTTGATTCCAGATCTTTAATTAATGCCGAGTGTTTAATATCTGACATTCCACCAGTCTACAAAGGTAGATCAAAAAGAGTGTTTGTTATTTTATCGGCTACATCTAAAACTCCATTGTTAATCTCGTCCCTTAAAACGTCCCCATTTTGGCCAATCCATTCAGAGAACTTTTTTTCGTCGCCTTCATAAACAAATTCATTGTTGTAATAGTTTTTTCCGGTGCCCAATTTTCTTAGTGCTACTTGAGCTTTAATAATAAGCTTTAGACTAGGATCATTATCCCAGCTCCCTTTTAAGCCTATGTAGTTTATAGTGGCCGACATAGTTGTTCTGACTTCATTCGTTACTAACGCTTGATCGTTAACATTATCCAAGCTACTGCAATTAGGAACTTGAATTTCTGACAGTCGAGTATTATTTTTGGCTTTGGCATTAAATACTAAGTTTGCTCTCAAACCGTCTTGTAACTGCATTCCGGCTAATTTGAGCATTAATTCTTTACTTTTTATTTCAGCAGCTTCGCTCGGATTTGCCTGAACAGCCCCCACAATAGAGCCTGTTAAGCCACCAACCACACCCATTGTGGCAGCAAGTCCAAGCATTAAAACTAAAGCAGCTCCGCAAAAATCCCCGCCGCATCCACCCGTTCCTAATCCCGATAATCCTCCGGCTAATGAAGCCACACCCCAAGTTAGTCCTTTTTTAAATGAGCTCTCTAACCTGCCGTTAGCTGGTTTATCAATATCGAACTCCGGCATAGTGTTAATTGAAATAAGAGCAATATTACCGATCAACAATTGCTCTCGTTGATCCGGTGTGAGTTGCGGATGGGAGCAGCCAATGCTGTAAATTATGAGAATAAGCCAAGTGATTTTTTTCATTTTATCTTCTCAGAAGTTTACATTTATTGTTGACACAGCAAGCATTGCTTTTTTCTAGGCAAAGATACGGCGATAATGATCGACATGACAACAATTCGATAACAAGGGACAAGTCGGACGCAAATGGATAGCAACTTACACCAATTATCTAGCCCCATCGTGTTCTGATCCAACATGATTAATAGGACGCAGACCAATTTCGCCGTTTTACAACAACAAGACCCTCAGCTTTTGCACTTGGGCATGTTGGCGGAAAAATACTTTGCCGACGATCCGAACACCTGCCTGCTCAAACTGCGCCAGTTAGCGGAACTGTTAGCGCAATTGCTCGCCGCCCGCACTGGTCAGTACACTTCGTCCGAAGAAAAACAATACGATTTACTCCGACGTCTTCAAGATAGCGGCGTGCTGCCGAGAGAGGTCTTTCAACTCTTCGACGAAATCAGGAGAGCTGGTAATGCCGCCAATCATGCCTTAACTGGCGACCACCGTTCCGCACTGAGTACGCTCAAACTGACTTGGCAGTTATCTTTGTGGTTTCATCGGACCTTCAAAGATCCCCATTACAAATCAGGCCCTTTTTTACCGCCGCACCCACCGACCGACGAAAGCGCCGAACTTCGGGCTGAGCTGGAACGCTTGAACCAAGCAGTGACCGATTTCCAGGCCGCCCATCAAGACGTCGCACAACAATTGCAGGCCGCCCAATCTCAGCTACGGGAAGCCAAAGATGAGCGATCATTCTGGGAGCAACTGGCATCCGAAGCCGAGCAAGCCAAGGCATCATTACAACAACGGCTAATCGATCAACAGACCATCGCTGCCGCACAACCCAAAAGCACGGTCGTCCAATTCATCACGGCTGCCAACGATGCTGCCAAAGCGGTGCAGTTAGACGAAGCAGACACCCGCAAGATTATCGATCAGCAATTACGCCAATCCGGTTGGGAAGCCGATTCGGAGACCCTCAAATTCAACCAAGGCGCTCGCCCGGAAAAAAACCGCAACCGTGCGATTGCCGAATGGCCTACCGAGAGTGGCCCCGCCGACTATGTGTTATTCATTGGTTTGACGCCGGTTGCCGTGGTAGAGGCCAAACGTAAAAACGTCGATGTCTCAGGCGCCTTGCAACAAGCCAAACGCTACAGCAGAACCT
>CAYUQV010000167.1:0-2858 GCA_964446885.1 uncultured Methylocucumis sp.
GTCACCAGTATTTCTACTTATCTGTGATAACTAATCATGTAAACTGACCTGTGCGGTAACACTCGACTAACATTTCAGTGAAATACATCGCGCCACGGTTCATTTGGGACACCTGGGGCAATATGTTGGTCATGAAGTTAGTCTGTCTTATACCGACTTCTGTATAGTCCAAAGCATTCGCATTTACCCCATGCCCCCTATCAAATCCGCGCCCATAGGCCTTTGCCGATGTCTGTTGGCATTGGTCCGGCACATTGGGGTCAAGCATGAACGCCTCGCTCCTCTTGAAGTTTCCTGTGTCCCGTTGTGCGTTAAACCGGTATTTCAAAAGCCCCCGTTTGGAACAGTCCAGCCAAAGGGTAAAGCCCTCATAATCAAGGCGGAGCAGGCCATTTTCCTTTCTGGCGGGTTCAGGCGTGGGCGCAATGCCAGCTTCGCCCACATGGCTGTCGCCGGTATTGGACTTGGGCGCCCCCGCCATTTTTTTGTCGGCATGGCAATGGTGGTCGCCCGTCTTCCGGTTCTTGTGGCAACCTTCGGCATTCAGCCCGCCCGGATGCGCCATGACATCATTGCCAACCATGCCGGCGGCTACTATGGCCAATGCGATTAAATGTTTATTCATCGTCCAATTCCAACTAAAAAATCAAATGTTTGCAGCAATGTCGCTTTCCATCAATTCCATGTCCGTAATATCCGTCAGGGACATTGCATCGCGGCATAACCAGCCCGCCAAAATATCGCCGCCGCCGCGAATTTCGGACAACTGGTCTTGGATGGCACTGAAAAAGACCAAGGTCTGGACATAACCCAACCGCATCTTCCGAATGTCTTGCAGCGTGTTGTCTTTGCTGTTTACAACATGGATCGTCACGGCAAGGCCTTCGTCGACCAGGCAAGGCAAATCCAAAACCCAGGTTTCCCTCTCATCAAAGGGCGCAGAAAAACATAACTTAAGGTTTTTGTAAATCTGGCAAAAAAACTGGAAAACGAGCAATAATGCACGATTTTGGTAAAGCAGTCCAAATTCAACGCACCCAAATTTGAGGATGTGTTCTTCTATTGCCCCTATATGGGTGAATATCCCCAATATGTTGTCATCGTTACGGCTAAAGAAATGCGCCGTTGCGCCATCTTTATGCAGCCCGTTCGCCGGGTAGTGTTCACCTAATGCGAATACGGGTGCTGGGGATTATTTTCTATTTTCATCATGTGCCCCTCAAAAAATGGCCGATGAAAATACACTAATGTACAGCCGCAGACATGCAACAGACCCAAGCCATTATTATTGATCCACACCTCCCATCTTCAACCACTTTTCAATCCAATCCGGTGGCTTCCCCCACATCCAAACCAGACCATTTCACAAACTGCGATCCAATAATGGCCGAACTTTCGAGATGCTCCCTAGCCTTGCAGACAGAAGGCTAGTTGATAGTAATCTATCGGATGGAGCCAACAAGCCCCTGAAGCTCGGCAGCATCTAAATATATTCGTGGAATAAATCAGGATGTCTTTTGGTTTGTTCGGCTGGAACGCTGTCCATCCGGCTTTTTTGTGATGGTGATGGCATGTTTCCGACTAATCATTACCAACAAACCTCTACGGTATAACTGGCGTTAAATGAAAATTCAGGGATCAGTTGCCATAAACCGAATGATATGCAGTAGACGGTTTTTAAGAAATTTTAGCGGCTAAAATTTTTAAGGCTATTTGCAAATTAGGGTTGGAATGAGATTTTGGAGAAATTCATAATTTGGTTGGGGGTCATGCTTGTCCTGTTTCGAACCAGGCTGTGTAAAATCGCATTCATAAAACCAAAAATTTAAAATTAACTCCACTAAATACTATAAATCACTTTACCATTTAATAATTATCACTACTTTGTTTGATTTATAGTCCAAGCAACTTAAAAGTCTTTCCACCAATCATAATTTTACACAGCCTGGACCCAAACTGGTCATAGGATGCCAATAGCTGACCGTCCAGTACTCCACTGAAAACAGACTACCAATTTTAGCGAACCAACTGGCAGTACCAGCCAAAACGAGTCATTCATATAACAAAGGCAAAAATATCCATTTGTGCTCTTTATTCCTAACTATCTTATTCAGTTGATATTTGGTTTATTTTGTGATTAACTGCCTAAAAATTCTAAACCATGCCAATTGCAAGGTATAAACAGAGTGTCGCGGTTCCTAATTCAAGTGGCAAGTTAGGATTGCCGAATATGACTTCATTTAGTAATGTGACATAAATTTCATGACATATATCGAGACTACGACTGCCTGTCCTTCAAAGACACGCAGTCGTTTTATACCGTGAAACTTTTGTGAGATTACCTAAAGACATAGAACTGAAAGATATTCCCTCCCCGTCAAACAGCTAATTAACCAATCTAATTCACATAGCACCGTAATTATTTGCTACATACAGTGCATAGCCACCGTAAAAATTTACGAGACAAGCTTTTTTCAACAGCTTGTTGGGATTCTGAAAACAACATAGCAGATAGAGAGTTCAAATGAAAAGATTAATTGTATGGGCACCTAATGCTCAAGGTGTAGAATTAGTGAATGGCAATCAATTGCCATTCAATCCCCCAATCTTTATGGTGGGCACATTCATCACTTACAAGAACACGGATATCAGTGGATATTGGGGACTTCCACCTGGCATAAATTTTCCTTTAAATGATGGCGATGGATATTGGTTCAAAATAACTTTCAAATCTGGAGAGGTTCATTATAGGATAGATCCCTATTCAAGAGCGTTACAACATAGTGAATCATATTCCATATATGGGTGCTAATAAACAAAAGGCTCTAAAGTTTCACGGGATTTTTGCTAACTTATTG
>CAYUQV010000168.1:0-2807 GCA_964446885.1 uncultured Methylocucumis sp.
CAATCAAAACACGACGACCAACACGCTTAAAGGCACTGGAAAAGCCGTTGGTTTTCTCGTGAAATATTAAATGTCTCAGCCCGCCAGGTGGCGGCCATGAGTGGTGCTTGTTCCACTCTGAGACAGGGATTAAACAGCGTGTGGTTTGATTGGTTTGTGTTGTGGTCATAAATTACCCCTTCAATTCAGATTTAGTGAATCGCCGCTTGCTGTTATGGCTTGCGACATTGGGGAATTTAGGGGCTCGAATCACGGCTATTGCTTAAAACAAATAGCCGTGACGATAGTCGTGATTTTTAGTCTTTTATCCGTGATAAGTGATTAGCAACCGTTTTTTTAAGGCAATCGTGCAGGCTACCTTTAGTATCTCGCCATATTAAATGCGTATCAGTGTAGTCTTCGATAAATTCGGTTTTGTCTGAATCATTTTCAAAATATCTCCATAGCTCGTCAATGCTTGGCTTTTTGCCTAGTTCTTCTCGCAAATCTTTAACCGCGCTTTCGATTGCCCGAACTAGATTAATCTTTCTTTTTCGAGGTCTTGCATCTTTAGACTCTGAAACTTTCTCAACCGTTGCCGCTTCTGATAGATTTATCTGAAACTCATAAGCAGCATCCTCTTGAACATAATCAAATAAACTCTTGGGAAGATAATCGACAAAACCATTGAGTTCAGCCCAAACTATCACTTCGCTGAACGAACAAGGTAGAGTCAAACATATATCTCGTCTGAATGTTCGAAATTCGCGCCACTCATCCCCAAATAACAATTCCGTTACATTTTGGTCCACTGGTTTTGGCCTAATGCCATCTTCGTCAATCTCACAATATTCGGCAAACCAAAAGTCTGTAGGTTGGTCCAAATCGAATAGCTCGGTTAATCGATCCAAATTGATATCTTTGGCTTTATCCATTACACAACCCCGAAAATCTTAGCGTTCATGCTAGCAACCACATTGCTTACATGCCCGTCGGATAGGTGGCTATATCGCTTAACCATGTCTAAGGTGCGGTGTCCTAATACTGCGGCTATGTCGGTCATAGTTGCACCATTCATTGCCAAATATGAAGCTGTGCAATGTCTCAGGTCATGCCAACGAAAATTATTGACCTCGGCCTTTGTCAGCACATTCGCCCAAGCTCTTTTAAGCTCTATAGGCTTGTTTGGGTGTGTTGGTGATGGAAACACTAGCAGTGTATCAAGTCGCCTTACCTTGCTTAGTTTTTGCAGTTCTAAAAGGGCTTGACCAGCTAAAGGGATGCGACGTCTGTCGCCGTTTTTCGTTTCGTGCAGGATGACGCAAGTATCAGCCAGATTGACTACGCCCCACGCTGTTTCGACTGGTGGGTTTTCTGGTTCCTTCCAATAAAGGTTCATCGTTTCTGATTGCCTCATACCTGTTGAAATAGCAAGCATGTAGGCAGGATATAACAAAGCATTTGGCGATTCCTTGCAGGCCTTTGTCAGTCTGGCTAGTTCGTCATCATCCAAAAAGCGAACTACACCCCTTGGTAGTTTAGGCAAATCTATACGTCCATCTCTAAGCGGTGACTGTTCGAGCCACACCCATTCATGTGTGCAACGCTTTAAAATATCTGCGGCGACCACAAAGTAATTTTTGATAGTAGCCGCACCTAATGGTTTACCACTACCGCCCCCTTCTTTGGCTAGTTTGTTTCTGCATTCGGTAAACAAAGCAGGAGATAGGTCTGCCAATACACAATAACCTATCTGCGCCCTCCACCATGTAAGCATAGGTTTACGGTTTGCTTGTTCAACAGTCTTAAATTCAACAGGTAAAATATCCGCAATATAACGGTCGATTGCATCAGCGAAGGTGTGCTTTTTAGCTTCGGCTGTTTTGAAGTGACGACCTTCCCGGATAGCCGACTCAGTATCCTGAATCCATTTTTTAGCATCTGTCAGTCGTTTGAATGTGGCTGTTTGGTGTGGATAGCCTTTTAATCGAATTTCTGCCGTGTAGCGTGGTTTTCCTTCTTTATCAGTGCGCTGTTTGATGGTTGCCATATAAAACCCTCTTTGGGGCAATGGCGTTATAATTTGTGACAGCCATTGCTTAACCCTGCTCGTTAAGTGAATAGGTTAGGGCTTTTTGGTGTTGCTAGCACCCTCAAGCCCGCTTTTTATCTGGGTTTTCATTATATATCTTTGTCGCAATTTTGTCGCAGTTGGCTATAAAAACAGGTGAAAAAAGGCAACAATTAGCAATACACAGTTTATGATAAATCATTGATTATATTGTTGCTATGTGTTTTAACTTCTCGTGGTTTTTTGAGTTACTCGCACTCATAACCCGAAGGTCGTAGGTTCAAATCCTGCCCCCGCTACCAGATAAATCAAAGGCTTAGGTTTAACGACCTAAGCCTTTTTTATTGCCTGTTGGTTTTGTGTAACCGCCATGTAACCCAATTCCGTAAATTTTCAGGAATTACAATCAACACATTTGCTATGCTTTGACCATGCCCCCCATCCGTTAAGAACGTTTGGCCGGAGGTAGCAAACGCAAAATTGCTGATCATCGACCGATGGGGAATGCCTTTCAGATTTGCCAGTTAAAGAAACTGACTGACAATTATCTTTGCTGGTGCGTAGAATATTTTAATACGGTGGTAGGGCTAGCTGTGTCATCCCCGCCAGCAATCCCAGCAATGTCTGTCCTGGTGCTGGGGCCGTCGACTATGGGCCGATGCTTTCCGTCGTTTCGCGCGTTATGAACACCGTCAAGGCAGTGTTCGCGGTTTGATAAGGCCCACCCATTAAACATTATGGATTGATGTGTTTTATT
>CAYUQV010000169.1:0-2689 GCA_964446885.1 uncultured Methylocucumis sp.
AGACCGAATGCCGAACCACTAACAAACCCGTTTACACAAAATTCAGGATACCCTCAAAGATGAGTATTTCCAAGATTCTAATATTGTATGGCTACAACACGATAATAGATTGGTTAATTCATTTTTAAAGCAATTTTATTCATTTGTTAAATGGGGTGGGCTAGAAGGTAGCACTATAAAACGGCTTTATAACAAAGATATTCTTGATGCACCAATTTCAATCCCTGAGCCATCTGAACAAACCCAAATAGGCAGTTATTTCCAAAACCTCGACAAGCTCATCAGCTTGCATCAAGCCAAGGTCAACAAGCTGGTCAATCTCAAAAAAGCCATGCTGGAAAAAATGTTCCCCAAACCGGGTGCGGATGTGCCTGAAATCCGTTTTAAAGGCTTTGAAGGGGCTTGGGGGAAAAAGAGGTTTGGAGAGTGTGTACTAATTCAAAGAGGTGGCTCCCCAAGGCCAATTGAAAACTTTATTACAAATGATGAGAAGGGCATCAATTGGATAAAAATCGGAGATGTATCAACTACCTCAAGGTACATTACCAAAACGAAAGAAAAGATAATTCCAGCTGGTGAGAAACACTCAAGAAGGGTTTATGCAGGTGATTTGATATTATCCAATTCCATGAGTTTTGGACGGCCTTACATTATGGCAATAGAAGGTTGTATTCATGACGGTTGGCTTGTAATCAGAGACGAGAACAAACTTTTTAATCTTGAGTATTTGTTACAGCTATTGTCTTCAGATTTTATGCTTAAACAATATAAAGCATTGGCATCAGGAGGGGTTGTTATTAATCTAAACAGCGAGTTAGTTCAATCAACAATAGTTTATGTCCCAAATGTAGAAGAACAAGAAAAAATCGGCTCTTATTTCCAAAACCTCGACAAACTTATCACCCTGCACCAAAGCGAGTTAGCAAAACTCAACCACCTCAAAAAAGCCTGTTTAGAAAAAATGTTTGTCTAAAAAGAAGCTAAACGCTGAATGGTCAAGATTTTTTTAAAGGGAGTCGCTATTTTTTTATCGTTCCCACGCTCTGCGTGGGAACGCCGCCCCAGACGCTCCGCGTCACGTTTCACCAGCAAGCAACGCCAGAGCGTTGCGTGATGAATTCCCACGCCGGAGCGTGGGAACTATAGCCAATCCGATAAATTTTTATCGTTCCCACGCTCCGCGTGGGAATGCCGCCCCAGACGCTCCGCGTCACGTTTCACCAGCAAGCAACGCCGGAGCGTTGCGTGATGAATTCCCACACCGGAGCGTGGGAACTATAGCCAATCCGATAAATTCATCGTTCCCACGCTCCGCGTACCATCAGGGGCATAAATGGAAACAATACAGCATTAACCCATCCAATAAGGCTTTGCTGGTTTTTTCCAAAAGCATTTTTATATCCATACCTAAGTGCCTTTTAGTAATATAATCTTACTTCATTACTTTGGAGGTCATCATGTTAGCGAAATTAACCAGTAAAAACCAACTGACGCTGCCAAAATCCGTGGTTATGTCAGTGGGTAATGCAGACTACTATGAAGTGGCTGTTGAATCGGGGCGCATTATCCTCACGCCTGTGCGGATTCAACAAGCGGATGCCGTCCGCGCTAAGCTGGAGGCCTTAGGGCTTAGTGAACAGGATGTGGGTGATGCTATCCAGTGGGCAAGGCAAGATCCGGTATGAGCCAGCGCGTAGTGTTGGATACTAATTGTGTGGTTTCGGCGTTATTGTTTTCCAAGCAAAGCCTGGCTTGGTTACGGCACAGTTGGCAAAATGCCGACATTACGCCATTAGCCAGTAAGGATACGGTAAGCGAACTGATGCGGGTACTGGCTTATCCAAAGTTCAAACTCAGTAAAGCTGAACAGGTTTTATTGCTTGCCGATTTTTTACCTTACACCGAAACTGTTGTTATTGGACAAATCCCCGAAGGTTTGCCCAGCATCCGCGACCCTGATGATCTAAAATTCTTAGTCCTCGCCGTCGTCGGACAAGCCGAGGTATTGGTATCGGGCGATGCCGATATTCTTGATCTGCAAGCGAGTTTTAACACCCCACCGATTATGACTTTGGCTGAATATAAACGTTGGCTATCCGTTGCCACGCTCCGGTGAACCCTCAGGGCTATAAATGGGAACTTTGCGTTAATCATTAGCATCGTGGGAGCGGCTTTAGCCGCGATTGGGGGCTGTAAAGTCGCGGCTAAAGCCGCTCCCACAGAAGAACCTAATTATAAATTTCAGTATTACGACTGCCTGTCCTTTAACCAAGAACCACAAGTAAGGACGCTCAGTTATTGTATGACAGAAAATTTAAGCCAAATGATTTACCGATGTTTGCCAACGTGCTTGGATGGTATCGGCAGAAAGATCAGCACCACAATCCCATTCAATAAAATATTTGCCATTGTAGATACGTTTAAATTCTTGTTTCTCTAGTAGCGGCGCAAAAGCCTCTGCATCAAGATAGGGCTTTACGTCAAAAAAACCGGATTGCCCATCTTCAGTTTTGATATAGAGCAAGTAATCATCTTGTGGAATAACTTCTGAAATCATCATTGGTCAAGCCCTCGGATTGGAAAAGGTTTTTTACCGTTTACGGCTAACTGCCAATCGGCAAGCAAATCGTCATGAAAGGGAGTCGCTATTTTTGACGAAAGATTTCCCTTGCTCCTGCGTGGAAATCGT
>CAYUQV010000170.1:0-2645 GCA_964446885.1 uncultured Methylocucumis sp.
TCATCCAAACGTGCGCCCGTGTTTTCATCGCGGCTATCAACCAGCCAGCGGTATGCTTGCAACAGTACGGCAGGCCCCAAATAACGGTCACTGTTCCACCAATAACTAGGACAGCTGGTCGAACAGCAGGCACACAACACGCATTCATACAAGCCATCCAATTTCGCACGGTCTTCTTTGCTTTGTAAGCGTTCTGAGTCGGCTGGGGCTGGGGTTTGAGTCTCTATCCAAGGCTTGATTGAGGCATATTGCGCATAAAAATGTGTCATGTCAGGCACCAAATCCTTAACAACTGACATATGCGGCAATGGGAAAATTTTAATGGTGTCAGGGTAAGCGTCAATCGCTTTGGTACAGGCCAACGTATTTTTGCCGTTGACGTTCATCGCACAAGAACCGCACACCCCTTCCCTGCATGACCGCCGGAACGTCAAGGTACTGTCAATGTCGTTCTTGATTTTTAAAATAGCATCCAATACCATCGGCCCACAGTCGTCCATGTCCAATTCATACACATCAATGCGCGGATTTTCGCCAGAATCAGGATCCCAACGGTAAACTTCGAAACGGCGGATATTTTTGGCACCGACAGGTGCTTTAAACGTTTTGCCTTCGGTTAATACAGAATTTGGAGGAAGGGTAAATTCAGCCATGAGTAGACGCTCGCTTTCAGGAATGATGGCATATTATGGCACAAAAATTCAGTAGCCAAGACGTTACCTTTAGTGTCCAGCCCCGATTTAGCCGAAAATTAGCTAAAACCAACACCGAAAAAATCCAATATAAAAGCACGGCGAAGCACTAAAAAGAATTGTAAAAACTATCCATTTTTTATCAGGTGATAAAAAATCAAAATTTAGTTGACGCACCCCAAAGAGATACATATAATAGTCAGCTCTTCAAGGGTGGTTATGAAGTCCTTTCAACCACTGGTAAAGAAAAACGTCGGGATATAGCGCAGTCTGGTAGCGCGTCTGCTTTGGGAGCAGAATGTCGGGGGTTCGAATCCCTCTATCCCGACCACTTTGCGCTTGTAGCTCAACCGGATAGAGCACCAGCCTTCTAAGCTGGGGGTCGCAGGTTCGAGTCCTGCCAAGCGTGCCATTTTTTTAGTCCCCATACATCCCCCCATTATGGTGAGCGTAGCTCAGTTGGTAGAGTGCAGGATTGTGATTCCTGTTGTCGCGGGTTCGAGCCCCGTCGTTCACCCCAATATTATCAATCAGTTAAACAAAGTTAACTTCTAAAATAAATCAATTGGTAGCAACTAACGGCTTCTAATCGGTTCTACAACACCACTTCACGTCGAAGACATTGATCATTTCAGGGCTTCTGTGCCCCGATGCTTTCATTTTATCTCCCTCGGTATCGCTAATCCCTTTACGTTTGAGATCATGAAAAGTGAAATGATTGAACTCAATCCCTTTATTGAGGGTGTAAGAATTTTTGTGTAAACGGTCATTAGGCAGGAAACTGCCCTTACTTTGAGGAGTAACCATGACCGAATCCAAATCTATACCGACCGACCTGATTGATGCCTTACTTTCAGGCTATCAAAAACCCGAAGACCTGCTGTGCGTAAACGGCTTGCTGAAACAACTGACCAAGGCTCTGGTCGAGCGAGCTTTAGAGGCCGAAATGACCGAACATCTAGGCCACGCCAAGCATGGGCCGGTCAGCAACGCCACTGGCAATACCCGCAATGGCAAATACCCAAAGGGCACAAGAGCCGGAAAACCCTGAAAGGCGACTTTGGCGCATTGCCCATTGATATCCCTCGGGATCGCCTTGGCCACTTTGAGCCACAAATCATTGGCAAACACCAATCCCGTTGGACGGGCTTCGACGACAAGATCATTTCGCTCTATGCACGTGGCCTGACGGTCAGGGAAATTCAGGGCCATCTGGAAGAGCTGTACCGTTTGTTCTAACGCATCGGTGTTAATGGTTGTCATGGTTTATCCTTTTCTTTAAGGTGGGTCAGGTTAGTGCCTGGCGGTTTGCAAATGCGGTTTCGCTAAGTGCAGTGCCACATAATGCTGTGTCAGCAGATTGCGTTTCTGTGGTAAATGTAACCAGTACACGGCAGGAGGTGGAGATTAGTGTGGGTAAGGTTTCCAAAAACTGGAGGTGACCATTTGGTTCTAGCACGGCTTCGTAGGTTTGCAGCATCGTTGCTCCTGATTGATTTTAAAAAAGTGGGCTTATTGTGCTATTAGCTTCGGGACGAAACAAAACTCAACCCTTCACCCCCTTTTTGCACAACGGCGTAATTTGCCAAAATCTCTTCCTGAAATTCGCTTGAAATCCTCGCCCAATCCACTATCTGCACAATGATGGGTAAATTGCTGTCTGAAAATGCGTCGGTCACGTCACCAAGGTTGATTTGGTGACGGTTCAGATCGTCGGATTGGCGCGCCACTAAGTCCAAATCGCTGGCTTCGTAATAATCGCCGTTGACGCGGCTGCCATACGCCCAGATTTCGGCATGGGGCAAGTGGGTTTGCAAAATCGTTAAAACCATTTGCAAATAGCGGTCAGGCAAGTGCAGTTGCGCGGTATCAAGCACCATTATTTTCTGCCCCTTTGCCTAGGCTCTGTTGACATAACAATAGAAACCCGTTGATATATGCGCCATTTGAAAT
>CAYUQV010000171.1:0-2643 GCA_964446885.1 uncultured Methylocucumis sp.
CAAGGCCGCCCATTCTTGATTAATGCGCCGGTTGATTTCGGCGGTTCTTGCCTTCCGCTTGGCTTCAATTTCAAGTTTTTTTTGCATGTTTTTGGGTTGTTTCGTCGTCATAAAAATTTATCCAAAAAAATATTTCTATACCTTATCCGGGAAAACTGGGCATTTTGGGCAAAATACCTTTAAAGGCTCGCCATTAGTGGCCTTGACGTTGCCCGACACCTGATTTTTTCCGTGCAATTGCCCAGTTTTATTTTGGGCAACTCAAGCAACAGGTCTTTATGCAACGATTGATATTTTCAAAAACTGCCCAGTTTTTGGGCAAAATGCCCAGCAGAAAAACAACCTCTGGGCAATAGTAAATCTATGTTTTATATAAATAATTTACATATTTGCCCAGATTGCCCAGTATTTACAGATAAGCCTTAGTTTTTTTCATCGGTTCCAGCAGGTAACAAGCAGTCAGCGTCCATAACAAGTACGCGGCAATCAATGCCCGCAATCGTTTTGCGTTTAGTTGGGCGGCTTTCAGCTTTATTTGTTTCGCCTTGAATCAATCCACGGTGCATCATCAATCGCCAAAGATTTGTACTGTTACCACCAAAAAACGGCTGGCGCTGTCTGGTAGCAATGCTTTGGGCAATTTCGAAGGCAGCGTCAGGCAACAGATATACTTTGGCTTGGTGTGGGTGTTTAGGCGGATCAAACCAGCCAATACGTTTGCCATTAGGTTTGTAATCATCATCACCCGATCCAGCGCACGCCCAGCCACAAGCGTAAGGCCTAGTATCGGGGGCTTGTTGCTTGTTTTTGTCGGGTAAGTGAGCATCTCCAGATGCTAACGCCGTTTGAATTAACTCAATGAACCTCTGGCATGGATCTTGGTCGTCTTGATAGGATCGTTGATTATAAAAGCCTGTAGGAGAGCTGATTCAATATTTGCTTCAAACGTGTTGATATCGGCTAAATCCATCAATCCTTCAGCTTGAATAAACTCGCTAAAAACCTCAACCGCGGCCACCAAATTGGCGAAAATCCCAGGGGCGCGGGGATGCGAACTAGACAATGGTTTTATTGTTTCAGAATCGGCCAGTTGCACAATTGCCGCTGGAAATTCGACTTTCAATCGATCAAGATTCGCCGCTAACCATTTCAGGTAGGTACTCATTAGGTTTACAAATCTACCTTCACTGGAAGCGGTTTGTAGCTCCGTTAAAGTCTTTTCGCAGACATCCCCCCTTACCACTTCCATGGTCAGCATACGCGCCAACGTAGATTGTGATTTTGGCGTATCTTCTCCGGTACATATCAAAGCGCCCCGGCAAGGTGCGCCCTCACGAATGCTACGGTCTTGTTTTAAAGTGACGCGGGCGGCATTGTTACCAATAGCCATAATCAATTGATTGGCCGCCTCGTTCATATCTTCATCATGACGACTATTGCCGGTATATTTAAAATCGTCTGCTATGAAAACGGCATCTTTAACAACAAAACTTTGCATTGCAACGGCCTTGGGTGAACTGAGCCAATTTCCCGGAAATCCTGTATTACGTTCACTCCGGGCGGTAAATCCCAGGCCAAAAAATCCGAGCGCCAATTTCGCTACCGACGATTTGCGGCTACCTGTTAGGCCATGCAGCCACAAAACAAAATCCACGCTAGAGCATTCGCTTAGTGGTGCGCGTGCAACCATGGCCAGTAGTGCCGCCCCTATTTGCGGCTTTCCGGGGCAAACATTAAGCAGTTTTAAAGCGGCCATAATTGCCGCTTTTAAATCTTCACCTGCTATAGGCTCAGGCATTTGATATTTGCTTAGGTTGCTGGATAAATCAACCTGAACATCATCAACCAGGCCAGCGGCAGTAATCGCCCCTGATCCGGTTAAATACTGCCATTCGTCATTGATTTTTTTCCAGCCGGTATAGCGGTAGATGGTGCTACGGGGTATGTCGCCTTCTTGTTTTGAATAGAGATGGACGCAGGCCTTCAGGCTTCCCATTTTTGTAGAGGGATTAACAAAGGGCAACATGCCCCAATACTCATTTACCCAGTTGCCTTGTGCGTTAAGAAACGACTTGATAGGTATATCAACCCTTGGTAACTGCACCCCATCGGCCCGGCGGCCCTCAACTCTCAAAAAGGTTGTGTCGCTTACCCCGTCATCCGCGATAACTTCTTCAATAATCTGACAAGTGAAGTCGCACATCTGGTGCTTTGTTTCGGCCCGGTCGCGCGATATTTTGAAAAGCACAAATGCACCATTTTCAACGCCGTAGCATTCACCAAACCTCTTTACCGATCCGATACCCGTACCACCGGATTGCTTTGTTTGTGCGGCTTTGGGGCTTTTTGCACCATTCACAACTTCCAGGATAGGCGGCTTGCTCGAATCACTCGACATGGCCGCCCCCATTCAGGAATAACTGATAATCGTTAAAATCACCGTGGATAGGAGGAACCGCCACACTACCACCCACAACGGCGGCGGCTTCTGTGGCCTTGGTTAAACCCGGATTACCGGCTGTTTGCGTGTCATTGTCAGCAGCAAACACAATGTTTGCACTTGGCAACCGCTCCCGCACGACACGCCCAACCGCTAGCAAATTACCCGCAGTAAAAGCCATATAAACCCGATGGTCGCTTTGC
>CAYUQV010000172.1:0-2622 GCA_964446885.1 uncultured Methylocucumis sp.
CAATAAGTTAGCAAAAATCCCGTGAAACTTTAGAGCCTTTTGTTTATTAGCACCCTACAGACAAGCCCTTAAAGTTATTTAGCCTATCCAAAATCACGGCGGCATTGACGCTGATTTTAGCAACGGGTTCGGCTTATGCAGAACCGACCCGTTCCATCAACATTATCTTGGCCAAAGACGAAGCGCATTTGTTGAACCTTAACCAAGATAACCATTCCGTCAGCATTTTTAAAGTCAACCCGACCGGAACCGCTGGCAACGCCTTAAAAAAGTCACTGAAATTGCCGTGGGATTTGAGCCGCAATGTGTCGCGGTCAAACCCGATGACAGCGAAGCTTACATCATGGCTGGTGGGGTTCGGTGGTGGTCATTTCGCCAGATACCGGGACCACTGAGTTTTATCACCTCAAATGGCCAGACATTTTATCAACGTTGACCAACCTTTTTCATTTCCGCTGCCCAAAGAAATCTTTTTGCCCACTTTAAATTATTTACAAAAGCAATGGGATGGACTCCTCCCACCTTGCGACATCGAAGTGCCAGATTGGTAGAATATAACTTTACAAACAAATGGCGAAGGGGTCCGAAATGAACATTAAACGCATAGGGATTGATTTAGCAAAAACAGTGTTTCAATTACATGGAGTGGATAGCCGTGAACAACCGGTATTGCGCAAGAAGCTGAAACGTGAGCAGATGCTAAGCTTTTTTCGCACTATTGACCCCTGTTTGATTGGCATGGAAGCCTGTAGTGGGGCGCATTATTGGGCACGGGAACTGCAAAAATTTGGGCATACTGTCAAACTGATGGCGCCCCAATTTGTGAAGCCTTATGTTAAAGCCAACAAAAATGATGCTAAAGATGCTGAAGCCATTTGCGAAGCTTTGTCCCGACCAACGATGCGGTTTGTTACGATCAAAACGATTGTCCAGCAAGATCTTCAGGCGAGCCATCGGATTCGTAAAGAACTGGTCGGACAGCGCACGGCCAAAGTCAATCAAATTCGAGGGCTGCTGGCTGAATATGGGATTGTTGTTGGCCAGGCTATTGAAGTTTTGCGTAAGGCACTACCCTGCTTGCTGGAGGATGCTGAAAACGGATTAAGTGCTGACTTCAGGATATTGCTAAAGGGCTTGCAGGAAGACCTACTGGCACTGGACGAAAGAGTTGCAGAGTTGGATAAGCGCATCCATACGTTTGCACACACCCATGAAGACGCTAAACGCTTGCTGCAAATTCCAGGAGTTGGCCCACTCACCGCTACGGCAATCATTAGTGCGGTCGGTGATGGCAGTCAGTTCAAACGCGGACGGGATTTGGCAGCCTGGATAGGTTTAACGCCACGACAAAACAGCAGTGGGGGCAAGGAGCAATTATTGGGGATTAGTAAACGCGGTGACCATTATTTAAGGACCTTGTTGATACATGGCGGCCGCTCAGTACTCAGGATGGCGGGCAGCAAAGATGATCCGAGAAGTCGTTGGCTAAAAGGCATTGGTGAACGGCGCCACAAAAATATTGCTGCCGTTGCGCTTGCCAACAAAAACGCACGGATTATTTGGGCGCTATTGACCAAAAAAACGGACTATGAACAGAAAGCTGACGAGCTTTCATCTGGTGAATCGGTTTGTGCATGAAAGTAAACTTTCATGCACAAACCGATTGAGAAGAAAACCATTGGCTTACCGATCAAGGAGAAATCCAAACCGATTGCGAAGCAACACAACTGATGGCGACCGGTCGAACCGGCGTTTGCAAAACCTGGAACGGCTGCTGTGCCTTAGAGCACGTCAAAGCGATTAGGAGCAAACGCGCGAATAGCCCATTATGGCCAGAGCCTTTGAGCTCGATAACAGGCCGGATATACGTGTGCAGTCGTACCTTTAGCTTGATGGAGTGAAATGCTTGCAAAACGGGAGGAGTCCATATACAGCCGTTGGCATGATATGGATTGGTTGGTCGGTAACGGCCACTATGCATAGAACCTAACTATGAATAGCTGCATAAAGCTGATGGCTGCAAATCCTTATTTCATTGAACGATTACTTAAGATGTAGCCATTAAGCTTGACATAGTTTTGCCGGAGCCCTGAAGTGAGAACTCACTCACTTTAGGAGGTTCTAATGAATTCTGCCCACCACCACACAACCAGTTGGCTACTTGAGAGCGAACTGGCACCCTATGTTGATGCTTTCATGCTGCATTTGTTTGACTGCCGCTATGCATCAAACACCATAAATAATTATCTTGCTGGACTGACACACTTTGCTCACTGGATTAGTCAGTGCAATATTGATGTTAAAAGCATTGATGAAAAGCTGATACAACAGTTTCTTGATGATCACCTGCCTCGCTGTAACTGCGAAGCGCCCGTATTTCTCAACCGTAAAGATTCGCGTGCAGCGCTTGGGCATCTTCTTGTTTTGCTGCGAGCCAATGCAGTCATCGCCGATCCATTAATAGGCCTAACGCCAGTGGATGAGGAGTTGCAACAATTCGATGACTACATGAACCATGTCCGAGGGCTCGCGCCGTCAACACGCAAAACCAATCTTTGCTCCATTCGTCCGCTGCGAGACAGGAGTCGAGTAGTCCCCAGAAGCGATAGGGCTTGTGTTTTC
>CAYUQV010000173.1:0-2562 GCA_964446885.1 uncultured Methylocucumis sp.
ACCGGGCGGAGCTGATCTTCGGCAAAGGCGCTTAATAGCGCGATTGCCCTGATCAGCCAGCTTATTCACTTGATTAAAGCCATCCCCATGGATGGCAAACAAGATTACGATGTACTGGCATTTATCTACGAATACCTGATTGGCATGTTCGCCGCCAACGCAGGCAAAAAAGCGGGCGAATTTTATACGCCGCATGAAGTGTCGTTGCTGATGTCCGAACTCATTGCCCATCATGTCAAAGACAAAAAAGAAATCCTGATTTACGACCCCACCAGCGGCTCCGGTTCCTTGCTCATCAATATCGGCCAATCGGTAGCCAAACACATAGATGATGACAACAACATCAAATACTACGCCCAAGAACTGAAACAAAACACCTACAACCTCACGCGCATGAACTTGGTCATGCGCGGCATATTGCCAGGCAACATCGTCACCCGCAACGGCGACACCTTAGAAGACGACTGGCCCTTTTTTGACGAAAGCGACCCAACTAACAGTTACAACCCCTTGTATTTAGATGCCGTGGTTTCTAATCCACCGTATTCACAAAAATGGGAACCAGAACATAAAGACACCGACCCGCGCTATGCCCGCTTTGGCTTAGCGCCCAAAACCAAAGCTGACTACGCCTTTTTACTGCACGACTTATACCACCTTAAACCCGATGGCATGATGACCATTGTCTTGCCGCACGGCGTATTGTTCCGTGGCGGCGAAGAAGGCAACATCCGCAAAAAACTCATCGAATACAACCACATTGATGCGATTATCGGCCTGCCCGCCAACATCTTTTTTGGCACTGGTATCCCCACCATCATCATAGTGTTAAAACAAAAACGTGAATATACCGATGTGCTGATTGTCGATGCCTCCAAAGGCTTTATAAAAGTCGGCAAAAACAACAAACTCCGCGCCTCGGACATCAAACGCATCAGCGATACCGTGATTGCGCGGCAAACCATACCCAACTATTCCAAACAGGTCAGCCGCGACCACATCCGCGCCAATGACTACAACCTCAATATCCCGCGCTATGTCGATTCCTCCGAACCTGCCGAAAGCTGGGATATTTACGCCACCATGTTTGGCGGCATCCCAGAACATGAAATCAATGCCCTCGCTGCGTTTTGGCAAGCCTTTCCCAATCTCAGGGCGGCCTTGTTTACCGCCACGTCCAGCGAATATGCCGCCTTAACTGTTGACGATATAAAAGCCGCCATTACCGGGCATCCCGATGTACAAGCCTTTGCCCAAGACTTTGCCACCGCCTTTGCCGATTTTGCAGGCTTTCTAAAGCAAGAACTGCTCACCCACCTGCAAACGGTGAACATTCCAAAAGAAATCAACGTGTTGAGTGATGAACTGTTCAAGCGTTTAAGCACTATCGCGCTGATTGACAAATACCAAGCCTACCAACTGCTGGATGACCATTGGGCCAGCATCGCCATTGACTTGGAAATTCTCCAGAGCGAAGGCTTTGCCGCCAGCACACAAGTGGACCCCAACCTCGTAGCCAAGAAAAAAGACGGCAAAGACCAACAAGTCCAAGACGGCTGGCAAGGCCATATTTTCCCGTTTGAGCTGGTGCAACAAAACTACTTAACGATTGAACTGCAACAGCTAAAAACCCAAGAAAACCGCTTGGCAGACATCAGCGCGGAGCTGGAAGAAATACTCGATTCACTCAGCGAAGAAGAAAAAGCCAGCGACATCGTCAACGAAGCGGGGGATGCCTTTGTGGCAAATGCCGTCGCCAAAGAAGCCAAGCAACTTAAAATCGAAGCCGCCAAACAAGGCGCATTTGCCGAAGACTCGCAGGAAGCCAAAATCCTTAACGCCGATGCGCTGATAAACGAAGAAAAAGCCCTCAAAAAACACGCCAAAACCGCCGCCGCGCACCTGCACCTAAAAACCAAAGCCACGATTGAAGGCTTGACTGAATCCCAAGTCTACGCGCTGTTAGAACAGAAATGGCTTAGCCCCTTGCTGAAATCGCTCCAGCAACTGCCCACCGTGCTGATCCAAACCCTCACCAACCAAGTGCAAGCCCTCGCCGACAAATACGCCACCACCTACGCCCATGTCGCCCAAGAGATACAAACCACCGAGGGCGAACTTGCCAGCATGATAGACGAACTCACAGGCAATGACTTTGATATGCAGGGTTTGGGCGAGTTTAAAGCGTTTTTGAAGGGTGAATTAAATGGCTGAGAAAGGGAATATGCCAGCTATTCGGTTTAAGGGGTTTAGTGAGGAGTGGGAAGATAAGAAGCTAGGGGATTTAGGTTCTGTTTTGATGAATAAAAGAATCTTTAAAGATCAAACATCAGAAGATGGGGATGTTCCGTTTTACAAAATCGGTACATTTGGGCGCGAACCAGATGCTTATATTCCACGAGATTTATTTGAAGAATACAAAAAAAAATACCCATATCCTATAAAAGGAGACCTTCTAATCTCTGCTTCAGGCAGTATCGGTAAGATTGTTGAATATGCTGGAAAAGATGAGAGGGTGTAAGAATTTTTGTGTAAACGGTCATTAGGCAGGAAACTGCCCTT
>CAYUQV010000174.1:0-2534 GCA_964446885.1 uncultured Methylocucumis sp.
CCGAATGCCGAACCACTAACAAACCCGTTTACACAAAATTCAGGATACCCTCGGTGCTGTATTGGGACGCTAGGCTTTTGTAATCTGTGAGGTGTTATGAAAACGGTGTACTACAGCCATCCCGATTTTTTATTGCATGACACGGGTGGTGGCCACCCGGAACGCGCCGCGAGGCTTAAGACGATTGATGAGGCTTTGGCGCAAAGCCAATTTGCCGGGTTGATCCGTGTGGATGCACCGATGGGGACTGAGCAACAAGTCCAGCTTATCCATCCGGCGGCGCATATCAAACACTTGCGCGAAGTGCTGCCCACTAAAGGCACTTACCATTTGAATGCGGACACGGTGTTGTCGCCCGATTCCTTAACGGCGGCATTCCGGGCGGTGGGGGCGGTGTGTGATGCGGTTGACCGGGTGATGGGGCAGGGTGCGGACACTGCGTTTTGCGCCGTCCGCCCGCCTGGGCATCATGCCGAACCGATGCAGGCGATGGGTTTTTGCCTGTTCAATAATGTCGCCATCGCCGCCGAACACGCCCGCCAGCAGTATCATTTGCAACGCATTGCGATTGTGGATTTTGATGTGCATCACGGCAACGGCACGCAGGCGGCGTTTTACCACCAGCCGCAAGTGCTGTACGCCTCTTCCCACGAAATGCCGCATTATCCAGGCACAGGCGACCCGTCGGAAAAAGGCGTGGGCAATATTGTCAATGTGCCGTTGAAAGCGGGCGATACGGGCGTTGAGTTCCGGGCAAAATACCAAAGCCAAATCTTGCCCGCGCTGGAGCAGTTTAAGCCGCAGTTAGTGTTGGTTTCAGCGGGGTTTGATGCCCACCAGGCCGACCGTCTATCGAATATCAAGCTGAATGCAGACGATTACCGCTGGGTGACGCAAGCCCTAAAAGACATCGCCGACCGCCACTGCGAAGGGCGGTTGGTTTCGGTGCTGGAAGGCGGTTATAACCTTCAGGCGTTAGGGGAAAGCGTGGCGGCGCATGTTGGGGTTTTGATGGGGAAACCTGAAAAGTAGCCCGTTGTAGGAGCTGGCCATGCCTGCGACTAACGCTCAAGGTATCCGATGAAGACTTAAGGTTCGCGGGCGCGGCTCGCTCCTACAGCGGGTTAGGTTAGGTTGGGTTGGTGCTGTGAATAACGAATCTTTTAACATAAGTAACGGGGGGCGGGACGGGGTTTCAATACCCCGTCCTTAAGGTTTCAAAGTCGCTATACGTACTGAAAACGTTACGGAACGGGTAATAAACCCGTTCCAGCCTGCGTTATTTTATAAATGTTAAAAAAGTTATGGACACCTACTTACAGCGGATTAGGTTGGGTTGATGCGGTGAATAACGAATCAAACAATGAATGTTGTGCCGGAATACTTTTGTTACTGCTAGATAAGGCATTGAAATTAGTGATTAAAGCTTCCACCATCGGATTCCGGTTCGTTTCTTTACCACCGACATGATAGAAATGGTCGCGGGTCAGGACATGATGTTGAGCCCATAAGGCGCTGATGTAATCATTTTCGCGATAATCGTTGTGATGCCATGTCGATAAAATGAATTTGCCCTTAAAGCCTGACAATTTGGCGAACAGTTCACGTTCCTGGGCATCGTTCCAGCCATTGTAATAATCGACATGGCGGTCAATATAGGGTGGGTCGCAATAGATCATATCGGCTGGTGTAGCCTCGGCAATCGTCGCGTTAAAATCTTGGCATTTAAATGTGAATTGTTTGGCCTTAATCAG
Organism: uncultured Methylocucumis sp.; assembly: GCA_964446885.1. Lineage (GTDB taxonomy): Bacteria > Pseudomonadota > Gammaproteobacteria > Methylococcales > Methylomonadaceae > Methylovulum. The sequence continues at coordinate 1,755 of CAYUQV010000174.1, forward strand.
CTTGCTGACCCATGCCACTTGATTGGTGATTTTCGTGACATAACTTTGGGCGAAGCGTTGGGGTTTACGGCAAAACGGAATATTAAAGCCACCTTTGCGGTTGAAACGGATCATGCCATTAAAGCCCGCCCGGTTCAGGAACAAAAAATCTAGCGGCGAATGTTCGGCATTAAAGCGTTCTCTAACGAAATAATAATGTTCTTCACCTTTTGCCAACAGCAATTCACCTTCCCGACTCAAAAAATCTTTGACCACTTCCGGGGTAATCTCCCCTGATGCTATCCCTGCATAGAAGTTGATTAAATGCGGGTTGGTGTCGCATAAAATGGCTTTCTGGGGTGCAACATTAAACGCAACCGCGCCTGTGCCCATGAAAGGCTCTATCCAAACACCGTTAAAATCACTGGGAATAATGCTTTGTATCCAAGGCACAAGCTTGGTTTTGATGCCTTGGGATTTGATTGGCGGGACGTTGGTTTTTTGGGTCATGCTTGGCCATTCCTTTTATCGACAATCAAAGAAACATCGCCGTTTTTGTATTCAACAAATTCTTTAAGTGTGGCAATTTTCTTTGTATCGCCTTTACCGTCTTGAACGGTGATTTTCTTATAATTCATCCAATACTCATCAAACCAATGTTCGCCTAGTTTGGAAAACATGCCCCGCCCATTCACAATGTCAGAGATATTTTTAATGCTGCCGATATTTGCGGTGTTACCACTACCCCCCAGGGCAATCGCGCTATTAAGCGCCTTTGCCGAAGATCAGCTCCGCCCGGTA
>CAYUQV010000175.1:0-2516 GCA_964446885.1 uncultured Methylocucumis sp.
AGCCAACTGATCAATACCTTGATGAATGGCTTTGCCATCGACTGGGGGAAGGTCAAATGATTCTGCTCTCAGCCATTATCGAAACCTTCGAAGCCGAATTCCTCGCCAGCTATCAAGATTCACTACAACCCGACCAGCGTCAGGCGCTGGCCGCCATGAAGCACTGTCGCACCACGCAAAGCCCCGTCATGCTGGCACAATGCGGCGACTGCGCCCAACACGTCTACGTCCCGCATTCCTGCGGTCATCGCAACTGCCCGCATTGCCAGTCTCACGAATCCCAACAATGGCTGGAAAGGCAATTGCAAAGGCAGGTGCCCGCCGAGTATTTTATGGTGACCTTCACCTTGCCCAAGGAACTCAGGCCGCTGGCCTGGCAACAGCAACGTACCCTTTACAGCTTGATGACCCGCTGTAGCTGGGAAACCCTGAAAACCTTCACGCAAAACGACCCGCAGCTCAAAGGGAATGCCGGTGCCATCACGGTGCTACACACCCATTCGCGCCGTCTCGACTATCACCCGCATGTGCATCTGGTGATGCCCGCGGCAGCCATCGATATGGAAAAACGCCTGTGGAGGACCAAGAACCCCGGTAAAAACCAAACCAGCTACCTGTTTAATCACAAGGCACTGGCCAAGGTCTTTCGCGCCAAATTGCTAGAGGCGATCACACAAGAAGGGTTGGTGCTTCCGGCTCGTTACCCCGAAAGCTGGGTAGTCGATGTCAAATCTGTCGGCAGCGGCGACAAAGCACTGGTTTATCTAGGGCGCTATCTTTATAAAGGCGTCATCCAGGAGAAGGACATCATCGCTTGCCGGGACGGCCAAGTGACTTTTCGTTACCAAGACAGCAAGAGCCGACAGATGTGTACCCGAACGCTGCCGGGCACGAAATTCCTTTGGCTGATTCTCAGGCATGTTTTACCCAAGGGTTTCAGGCGCGCCCGCAACTTCGGTTTTTTGCACCCCAACAGCAAACGACTGATCGGCTTGCTACAATACCTGCTCGGCTTGAATCCAAACCGGGCGCTGGCATGGCTGAGAAAACGGCCACCACTCACCTGCGCCTGCTGCGGCGGAGAAATGCGGATTGTGAAAACACGCATCCCGCTGATCTTACGCAGCCAGACCATGCCCACTGGCCAACCGGGTTGAGGGTGCCACAGGCTATGTAAACGATTAACGAAACCGACCATACGATCATCGGCCTTTTCAAGGCCGACAGCTTCGTTCGGCCAAAATCAGGCTAAAACATCCCAAAAAGCGGCCTTCCGATGCCATCGAAGCGATAGGTCGCCACTCCTATGTGAGTTCTGGGTATTGAAGCGGTAACCAGGCCTTCGCGACCCAAGAACTCCGAAAAGCTATTTTCTTATATAAAGCATACCGTCAGCAATGTGACCACCGGGCTTGTCCAACAACCGGTTCAGATTGTGGTTCGCGTTGCTCACACAATCTAACCTTATTCGTTAGGCGTTTGCAGTATTGCCTCCCATACCGCACCATTGGGAAATCGACCATGAAAAAACCAGTACACTTTGAACTCATTACACTTGCCATCGGGAGATATTAATATGTGGTTTGTATCCCTTTTAGCCTATGCGTTGCCGTCAGCATTACTGATGTATGCTATTGGTGCGTTAGTTGTTTATAAGCTGAGGCTAACCAAAATTACAAAAATAGCTGGTTTTTTCATTGCATGGCCAGTTACAGCAATAACAGCATTATTAATGGCAAATGAGACAACTATTTTATCTGCGGAAAAAGAAATATTTCCTGCTGCTACTATTGGAGCAATTATTGCCGTATTTGGCATTGCAATAGCTGGCAAAAGAAACCCGTAACGAAGAGCTAGGGACAAGCGTTGCAATCAAATATCCGGCCTAACAGTGCGGTCAAAGGGACACTACGCCTGTTGGCGGTTTTAAAGTTTCGCCTTTTATCAAGGTTCGGCGGCTTCGCATAAGCTCAGTTAGCGGCGCGCCCCTTATCTTAACGTTAGGTCGCAACCATGGGAGTTCACCAATGACCGAGCTTGAAAAGATTTTCCTGACCTCAGCCGTTACAATCTTCGGCGGCTTGTTTGTTTATGTCGCCGGCCAACTTCTTTCCAAGTTCTTAATTGAACCTACCCATGAGCTGAAAAAAACAATTGGAGAAGTCAGATTTAACCTTGCATTCTACGCGCCCATTATTCATACACCGATTTCGCGCACTCCTGAACGGTCACAAAAAGCATACGAGGCTCTGATGAAAAGTTCTTGTGACCTATTGGCACGAGTAAATGCCATCCCGTTCTATTCCAAGCTCTCAAGCCATTCGCGTGGGTTCCTTCCTCCTAAACAAGCTATCGTTGAGTCGGCAGTTCAGCTTCGTGGGCTTTCAACTTATCTTCACGAAACGGATTCCAAAGCAAACAACTCACTCGACATAATTGCAAAAAGGGTGGCTCGGATTGAGAAAAACCTTGGCTTGGAGCCATTGGAATGAACAGTCTCGTAGGGTACGCATCGG
>CAYUQV010000176.1:0-2331 GCA_964446885.1 uncultured Methylocucumis sp.
GATAATCAGTATTTGCTCCGGGTCATCGGGGTAATTTAAGCGCGATTGCCCTGGCCGGCAAACCGCCCCTTTCCGCCGGCCTTGAAGTTTTGTCCGTCTGAAGACGATGTGGTGCCATCGTCCCATCTGGTGGCGAATGGTTGGCGAAATTGGGCGTTGGTCAGCTCTGCCAAGCCTCCCGAATAGGTTTCGTCACGGATATGCCATGCCTGTAACCAAGCCAACTTGGCGTAGGTCGTACCAGGGCAGGATTCCGCCATCTTGGTCAAGCCCAAATTGATCGCGTCTGATAGTATGATGGTCAGGAGCAGGTGACGGTCTTCGGCAACCCCGTTATTTTTGAGGTGCGTGAAATGACGCGTAAAATCAGTCCAACCATCAACCTCCAACAAAAGTTCGGTAATTTTGAGGCGGGGCAACAAGCCATAAATTTGCTGCGCCAACGCTTCTGCGGTGTCCGGCACCCTGTTTTCCAACGGGGTGATTTTTAAGCGGCCACTACTGGTAATGGTGGCATCCGGCAATTCATTGGCGGCAGCCAACGTTTCTACAGCGGCTAGCCTTTTCTCCAATAGGGCCAATCTGGTTTGCAGATAGTCCTCACATTCACCGCCAACAGCAAGACCCAGCGCACCCTTGCTGCGCAAGTCAGAAAAGCGTGTGGCCGGCATCAGATACCCTTCAAAATCCTTGAACTGGCGTGACCCCTGCACCCAGATATCGCCCGAACGTAGCGAGTTTTTCAGTTCGGACAGCACGCAAAGCTCATAGAAACGTCGGTCCAGCCCCTCTTTTGTGTGTACTAAATTGGCCCAACGTTTCCGTATAAATGAGGTGGGGGCGTCATCCGGCACTTTATTGGCCTGGCGTCCGTTCATTTCCCTCAACACCCCAATGCCAACCAACAGCTCGCTTGCCGACGGTGCCGCCTTCATGACAAGGGCATCCAATAGTGTTGGGGTGTAACGGCGCAGTTGGCTGTAACCGTCGCCAATCAGCGGCAGGTGGTCGAATTCTTGGGGCCTGGCCAGTTTTTCAGATTCACTAATACTATCGCAAAACAGCTGCCATGGAATGACGGCTTCAATGGCCGCAAACGGGTCGCTGCCTGACTGTTTTGCATCCAGCAGGGCGCGGCCAATCAGCGAATACAAACGCACCTTATCGTTGATTTCTTTGCCGGACTCATGGAAAGTTTCGGTATGTTTACGTTTGGCATGACTGAATACCGAAGCCATATATCGGTCATGCAGGTCAATTGTCTCGTCAATTAAGGTTGCACGGATATCGATGGACATGGTAACTAATGTGGCATGACGGCGCGTCATCTTCACGTCACGCAAATGTTGGGTGGACATTTGCCCGCCTTCCCGGGCGAGTTTCAGAAGACGGTTCTGGTGGAGTGTCTGTCCCAAGCCATCAGGCAACTGTAATCCCTCAATGGTTTTCAGCCGCTCCAAATGCGTTAGGATGTGCCTTGGCTTAGGCGGGCCAGGTGCCTGGCGCAACCAAACGAGCACGCTATATTTGCTGCCATCACGTGGCAGCAGCAGGTCATTAAGCCGGCATCGGTGAGGGTCTGTCAGAGGGGAGGTCAGGAGCCCATACACTTTTTTTGTGCCGGATGTCAGTGCTTCCCCGCAGACGCGTTCGATGACATCGATTGCCGGGACGATAATGCGCTGTTGCCGCAACGCCCCGACAAGCGCCTCGGCCAACACAACGCCACGGTCAGTTCTCTGGGCCAGCTCGGTAAGCTCATCGACAAAGTGCTTATAGTCAGAAATGGCAAAGGGTGTCAGGTTAAGCCAGGCTTGGAGTTCCAATAAGTGTTCGCGGCGCGTTTCTGTCCTCTGGGCGTACTGCGGCCAAATATCCGCCCCGATGCCCAATTGTTGCCCGACAATTTCCAGCAAGGGTGCGGGTGGCGAGGCATACGTCGGTAGGGCATAACCAGGAAAACGTAAATAGCATAACTGCACAGCGAATCCAAGACGGTTATGATTACCCCGCCGCTGCTGTATCACGGATAGGTCATGCTCAGAAAAAGTGTAATGCCGTATAAATGCGTCGTCAGTTGCCGGGAAAGCGAGTAAATCGGCCCGTTCGGCTGACGTTAATAAACTGCGGCGAGGCATTCCGGTAGTCCAATTTCAGGCATTGATAGACGCAATAATTTGATTATGAAGGGAACCTGTAAAAAAAATAGGGTCATGGCCTATGATCTCTCCAAGTGCCCACCAATACAATCTAAAAATCAGAATAGCAGATTATGTCTTAGGACTTTCGCTGACCTGAAAGGATTAGTGTATGTTATGCCTCATGATAACA
>CAYUQV010000177.1:0-2230 GCA_964446885.1 uncultured Methylocucumis sp.
GCCGTGAAGAGCCGACTATTATACCCAAACCAAACCAATCGTCAACAGGTTTCTTAAATTATTTTCTTCCCATCAACCCAATACATCTAATGAAAAGGGCTGATGGGATCTAAAACTCAGACTTTATGGTAAATGTCCGCGCCTTCTTCAAGGAATTGCTTGGATTTTTCGTCCATGCCTTTCTTCAAAGCTTCGGCTTCATCTTGGATACCTTTTTCGGCCGCGTAGTCACGCACGTCCTGGCTGATTTTCATGGAACAGAAATGCGGGCCACACATAGAACAAAAATGCGCCACTTTTGCCGATTCTTTTGGCAGCGTCTCGTCATGAAATTCACGGGCTTTTTCTGGATCAAGGCCAATATTGAACTGATCTTCCCAACGGAATTCAAAACGCGCCTTTGACATGGCATTGTCACGGGCTTGTGCGCCTGGATGCCCTTTAGCCAAATCAGCCGCATGGGCGGCAATCTTATAAGTCACAATCCCCTCACGGACATCTTGCTTATTAGGTAAGCCCAAATGCTCTTTTTGGGTGACATAGCACAACATCGCACAACCGTACCAACCGATGTTCGCCGCACCAATTGCGGAGGTGATATGGTCGTACCCTGGGGCAATATCTGTGGTGAGAGGCCCTAAAGTATAGAATGGTGCCTCGCCACATTCTTCCAGTTGCTTTTCCATGTTGACCTTAATCATATGCAAGGGCACATGGCCTGGGCCTTCAATCATCGTCTGCACGTCATGTTTCCATGCAATTTTGGTCAATTCTCCTAAGGTTTCCAATTCGCCAAATTGCGCGGCATCGTTGGCATCGTAAATAGAGCCAGGACGCAAACCGTCACCCAAAGAGAACGACACGTCATAAGCCTTCATGATTTCGCAAATTTCTTCAAAATGCGTATATAAGAAGCTTTCGGTATGATGCGCCAAGCACCATTTCGCCATGATTGAACCGCCCCGTGAAACGATACCGGTCATGCGCTTGGCCGTCAGTGGCACATGATGCAAACGCACACCCGCATGGATGGTGAAATAATCCACACCCTGCTCGGCTTGCTCAATCAAGGTGTCACGGAAGATTTCCCAGGTCAGGTCTTCAGCTTTACCGTTCACTTTTTCCAAAGCCTGATAAATCGGCACAGTGCCAATCGGTACGGGCGAGTTGCGCAAAATCCATTCACGGGTTTCGTGGATATTTTTGCCAGTGGACAAATCCATAATCGTGTCACCGCCCCAACGGATGCCCCACAGCATCTTTTCGACCTCTTCTTCAATGGTTGAAGTGACCGCCGAATTACCCAAGTTACCGTTGATCTTCACCAAAAAATTACGGCCAATAATCATCGGCTCCAATTCAGGGTGATTGATATTCGCTGGAATAATCGCACGGCCTCTGGCCACTTCACTACGGACAAATTCAGCCGTAATCACGTCAGGAATGGAAGCACCAAAGGAATCACCAGGATGCTGGTCTTTCCATAACGCCCGCATTTCATCCATTTTTTGGTTTTCGCGGATGGCAATGTATTCCATTTCCGGCGTGATGATGCCTTTACGGGCATAGTGCATCTGCGAAACATTATGTCCGGCTTTGGCGCGGCGGGGGTTGCGGATGTGTTCAAAACGCAGATGTGCCGTTTTAGGGTCTTGCAAACGTTGCAAGCCAAATTCGGAGCTAGGCCCTGGCAATTCTTCGGTGTCATTGCGCTCCAAAACCCACGCCGAACGTACGGAAGGCAACCCTTTTTTTAAGTCAATTTCGACATTAGGGTCGGTATAAACACCTGATGTGTCATACACGAACAAAGGAGGGTTTTTTTCTGCGCCAAAATGCACAGGGGTATCGGACAGGGTGATTTTGCGCATCGGCACTTGAATGTCAGGACGGCTGCCCTGAACATAAATTTTTTCCGAAGCGGGATAAGAATCGATTTTTACGCTGCTTGCCGCATTGTTATCTTGCGGTTCTTTGAGGACTGCGCTCATGTTATTTCTCCAAAACATAAAATAAAGCGCAGGAAGTTTTGCGGGCTTTCCTACGCTGGTATTAACCAGAGTCAGGTTCAAAGGGTTTCTCTCAGCCTCATAATGATGAAGCACCCCTAGCCTTTACCGATGACCAGCTAACTTAAAGGAAAATCTTGTGGAATGCAAGCCATAGCCACGTATAAGTCAGGGCAATCGCACTTAAAAGTTCTTGAATATAGGATTTAGATAAGGTAGTA
>CAYUQV010000178.1:0-2159 GCA_964446885.1 uncultured Methylocucumis sp.
TGAATTAGATAACCCTAGGATTACGGCTTATTCTGGGGTGTAGCGAAAGTCCTAAAGCTATTATTAACTTTCAATTATGCAACCTAGGCATGAACACTCCCACCCTTATCCCTTGCTATCTCGACATCTCCATTCCGGCACAACGGCTAGTGATTAGCGATGGCGAACGTATTCTCCGTTCTTATGAAGTTTCCACCGCATTAAAAGGTGCTGGTGAGCAAAAAGGCAGTTATTGCACGCCTAGAGGTTGGCACCGCATCCGGGCGAAAATTGGTGAGGGGCAACCTCTAAATGCCGTATTTGTTGGCAGGCGGCCCACAGGGGAAATTTATAGCCCCGAACTCCAACAACACCATCCTGATCGTGATTGGATACTGACCCGTATTTTATGGTTGGGTGGTTTGGAACCAGGACGAAACCGTTACGGCAACGTTGATAGTACGTGGCGGTACATTTACATTCATGGCACACCCGATGAACTCATGGACGGCACACCCGCATCACACGGCTGTATCCGTATGAAAAACGCCGATGTCGCGGATTTGTTTGATAGGGTGACCACAGGCATGAAAGTTTATATTCACGAATACACTGCATGACAAACAATCACTTAGAAACGCACAATTATGCGTCCCTACTACTGACGATGGCGAAGGATGCTTACAACCTCGCTTTGACCAATTGGAAAATGCTTTCAACTTCGGTGTCCGCACCTTCTAAGATGGCCGCCAATTCTGCGGTTTTGGCTTCTGCAAAGGGGCGGTCTTTGAGGCTGCTGGTGTTGACGTAGACATTGAGGGCAGCACTTTTTAGGCCGCTGTAAGCGGACATGACACCGGCCCCGGCGTCGCTGACGACACCGACATTGCCCTTTTCGGCGGCGATTTGGCTTAAGGCCATGACTTCGCGGCAAGCACGGGCGCAGGCTAATGGCACTTCGGTGGCATCTTTGAGGATGGTTTGGATGGCTTCGCTGCGGGTGGCTTTTTCGGTGTCGCTGGCTTTTGGGAGTTGATACGCCACCATTAATCGGTTGAACACGTCAATATCGGCTTTGATTAAATCCGTCAATTCACTGCGCAAAGCGTTGGCTTTTGCCAAGAGGCTTTGCATTTGGTCTTCGACATCCGCGTGCTGAGGTTTGCCGATGGTCAGATGGCACACCATGCTAATCAATGCCGCACCTTGCGCCCCCATCAATGCGGATGCGCTACCACCGCCGGGTGTGGCGGATTTGCTGGCTAGTTCATCCAGAAAAACTTGAATGGTTTGGTTTTTTATCTCGCTCATGGCTGTGCCGTGTCATTATTATAAAGGTGGCGTGTGCCGGGCCTTGGGTGTTGGGGACGTAGCGGCGGCTTGTTGGTAAGATTGGCCGCCGCTACGCGAAACTGGGCATTTAGGCTTCCCGCCGCCAAGTGGTGGTTCCGTTTGGACTATCTTCCAAGATGATGCCCTGCCCTTTTAATTGGTCGCGGATTTGGTCGGCCAATGCCCAATTTTTCGCTTTTTTGGCATCAATCCGCGCTTGGATTTGTTGTTCTATGTCGGCATCGGCATCGCCTTGTAAAAAGCTGTCGGCATCTTGTTGCAATATACCCAACAAGCCCCCTAAGAACCGTAAGGTGGCGACTAATTGCGCGGATTTTTCAAGGTCGTTTGCTTGTTTGGCGATGTTCAGTTCGCGGGCCAAATCAAACAACACGGCCAAAGCCACAGGGGTGTTGAAATCATCGTCCATGGCCTGTTCAAAACGACTGACAAATTCAGGATGGATGGCGGCATCAGTTAAGCTTAGACCGCGCAAGGCGTTGTAAAGCCGCGTCAAGGCCACGCCTGCCTCATTCAATTGTTCATCAGAGTAATTCAAAGGGCTGCGGTAATGGCTTAACAGGATGAAAAAACGCACAATTTCCGGTTTGTACATTTTCAGCACTTCGCGGACGGTGAAAAAATTGCCCAGCGATTTGGACATTTTCTCTTCGTTGACGCGGACAAAACCGTTGTGCATCCAGACATTAACAAACTTCTCGCCTGTCGCACCCTCGGATTGGGCGATTTCGTTCTCATGGTGCGGAAACTGCAAATCCATGCCGCCGCCGTGAATGTCAAAATGGTTGCCTAAGCAGCAGGTGGACATGGCCGAGCATTCGATATGC
>CAYUQV010000179.1:0-2114 GCA_964446885.1 uncultured Methylocucumis sp.
GGGCTAGGCTTTTCGCCCGATTTTGTCTGTTTTTGGCTTTCTCGGTCTAGCACTAGTTAGAAAAATGGTCGATAAGTTTGCGTAAGTCTTTATCAGGTATGGTGGCTTCACCAATTTTGCGTTCAAAGTCGATGTGTTCTAACACGCCGTCTAAAGCGGGATTATGGGCGGCTAATTCGCTTAAGGCTTTATTGAGTTTTTCACCCAATGCTTTAGCGGGCCATCGTTCAATTGTACCTAAATGTTTGCCTTGATCGACTGGCCCCCAATCGGCTAAATAAGCGGCTATGCCCTCAATTTTTTGGGCGCGTTCTGGATAGCTCCAACGGGCAATTTTGGGTACAAAACCATTCGCATAAAGACTTTGGCTTTCTGCACGTTGCAAAGCTTGTTCCAGACTTCGCTTATGATTGATGATTTGATCGTTGACGATTTGGTCGTATTTTTCATTAAACACGTCTGACATGCGTTTTAAAAACAACATGCCAAAGATGTATTCCTTGTATTCAGAAGCATCCATTTTGCCGCGTAAAATATCGGCGGCTTTCATTAAATGCCGTTCTAATTGTCCTAAGGTCAGTTGTGCCATGTGTTATTGATGTCTTAATTATTGGTCGGGTGTTTCTGATTGTTTTCCGATAAGCACATATTTTGCCTCCAAAGCCTCCACTTGCCTAATTTCCGGGCTTTCTAGGCTATCAGGTACAACTGGCGATTGCCGTGTTTACATCAATATTGCAGATAGTGTTCCGTGATGAAAGCGTGATGGCCTTTAGGCCATGCTATTGTCCTTTGTGCTCACCGATATAAGCGGTTATCCGCCATGAACCGCCACGGTAGGCGTTGCGTGACACAATGGCCTTACCTTGGGCAGTTTTTGCACCCGTCGATTGCTCCCACGGTTTCCAGTCGTTTATCAGTTTCGCTTGCCGCCGTTTTTGTTCCGGTGTCCATTTTCTGGCTGCCATGTTTACTTTTGAGCTAATAGTTTGTTTTTCAGAATCGTGTTCATTTAATAGCCATTTTAGCTGTGACAAAACACCGTCTATCGTGCGCCATTGCTGGTTTGGGTTGGGACATTTAAGTTTTTAAACAAACGATTCAATCATCATGCGCTTGACTTGCTTGGTTAACGCCTCTTGGCTGTCAAACTTACCAGCATCGGCTTTCAATTCCTGTTCAATCCACGCCCTGATAGTGGCGTTATTAGCCAAGCCATATTTGCGCTGTAATGCCTTCACCCAATAGCCTTCCAACATGATGGTGGTGCGCTTCGCTTGGCCTTGATGGGTGATGGTCACGCCAAAATGCAATTGGTCAAAGTCATCAGGGGTTAAGCCGTTGTTGCTGTTATGACGTTTTACGGGGGCGGATTGTTTGACATGTTGAACAGCATCATCCGGCTTAACGGTTTGAATGGGGCTATCGAAGGGTAAAGCCTGTTTGCCATTGGTGGGCTTGATAGTTTGGACAACGTTTTTTGCTGCCGATTGAAACAAGTCAATCTGACAGTTATCCGCTTGTTTAGCATTTTGAACAAGGTTTAATCGGTCTGAGAGCCAGCGGTAAATGTCCTGCTTTATGTCGTCGGGCATCACCCTGGCTTTACCCGTGATACCTAGCCCTGTCTTGGCTTGCTGTATCAGTTCGGCGATTTTGTTATGGTTGCGGGGTGAATAGCCGTATAAGTCGGCTATCGCATCGGCTAACTTACTTTTGCCATCGTAGTGCATGACTTGTCCGTTTAAAATAGTAAATAATTGGCTCGTTTAAGATATTGAATGGATGGTAGGTTTCAGGCTGACTTATTGAATCAACCCAGTTGACGGACAAGTTTTTCAAGTGCCGCCAATTTACCGTTTAACCCGATGACTATCAGCGCGGTATATTCCACCTGTAACCGCCTATATCCATTTTGCGAAACAGATTTGATATGTTACTGCGATATTATTATTTACCGCGTAGCTCCTTCATTTTTAACAACATGGCTAACGTGCGTTCAAATTTGCGGTCTAAGTGCGTTTCGTAACGGTTCAGTTTTTCCAGCTTATGCGCTTGCAGCCCTTCGCCCAAGGTTTGTGCTTTGATTGCTGGTTGGTTACTGGCCTCAAATT
>CAYUQV010000180.1:0-2030 GCA_964446885.1 uncultured Methylocucumis sp.
TACCGGGCGGAGCTGATCTTCGGCAAAGGCGCTTAATAGCGCGATTGCCCTGATCGTGTTGTGGGTTTTTCGTGGACAATTTTTAGATTCCAGTGCTTATCCGCTTGTTTGACATTCCTTGCGAAGCCGTTAGGTTGATCGATGGTTAACATCAATTCCAATCATCAGGAGACATTATGAAAACGGCTAAGCTTTGGGTTTGCGCATTTATGCTCGTTAGCGGCACATCATGGGGATATGGGAATAGTGGCGGGACAACAGCCTGTGCAAAACCCGTATTTAGTGAGTTTGCACCTGCCGAACATACCGAAGTGGCGGCAAATTCGGTATTTTCATTTACCGCGTCAAAAAACACCCATCCAACAAGCATCAAAGTGTCAGTGAAAGATGTGCCTGTCACCGTCCAAATCACACCAGAAAATAACGGTAGCCTTCATGTCCAAGGCCATTTGCCGCCAGAACTTAAAAACACCTATGCCAGGATCGCCATAACCGCTAATGGACAAAACACGTGTCCGGGAGGCGATGGTTGGCTGGTAAAAATCACCGATGCGCCGCAGTGAGCCTGTCAGTTGTTGACAAAATATGTCACTCGCGCACGGTTTTTTATCAATCCAGCCTTGTTATCCTTTTAGGCCTGCTTTAATGACGTGTTAAATAAGCGAAGAACGTGCCATCGTGTAAACATGGGCGTTCATTTAGAGAATGCAATGAATTTGCGGTAAGGCGAGTCCTGTTTCCAGGTGATGCTTTCCGTGTAATAGTGCATCAGCCCCAGATAGCCAATCAGGCCAACTGTGACCACTTTGCGGATTTGTATATCAAAGAGTTGTTGGGTCAGATAATTAACTACCGTGTCGCCATACGCCTGTAACACGAACGCCAACACAAACGACAAGGCAGGCAACACGACGGCTATCGGCAAGTGGCAGGCATTGCTGAAACGGTACAAGGCATTTTGCGGGATAGGGCGGTGCTTGTTGTAATCATGGGTGACATAAAAAATGTAAGCCGTGACATCATGCACCAGCCGGGGCACTAAAATGCCCAGAAAATAGTATTGCTGCGAGTACAAATAAAAACTACTTAAAATCAGCGCCACATTCGCCCACAAAAACCACTTGCCAAACGTGCTGGTGACATAGCGTTGGCATAACAACGCGCTACCCGCCAAGCCCACACACAAACCGCCGATGATGTGCTTAAGCCATTCCACTTGTTGCGCATCTAGGCTGTTTTTCAAAAAAATGCCGATATAAATAAAGATCCCCGCCACCACACTCAGCCACAACAGCAAGTGGTAGCACCACGCAGGCAAGCGGCACAGGCCACGCGCCACGCCGTGCTGCTGTTTCAACACATGCAGCACCGTCCAACACGCCACCAAGATATACAAGGCTTTGTAAGGGATAAACAAACTGCCAACACCAAAAAAGGCCGCCAAAGCGACCGTCATCCAAATAATTTTGCGTTGGTAATAGCGCCTATAATCCTGGTTGCTGGCCAACACCACCGCACTGGCGACAATATGCGGCGTACCAAACAAAATTTGGAACAACAAAAAATGCGAAGGGCTGCTAGGCAAATGGTTTTTCAAATAACTGTCCCATACACTGGCATCCAACAATTGCAGCAGCAGGCAAACTGGGATAATCAGGTACAAGCTTAATAACAAACGGAACGAAACGGTGAGCTGGGCAGGGCGACTGGTCAGGTCTTGGAAAGAAGCAGTATGTGCAGACATGGGTTTACCTTTTTAGGGCATTATAATTATTTAAGATGGCGCGGTTATCAGAAAAAATCTTTTATTCAAAGGGTTATGGCTTAACCTATAGCTTAGACCCCTTTCGAAGCCCCGCTGGCCAAACCAATTTTCTGAGCCTCATAAGTTAAACCGAATAGTCCTTTAAGTTCAAGCTGGGATCAGGGCAATCGCACTTAAAAGTTCTTGAATATAGGATTTAGATAAGGTAGTAAAGCACACGATTACCCACAACTCCCAAAATCAGCGATGATATTGGCTTTTCGCT
>CAYUQV010000181.1:0-2012 GCA_964446885.1 uncultured Methylocucumis sp.
GAAAACACAAGCCCTATCGCTTCTGGGGACTACTCGACTCCTGTCTCGCAGCGAAAGAAATATTTCGGGCTGCTCAAAGGTGTGGTCTTGTATACGCTCAACGCCAACCATCTGCCGTTGTGCCTGAAGGTCATTGGCGCCAACCAGCACGAAAGCCATTTCTTGCTGGATATTGTGGAAAGCAACACCTCGGATATAGAAATTACGGCAGTCTCCGGCGACATGCACAGCATTAACCGCGTCAACTTTGGCCTGATGTATTTGTTCGGTTACCGGTTTATGCCGCGATTTACCCAGTTGTGGGACAAGTCAGACCATAACTTGGTGTGTTTTGATGACGTTGGCAACTATGCCAAGCACATCATCAAGCCCAGCAAAATGGTCAACAAAGCGCTCATTATCAAAGAATGGGACAATGTCTTGAGAATAGTGGCCTCATTGGCACTCAAAAAGACGACGCAAAGCCAGATTGTTGCCAAGCTGTCCTCTTACAAAAAGACCAATCCAACCTTAAAGGCGCTGATTGCCTTCGATGAAATCATCATGACCGATTATTTGCTGGATTATATCGACAGCAAGGAAGTGCGTGAAGTGGTGCAAGGCTCATTGAACCGGGGTGAATCTTACCATCAGCTAAGCTCCACCATTGCCAAAGTCAGTGGCGGCAGGATGCTCAATGGCAAGACGGAAATTGAACTCGACATCAATGCCGAATCCATCCGCCTCATTGCCAACGCGGTGATCTTTTATAACGCGACACTGCTGTCAACATTACACCAGCATTATCAAACGGTTGATCCTGACATGGCAAAACAGATACTCCGGTTTTCACCGGTTGCCTGGCAGCATATCAATTTCATTGGTAAGTATGAATTTTACAACAGGGGCGATGTTATTGATATTAAAGAAGTTATCAAGAATATTATTAGCGCTTTTGAAATCGATATTCCGGCTGTAAGCCACTGATACCAAGGGCTTCAGGGTAGGTGCAGGACAAACCGTTCTTTTGGTTAATTAACCCCATTAAGTTCGGGGTAGCTGGCCAAAAGCTGCGCCATTGCCCCCGTTTTGCCAGCTTTATGGTCAAGCAAATAGCTGTGTTTAATAGGAGCTTCCCGATGGTGCGGCTTGACGCGTACGTTTGACAAAAAGGCACGGAAACCGAATATCCGGCCATCCTTATGAACTGTTGTGGCGCGGCGTACCAGCCGGTAAAGTTGATGCCGACGAAACCCGGTTTTTTGTTCAATGTCGGCCAATCGGCTCCCGCGTGCAAACAGTTCCATCGCCAAGCTTGCTTTCAGAAAACGGTCTTGCTCCTGACTGGACAGTGATTCGACCAAAACCGACGGCCAAGCCGCCAGTTTTTCGGGGGTAATCTCTGAACGGTCAATCCGCATGTTGGCGTCTTGGGGAAAGCTGAAGGAAGCGGTCCCATGGCCTGGATTTAAGCGATGGGGCCTGAAGTGAACCTTTCGCAAGGGCATCAAATACGCAAGCCCTTACCCACGAGGTTTCTTGGTTAGCCAACGAATTTTCCAATTCCCCTAAGGTGATGGAACCGGCGCACAGTTTAACGATGTCAGCGGTATGGTCATTTGTCAGCCAATGCCGATAGGAAACAATGTAGGGCAACATAGATTGCCAATTTTGGGTCAAAGTGACACTACTGTCGAGCTGGCTTGGCCGAAGATACCGGATACGAAGTGAAGGGGGACTGATCAGGTTTAATTCTGGCGAGCCTTCATCCCGGGAGACCAGAAAGAATTCAGTGTTTCTACCTTGTATCCAAAAATCAATAAGGACGGGTTTCCGGTCTTTTACTTCCAGAAAATCCGGCCGTTCACAAAATGCGTTGACCCAGGGAAACGCTTCGAGCAAAAGCCACTGCCGCACCTGAAGATAAGAAAACAGCACCAGTGGACGGCCTAGTTTTGGGCTAAACACATCAAACCGATCGTATATGGACACCTCCCGTTTTGCAAGCATAAATCACTTCTGGTTTAGGGTAC
>CAYUQV010000182.1:0-2004 GCA_964446885.1 uncultured Methylocucumis sp.
ACCGGGCGGAGCTGATCTTCGGCAAAGGCGCTTAATAGCGCGATTGCCCTGCTCTGGCCCGCGCCTATGTTGACAAAAGCCGTGAATGCTGGCTCCGTAAGGACTACGGGCGCACTGAACGCTACATTAGGCTCATGGACAGCAACGATCCGGCAGAAAAAAAGGCACTGTCCCAAGGGCTGGTTGATGAGATGCTAAACAGCCTGTGCCCACCTGATCCCTACTTCAAGGATATGCTCGACGAATTTTTGCCGTTCTGGATGTGGGGCTGAACTGTAATGCCCTCAAGTCAATTTGGAAAACCTGTCCCCCCTCCGGTTTTGAGAGGGTCAGGGAGGTAATGGTCATTCCGATAGTGACTTGAGGGCTTCAGCCATGAGCTGCATTTCTTGGTAATCAATCGCCTCCAGCAATTCTTTCAGCCTGACTTCCTGAATCTCTTCCACAAATGCACGGTTGCAGGTACGGATGCCGTATTCATATTTAATGCGGCCCCAACTTAACCCTTGTTCGGCAATGGCCGTCTCGCCCTTCTTGGCACGCCTATATATCCTTAAGAATTCCAGCTTCTGAGTTTGGTCTTTGGCAATGGCAGAAATGAAGGCCTGCAATTCTGCTTCACCGTCAACATAGTAGTTGCATTTCTCCCCGATATACATCAGGGTGCCGAAGGATGCAAGGAGCGTATTCCCTAAATCCTTGCGAAGGTCTTCAATGGTTTGTTGTGCAGCCGCCTTCGATCTAGGATCGGTGCGTAGCGCTTCGATTGTGATGTCGAGGGCGTTTGGCCGTGCCGCCAGCGGAAGGCAAGTGGCCGATAGCAGAAGCGCGAGGGTCAGGTCAGTGATGTGTTTTATCATAGTCGGTGGTGTTTTCTGGGACAGGGTAAAATGCAATAAAAGTAGGGTCTAACGTTTTAAGTTAGGCATTATTTGACGGAGCCAAGGTGGAACCGGATTTTTCCAAGTCGGCATACCGGTTTGCGCGACTGGCAATTCCATCATGGACATCGGATGACCTCTGGCCATGATTCACAGCCGCCAAAGAAATCCGGGCGTATTTCTTCTTACCGGCACGGAGCAGCACACAGCCATTTTTAACATCGCCAAGGCCAAGCACCCTGTCAATGTCAGCTACCGCCTGCCCGTTCACATACGCGCCACCTTGTGCGATCAGGCGGTGGGCTGCCGATTTGGATGCCACCAAACCGCTGTCCAAAAAGGCCTGGACTATATCAAGCCCATGCTTCAGGTGGTGTTCTGTCATTTGCAGAAAGAAGGGGGCTGTATTGTCGTCCATTGTCATTCCTCACCGTCGTTTCAAAAGAAGGCCTTATCATTGATAAAGCCCTGCGATACGGATTAAAAATAAAAGGCTAAACTGCTTTTTTGCCAAAACCTCTCTTGGCGGGTGTAATTGTGCCTTTGGAATGAATAATAAAATTGTGGGTTTTGTGAAAAAGTTGCCCAAGAATATTTTTGGCTTCAAGCCTCGCGCTGGATGTTCGTTTGGGCGCAGGCGTGCTATCCCCGCAAGCCGGGTTCAGCGGCACCGAGGGCGAAGGGCAACTTGCGGTTGTCATTATCCAATCCTGATGGTTTGATCGGCACAGCCCAAAAGCCTGCGGCATTTCCCACAACCATTTCCCCACGCCACCGATGACAATAATGGCCTTACCTAACACAGGAGTTTAATGATGGATGCACAACAATCAGCGTTATTTAACCAAGCTGTTGCCGCACATAAACAAAGCGACTGGCAAACGGCGCTGCAAGGTTATTCCGCCTTGGAAAGCGAGTTGCGGATGCTGGCCGCCACCGCCCCCAGCCCCGAAGTGCTGAACGGCCTGGCCAGGGTGCTGGTGAACCGGGGCAACCTGCACCAGGCGCAGCACCAGGCCGACGACGCGCTGGCCGCCTACCGCGAGGCGGAGGGGCTGCGCCGTGAGATGGCCGCCACCGCCCCCAGCCCCGAAGTGCTGAACGGCCTGGCCAGGGTGCTGGT
>CAYUQV010000183.1:0-1943 GCA_964446885.1 uncultured Methylocucumis sp.
CGTTGGCGCTTGTCAGTCCCTAGCCAAGCCCTTGAACTGGAAATTGTCCCTTTAATCAACGATCAAGAACTCAATGTCAGTTACCGTTATTGGGAAGGTGCGGTTAAAGTGACTGGCACTAAGCAAGGCAAACCCATTTCTGGACAGGGTTATGTGGAGCTGGCGGGTTATAACAAATAAATGTTGGTTCTATATATGGGTTTCGGGGTCTTTTTAACCCAAAAAGCCAGGGATAACTGGTGTCAGAGTAAATTAAACCTTGTTAAGTTTACTCTGACACCAGTTATCCCTTATTCCTTATTCTGGAAGTTTGTTATTAGAACTGCCGTTATTCGATTTACACTGAAAAATGGCTTCTTCCCATTTTACGTCAGCTTTTATTCTTCCTTCGAAACAGGCAACCGTTTTATCTGCATCATTGGTGCCTGCACAAAGAGCGATAGCGTTTTTCCAATCCCATTTATCACTAACGCCCCATTTGACATGGCCTGTCATCACTTTATGGAAACATTCGCCAGGTTCTTCAGCAGTTTTCGTGCCTTTGCATAAGCTTTCCAAGTTTACTTCTTCCCATTTATAGGCAGCTGCTCCATCACTTGGATCCCAAGCGATTTTATTTTGTATATGCTCTTTGCAAATATTTTCAATTTCGCTAGCGCTGACATTTTGGGATAGATTAACAATCGTAATTAAAGCAAGAGCTGATAGTATTTTGATTGTATTTTTAGCTGTTAAGATGTTCATGTGTGCCCCGGATAATTATTGATAAAAAACCATTTGTACCAAGTTAAGTTAACTGTGGTAGGGGGTTTGTCAAGGAAAGGTTTTCGACTTAAAAACCCAAACTGGAAATATATCCGCCCAATGCATTTTCATGTTCAAATAATTAGAAATCGAAATACTATGAATGCCTCATCTTTTAAACCAATGGTTAAATGTAGTGGTCAAGTTTTTTCGGACACAAGGATAGGTTGATTATCCATTACTTCTGGAAACTGAAAGGCAATCTGCAAGAACCGGTTTTTATTCCATTCTGACTGTTATATTGTTGGCCTTTGATGTCGCGGTTTGGTACAAAAATCGCCAGTTTAGCCGCTTGATGATTCCTAAAAAGATTGAAGCCTATCATTGCAAATACTTATTAATAAAAAGGCCATCGGGGTCATACTGCTGCTGTTGCTTGCTAATATTAAATTGCCTTTTGCCGTGCGGGTCGGTGCCAACACCTGCCAAATATTGCCAATTACCCCAATTGCTCGCCGGATCGTAATCGATTAATTGCTCTTCAAACCAAGCGGCACCAAACCGCCAATCGACGCCCAATTCATTGACCAGATAACTGGCAACAATTTGCCGACCACGGTTTGACATCCAACCCGTCATTTTTAGCTGCCGCATAAAGGCATTTACAAAATCTGATTCGGTATTGCCGTTTTTCCATGCCATGAAAGCTTCCGTGTAAAAGGTCAGCAAGGGATTAACATTGCGTGTCCCCCGTAATTGAAAAAGTTTGCTGCCGTATTTATGAAGGAGCCACTGAAAATATTCACGCCAGAGCAATTCAAAATATAACCAGTAAGTCGATTCATTTGCCCCTGCTTGCCTTTCGTAACTCCGCAATTCCGTCAAAACCTTGCACGGTGAAATACAGCCTTGCGCAAGCCACGGCGATAGCTTGGAAGAAAAATCCCAACCCTCCAAACCATTACGGGTGTTTTTGTAATTGCTGACTAAACCAGTCGCGTCAAAGAAATACTGTAATTGTTGCAAGCCAGCCGTTTCTCCACCTTTAAAAGGCAACATAGACGCATCGACGGCTTGCCCGCAATTGGGCGTTTCGGCATCAATCCCCAAGTGGACCTTGCGCCATTGCCGACGGTGCTCCGCACCATGCTTCTTGGTTTTCCACTCACCTTCACCCAACATTTTCACACCTGTGCTGT
>CAYUQV010000184.1:0-1923 GCA_964446885.1 uncultured Methylocucumis sp.
GTAAGGGCAGTTTCCTGCCTAATGACCGTTTACACAAAAATTCTTACACCCTCTTTAGTAAAGCTTTTTGAAACTCAACCCGCTAAGGCGCATTCCGTAGGGCGCAATAGCTTGATCGTATTTACGCCGCATGGCTATCGCTATTACGTCCTACATGCTACAAGCCGTTTATAAGATAACCTGTAGACATACAAAATCAGCCTTGTAGGGTCGGGTTAGCGATAGCGTAACCCGACATATTGGCTTCGATTTGTCGGGTTACGCCTTAGCTAACCCGACCTACGCTTGAGCTGTACGAAACCTGCAACTCCATACCTAATATGTTTCAATATCACCGTTATTTTAAAGGCAATTAACCTTTGCGGACTAGGCAACATGCCCCATCCAGCTTAAGGTTTAACCCGAATCCTCACCAATCCAATCCTTCCCCAAATACAGGCCTTATGCAAAATAGCCTGTCATTTCACAGTGATTTCACACAATAGAATTACTCTGAGCGAGTCCGCTAATGGCTTTGGGCTTTTGGCGGGTTTTGACGGTAGTGGTTTCTTCGATGCTGCCACCCTTTTTCATGTAACTAACACTAGCAGGCTCTCTCATGAAGTTAAAAAAAATGTCTCTTGCGCTTGGCTTGGCGTTGGCTTTTTCAGGTGCGGCTTTTGCTGCCCAAACTGCCAAAACGGTCAAAGTAAAAATCATCGCAATTAACGATTTTCACGGGCAATTGGAATCTCCGGGTTCGCTCCGGGTGTTGCCAACCGATGCGTTTGGCACGTTGCCAGTCGGCGGCATTGATTGGTTGGCAGGCTATATTAGCGATTTGAAAAGCAAAAATCCTAATACTACGGTCGTTTCTGCGGGCGATCTTATCGGTGCCACGCCGCTTATTTCTGCGTTGTTTCATGATGAAGGCACTATCGAAACCATGAACCGTGCCGGTTTGGACATTAACGCCGTGGGTAACCATGAGTTTGATGATGGCCGGGCAGAGTTATTGCGTATGCAAACGGGTGGCTGCCATCCTACCTCAGACACTAGCTGCCAAGGTTTGGCAGTAGGCACACCTGTGCCGTTTGAAGGGGCTAAGTTCCAATTTTTGGCGGCAAACGTGGTTGACAGAAAATCAGGGGACACCATTTTCCCGGCTTATACCGTCAAAGAATACAATGGCGTAAAAGTGGCTTACATTGGCCTGACCTTAAAAGAAACGCCTACTATTGTCACACCTAGCGGTGTTGCGGGTTTGGCGTTTAAAGACGAAGTGCGCACCATTAACAGGCTGGTGCCTGTGTTGCGTTTACAAGGTGTGCAAGCCTTTGTCGTGTTGATCCACCAAGGTGGGGTCACGCCTACCGTGCAATCCGTTGCCACCCTCAATAACTGTGATGGCAATTTGGATGGTTCACCGATAAAAGCCATCGTCAATGGCCTTTCAGATGGTATTGACTTGGTGGTGTCCGGGCATACCCATGCGGCTTATAACTGTCTGGTGGCCACTAAAAATGGCTCACATTTGATTCCTGTGACCAGCGCGAGCAGCCAAGGCCGTGTGTTGACTGAAATCGACATGACTTTAGGCATGAAAAACGGCAATGTTTTAAAAATTGCTGCCAACAATATCGCTGTTGATAGAACCAACACGGCTATCGTACCGGATGCAGGTATCAAGCAAATTGTTGATAATTATAAAAACTTGGTGACACCGATTGCTAACCGGGTGATTGGTAGCATTACTGAAACGTTGACTAACACCCAAAATCCTGCTGGCGAATCGACGATGGGCGATACCATTGCCGATGCCCAATTGGAAGCTACAAAACCTGCCAAATTTGGCGGTGCGCATATTGCCTTTATGAATCCAGGCGGTGTCCCAGGGCAATCGCGCTATTAAGCGCCTTTGCCGAAGATCAGCTCCGCCCGGTA
>CAYUQV010000185.1:0-1892 GCA_964446885.1 uncultured Methylocucumis sp.
CTGGATGTCATCGCCATGCAGGATAACCCATTAGCCGCCTTAGATTCCGTGTGCGACATTATTAGAAAGTGTGGTGGTGATCCGGTGGTTGACCATCAGCTTTTATGTGGCCTTAACGGGATTTTGGAGGAAAACCGGAGGATGGCTGTGCCGTTCGGGCGTACTGTTTACCGAAAAGGCACGCCGGAGTTCACCGCTATTTCTAAACGCATGGGCTTGATCAACCGGACGCAACGTGGCGCAGTTGTGGCGATTAACGAAAAAGTGACAGCCATCCGGGCAGAAGAGGGTTTCAGAGTCCGAACCCGACGGGGGGAATTCACCTGTGGACATGACGCGTTCTTTTCGCTGTTTGATCCGCAAGGTGATGCCGCTAAGGAAGGGTACTGGGAAAGCATCCATCCGCCGATAGCTGAAACCTTCCCGCAGGAGATCGCGGAATTAAGGGCAAAAGCCGATGCCTTGGGTATCCCTAATTGGCTCTCATGGGATTTTCAGGTTGAAGACCTGTTGGAGCTGGCCTTCAAGCCTAAAGGTGCGGTTTGTGGCTGGCAGATGGCCTTGGGCAAATCCAGGCTGGCGGTTTCCTTGGCGCTGCTGTTGGACGGCGCGTCCCTGTTGGTGCTGAAATCCCGCCTTGTGCCGGAAATGGTCAACGAGCTGAAAAAATTAGGGATCACCGATTTCCGTGTCGTGAAAAACGAAGCCGACACCCGGAAGCTCAGTAAAATCAACATTGTCAGCTACGAAAGCCTGAAACGGGCGCTGGATCGCCATCGTCCTAAGCGGACATTGGCTAAATTGCTACGGCATAAAATAACGAACATCCTGTGCGACGAGGGGGGATTGCTGGCAAACGCCCAAACCCAACAGACCCAAGCGGTTTGGCAGGTGGGGGCAAAGCGCCGCTATATCCTAGATGGCACGCCCAGCCCCAACTATCCGCGTGAAATGCTTAATTTGGCGGCGTTTTTCGCTGGCGAAGAACGTGCCTATCAACCCTATTCGATGAAAGGCGGGTTTATCCATGCCAACCTGTTTAACGGCGCTGAACACCAACCGACCGGACGCGATGAATTTAACCGCCGTTTTGTGACGGTGGTTTGGGCAACCAATGAATTTCTGGATACTGGGGTAGGTGCAAAACGCGAAGTGCCCAAAATTAATCCAGAGTATTTGGATGAATACAGGAAATGGGTGGCTCCTTTAATTAAACGTCGAGTCCAACAGGAGCCAGATGTGGGCCGTCATGTCAGGTTTCCGGTCCCGGAATTACGGGAACCTGTACAGGTGGATTGGGAATTTGACCATTTGGCCCTGTATGTGCAAACCGCCGAGGAATTTGCCCAGTGGTACCGCCGCTATGCCAACGAACAAAAACTGAATGGCAAGGCGTTGAACTTGACCATCATACTGGCCAGGATGGCCGCGTGCTTCAAAGCCGCGAACGTACCCAGTGCCGTTCATGGCTACGGGCGTGGATTTCACGGGCTGACCACCAAAGAGATTGCGGTATTGGATTTGGTGAAGAAGGAGGTCGGGCAAGGTTTACGGCCTATCGTCTTTGCGGCCAATCCAACCGTGTTGCACCGTTTATCGTCCGAACTGGACAAGGCGGGAATCACCAACCTGGTATTCACCGGGGAAGAAACTATCAACAAGCGGACTGACCAATTGAATGCCAGAATCCGCGAAGGAAACGACCAAGTGATGTTGGCCAGCCTGGGCGTGACACAAGACGGCCTGAACTTGCCGCAACTGAACTCATTTATTTTTTACAACCGCAGTTACAAGGTGAGGGCGGAACAACAGGCGATTTACCGTCTGATCCGCCCACAACAGGCTTGTGAAGTCAGCGGCACGTTCTTTCACCTGAAAGGTTCGATTGATGA
>CAYUQV010000186.1:0-1831 GCA_964446885.1 uncultured Methylocucumis sp.
CTATTTTATTACCCCTGTTACGTCAAGCTGGAGAAATAGCGCGATTGCCCTGCAAA
Source organism: uncultured Methylocucumis sp. (assembly GCA_964446885.1). Classification (GTDB taxonomy): domain Bacteria; phylum Pseudomonadota; class Gammaproteobacteria; order Methylococcales; family Methylomonadaceae; genus Methylovulum. The sequence continues at coordinate 57 of CAYUQV010000186.1, forward strand.
CACCGTTGCCGTGGTGTTCATTTGCCGTTGGTTTTCATCGTGAATCGGCGTACCCGTAAACCCAAAAAACAAAGCCTTGGTAAAGGTTTGTTTAATGGTAATCAGCATATCGCCAAAAGTAGAGCGGTGCGCCTCATCAACAATAAACACCAGCCGTTTAGCATTGATGGTTTGCACATCATGTGCGCTCAAGCCTTCGTCTTCATTGTTGATATTACTCATCTTTTGGATGGAGGTGACAATCAAGGTATTGGCAGGGTCATCGCTTTTCAGCTTAGTGACTAAAACACCTGTGTTCTCCGTGGCTTGCACCGCTTCATCCGCATCCGCAAAACCTTGGTATTGAAGCAAGGATTGCGTACCCAGCTCAATCCTATCCATCAAAAAAATCACCTTGTCGGCATCTTTAGAGTTGGCGATGAGCTGCGCGGATTTAAAACTGGTCATGGTTTTGCCAGAACCCGTGGTGTGCCAAATAAAGCCGCCTAATGGATTGGGATTTTGCCAATCGGTTTTGGCGACTTTGGTCGAAATGGCATTGGCGGCAAAATATTGATAGCTACGCATCACTTTCAGTACGCCGTCGGTATCGTCCGCCACGGTGTAAAAGCCAATCAGCTGATGCGCCATAGGAATAGACAGCAAACTAGAAGCAATCGCTTTCCAGTGATTAATTGGCTCGTTATTGAAATCCGCCCAATGAAAATAAAAGTCTTGGTTAAATTTGCCATCTGGCCCTGGGTTGGCAAAATACTTTGTTTCCTGCGGTTCCATCGCCACAAACACCTGCACCAAGGCAAACAGACCTGTAAACAACCCTTCCTGCGCGTATTTCTCAATTTGGTGATACGCCTGACTGACCGCCACACCGCTTTTTTTCAGCTCGATATGAATCACAGGCATGCCGTTGATTAACAGCAACAAATCGCCACGGCGGTCATTAAGTATTTTCGATTGGCTTTTAAAACGTGGCTGTTGCACGATTTGGTAACGGCTTTGCCCGGCGGCAATTTCGCGGCGGTCGTAAATTTTTAAACTAATTTCTTTACCCAAGTGCAAAGTATCGGCAGGATTATCGCGGGTAATCGCCACGGTTTTGCCGTTGATAAAGCCATTCAGTTTCAGTGGTGTGCGTAGCTCGGCGATTTGCTCCACGATCTGTTGCATCTCGCCATCGGTGAGCGGCGTATCGTTGAGGCGGTCTTGGGCGCGATTATTGTCAAATAAAATCTGCGCCCAGTTGTTCAGTAAATCGGCTTCGGTCGGATTTTTTAAAACCGTCTTTTCCCAGCCTTTGTTAGCCAGTTCTGCGATTAAGGCGGCTTCAAATTGGGCTTCGGTGGTGTAGGTCATTTTTAGGGTTGCTTTTCAAGCCAGTTGGATAATTTGGTTTAACAGCGCGCACACTTGCCCAAAATGCGGCTCAGGCAATTCGCCTAAAGGATGCGGTTTGGCCTCATGCAAATTTCACCATTCTACAACGGTGGTGGTAGGATATTAACCAGCATCATCCTAAAAGGTTAAAAAATGCCAACTATATCAATGTTCTATGGAATCCTTATCCGCATGTTTTTTTATGATACGGATAAGCATAATGTGCCGCATATTCATGCAGAATATCAAGGGCAAGTCGCTGTTTATGCCATTCAAGATGGCATCCTGTTAGCGGGTGAACTGCCCCCGAAAAAGCACAAACTGGTTGTTGCTTGGATAGAAATCCACCGCTGCGAGACAGGAGTCGAGTAGTCCCCAGAAGCGATAGGGCTTGTGTTTTC
>CAYUQV010000187.1:0-1801 GCA_964446885.1 uncultured Methylocucumis sp.
TGAAGTCGGCAAAGCGCTTTATGTCACTTGATATAATATCTGGGTAATCGTGTGGTTTTAGGGCCTTCGGTTAATGAGTGACTACAAATTTCACGTCATTCCGGCATGGACTGCCGGAATCCAGTTCACATGGATGTGGATGTTAACAATTCGATAAAATTAATAACAACTAGCACTATAAAAGTAAACAATCTGGTTGTTTCTAATCAGATAAAATTGTAAAAATGCCATCCTTGGCATCTGGATTCCGGCAATCCATGCCGGAATGACAGCGTTTTTAAAAGCCCTTAAAACCCATAAAGAGCCAAAAACTTTTGCACAATGACTTAAAGCTTATACAATCACTTAAAACAACTGTTTAATACTACTGTTTAAATGAATGCAAACGCCCAAGAACAGACGATAGACCGCCTTTTGCAAGCCGCCGTGGAGGTGTTTGCCGAATTGGGCTTCCGTGACGCAACGGTGCGGGAGATTTGCAAACGCGCCAACGTCAACGTGGCTTCGGTGAATTATTATTTTCGCAGTAAAGAAACCCTCTACGAGCAAGCCTTGGCTTTCGCCTTCAGCGAAGTCAACAAACGCTATCCCTACCCTGCCGCGCAAGACGGCAGTTTGCCGCCGGAACAGCAGTTGGGTTTGTTCATCAGCAATTTTTTGCAAAAACTCACCGACAACAGCCATTTTGGCTTGCATGGCAAACTTATCGCCCGTGAAATTGCCGACCCGACCAATGCCTTAGATGGCATCATCACCACGGCGATCGCCCCGCAATGCCAATTATTGGAAGGGATTTTGCGGCGGCTGTTAGGCGCACAAACCGATGCTTTGACTTTGCAACGCTGCGCCATGAGCATTATGGGGCAATGTTTGATGTTCAAGCATTCGCGCTCGATTATTGACCGCTTGTTCCCGGAGTCGGTGGCAAGCCCGGAAGCCATCCAAGCCAGCGCCGACCACATTACGGCCTTTTCTTTAGCCGCCCTACGCCATTACATACCCACCGGAACCGCCTGATGAACCATATCGCCATAAAAATGTTGATGGGAGATAAAGGGAAATATTTAGGGATCGTCATGGGATTGACCTTCGCATCGTTGATTATGACCCAACAGCCCGCCATTTTTGTGGGCTTGATGGCACGGTCTTATAGTTTCATTTCCGATGTCGGTTTGCCGGACATTTGGGTCATGGATCCGAAAGTGCAATACATTGATGATGTCAAACCCATGCAAGAAACCGAGTTGTACCGAGTACGCGGCATTTCTGGCGTGCAATGGGCGATGCCGCTGTACAAGGGCATGTTGAAAGCACGGCTCACGGATGGCACGTTCCAGACCTGCAACGTGATTGGTTTGGATGACACCACGCTGATTGGCGGCCCGGCGGAAATGTTGCAAGGCAAGTTGGCGGATTTACGCCGCAGCGATTCGGTGATTGTCGATATAGATGGCGCCACCAGCAAACTAGGCAAAATCGGCCCCGATGGCAAATCCGTTCCCCTGCAAATCGGTGACAGTATGGAATTGACTGACCACCGGGCGATAGTCGTGGGCATCGCCAAGGTGACGCGCACGTTCCAATCCCAACCCGTGGTTTACACGACGTATTCGCGTGCCAAAACCTTCGCGCCCCGCGAGCGCAAATTGCTGAGTTTTGTTTTGGTCAAAGCCCAGCCTGGGCAAAATTTAGATGAACTGATCCGAAGCATCACCGCCACCACGGGCTTGGCCGCTTACACCAAAGCCCACACGATTACCCACAACTCCCAAAATCAGCGATGATATTGGCTTTTCGCTAA
>CAYUQV010000188.1:0-1575 GCA_964446885.1 uncultured Methylocucumis sp.
TTATCAGCCTGGCACCTCAATGCCGATAGGTGGGAGGTGTCCATCCCATTGTTGTTGGACGCCGGTAAAAATTAGGGCCCATCGTGTTAGCAATTGTCACACAGGATAAAAACGGCTTTTGTGGGAAGTATTTTGCCGCCGTGGGTGGCGGCAAAACTGGCAACGGTTATGGCTTCGCAAACTTAGTGATGGTCCGCCATTCTTGAGCGCAGGCTGTTTTTAAAGTCAAACAGCAACTGGTCAATCGTGTTCATAAAGTTGTCAATTTGCGTCTCCGCAGATTTTTTGGCACGGTTGTAGAGCATGGGGTAGGCCTGGTACTTTTCCAGTTCATCCAAATGTGGCGCCATTTTTTGCATGAACGTTTCCCGGCTTTGCTTGATGGTCATCTCGATTTGCTCGATATTCACCGCGACAATTTTGGTCAGCTCGGTTTTGCGCCGGTTTCCTGTAGCGATGATCAGCGCGTCACCATCATTTTTCAGCAGTTCCAAACGTATCTTGAAATACAGTTCCATCATTTTGCTGTGGTCATTCGCCAATTGCCGGGCCTGGTCAAGCGAAATTTGCAATTGTTGGCGTTGGAATTGGTTGGGTAAAAACCGTGTCACCATCCCCGGCTGTGCCGCCAAGAGCTTGGCCAACTCATCGTTATTGTTGAGCGCGTTCTTTCTGATGCGGTCAGCCACCGCCGTCAGGTCATTTTCGGTGTATTGCGTTAAGTCATTCATTGTCATGCTCCTTTTCAAAGTCTTATGTTGATTGCCGCCGCGTATCCCCATTAAATTGCGGGGAACGGTGACATGATTCGGCAAAAGCACGGCAAGCAGTTGTGGGTTTTTGGCCTAAAAAACATTTTCTTTTGGCACACCTAACGCCAAACACAATGGAGATAAAGATAAAAGCGCCCAAGGACACCAGTGCCGCTTTGCCTTTTCTGCCCCTTCACTGATAATGTCCTTTGCATAGGGCCCCCATAAATCAATGTCGACGGCGTGCCGCCATAACGCACAAACAATCGTTGTGAAGCACTCAATGTTTTACATTGTTGTGGTGGGTCGTCATGAACTGTTCTCCGATGAAAAAATTAAAGCCTATTGTGTCGCCAGTTTTAACACAGTATGACAATAGCTTTTGTGTGGTTTGGCTTTGCTGATTTTGGAGTGACGGCCAAACCGCAAAGATCATGGACAGACAGGAAACTAACGTTCATCGAACGGTTTTGACCTTAGGTTGTTGCGATGATCAGAGAACAACTCCTTAATGGTGTCCATAAAAATGTCGATCTGCGTCTCTGCTGATTTTTGGGCACGGTTGTAGAGCATGGGGTAGGCTTGAAGTTTTTTCAGCCTATCCAATTGATGGTCTATGTGTATCATGAAGTTTTGGACGGATTCGTCGATGATCATTTCGAGCTCCTTGATAATTTGGGCAAACTCTGGTTTGTACCCAATTCCCGTAGTCGTCATCAGCGTGTCCCAATCCTGTTTGATGATCTGAAGGTTGATGTTGATATACACCTCAGGGCAATCGCGCTATTAAGCGCCTTTGCCGAAGATCAGCTCCGCCCGGTAG
>CAYUQV010000189.1:0-1544 GCA_964446885.1 uncultured Methylocucumis sp.
ACCGGGCGGAGCTGATCTTCGGCAAAGGCGCTTAATAGCGCGATTGCCCTGGCATTTTGTCCTGTACTTAGAATTTTCTTTCATCAATCATGTACTACACCTGTCCGAAAGTCACGCCGTATTCAACGGCAATGTGCCCCACGGGATAGCCGAAGTTTTGCATTAACACCAGCAAATACAACTGGCGCATGGCTTCTTCGGGCGTGAGTTTGATTTCTTTGTTACGGACTAAGCAGTTGACGTATGGCGTGGGTTTGCCGCGTGCGTCTATGACAATGATGCTGTTTTCTAAGTGTTGAATTTGTCCGGGGCTAAATTTGGCTAGTTTGTAGGCCGAATCTTTGAGGATTTCGTTTAGGGTCATGATGTTTCAAAAGCGGTTGATGGAAAAACCGCCGGCATTCGGCGACGGTCAGGTGGGTTTATTAAACCAGATAATCAACTGCGGATTAGGTAAATCTTGCGGCAATGGGGAGATTCCGCCAATAATTCCATCAAATCTATTGCGGAATAAAGGGCAGGGCAGGGCGCAGGTAACTAGCTAATTATGAAGGCAAATCACCCAAATTTTGCATTTGCCTTAATATCCATTGCTGGCGGCTGAGCAAATAATGGGAAGGTTGCGCGGCTTTTAATTTGATTGGATTAGGCAAAGTCGCCGCGAGCAAGGCGGCTTGGGGACGGCTGAGTTTTTTGGCGGGAATGCCAAAATAATGTTGGCTGGCGGCTTCAATGCCAAAGATATGGTCGCCAAATTCGGCGATATTCAAATAAACCTCCAAAATCCGGCGCTTATCCCAAAGCATCTCCAGCAATAACGTGAACCATACTTCCAAACCTTTGCGCACCCAGTTTTTTGACGGGGTCAGGAACAAGTTTTTTGCGGTTTGCTGGGAAATGGTACTCGCGCCCCGTAATTTTCCGCCGTGGCTGTAAACCATAACCGACGATTTGATGGAAGCCATATCAAAGCCGTTGTGGTTGAAAAATTGCTGGTCTTCAGCGGCGATTGCCGCCAAAAATGCGGCTTGGGCAATGTCATCTTTACTGACCCAACGGTAATCCATGCGTTTAAATGAACCCTGAGCCAACAAATCCTCAGCATGGCGATAAACCATAAACACCGAACTGGGCGGCGGCAACCAACGGAATAACGCGGACAATGCGATGGACGAAAGCAAAAAAATTAACAGCACATTCAGCAAAATGCTACTGACAGACTTGTGAGGTTGTGGGTCGTGTTGTGTGGACAAATGCAGGCAATATCGGTTTATAAGGCGTGTTTTTATATGATAAAGCCTTTATCCTTTGGTGGATAGCTCACATGTCAATAACTTACTAAGACTTCGCATAATAGACACAGCCTTATGTAGAAAAGCCCCGTGCGAGAATGGCCACGCACGGGGCTTTTTTGCATAGGGCGCATTATGCGGAGTCTAACACTTCATACCTGCTTTTCATTTTTTCAAATACGAACGGTTCACAACAACGAGGGTATCCTGAATTTTGTGTAAACGGGTTTGTTAGTGGTTCGGCATTCGGTC